>JAYVPT010000013.1:0-79404 GCA_043757165.1 Ferruginibacter sp.
CGTCTTTAGTACAACTAACTACATAACCAATTGCTAATACAAGGGTTGTTATAACCCAAACGTATTTTGTTTTTAAGTATTTCATTTTTTTCATTTTATAAATTTTGTAAAGGGCTTGTTCAAAAAACATAACACAAGATATTTATCCATAAGTGACAATACGATGACAATTGTCAAGCTAAAAACTGAGATATATCATAAATTGAATGGAGTGGATGAACATTATCTTCTGTTTAGCAAGGGAGTATTGCCAGCCTTTGTATGCCCGTATTATCTATGCTTCTTTTTATGGGAAGATTCCGGTTTTATTCTTTAGTATCGATATTAATTTGGGTAAAGATTCCCCAAAGACCTTTTTAGCTTCACCTGCCTCCCAAATCAGTATTGAATATCAATTTAAAATGTTTCTTTAACAGTAACATTAGGTTTTTAAAAGAAAGCAATAATTTTTTATCCAGTCTTTTTAACCTGCAATAATGAAAAAAAAGATTTTTGAAACAACTTTATTTTTTGTGCCTGTACAGTATTACAACTAACCTGGATTAACACACCTGCTTAAGGGAATAACAGATTAATTATTAAAAATTGATTTTACTAATTCAATGTAGGTAGTAAATAGAACCGGGTGTTTGTTAAGGATTGCAGAGTTACTTTTTAAAATAAAATCCCAGTGCGGTATCTATATTCATCATGTCTATCAGTTCAGGATCTTTTTTAGTATCAAATAAAAAAATACCGCTTATATCATTTTTTGTGTTAAGGTCTATAATCATTTTGCTTTTATCTTTCTTTATAAACTGCAGGTACCTTACTTTAGATGTTTCTATTACCTGTATTTGGGGCCAGTATTTTTTTAGTACCAGTCTTGCATTTTTCATTTGATAAAAAGACTCATGCGTCACGCTTTCAAATACATTTTTATTATAAATAGATTTTATTTTTTCCAATTGAAGAGAGTCGGGATTATAAAATACTGCAGCCGGTGTGGCAATCATCAATGTATCGGAAAAGGAAGAAGGAGGTTTTGACAAAATTTTTGTACCAGGAATTATTTTTTGCAGATCAGTACTCTTTTTTTCACCGGTGCCGGTACAGGCAAAAAACAGCTGTGTCAAAAAAATAGCCAGGCTGATACTGATAATTGGTTTGTATAAATTAGCTTTCTTCATCGCTTCTTAATTGAGGAATGTAAATCTAAAACTAAAGATTTATTTTATTTGCTGTTGGGTATAAAAATAACAGCACCTTAGCTGCTATAAAAATTAAAAAAAGAGCCATTAATTAAATTAAATTTAATTAAAAGCTCTTCATCACCAAACTGCTATTATACCATTTTATAGACTGGTTTAATCATAGTATTAATAATTCCACAATCTTGTTATGTTAAATCCAATAATGAACCTTCCACCTTTAACCCTTGTGCTTTCATCATGGGGTGTATTGGGGTTATCATCAAACCGGGCAGTTTTATGTGTTTTTGTTGGTTCATCGTAAGCAAAGGGACTGTTTGAATTAAACAGGTTATTTCTTTGCGGATTCAGGTAATAATAATTGCCAAAAAATAACTGGAAGGAGTGGCTGCTGGTATTAAATTCCACACCAAATGACAGATTGGGATCAGGATTATTGGTTGCATGTTTTGTAAGCGGCTGATCGTAGTTTATCATTAATGAAGTAACATTGGTTAATTTATACCTTCCGGAAAAAGCAATGGCAAAATGATTGTTTTTCATATACCTGAATATCTCTGTACCGGTGCTGTCATTTTTTGTAAAATATCCATCTACACTATTCTGGTGCGAAATACTTGGCGCTACCTGCAGGGAAAGTTTATTGGTAACCTTGCGGGCAATTATCAACTGGTGGAAAAAAGAAAAACGCTGGCTTGTAAATTTAAACAGGCTGCCATCGTCATCCTTCCTGGTATCATAACCCAAATTGGTATAATAACTTACACTTACAGGGTATTTACCTTTTGTTTGTGAAATAATTGAATATTTTGCATTTCCATCCAGCAACATATTGCCTTTGGTTATACCAATACCCACAAAGAGTTTTTTTACAGGGGCATAACTCATAGCCAACCGAATATTGGAAGGGGCAAAAAATCCCCAGAAATCCTGGTATCCATTATTTATTACACCAAAGCGGTGTTGGATATCCATTTCCATTGTCCCTTTTACAGGAACCATTACGGTTTGATTATCGATGATCCACACACTCTGGAAAGTATTTTTCACAGGTTTTATTTTTCCTGGTGTGGCTGCTTCAGCAACTGCAGCACTGTCATTCTGTGCGTAACCTGTATTATTGAGCAAGAACAGGCAAACGACAAAATAAGCAGGGAAGGCCAGCCCTTTTTTTATTTTATTTATACTTCTTTTCATTTGATTAATTTTTTAAGATCACTTAATTATTCGGTGCACCGTTTCTTATCCAGTCATATACTTTTTGCCTGTCTGAAGCAGAAGGAATGTATTCTTTCATTTCTCCATTTATCTTTAGATACAAAATACTTTGTTTGGGAATACTGGTATTTACATAGCCATTATTCACCACCTGTATATATGATATATCTGTGAGCATATAAGGTTTATGGGCATCGGAAACATGGCATCCGGCCACAGCACATTTTGTATTAAATAATGGAGCCAGATCGGTTTTAAAACTTACTGCCTGTGGAGGGCCATCGGGGTCAACAGCAGCATCAGGAAGAATTACATCCTTATAGCAACCGGTTATACCAAAGCTTATTGCGAATATCACCCCTACATATATTAATAATCGTTTCATGATAATTTATTTTTTGGGTGATTATTTATTGTTGAAATTCATGTTGCACTCCATCTCAATTTTATCTCCAATACTGGTACTTATAATACCAAAATCCCTGCAATTGAATTGAAAGCTTAATTGCAAACCAAATACATCGTAAGGAGATGCAGCTGCAATGGTTGATTTTTTGATATATTTTAATTTGCCAACAATTGACTTAGTGAGTGGAGCAGCTAATTTACCTTGCCAGGTCAGGTTAAATGTGGCAATGTAATCACCACTTGTTTCATCAAATTCAACTTTAGTGGTTTTAATTTTGGCAAGATTGGTAACAATAAGGTTTTGAGTTCCTGCTACAATGGGAACAGTACCCATACCTGAGAGATTACAACCTGCATCTCTTCCTGGTTCTCCAGTGTTAGATTGATTTATTTGTACATACCCGTTGAAATAGGTTTTACCGGGATTATTTTCATAAAATGCCCAGGAAGTATCTTTCAACGGCTGTCCTGTAGTTACATAATTCTGCATTTCAGCATCAACAACATCATGCATACCAAATTGGTTAAAGCGGCCTGTTAATAACCCTGCGGCTCCAACATAACTGGTTTGCCATAAAGTACTGGAGTGCACCTTATCCAGTTTCCATTCAGCCGGATTACCGAAAGTCATATTTCCAGGCAGATGAATATTAGTGCCGGTAGTGAATTTGTGAGATATTGATGCCGGCGCAGGCGGCAATGTGTTGTCGTGTGTACAACTAACAAAATATCCGTAGCCGCTTAAAATAACCAGCAGCATCAGAAATGTTTTATTATTTAGCAGTTTCATAAAAAAATTTTTAAAGTGAGAAATTATTTAATAGTGCAAACCTACTCTGGCAAATAGTGTATTTATATGAGGTACCTCACAAAAAAATATGAGTTATATCATCATAATGGCTAAAAAATATAACATTCAGATTGACATAATAATCAGGATATGATTACTGAAAATAAAAAATCAGGAATGTACTTTGCAGGAATAAATTATTTAGAAGAAATTTTATTATGCCGGATGCGAAGTAAAATAAAATTTATAATTATTACAATTACTAAGGTACCTGAATTGAGCAGAAGGCTGTCAGTGTAAATTTTCATATCATTTTTAATCATGTCGTTGCCGATGGAAGAAGTCATGTGCATAAAGAGATCTTTTAACAGCAGAGAAAAAAATACTAAACTATGCAGCAGGGTGAAAACAGGTTTTCTACTGAATGCAGGAATCCAGAATAAAATGGAAAGCATCCCCCATATTTTTAAATAGGAAAACTGGAATTGTGCTGCAATATTTTTTGCAGAAAAATCAGGAGACATATCTTTTAATATCAAGCCAATGAACAAGGTACCTGTAAACGCATAGGCAAATGGCAATAACTTAACCAATCTGCTTACCCGGGCAGTTGTTTTTTTACGCTGCTCACCTGCAATGACCTGAACAATAGTATAAATAAGCGGATACCCCGAAAAAAAAGCCATTAATTCAAGCCGTTCTATATACGCCATCAGGTCATTACCCATAATTATATAATTAATCTGCTAAAAATATTTTAAATCTTTCGTAGCAATATTTTGTTAGTGCTTCCCTGTCATCAGGGTGGGCAATATCAATTAAAGCTTTGGCACGCTGGCGCAGGTTTTTTCCAAATAAAAATGCAGAGCCGTATTCTGTTACAACATAATGTACGTGCCCTCTTGTGGTTACAACGCCAGCACCCTGTTTTAAATTTGGAACAATACGGGGAAAACCTTTTGCAGTACGGCTGTTTAATGCAATAATGGGTTTTCCCCCATCACTTAATGCAGCCCCACGCATAAAATCCATTTGTCCGCCTATGCCGCTATATTGTAATTCACCAATACTATCTGCACATACCTGGCCGGTTAAATCCACTTCAATTGCGCTGTTAATAGCAATCACTTTTGGATTGCGGCGTATTACATGCGGATCGTTTACATAATCAATATCTAAAAATGCAAAGGAAGGATTGTCGTTTACGTAATCATACAATTTCCGGCTTCCCAATGCAAAAGAGGTAACAGATTTGTTGGGATGAATACTTTTACATCTATTGTTGATGATATCTTTTTCCACCAGCGTAATAATTCCATCACTCAGCATTTCGGTATGTATACCCAGGTTTTTATGCCCGGTTAAATATTTTAATACAGCATCGGGAATAGTACCAATACCCATTTGTAAAGTGCTGCCATCATCAATCATTTCAGCTACATTTTTACCAATGGTCATTTCTGTATCACCCATCTTATCACCATAAAATTCCTCATGTAATTCTGCCGGGTAAAATACCATTTTTGCAAACCGGTCAGTATGTATCATGCCATCACCATGTGTACGGGGCAGGCGTGGGTTGATTAATGCAATAATTTTTTTGGCATTATTTACTGCCGACCGGGCAATATCTATAGAAAGGCTTAACGTACAGTAGCCATGTATATCAGGCGGAGATACCTGTACAATGGCAATATCAATTTCTAGGATATTACGTTTGAATAAATCCGGTATATCGCTTAAAAAAACCGGTACAAAATCGGCACGGCCTTCTGCTACTGCCTGCCTTATTGGAGTAGATACAAATAGTGAATTAATATGAAAAGAAGACTGGTATTCAGGTTTGGCTACTTCAACATCGCCTTTTAAAGTAATAGAAACCAATTCCACATCTTTCAGCCGGTCACTTTCTTTAGCCAGTTCTTTTAAAAGATAAGTTGGGGTACATACACCACCATGAATAAAAACCCTTTGCCCGCTTTTAATTATCGATAGCGCCTCAGCAGCAGGCACGTAATTGAATGGATGAATCATTTATTGTTTTTTATTTACAGCAAAATAACGTCTTTTCAAAATTTTAATAAAGGAGTTTTATCATTTTAAAATATGATTTTAATGCTCCTCTGTTACAAAGCTCCCAAAAATATGTTTCTATAGCAGCAAATATAATTTTTGCAGATACAAAAGGGTTAAGTAGGTTTAATTAATTTTTTTTTTGTAATATGCCTTTTACATTTTCACATCCGGCCATTGTATTACCTTTTTGTAAATTAAAAAAGGTTTCATTGTCAGTAACGGGGCTTGTTGTTGGCAGTATTGTGCCCGATTTTGAATTTCTCATAAAATTAAAAGAGACGGAATGGTTTGGCCATACCTGGGCAGGTATATTTGTGTTTGATATTCCTTTTGCAATACTGCTCTGTTTTTTATTTCACCTTTTGATAAAAAATGTATTGATAGTTCACCTGCCAAAGTTTTTAAGGCTAAGGTTTACAACGTTTATTTCTTTCAACTGGAAAAATTATTTTAAGCAACATACAGTTCAATTCTTTTTATCTGTTTTGTTTGGTATTGGCTCTCATATTTTTTTAGATGCTTTTACACATGCAGATGGAGCTTTTGTTAGGCCGAATGCTTTTTTTTATTATGAAATTGTTATAATATGGTATCCTTTGCCAGTATATTTTGTGTTGCAGATACTTACTTCTTTGGCAGGCGGTTTATATATATTATGGTTTGTTTTAAAAATGAAAAAAGGGAGTGATGTTAAAAAGATAAACAACCCTTATGTTTATTGGATCAGCTTAATGGTATTGGCATTTATCATTTTTACCTTGCGCCTGGTTATCGACAAAATGCATCAAAGTTTTGATGATATTATTATAGCAGCCATCGGCAGTTGCTTATATGCGCTTGTTATAATCTCTTTGTATTATGCAGGAAAAAGTGTATTTAAAATACAGTAGTTGTGCAAAAAAAAGTCCCGGAAATAAAATTGATTGCTCATTTTATTTCCGGGACTTAATTAATAAATTAAAATATTATCTAAAACTTCTCCTTTCTTTTGGAGCATAAATTCTTTTTCTTTCTCTTCCGCCACCATTACCAGTGCCGCCTTCATCATTGGGGCGTTTAAAGCCGCCATCTGCTTCATTCATACGTACAGTACGGTTGTTATAGCGTTTGCCATCAATTGCTTTAATCATTGTAGCAGCCTCAGCATTGTCAATTTCAATCCAGCTGTTCATATCTCTCATATCAATCTTACCCAGTACTTCTTTCTTTAAATTACTTTCATCTAGAATGAACTGTAAAAAACTGGCTTTATAAAAACCATCTTTTGTGCCAAGATTTATGAATAACCTGGTATAGCCACTGTTACGGTTTCCCGAATGGCTGCGTTCACTTCTGCTGCTTCCATAATCGCCCTGTGTATTATCTCTGCTAACTCTTTTATCCCTTATATCATTGCGGTTAAGGTCTTCCGCATGCTCATAATATTTTAAAAAATGACTAAATTCCAAAGCGGCCACACGTTGCAGTACTTCTTCTTTTGTGACGCCGGCAAATTTTTCCATCAGATCAGGCATGTATGTTTCATAATCGCCATGGCTTACATCTGCCTGCATAAGTGTATCCATAAAATGGAAAAACTGTTTGCGGCAAACATCTTTACCCGATGGTACATCTACTTTATGAAACTGTGCAGCTGTCATTTTTTCCAATGACCTTATCTTATAAGTTTCCTTACTGTGGCAGATAGATAAACAAATACCTGTTTTACCAGCACGTCCGGTACGGCCACTTCTGTGGGTGTACACTTCCATATCATCGGGCAATTCAAAATTAATAACGTGTGTAACGCCATCAACATCTATACCTCTTGCAGCAACATCAGTTGCAATCAATAACTGCAAACTTTTAGAGCGGAAACGCCCCATCACTTTATCCCTTTGTTGTTGTGTAAGATCGCCATGTAATGCTTCAATATCATAACCTGCCTTGGCTAATCTTTCGCTTACTTCCTGTGCATCGGCTTTGGTACGGGTAAAGATGATGCCATACATACCCGGATTAAAATCAATCAATCTTTTTAAAGCTTCATAACGGTATTGCGCCGATACTACAAAAAACTGGTGATCAATATTTGCATTACTGCTATTCTTTTTACCTACAGTAACTTCTTTATGATTTTTCATGTAGTTTTTAGAAATGGCCCTTACTTCAGGCGGCATCGTAGCACTGAATAACCAGGTACTTTCCCTGTTGATGGTATTCTTCAAAACAAAATCTATATCATCTCTAAAACCCATGTTCAGCATTTCATCTGCCTCATCCAGTACTACATATTTTACTTTTTGCAGGTCAATGGCTTTTCTTTCAATAAGGTCAATTAATCTTCCCGGTGTTGCCACAACAATCTGTACACCTTTTTTAAGGTTACGTATCTGCATCATGATTGATGCGCCACCATATACTGCTTCGGTGAAAATATTTTTACTGTGTTTTTTAAATTTTTCCAGGTCGTTGGTTATTTGCAAACACAGTTCCCTGGTTGGGCAAACAATTAAAGCCTGTGCATGCCTTTCGGTTGGGTCTATTAATTGTAATAATGGTAAACCAAAAGCAGCTGTTTTTCCTGTACCGGTTTGGGCCAGGCCAATAAAATCTGTTGTACCTGATAATAATACCGGTATTGCTTTTTGCTGAATTTCCGAAGGGGTTTCAAAACCCATGTCGGTTACAGCGTTAACTAATTGTTCGTTTAAGCCCAGGGCTTCAAATGCATTCATGTAAATTTGTTTTGTGATAGCCACATGTAATTTCCCGATACTTCGACAAGCTCAGTATTATCGGGGTGTCATGCTTTGGCCGTTGGAAAACCCTGTTGGTTTTTGCCCGGTATCTACCGGAACCTGCAGAGGTTGTTAGTGTGTAACGAAAACTGATTGTAGTAAACCTGTTTCAACAGCAACTGAGCATGTCATGTAATTCTCAGTTAAATAATTAATGGGCGCAAAGGTAAGGGTTTTATTGGCTATAACAATTTTAATATGCAACTTTACGTTTATTAATAGCCTTTTACAGCTTTAAACCTTATTTAAATTACCCGGTCTATATAAACCTCACTGGATTGTATGCAAAAATTTTATCTGCTTCTGTTGGCATTTTCAATTTCAACTGAATTTGTTGTAGCACAAACTGATACGCTTTCTCAAAAAGACAAAGCGTCTTTGGATTCGATGATGAAAAATGATGAATTTTTAAAATTGATGAAAGATGGGGTAAAGAATGCTGTGGATATAAGTATTGGGATTGGTAACGGCGCTTTTAGTACTGATAACAAAGCTGCCAATGCAACAGGGGTTACCAACCAGTTGATTTTTATGCCTTCGGTTTTGTATCGTACTAAAACAGGATTTAGTTTTGGCATAACGGGCTTTTTAACAAATGGTACTTCCAATAATACATTAGAATTATACCAAACCGGTCTCAGTACAGCTTATGATTATTATGGCGATGATGTGAAGGCAGGTATTTCTTATACCCGCTTTTTGAGCGATAAAAATAAATACAACAGCAAGTCATTATACCAAAATGATTTTTATGGATATTTAAAAAAATCGAAGGGTGTTTTACAACCTGGCCTGGCTCTGGGTTATTCTAACGGAACATATAAGGAAGCCAGCCCGGCAAGTTTTGTTTTAAGGCGCCCTTTAAATCCAAGGGGTGATACTACAATCTTTACAATGGATTCTACCAATAATAAAGCCAGCTATTTTTCAGCTTCGGCCAGTGTTGAACACGATTTTAGTTTTTATACTGTTTTTTCAAAAAATGATGAAATGGATTTTATACCGTCATTGATTGTAAACTTTGGAAGCGATAAACTTACACAAACACATACCAATAAAATATTCGACCGGATAAGTAAACTCAGCACCATTAAAAAAGTAGAATCCAATAATAAATTCCAGGTGCAATCTGTTGCAGCATCATTTGATCTTACATATAGAATTGGTAAATTCTTTTTACAACCCAATTTGTATTTAGATTATTATCTGCCCGAAACAACCTCTCAAAGATTGAGTACCATCTTCTCTGTAACAACAGGGTTTACATTTTAAAGACTGTCTTAACAAAACATTAGATAACTCGACATGGCGTTGGCATATTACTTGAATGTTAAGGAGATAACTAAATCATTTAATCATGAAAACAAAGCTTTTATTAACTGCTGTAATCAGCATAATCAGTTTTACTGCATTTTCACAAAGTTTTAAAATTGGTGCAAAAGGCGGTGCCACAATCAACAAAATAAGCGGACAAACTTTTAAAGATCAATTTACTTATGGTTATCATATAGGGGGCTTTGCCACCATTGGGATAGGTAAAAAGTTTGCTATACAGCCAGAGGTTTTATTTAACCAGGTTAATGTTGACAGCTCCGCTAACTTCAGTGATATATACAAATTTAATAAAATCAGCAGCGTTCAACTTCAATATTTAAGTATCCCTTTATTATTGAATTATAACGTTGGTAATCTCCTGGCCCTCCAGGTGGGTCCGCAATTTGGTGTGTTGCTTAATAAGAGTACTACCCTTGTAGAAAATGGTAAAAATGCTTTTAAAGGAGGTGACCTGAGCATGTTAGGTGGCATACAGTTAAAACTTTCTCATTTCAGAGTATATGGCCGTTACGCCATTGGCCTGAATAATATAAATGATATTGACAATAAAGATAAGTGGACCAACCAGAGCATTCAGTTGGGTGTAGGTCTTGCTTTATAATTTTTCAGGAACGCAGAATATGGAGAGAGCCATCTGCGTTCCATTTTACAATAGTTGATGGTGTGGTTGGTGTTACATCATCACGGCGGTGTTGAACAATATAGTCAACACCGTTTTTTATTGCAGTATCTATGGCATTAAAGTTTAAGGGAGAAGCAAAGCTGCTGATATTAGCAGATGTTGACACTATTGGTTTTCTAAAACGTTTGATCAGTTGTTTACAAAATTCATCTTTTACAATGCGTATGGCAATACTGCCATCTTTGTTAATGAGATTATCGGCTAAATTTATTGCGCTTTCATAAATTACGGTTGTTGGCTTACTTACTTCTTTTAAGTAATCAAAAATATCTGGCGGTGGTTGTGTAACATATTGCAATAAATCTTTTTCAGCTGCCAGCAAAACGATCATGCTTTTTTCGTCGGCACGTTTTTTTAATTTATATATTTTAGCTACCGCATCTTCATTGGTGGCATCGCAACCGATACCCCAAATAGTATCTGTGGGGTAGAGGATGAGCCCACCATTTTGCAACACTTTTATGCAGGCTTCAATATCTTTTGTAAAAGGCATCAGCTGATCTGTTTTATTTTTAGTGCAGCAATAACCTCTTGTACAATTATGTTTTCATCAAGCAACAACAAACACTTTGGGGTTTCATACAATTTACAGGTGTTGCTTACACAAGGTTCGCAGGTTAATTCTCCAAGACGGATTATGCTGCGGTTAGTTTTGTTATATGGTGCTGTATTATTTTCGTTGCCGGCACCAAATAAAACCACAGTATATGTACCTAATGCATTGGCAACATGTGCAGGACCACTGTCAGTGGTAAGCATAACCGGGCAACTGCCTAATAAATTTATTAGTTCTGGCAAATTGGTTTTTCCGGCAGTGTTGGTAATATTATTTTTATCATTCAATAATTCATACACTTCATCTACAAATGTTTTTTCTTTTGAGCTGCCAACTAATATTATTTCTTCAGTAATTTGTTTTCTTAAGTTATTGATAATACTCACCGATTTCCCAATTGGCAGTCTTCTTGAACTTGCTTCGGAATTGATATTTACAAGAACTGCATTTTTCTTTTCTATTTTTTTGGTATTTAATTCTACAGATGGAATTGTAATTTCAGTTTTAATAAATTGCTGTAATAGATCAAGATACTCTTCAACCCTATGTATGTTTTTTTTCTTTTGATAAGAATTTGTTAGCAGAACAGATCGCAGTTCTTTTTTATAACCAACTGTTTTGGTTGCATCAATCCCAAAAGCCATTACTGCCGATGATAAAGAATCGGGCAGGCAAAAGAAAATATCATATCGCTTTTGCTGCCTCAGCTGTTTGCCAAATTTAAAAGCGCCACTTATTCCTTTATAAACTTCTTTATCAAAAATAAAAAGCTGATTATGTTTTGGAAAATAGTCCAATAAAAAATCAATCCCTCTTTTTACAATAACATCAATGACTGCATCGGAATATTGTTGTTGTACAGCTTTTATAAATGCCGTGCTCATTACCATATCTCCCAGCCAGTTGGGTAAGCGGATTAATATGTTTTGTGTTTGTTTCAATGTGTTTTATATAAACTATTCAGCAATGTGCGGCAGGTTATATGTTGAATAAAGCTATTCTGTACAAGTGTGCGACGCCAATGCAGCTAAATAGTAGTATTTATGCCCGTTACAAAAATCAACTATTTTATTTATTATGTTTGCAAAAATTTTACAAATGAAAGGATTGATACTGGAAGCCTGGAGTAACAGGGAATTATTGAAAGACACCAAATACTCAGATGCCGTACGAGCCGTAATTGAAGAAGTGGATAAAGGCAGGTTGCGTACCGCATCGCCAACAGAAGGCGGATGGCAGGTGAATGAATGGGTAAAGCAGGCCATACTGATGTACTTTGGTATACAGCAAATGGAGACTTACACATTGCCGCCCTTTGAATTTTATGATAAAATGAAATTGAAAAGTGATTATGCAGGTTTAGGTGTAAGGGCAGTGCCGCATGCAGTGGCAAGGTATGGTGCTTATTTAGCAAAGAATGTGGTGCTAATGCCAAGCTATGTAAATATCGGAGCCTATGTAGATGAAGGCACCATGGTAGATACCTGGGCAACCGTAGGCAGCTGTGCACAGATTGGTAAAGGTGTGCATTTAAGTGGTGGTGTAGGCATTGGTGGCGTATTGGAGCCTTTACAGGCAAGCCCTGTTATTATTGAAGATGGTTGTTTTATTGGCAGCCGTTGCATTGTAGTGGAAGGCGTGATCGTTGAAAAAGAAGCGGTGTTGGGAGCCAACGTGGTATTAACACAGTCAACAAAAATTATTGATGTAAGCGGCAGCGAACCTATAGAAATGAAAGGCAGAGTACCTGCAAGAAGTGTGGTGATACCCGGAAGCTATACCAAAAAATTCCCGGCAGGGGAGTTTGGTGTGGGGTGTGCATTGATTATTGGGCAACGTAAAGCATCGACAGATTTAAAAACCAGCTTGAATGATGCACTGAGGGATTTTAATGTGAGTGCGTAGGAGTTAATTGGAATTATATTTTTTTTATTAGCCCCGTAAATAAAAGCGGGGCTTATTTTTTTATGAGTAAAAGCACTGCAACAAAAATATCATTCGCCGGGTTTTTAATAACTTTTATTGGTGCCATTATGTTTTCTACAAAAGCAGTAATAGTAAAAAAAGCTTTTGCCGATATTAAAGTAGATGCGTTGAGTTTGCTGGCGGTACGCATGATCTGTTCACTTCCGTTTTATTTGATTGTGGCTTTTTATAAAACCAACAAACAGGAAAATAAAAAACTAACGGCAAAGCAATGGTGGTTTTTACTGGTGCTGGGTTTGATGGGTTATTACGTCAGCAGTTTTTTAGACTTTGTTGGCCTGCAATATATTTCTGCCGGGCTGGAACGGTTAATATTATTTTTATACCCCACCATAACCGTATTAATTACTTCGCTGGTATATAAACAAAAAATTTCCCGTATTCAAAAACTGGCGTTGCTGGTTACCTACTCCGGTATTGCCATTGCGTATTTTGGTGAATTAAAAATAGATTCAGGTAATCCGAACTTTTATTGGGGTAGTTTTTTAATTTTTTTATGTGCACTTACTTATGGTTTTTTTATTGCCGGCAGCGGACAATTGATTCCACAAATCGGCGCTACAAAATTTACGGCTTATGCTATGACGATTGCTTCGCTGGGTGTGTTAACGCATTATGTTATTAATGGCGATTTTACGGTTATACAATCAGGAAATACCACATTTTGGTTGTATGGTATTTTATTGGCAGTTGTTGCTACGGTTATTCCTACGTTTTTAATTTCAGGGGGATTAAAGCGGATGGGCTCTAATAATGTAGCCATAATTTCAAGTATTGGCCCGGTAAGCACCATTATACAGGCGCATTTTATTTTAGGTGAAAAAACTTTTCCGGCACAGATAATTGGTACCATACTGGTAATTGCCGGTGTGGTGATGACGGGATGGAAAAGCCGGGAAATATAGTTTTTTAAAACAGATTTTTGGTTTTACATTTGCAGCCCTGAATTCCGAATGATGGGAATAAGTTGCCCGGGTGGCGAAATTGGTAGACGCACTGTGTTCAGGTCGCAGCATCCGCAAGGTTGTGCTGGTTCGAATCCAGTCCCGGGCACAATTTTAGCCCTGAAAGTTTTTTACTTTCAGGGCTTTTTATTTATTGCAAACTCCTGCAAATGTGCACAAAAAGCCCTTTCAATAATCTAAAACTGTTTGTAACTTTAAATATCCATCCTGTCCAAACTTTTCTCTTATCATCTGAAACATAACATTTTTGTAAACAATTTTTTTAACTTAAAAATGTAATGTTATGTACGCTATTGTTCAACATCAAATTACCAACCCAGAGGAATTTCTGGCTATTGTTCAATCAGGAGCAACTTTCCCTGAAGGATTTAAAGTGCATGCCTTTTTACCCTCTGCTTCTCACAAATCAGCTGTCTGCATTTGGGAAGCACCGGATACAAAAGCCCTGCAAAATTTATTAGAACCTATTTTAGGTAGCACAAGTGTTAACACTTACGATCAGGTTGATGAAAGTATTGCATTGGGTTTGCCACGAATGGAAGAAGCTATACTGTAAATTGGTTTAACTGCACGGAAACATATACATAGGAATAATTTTTCCGGGCATGATTTGGAGATTAAAAGCCTTGAGAGTGGATGCTTTCGGGGCTTTTTGTTTTTAGCACTACAATAAAATTATTGATAAATTATAAGATATGCTTAGGGTCTGCAATGAATTTTTCTTAACAATCCGGTAAATTGCACCAGTAATTTTCATTTATGCAGTATTACATCATAGCAGGCGAAGCAAGCGGCGATTTACATGGCAGCAATTTGATAAAAGAATTGCGTACACTGGATGCAAATGCAAACATCCGTTGCTGGGGCGGCGAGAAAATGGAAGCCGCGGGTGCTACATTGGTAAAGCATTACCGCGACCTTGCGTTTATGGGCTTTGTAGAAGTGATCACCAACCTGCATACAATTTTCCGAAATATAGATCTGTGTAAAAAAGATATCCTTGCCAACAGGCCCGATGTTTTGATTTTGATTGATTACCCCGGCTTTAATTTACGCATTGCCAAATGGGCAAAGCAACAGGGGTTAAAAATTGTTTATTATATCTCTCCGCAGGTTTGGGCATGGAAGGAGAACAGGGTAAAAGGCATTAAGGAAAACGTTGACAAGATGCTGGTGATATTACCTTTTGAAAAAGATTTTTATAAAAAATGGAATTACGAAGTGGAGTATGTGGGGCATCCATTGGTACAGGTAGTTGATAGTTTTAAGCTGACAGTTGACAGTAAAGCCCAACCAACAACCAACAACCAACATCTAACAACTAACATCATTGCATTATTACCAGGAAGCAGGAAACAGGAGATACTGAAAAAATTACCCATCATGCTGGAGGTAGCTAAATATTTTCCGGATTATCAATTTATAGTAGCCAAAGCACCCGGACTGGAAGAGAGTTTTTATAATGAATTATTAGCGCCGTACAAAAATGTGTCATCGGTAGTAAATAAAACTTACAAATTACTCTCACAATCAAAAGCAGCGTTGGTAACAAGTGGTACGGCAACATTGGAAACTGCTTTGTTTGGTGTGCCGGAAGTGGTTTGCTATAAAGGCAATTCACTAAGCTACCAGATTGCAAAGCGGTTGGTAAAAATAAAATACATCTGCCTGGTTAATTTAATAATGGATAAAGAAGTGGTGAAGGAATTGATACAGGACGAACTCAATGTTGAAAATCTTACCAGAGAATTACAGCTACTATTAACCAACACAATAAAACAGGAGCAGTTAAAAAATGATTATACCGGTTTGAAAAATTTATTGAGCCGGGGTGGCCTTGCTTCTGCCAATGCTGCAAAAAGTATTTATAATTTCATCAGTTAACGGCGCAGCAGTTTTATTACCAAAATTATCATGGCCACTAAAAATAATATTAACGAAAGCCGGTTAATGCCATGCATGTATTTCATCCATTGTGTACGTGGCGCATTGGGATCTTTCTTTTTAAGGTAAAGATATTCGGCCATTTGTCTTAATATGCCCATCGTGTTACAGGTTACAATTTAGTGCGAAATTATAAGTTAAATTTGTAAACAAACAGGTTTGTTAAATGTTTAGTACAGTAAAAACCAAGATTATTCATCTTCCGTATCTTATTCAAATAAAAAAGTTATGAAACATTTAGTATTAGCTGCCTTTTTGCTGATTACAGCAGCCGGTGCATTTGCTCAAAAAAAATATACTGTAATAAAAACCGAAGCCGAATGGCGCAAGCTGTTAACAGCAGAACAATACCAGGTTGCCCGTAAAAAAGGAACGGAAGCTGCTTTTAGTGGCAAATATTGGGATAACCATAAAGCAGGTATATATAAATGTATTTGCTGTGACCAGGAATTATTCAATTCCACCACCAAATTTGAAAGCGGTACAGGTTGGCCAAGCTTTTGGAAACCCATTGTAAAAAACAATATAGAAGAAATAATTGACAACAGCTATGGCATGGAACGTACTGAAGTAAACTGCAGCAGGTGTGGCGCTCATTTGGGCCATGTGTTTGATGATGGGCCTAAACCAACCGGGCTAAGATATTGCATGAATTCAGCAAGCTTAAATTTTGTTGAAAAGAAATAAATTTAGCATGCTATTTACATTTTAAATTGCAACACTTAGCCAAAAACCAAACAGGCTTCCTTCGCCGGGTTTGCTCTCTACCCATACACCACCACCTTGCGCTTCTATAAACTGTCGTGAAATTGCAAGTCCCAAACCGGTTCCTGTGCGTTCCTGTGTGTCGGGTACTTTAAAATAACGGTCAAATATTTTGGGCAAATATTTTTCATCAATACCCCTGCCGCTGTCTTTAACTGTAAATTGTATTGCCTTATCAGTTTGGGTAACTGTAATTATTATTGCAGATACTTCAGCAGAATACTTAATGGCATTGGTTAAGTAATTAATTAATACCCAGGTTGTTTTTTCACTGTCGGCATTTATTTTTTTCAGTTGACCAGGTATATCTATTTGCAGGCTGATCTTTTTTTGTTGCGCCTGAAACTGTACTGCCTGTACCGCCTGCTCAACAATTTCTGCAGCAGCAACCGGTTCTAATTTCAATTGAATATTTCCCGTTTCGGCCTGGCTCATATTCAATAATTCGCTGGTAATTTTTAACAGCCTGTCCGAATCATCACTGATACTTTTAATTAAATCCTGCTGTTCAACATTTAGCTCCCCCACCCGGTTATCTTTCAAAAGCTTTGCACTCATTTTAATTGAGGCAATAGGTGTTTTTAACTCATGCGATACAGTAGCAATAAAATTGGTTTTTGCTTCATTCAATTCGTAAAAAGGAGTAATGTTGCGTAACACTATCACCTGCCCAATCACTTCGTTGTTTGCTGTTACATTAATTATCTCTTTATTAAAATAGCTTTCCTGGTTATCTGCAAAGATTTTTATTTCTTTTTTTGTATCTCCCTGTAACAGGCTACGCATTAAATCATTTTGCAGCGCAATATCAGATGCATATTTACCAATTATATCCGCTTCTTTCAATCCCAATAATTTTTCGGCCACGGCGTTTAAAAAAAGAATATTCATTTTTGTATCCAGACCTATAATACCATCGTTCATTTGGTTGATGATAGTTTCTATCCTGCTTTTTTCAAAGCGTAACTGTGCCAGGTTACTGTGTTCATATTCATCTAATTTTTCGGCCATTATATTAAATGCATTGGCAAGGTCGCCAAATTCATCTTTACGTTCGAGATAAATTCTTTTTTGATAATTTTTATTGGCAATGGCTTTAATACCATCGGCCAGTTTGGTTACAGGATCTGCAATGATGCCGGGAAAATTATAAATAAAAGTAAGTGTTACAATAATAAGCACGGTAAAAATAATGGTGAGCCAGAACTTTGCTGTTTCTGCATTATTTTCTGCCAGCATGTTTTTATTCAGAATAGCCACCTGGTTATAATCATTGATGATTTGTAACGACTGGCGCAATTGCGGGTAATTAGTAGGGTCTGCAGGATTACTTACCAGTTCGGTAAAATTTTTGCGCAATTCTTCTGTAGCTTCTTTCTCACCGGGTTCGGTAATATTAGCCTCCTGCATTTTTAAATTGGTATCAAATATTTTTTCAGCACCGGGTTTAGCGGGAATATCTTCCAAAGCTTTCAGCATATTATTACAATACACCAGCGACTCATGGTTATTCTTCAACACGGCGGCTGAATCATTACTTAGCCGGTTGATATAAAAAATACCGAGTATGCCAAATATGAGTATCACAATAAATAAAAAAGTGAGCCCCAGCGATAATTTTGTTTTCAGTTTCATACCCAAATCATTAAGGGCTTTTGATCATTAATGACATTACGCCCTACGATAAAATTACAATATCAATATCTGCAGCAGATAATTTATTTAACAACTGGTTAAATACTGCTGTACTTAAAATTACGCTAAATAAGCTCAGGTGCGGTTTACCAATACAAATAGTGGTAATACCCTTTTGTTCGGTGATCTCAAAAATACCTTTTGCAATATTGGATTGTTTGGTCTTGATCACTTCGGCCCCAAGTTCGGTTGCCAGTTTAAAATTATTTATTAAATGACGTTGTGCTGCAAGGCCAATCTTATCACCGTCTTCCTTTGGTGTTTGTACATACAACACAATCCATTTACTGTTATAATAAGATGCCAGCCTTGCCGTTTTGCGAATCACCTTTCTTGCTATTTCATGGTTGCTGCTGATGCAGGCTAAAAAACGTTCCTGCTTTAAATGTGCATTGCGGGGTAATTCGGTTTCAATTTTTCTTTCCACCTGGCTGGCCACTTCTTTTAAAGCCAGTTCCCTTAATTGTAAAATCCTTTCGCTTTGAAAAAAATTTTGTAGAGAGATTTGTATTTTATCTGCTGTATAAATTTTTCCTTCTTTTAATCTTGTAATCAATTCATCGGCTGTTAAATCTATATTTACCACTTCGTCAGCCTGCTGCAACACACTATCCGGAATTCTTTCCGCTACATCCACGCCGGTAATTTCTTTTACCTCGGCATGCAGACTTTCTATGTGCTGAATATTTACTGCGCTGATGACATTGATACCTGCATCTAAAATTTCCATCACATCCTGCCAGCGTTTTTCATTTTTACTGCCTTCAATATTGGTATGTGCCAGTTCATCCACCACCACAATTTCTGGATGCAGGTTGATGACAGCCTGCACATCAAATTCTTCCAGTTCCTTTCCTCTATAAAATAATTTGCGCCGGGGAATAATGGGCAAGCCTTCTAATAATTCGTGTGTTTCTTTTCTTTTGTGTGTTTCTATATAACCAATTTTTACATCTGCACCATTGCGCAACAATGTTTGTGCCTCCTGCAGCATACGAAAAGTTTTACCCACACCGGCACTCATACCAATGTAAATTTTAAACTTTCCCCGCCGGCTTTTGCGGATGAGGTTTAAAAACTGTTCTGCATCTTTTTGTTGTTCCACAATTATATTTTACTTACTCAATTTATCCAGTTCAATATTTAATTTCAAAACATTTACAGTTGAAGTTCCGAATAAAGTTGCTAATGGTGTTGCAATATTTACAGCTATTAAACCCTTTACTTTTTCTTCACTTACATTTCTTGCTTTAGCAATTCTTGCTACCTGAACGTATGCCCCTTCCACTGAGATATCAGGATCCAATCCGCTGCCTGATGCGGTTACCAGTTCGGATGGGATGGCTTCTTTTTTTATAGTTGGATTATGCACCAAAAAACTATCTATCCTGGATTGTACATCTTTTAAATAATCAGGATTAGATGGCCCTTTGTTACTACCGGAAGAACCGGCTGCATTATAACCGGCTGCAGAAGGACGGCCATTGAAATAATTATCATTGGTAAAAGATTGCCCTTCTAATTTATAGCCCACTATTTTATTGTTTACAGTAATGGTTTCGCCCTGCCCTTTATTTGGTGCAGCTTGTGCAATACCTAAAATAACCAATGTGTATGCACCGCAAAAAAACAGCATGCAAAATACAGTAAGGCGGATGGCGGGAAGAATATGTTGTTTCATTTTATTTTATTTAATTGTTGTTAATACCCCATCAGGGGAAATCGGCTAAAACCAGATAGATACGATCAGGTCAATTAATTTTATTCCGATGAAGGGGATGATGATACCACCCAAACCATAGATGAGTAAATTTCTTCTGAGCAATGCACTTGCACCAATGGGTTTATAAGCCACACCACGCAATGCCAATGGAATTAATAATGGAATGATGATAGCATTAAAAATAACGGCAGATAATATCGCACTCTCGGGGCTATGCAGCCGCATAATATTCATGGCTTGCAACGAGGGAATAGATGCAATGAATAATGCAGGCACAATGGCGAAATATTTTGCCACATCATTGGCTATAGAGAATGTGGTGAGTGTTCCTCTTGTCATTAATAATTGCTTACCTATCTCCACTATCTCTATTAATTTAGTAGGGTCATTATCCAGATCAACCATATTGCCGGCTTCTTTTGCAGCAGCAGTACCGCTGTTCATTGCCACTCCAACATCTGCCTGTGCCAGTGCTGGTGCATCGTTGGTGCCATCACCCATCATTGCCACTAACTTACCTTCCTGTTGTTCTTTTTTAATGTAGGCCATTTTATCTTCCGGCTTTGCTTCGGCAATAAAATCGTCCACTCCTGCTTTTTCTGCAATGAATTTTGCAGTTAAAGGATTATCGCCGGTTACCATCACGGTTTTTATTCCCATTTTGCGCAGGCGTTCAAAACGTTCCTGTATACCGGGTTTAATTATATCCTGTAATTCAATTACACCTAACACCATATTATTTTCACTAACTACTAATGGTGTTCCTCCGTTGGAAGAAATAATTTTTACTTTTTCAGCAGTTTCTTCAGGAAAACTATTACCAGCTTTTATCACCATATTTTTTATGGAATCATAAGCGCCTTTACGGATCTTCCTGCCGTTGGTCATATCGATACCACTGCTTCTTGTTTCTGCTGTAAACTCAATAAACTTTGCACCGCTGGTATTAAAATGTCCGGGATTTAAATTTGCCAGTTCTATAATCGATTTTCCTTCGGGGGTTTCATCTGCCAAAGAAGACAATGCACAGGCTTCAATAAATATTTTTTCATCCACTGTATTGGCAGGATAAAAATGTGTTGCCTTTCTGTTACCAATAGTGATGGTTCCGGTTTTATCCAATAACAACGTATCAATATCTCCTGCAGTTTCAACTGCCTTACCACTTTTAGTAATTACGTTGGCACGTAAAGCCCTGTCCATACCTGCAATACCAATAGCAGATAATAAACCGCCGATAGTGGTGGGTATCAAACAAACAAATAAAGAAATGAATGCTGCAATGGTAATGGGTGTGGTGGCATAATCACCAAATGGTTTTAAGGTTACACAAACAATAATAAACACCAGTGTAAAACCTGCCAGCAAAATAGTTAACGCAATTTCATTGGGTGTTTTTTGCCTTGATGCACCTTCCACCAATGCAATCATTTTATCTAAAAAACTTTCGCCTGGCTCGGTGGTTACCATTACTTTTATTTTATCGCTCAATACTTTTGTACCACCGGTTACAGAAGATTTATCTCCGCCGCTTTCTCTTATCACCGGCGCAGATTCACCAGTGATGGCACTTTCATCAATGGTGGCAATACCTTCAATAATTTCTCCATCCATTGGAATGATATCACCTGCTTCGCAAAGAAAGAGATCGCCTTTTCTTAATTGAGAAGAGGGAACAATTTTTACTTCGTTAACATACATTTCGCCAATGATCTGTATCCATTTTGCAGGCGTTTCTTCTCTTGTCTTGCGTAAAGAATCTGCCTGCGCCTTGCCCCTTGCTTCGGCAATAGCTTCGGCAAAATTTGCAAAAAGCAAAGTGATGAGTAAAACAGCAGTTACAATAATGTTGTAGATCAAACTGCCTTGTGTGGTTTCGCCTGCGGCGATCCAGATGCAAACGCCCAGCATAACTGCAGTTCCAATTTCCACGGTAAACATTACCGGGTTGCGGAACATAATGCGTGGATTGAGTTTGATGAATGCCTGTTTAAGCGCCGTTTTTACCAGTACACTTTCGAACAGTTTATTTGATTTATTTGTTAACATTTTATTTAATTTTTAGCTCTGTCCGCAAACTGATACGCTTTAATTAAAGTTGAATAAAGAGTTACTGTACAAGAGTGCGACGCCAATGAAGTTGAATAATGGTTTTTATGCCGGGTTCAAAAAAATTATTTCATTCCAAAATATTCTGCAATTGGCCCTAATGATAATGCAGGAAAAAAACTTAATGCTGCTATTATAAATATTACTGCAAATACCATAATACCAAAAGTGGACGTATCCGTTTTTAATGTACCTGCACTTTCTGGAATATATTTTTTCTTTGCTAAAATTCCTGCAATGGCTATGGGCCCAATAATGGGTAAAAAACGGCCCATCACCATTACCAGCCCGCAGGCAATATTCCAGAACGGTACATTATCGCCCAGGCCTTCAAAACCACTGCCGTTATTTGCTGATGAAGAAGTGAATTCGTACAACATTTCGCTAAAGCCATGATTGCCGGGATTATTTAACCATGCCGCATACGCCGTGGGATTGTGTGCATATAAATGTGATGCGATGGCAGTACCCACCAATATTAAAAATGGATGTAGTAATGCGATCATTGCTGCAATTTTCATTTCTTTGGCTTCAATTTTTTTACCTAAAAATTCCGGTGTTCTTCCTACCATCAATCCGCTGATAAAAACTGCAATGATGATGAAGATGTAAAAATTTAAGAAGCCTACGCCTACGCCGCCATAAAATGAATTGATCATCATACCCAACATGGCACACATACCGGTGAGTGGTGTAAAACTATCGTGCATGGCATTTACAGACCCGTTGGAAGTAACGGTTGTAGTAATTCCCCAGTAAGCAGATGCTGCAGGGCCAAAGCGAACCTCCTTACCTTCCATACTGCCGAGATGCTGTGTGATACCCATCTTTGCAATAGCAGGATTTCCTTTCATTTCAAAATATACAGCAGGTAATAACAACAATAAAAACCCTATGGTCATTATTGCAAAGATCATCCAGGCTAATTTTCTTCTTTTTAAGATATAGCCTAATGCAAATATTAATGCGATAGGGATAAGGATGATGCATACATTCTCTACTATATTGGTGAAGTAGTTGGGGTTTTCTAAAGGATGTGCAGAATTTACACCAAAGAAACCGCCCCCATTTGTACCGATTTGTTTAATGGCCACCATTGCAGCTGAAGGCCCACGGCTAACATTCACTGTATCGCCCTGCAAAGAAATAAACTGGTCTTTTCCCTTAAAGGTCATGGGTGTTCCTTCGAACAATAAAATGATGGCAACGATTATTGAAATGGGTAATAAAATCCGTGTACAACTTTTAATAAAATAATTATAGAAGTTACCCAGCTTTTCTGCATGTTTTTCTTTCATGGCTTTAAACACCACGGCGCATGCAGCCATACCAGCACCGGCGCTGATGAATTGAAAAAGCATCAATACCAGTTGCCCTAAATACGAAACGCCACTCTCGCCGGAGTAGTGTTGCAAATTGGTGTTGGATATAAAACTGATAGCCGTATTAAAAGCCAGGTCGGCACCCATGGATGGATTAGCATCCGGATTTAATGGCAGCCAGCTCATGTTCATCAATATTAACATGGCCAATAAAAACCAAACGAGGTTAATGGTAAGCAACGCTATTAAATGTTGCTTCCAGGTCATTTCTTTTTCGGGCTTAATACCGGCAGCTTTAAAAAATAATTTATCTAAAGGATTAAAGATGGCATCGGCCCAGGTTTTATTGCCATTATATACTTTGCCAATATACCTTCCTAAAGGAATGGCTAAAACAACAGTGGCAACAAACATCAGTACAATACCTGTAATTTCTGTGTTCATGATTGAATAATTGTGTTTAAAATTTTTCGGGTTTTATCAGTACATAACAGATGTAGCAAAAAACCAGGATGGAGATGATGAATAATAATGTCATGATGAATTAAATTTTATCAAAAAAATCGATGCTTTTAAAAAAGAGGGCAAAGCAAATAAGCCCGGCAATAATTAAAATAAAGGTGAGCATATTGTTTATTTTGTACAGGCATGCCAAAAGGGATGCCGCAAAAAGTAATCAGTATATAAACGGGCCTGTAATGCAACACAGCTATGCATTTGCGAAGAGTAGAAAATTTTTTATGAAAGTGACAGGCAATAAAAAACCCTTCCGTTTTGGAAGGGTCATTATCAAAATGAAATGGTTTTATTGAATGCCGTATTCTTCAATTTTTCTATATAAAGTGGTTAATCCAATGTTCAACAGTTTGGCTGTTTCGGTTTTATTGCCTTTGGTATGATTCAATACCCGTTGAATATGCAGTTTTTCCACGCTGGTTAAATCAAATGCTGAGATACCGTTTTGTTGTTGTGGATGATTGACCTGCAATTCCATCGGCAAACTATCCATGGTTAATTCTGTACTGTCAGCTAATATCACTGCACGTTCCATTACATTTTTTAATTCCCTGATATTGCCTTTCCAGCTGTGTTGTTGTAAATGCTCTAAAAAACCTGCTGTCATTCCTTCAATGCGCTGGTTGGTTTTTTGTGCAAACAATTGCATAAAATAGTTTGCTAAAACAGGAATATCTTTTTTCCTGTCACGTAATGCAGGCAGCGACAAAGTGAATACATTCAACCTGTAAAAAAGATCTTCTCTGAATTTTCCATCGGCAACTTCCTGTTGCAGGTTTCGGTTGGTGGCAGCAATAATTCTTACTGAAACTTTAGTGGATTTGGTATCGCCTACCTTGATGAATTCATTTGTTTCCAGTACCCTTAATAATTTACTCTGCAGTTCAATATGCATTTCGCCTATCTCATCTAAAAAAAAAGTACCGGTATCGGCTTCTTCAATCAATCCTTTTTTATCTTTTACAGCCCCGGTGAATGCACCACCCTTATGGCCAAATATTTCACTCTCTAAAATATCTTTTCCAAATGCACTGCAATTAAGTGCCATAAAAGGTTTGCCCGATCTTTTACTGCTGTTGTGTATGGCTTGTGCAAAAACTTCTTTCCCTGTACCGGTTTCTCCCAGTAACAACACCGTGGCATCTGTTGGCGCAACTTTTTTAGCCAGGTTGATGGCTTCTTTTATTATAGTGGATGTTCCTAAAATACTTTCAAAATTGTATCGTTTACCCACTTGTTGTTCCAGTTGAGCAATGCGTTTTTGTAACTGCACTTTTTCCATTGCCCGGTTAAGCAGGGGAATTATTTTTTCGTTATCATCTCCCTTGGTAATATAATCAAAGGCTCCGCTTTTCATAGCCTGTACCCCGTCGGCAATATTGCCATAAGCTGTGAGTAAGATGATTTCTGTATCCGAATATTTAGGCTTCACCTCTTTTATAAAATCCACCCCATTGCCATCGGGCAGTTTTACGTCACACAATATCACATCAATCAGTTCCTTTTCCAGCAGCTTTGTTGCAGCTGTTAATGTGGCTGTTTCTGTTACAGCAAAGCCTTCCAGGGTAATGATACGGGCAAGCAGGCCCCGGAGTTTTTCTTCGTCATCTATCAATAAAATGTTACCGGCAGCCATAGTCTGTAATTAATTATCCAAATCTAAATGGTTAGTATCAAAATCAAAAATAAAACTATGTAATTTCTTATCTTGAGTAAAGTTGTAATACCGGCACTATTAATTATCAACAATCTATTTCCTTTGTTGTAATTTTAGTCGGCAATCCTATTACTGCATGGCTACAATATTATTTTCATCAGCAGATGTTCTCTTAAAAGAAAAGGAGAAGTTTGAAGCACTATTCCAATATGCTTCTATGGGTATATTAGTGGCCAATGAAAAAGGGCAGATGATTTTGGCCAACAATTTTTTGCTGGCTCAGTTTGGATATGATGCTGCTGAAGAGCTGGTTGGCAAAAAGGTAGAGGAGCTGATTCCACAGCGCTACCACCACCATCATTCTACGCTGAGGGAAAATTACAATAAAAAGCCCGAGCGCAGGCCAATGGGAATTGGCAGAGACCTGTTTGCATTAAAAAAAGATGGTACAGAATTTCCGGTAGAGATAAGTTTAAGCCATTATGCTACCGACGACGGCAATTTTGCCATTGCATTTATTATAGACATTACCAAACGTAAGGAAATTGAAAATGCCGTTATACAGCAAAAAGAACAACTGGCCGATATCAATTTAAAAATTGAGGAACTGAATAATGACCTGGAATTAAAAGTAGAACTGCGTACCAAACAGTTGCAGGAAACATTAAGGCAATTGCAACAATCAAAGGAGGAATTAACCAAAGCATTAAGTAAAGAAAAGGAATTGAGCGACCTGAAAAGCCGTTTTGTTTCCATGGCTTCTCATGAATTTCGTACACCATTAAGTACTATTCTTTCTTCAGCCTCCTTAGTGGCGAAATATACCGAAACCGAACAGCAGGAAAACAGGGATAAACACATACAAAGAATAAAATCTTCTGTAAATAACCTTACAGATCTGCTTAATGAGTTTTTATCGATTGGTAAAATGGAAGATGGAAAAATTATAAGCCACTTTTCGGAATTTAATATTAAAGAATTACTGGCAGGTATTTGTAACGAAATGCAAAGCCTTACAAAGCAGGGGCAACAGATTGTATTTTCTCATACCGGTGCTGAATCAATTTGCCTGGACCCTTCATTATTGCGGAATGCATTGCTTAACTTACTATCCAACGCTATAAAATTTTCTCCCGAAGGGGGAATCATTACTATTAACAGTACCGTTACCCAAAAGAGAATTACTATTATTGTAAAAGACAGGGGCATCGGAATTTCTAAAGAAGACCAGGAACATTTGTTCGAACGTTTTTTCCGGGGAACCAATGCCACAAATATCCAGGGTACCGGCCTCGGCCTTCATATTGTAAGTAAATATATCGAGCTGATGAATGGCCAGATCTCATTTACAAGCGAATTGGAAAGAGGGACAGAAATTATTATTACATTTAAGGTAGCATAACTATTGCATATACAAAACACTATTCTATTATGAAGCATTTACTGCTTATTGAAGATAATGACGAGATAAGGGAAAATACCGCAGAGATATTGCAACTGGCGGGGTATACTGTTGCTACTGCCGAAAACGGAAAAAAAGGTATTGAACTTGCCCTGCAAAAAAAGCCGGATGTTATAATCTGCGATGTGATGATGCCGGTACTGGATGGTTATGGTGTGCTGCACCTGATTCATAAAAACGAGGAGCTGGCAGGGATACCTTTTATTTTTTTAACTGCAAAAGCAGAAAGGGGCGATTTTAGAAAGGGAATGGAAATGGGGGCCGATGATTATATAACAAAACCTTTTGATGATATAGAATTATTAAATGCCGTTGAAAGCCGGTTGCGTAAAGCAGAGCTATTAAAAAAAGAGTACCAGTCCAATGCAGCAGGCATGCAGGAAATGCTGAATGAATTCAGTGGTAAAGACGCACTGCAACACCTTACCGAAAGCGGAAACGTAAATCACTATAAAAAGAAGCAGATCATTTACACCGAAGGCAATCATCCGGTTCGCCTGTTTTACCTGGAAAAAGGCAGGGTAAAAACTTTTAAAAGCAACGAAGATGGTAAGGAATTAACTGTGGGGCTTTTTAGTGAAGGCGATTTTTTTGGATATATCGCATTATTGGAAGAAACAGTGTATAAAGAAAATGCCGAAGCTATAGAAGATGCTGAGATTTCAGTTATTGCTAAAGAAGATTTTGAAAAACTTATTTTTTCCAATACCGAAGTGCAAAAAAAATTCATTAAACTTTTGGCAAAAAATGTATCGGAAAGGGAACAGCACTTACTGGCTATTGCTTATAATTCTTTAAGAAAAAGGGTGGCCGATGCACTGATGATGTTACAGGAAAAATATAAAAAGGAAAGTGATGCTGTTTTTTCCATTCAAATTTCCCGGGAAGACCTTGCGAATATAGCCGGTACAGCTACAGAGTCGCTGATACGTACACTAAGCGATTTTAAAAGCGAAAAACTGATTGAAATTAATGGGGGTACTATACATATACTGAATGAAAAAAAACTTTCTTCATTGTTTAATTAGCTAAGCGGTTATTGCAACACGGAAAGAATATATTTATTGAATTCGTTTTTTAACTGTGTAAAATTTTTTTCTAAAAACTCTATTTCGTTCCTGAGTTTATTGTGCCTGGTTTCTATTTTTTTGCCATAGTCGTTTTTGGGCGCAATCATATCCTGTTTACATATTTCCTGTATTTCATGCACATCATGATTGAGTTCATCAATAAATTCATCTTTTATGATGAACTGGTTTTGAAAATGCTCGGCATAGGCCAAAAAATCCTTATCGGTCTTTTTATCTACCACCTGCGACAGGCGTGTTTTTAAGAAAGCGTTTTCCTGTTTAAAAAAGTCAAGCATCCGCTCCCACGTAAGATGTTCGTGGCAGTACTGTTCAAACTTTGAAAAATAATTATTGGTCATGTTAACAAACAATGGATAATGTTTTATGCCTGTTTATTTAAAATATTTTTTATACTACATTCTTAATATAAATTTACCTGCTGTTTATTTTTTTTCAGGTATGGCAATACAGTTTTGCATCACCTTTTTATCTGTAACTGCTTCAGGGCTTACATAGGGTATTCCCAATCCCATTCCCCTTAAAATAAGCAGGCATGCCATCAACATCATCAGATAAGGATATGCTTTGCGTATCTTTTGGCGGATGCCGATGCTTACATAATTTCCAAAAAATGCCACAGTCCACATTATGGGCAATGTACCCAACCCAAAAAATGCCATAAATAAAATACTGTTTGTAATATCGCCGGTTGCCACGGCTCCCGCTGCAGCCATATATACCAAACCACAGGGCAGCAGGCCATTTAAAAGCCCTATTGAAAATAATGATGAATAATTTTTCTTAAAAAAAAGCTGGCCTAATGATAAACGGAGTCGCTCAAAAAAATTCATTACAAAATTTTTCTTTTTAAAAGTGGTAACTCTTTTGGGCAGCACAATAAAAAGAATAATAATTATGCCCAGTATTACCGATAACCATTGCTGGTAACCAAACAATGCAAAGCTTTTACCTATAAACCCAAACACCAAACCAAACATTGAATAGGTAACAATACGGCCTGCATTATACAATAGTGCTCCCGAAAATTTAGAAAAAAAACTATCATTGTTAATGGGTAATGATAAAGCCAATGGCCCACACATACCTACGCAGTGAAAGCTTCCTGCCAACCCCATAGTAAATGCAGCAATTATTAATTGAAACATCGTTTACTTTTTATTTTTTAGTTCGTTACGCTTTTTAATATGTAAAAGAAATAGACCACCTGCCACTATAAATGGAAGTCCGCAAACCAGGGCCATTTTAATATCAGCTTTTATAAAAAAATAAATCAATAAAATAATTCCACCTGTAATCATCAATATTGCTCCGGGCCATTCTTTAAACCATGTTATTATATAGCCTGCAATGGGCAATGCTATCAATGGTATAAACAACAGCAATTCAGTACCCTCATTTTTTGCTATATCAGCAATGCCCTCTCCAATAATAAAAAGAAGAAAAAAACCAGATACCAGCAAACCAACAGTTTGTGCCAGTATTTTAAAAGGCCTTATTTGATGTTCCTGTTTTTTATGATGGCTCATATAAATATTTTTTGTTCAAAATAATAACTGATCCCATCTGCCTGCCAGCTTATATGCAATTCATATAGCCCTTTATTACCGGCAGATAGTTGTAATACCAATGGAGCATCCTGTACAATAAAATCCTGGTTTAGATCTTTATCCTCATTGGAAGGGCAGTACAATACTGCATTGCCACTGATTTTTTTACCTGAAAAATCTTTTGGAAAATGTAAGACCACCTGGTTGCCTTTTATTTCAAATTGTATTTTTCCGGATAAAGCATTTACACGGTTAACCTCGTCAATTTTTTCCTGGTACTTTAATTCTTTGGCATAATAATCAGTTGTTACCAGGTCCATTTTTTGGCTGGATGATTTAAATACCATGAATAGTATACCGGCAACAAAAATGCCGTAAACAATAAGTATCTTATATCCCCAGTTCATAAAATATATTTATCAGTTATAAATTTCAGGGCCAATAAACTTAGCCGTGATGGTTTTAATCTTTTCTCCGTTCTCATACATGCCAATCTGCAGTTCAGTTTTCCAGCCTTTAATATCGTTGCGGTTTAGCTTTACAAAAAACTGCAGGTGAGAATAATCTTCTTTTTTTACAATCATACTGCTGCTACCCACATACTCGATCTCGCCATTCATATTCTCCAGTTTTAAAGTAAAAGGAATGTCCTTATGTGTTTTATTGGCCAGCTTTAAGTTGTACAAATTACTGATGTGTCCATCGGGTAAAGAAGTGTATGTCATTCCTGCGGTACGCATCAGTCTTGCATCAAGGTCTGTACGGCTGACCAAAAGAAAAACCAATAAGGATAATAGCAAACAAAGTACAGTTGTATATGCCTTTATCCTTCTGGTGAATTTTAATGTAACTCTTTTGACGATACTGTTTTCCGATGCATACCTTATCAGCCCTTTGGGCTTTTCAATGCTTGTCATAATTGCATCACAGGCATCAATGCAGGCGGTGCAGTTAACACATTCCAATTGTGTACCATTTCTTATATCAATACCAGTAGGGCAAACACGTACGCAGGCTAAACAATCAATACAATCTTCCTGCGGCGCAGTTGCTTCAAACTTAGCAGCAATACTTTTGCAGGCGCCATCCTCTTTACAATCCACACACTTACAATCATGATCTGCTGCTTTTTTTAATTTACCCCTTGGCTCGCCACGTTTGCGGTCGTATGCAACCACAATGGAATTTTTATCCAACAGTACACCCTGTAATCTTCCGTAAGGACAAACTACAATACATGCCTGCTCCCTGAACCACCAATACACAAAAAAGAATACAGTAGTAAAGATGAGTAAAGAAACCAATGTGCCGATGTGGCCTCCCGGATTTTGCACATATCCCAATACCTCATCCATACTTACCAGATATGCTAAAAAGAAATTGGCAATTATAAATGAAAGGGTAAAAAATACGACAAACTTAAAACTGCGTTTTCTTATTTTTTCCCCATTCCACGGCATTGCTTTCAATTGCTTTTGTTGGGTCGAATCACCATCTATCCAGTATTCAATTTTACGAAAAACCATTTCCATAAAAATGGTTTGTGGACAGGCCCATCCACAAAAAATGCGGCCAAACACTACCGTAAACAAAATAACAAATACCACAAACGTAAGCATAGCAATACCGAAAATGAAAAAATCCTGTGGCCAGAATATCATACTAAAAATGATGAACTTGCGCTCCAGCACATTCAGCATGAACAGCGGCTCATCATGTACCTTAATAAAAGGGAGCGTAAAAAAAACAATCAGGTAAAAAATACTGAACCAGGTACGTAAATTATACAGTCTTCCCTTCGGTTTTTTAGGATTAATAAAATTCCTGCTTCCCTCCTTTGTTATGGTGGCAACGGAATCCCTGAAACTTCCTTTCTTATCCTGTACAATTATTTCTATCATTTAAATCTCTCCTTATATTTATTTTTTTACTGAATCTTTTTTATTTATTACCATCACTTTTTTTGCTGTGCTGTCTGCCGGTACCGCTTTTGATGAATCAACTGCAACAGCTGCAGTTGTTGTTTCTGAATATAATTCGCCCTGTGGTGCTTTCGGATTTGGCGGGTTAGTGCCATGCAAGTTTTTTACATAGCTTGCCAGGTAACTTATTTCTTTAGGAGAAAAAACACTAGCCCATGATTGCATTCCCTTATCGGCATAACCAACTTTAATGGTATTATAAATATCATTTAAGGAACCTTTATGTAACCAGTAATCATCGGTAAGGTCTGGCCCTGCACCACCTTCGCCCAGTTTACCATGGCAGGCCCAGCATTTGGTAATAAAAATTTCTTTTGCACCTGCTAATCCTGCAGCATCTGCCATTGGCACATTATTCTCATCTATTTTGTCTTTGTTATTGGCTTCAAAAATTTCCTTTTCAATTCTGGCCTGTTCCATTTCGGCGGCATATTCCTGTGTTGGGTTTTTTCCATTACCGAAAACATGAAAATTCAACAGGTAAACAAATGCCACAACTATAGTAATATAAAAACCATATTTCCACCATGGTGGCAAGGCGTTGTCCAATTCCTGTATACCGTCATAATTATGATCTAATAAATGATCTGCTTCCCTTTCAATCGGTATGGCTTTGGTAAATAATTTTTGATCAAGCCCTGCCCACCATTCTCTTAGTTTAGAAGTTTTAGCCACAGCCAATTCTTTTTGTGGCATTAGCTCAGCATATATTCTGCGAATGGAAAATGTTAAAAATAAAATGGCAATTATTTCTGTTGCAATTACTGCTGCAAACATGTAAAATGTATTGGAAGAAAGGCCACCATAATTTGGTATTTCTTTCACCACTTCTTTAGCAGGACCCTGCGCTGTGGCAAATTGTGCTGCAAACAGCAATACAGCGATCATTACATTTGGTAATGTTTTGGAAGTGGTTTTATTTTTATCTAATGCCTGCCTGCTAAGCACAACTAAAACCTGGCCAAGTCCCCAGATAACAAAGGCCAGTACAATTGTCATTACTACTAAAAGTGTTGCCAGTTGGTTGTTACCTGATATAATTGTTTTTTCGGCAGCCGCAGGGGCATTCTGCGCCATTGCGGTTGTTATTACAAACAATGCTGTAAGTGTCAGGCCAATTTTTTTCTTTATTAAATGAATAAAACGCATATTGATTTAATTTATAAGTTTGAGTTATTCAGTTCATCTTTCTCAAAAGGGAGATTAGATAATTCTATTACCCTTTCTTTCCCCATTTTTTTTACCAGTACTAAAAGCGCAATGAAAAAAATAAGGAAAATAAACAATGATATCATGGGATAAATATTTGCATTGGTCATTGTATCTGCATATTGCTTTATGAATTTATACATGGCTTATTTATTTGTAGTGGCTGTTTTATTTTTACTGATATCAACACCCAAACGTTGTATATATGCAATTAATGCAATCACTTCTTTTTTGGGAGAAATGCGGATGCTGTCACTTATAAGACTGGTTGAAATTTGCTGCGATTGCTGCACAAGGTCTGCAACGGCATTTTTTTCGTATCCTTTTTCATAAGGTACACCAAGCGTTCTCATGGCATTTATTTTTGCTTCGGTATTGGAGATATCCAGATCGTTTTCCAGTAAAAAAGGATAAGCCGGCATAACAGAACCTTCACTCATAGAAGAGGGCTCACGGAAATGACGAAAATGCCAGCCGTTGGATTTTTTAAAGTTACCTGTCCCTTCTCTCGCCAAATCGGGTCCGGTACGTTTACTGCCCCATTGAAACGGATGATCGTAAACAAATTCCCCTGCTTTGGAATACTCACCATAACGTTCCGTTTCACTTCTGAAAGGGCGTATCATTTGAGAGTGGCATACATAACACCCTTCCCTTACATAAATATCCCTTCCTTCCAGTTCTAACGGGGTATATGGTTTTACACTTGCAATGGTAGGCACGTTTTCTTTTATTAAAAATGTTGGTACCAGTTCTATTATACCTCCAATCAATATCACCACCAAACTTAAAAGCATAAACTGTACGGGTTTTCTTTCAATCCACCTGTGCCAGTGTTCGCCTGTATGTTTTACATATTCTTTTTGTAGTGGTGCTGCTTCAGCTTCTTCATTGGCAACTAATTTTCCTGCTTTTACAGTTTTGTAAATATTATACACCATTATACATACGCCAATTAAATACAGGGTTCCACCTAAAGAACGCATGGCGTAAAATGGCCGCATGTAAGTAACTGTTTCTAAAAAAGTATATTTTAATTGACCTGCTTCGGTAAATTGTTTCCACATTGAGCTTTGCTGAAAACCTGCCCAGTACATTGGAATGGCATAGAATAAAATGCCTAAAGTGCCTAACCAAAAATGATTATTAGCTAACTTTTTAGAATACAGGTCGGTTTTAAATATTCTTGGAATAAGCCAGTATAATACACCAAAAGTTAACATGCCATTCCATCCCAATGCACCTACGTGTACATGCGCAATGATCCAATCGGTATAATGTGCTATAGCACTTACACTTTTTAAAGAAAGCATTGGCCCTTCAAATGTGGCCATACCATAAGCGGTTACAGCCACAACCATAAATTTTAAGATCACATCATCACGTACCCTGTCCCATGCACCACGAAGTGTAAGCAAACCATTGATCATACCACCCCAGCTTGGAAAAATAAGCATGACTGAAAATACTACACCAAGTGATTGTGCCCAGTTTGGTAATGCAGTATATAACAAATGATGAGGGCCTGCCCAGATGTATAAAAATATCAAAGACCAAAAGTGAATAATGGAAAGGCGGTAGGAATAAACAGGCCGGTTGGCCGCTTTTGGTAAAAAATAATACATCAAACCCAAATACGGGGTAGTTAAAAAGAAAGCCACCGCATTGTGGCCATACCACCATTGTACCAAAGCGTCTTGTACACCTGCATACCAGCTGTAACTTTTTAACCAGGTATAAGGCAACTCACCGGAACGTACTAAATGCAAAACTGCTACGGTAACAAATGTTGCTATATAAAACCAGATAGCTACATACAAATGTTTTTCTCTTCTTTTAATGATGGTGCCAAACATGTTCCAGCCAAATATTACCCAGATAACTGTAATAGCAATGTCAATTGGCCAGATCAATTCGGCATATTCAGCACCCTGGCTAAGACCCAAGGGAAGTGTAATGGCAGCAGCAACAATAATTAATTGCCAACCCCAAAAATGTATATTGCTCAACTTATCGCTGAACATTCTTGCTTTACACAAACGTTGTAAAGAATAATATACTCCCATGAACAGCCCATTACCCACAAATGCAAAAATTACTGCATTGGTGTGCAGGGGGCGAAGCCTTCCAAAAGAGAAGTACTGGGTGATGTTTAATGATGGGAACACTAATTGCAATGCGACCCACAGGCCTACAAGCATACCAACAGCGCCCCATAAAATGGTGGCATAGGCAAAGTTTCTAACGATCTTGTTATCGTAATAAAATTTTTCTACCTGCATAGTTTATTTTTTAATTTTTGTTGATTTTTGGGTTGTTATTGTAGATGGATTTTGTTTTGTATCATCAAAAAGCATACGCACGGAAGGTGTGTAATCATCGTCGTATTGCCCTGTTTTTACGCTCCATAAAAAAGCTGCTAAAAAACCGCCGGCTACTAATATGCTAATGCCTATCAGGATAAATAATGCACTCAAGGGATAATGTTTTAATTGAATCAAAAATAACCGGATAGATAAATTTTCCGCCTGATAAACATCAAAAGGGGGTATGATTTTTATCAGTTTTAATTCATAAACCCCTTGTACGGGCACTTACCGAGGATAATGCAGTAACCAGTAATACAATACTGATACTGCTTGAAGGCATCAGTATTGCAGCTACCATGGGAGATAAAATGCCCTGTACTGCAAATGACAAGCCCACGATATTATAGAGAATTGATAAAATAAAACTTGCCGTTACAATGGTTTTACCCGATTTTGCAAAGGCTATAAGTTTATTCAGCAGCCTTACATTACCGCCATCTAAAATGGCATCGCAGGCCGGGGAAAATTGAGCAGTATTATCGCTTACCGCAATGCCTACATTACTTTGCATTAAAGCGCCGGCATCATTCAGGCCATCGCCAAGCATTAATACTGCTTTTTTGTTTTCCTGCAGGGTTTTAATAAACTCCAGCTTCTGTTGCGGCGATTGCTGAAATTGCATTGCCGTGGTATCGCCAAATATTTTTTTAAGGTTATCGTTCTCAGAATTATTGTCTCCTGATAAAACATAAAGCTCAAAATTCTTTTTTTGCAGACCAGGGATCAATTCTTTTATTCCATTTCGGTATTGGTTACTTACATTAAACCGGCCCATGTGTACATTATTCATCATTACATGTACATGAGTGCCTGTATCGTAAGAAACAAAGCCGGGATTAAACTGGTTGAGAAAACGGGCAGATCCCATTTTAACATTAATATTATTCACCCTTGCCTCAAGCCCTTTTCCGGTGTATTCTTTAAATTCCTGTGCAGGGAATGTTTTTTCCGAACTGATTTTTAACCATGCAGCAATAATTTTACTTAAGGGATGCGATGATTGGCTGGTAATACTTTTGACAGCTATTAATTCCTTTTCTGTTAACGGAGTACCCTCATAGCTTATAAGCGAAGCATTGTTTTGGGTAATGGTTCCTGTTTTATCAAAAACAATAGTATTTATTTTTGATAAAGCTTCTATAACAGTGGCGTTCTTAAGGTATAGTTTATTCTTTCCAAAAATGCGAAGCATATTGCCATAGGTAAATGTGGCCGAAAGCAATAATGAACAGGGACATGCCACAATTAATACAGAAGATACTGCAGGTAATATTTTTACCGGATCATTTATCCACCAAAATACCAGCGTGGTTACAGCAATCGCAAATAATGTCAGTGTAAAATATTGGCTCAATGGATGTATAAAAGATTTTTCTTCATTTTTTTTATTATGAAAAATATCGTTATTCCACAGCTGGGTAATATAATTTTGAGAGACTTCACCTGTTACTTCCAGCTCAATTGCACTGCCCATTTGTTTACCACCTGCATAAATCAGTTCTCCCTTTTGTTTTTGTACCGGCGTATTTTCTCCACTCACAAAACTGTAATCTACATTTGCATGGCCGCCAACTAATACCGCATCGGCAGGTATCATTTCTTCATTACGGATGATGATGTGATTTCCCTTTTGCAATTGCGTAACCGGAATATTTTTTTCTGTGCCATTGTTAACTACTGCTACACCCAAAGGAAAATAAGAGCGGTAATCCCTGTCGAAAGAAAATGAATCGTAGGTTTTATCCTGGAACCAGCGGCCTATCAGCATAAAAAATACAATACCGGTGCCCGAATCTAAATATCCTGCACCATGGCCGCCAATGATCTCGTAATAACTTCTTATGTAGGTAACCAGAATAGCCAGTGCAATGGGCGCATCGATATTCAAAAATTTTTGTTGAAAACCTTTCCATGCCGAAATAAAAAAACCGGAAGCGCTGTAAAATAAAACCGGTAACGATAATCCAAAATTTAGCCAGGTAAAAGTTTCCTTTAATCCGCGTTGTTCAATATTTCCCGAAGAAAAGTATTCTGGAAAGCTTAGCATCATAATATTGGCAAAGCAAAAACCTGCCACGCCTATTTTATAAATACGTTGCCTGTTAAAGCCTGTGCTATTTTTAGCTGTGGTATCTTTTAAACTGATATAAGGTTCGTAACCAATAAAGGCAAGTAGTTCCACCACTTTTCGTAAAGAAACCTGTTGCGGATCGAAAATTATAAATACTTCTTTGCGTTGAAAATTGGTTTGTGATTTTATAATACCCGGGTTAATACGATGCAGGTTTTCCAGTAAAAAAATGCAGGAAGAACAATGCATTTGTGGCAGGGAAAATGTTACATTGGTTTGGGTTGCGCTACTGAACTGCACCAGTTTACCAATAATTGCTTCATCATCGAGATAAGCAAAACGGCCACTTACAAATTTGCCTTTTACTTTAATGCCGGGGCTTTCATCAAAGTTATAATAAACACAAAGATCATTTTCATTGAGTAACAGGTATACCTGTTTGCAACCTTCGCAACAGAAATTCTTATCCTCAATGATCTTTATATCATCGGAACAGGCTTCTCCGCAATGGTAGCATTTGGTTTGTATGGCAGGTATTGTTTTTATAAAGCGAAATTTAATTTAAAAATCAGCCGCCAATAAGACTATCAGCGGCTCTCTTTTTTAGACAGAAACTATCGAACACTCTTTTTTTGGCAAATATTTTTTTATGGTATTAAGAAATGATTGATAAATAATTCATGAAATTACATTTAAGGTCGATGTATGTTTTTTCAATTGCTTTAATACGCTCCCTCAAAATATCCTGTGTGCAAAAAGCATCAATATCGTATTGCATGTTTGTTTCGCAATCCACCGCTAACCTTTTTTGCTGTTCATCCAATTCATCATTTAATTGCTTCATCTGCTTATGTTGTTCAACCAGTTGTTTATCGAAATGATTTTTACCAATAATCTTCTCCTCAGCTATTACTTCGGTAAGCATTTGTTTCATTGTTGGTATTTCGTTTGTTTGTATCTTAAGTACCTGTTGCCATCCTTCATTTTCATTCATGTATAGGGTAAGTTTTTCAAGCCCTATCACGAATTTGTTTTTCATTGTTCCTGATTTATGTACAAAATAACTAAAGACAATCTGCTATATAAATGACCTGGATCAAACGGAAGTATGATAAATATCAGGAATTGGCAGAAAAATACCGGGAAGGAGTGGAGCCGGGTGATATTAAGTGGTAACTTATTTTTTTAGCTTTCAAACAACCATTTAAACGGTTTGTATGGTTTTTCGGTGCGAAGGTTAAATTTATTTATACTGTTTTGTTTAAGATATTCCACTGCCTCGTCAATAGAATCGGTTACCAGGAAAAAATTACTGTCACCGGCAGAAATGGTACCCTTGCTTTTCATCATTTCAATATGCGCCACCAATTCTTTATGAAAGGTGGTATCAAAAATAATTATAGGGAATTCATTTATTTTTTTTGTTTGAATTAAGGTAAGTGCTTCAAAATATTCATCTAATGTTCCAAAGCCACCGGGCATTACCACAAAGGCATAAGAATATTTTATCAATAATGTTTTGCGTACAAAAAAATAGCGGATGCTTACCCATTTATCAAGGTAAGGATTGGGTTTTTGTTCCATTGGTAATACAATATTGCAGCCAACACTTCTGCCCCCAACAGCTTTGGCACCTTTATTTGCAGCTTCCATAATGCCGGGGCCACCACCAGTCATTATAGTAAAACCTAATTCGGCAATTCTGCCGCTGAGTTGTTCTGTTATTTCGTAATAAGGATGCCCGTCTTTAAAACGTGCCGATCCAAAAATTGTAACACAGGGGCCTGCAAAATGCAATGCACGGAAACCTTTTATAAATTCAAACATTACCTTGATTGTAAATTTAAATTCTTCCCACCTGCTCTGAGGGCCCTGTAAAAATTTTATCTCGGATTTTGCCGGCTGCTCCATACTGCATTTTTAATTAATCAAACTTACTTGTTTTCTTTTATTTAATGCAGAATGATATTTTTTGATGATTGGCTTTGTGGTTATTTTACCGGATGTGGATCTGCTATAACCTCGCCATGGCGAATAAGATGCGGTTTGATGGAATTGGCAATGATGCAATGTTTGTAAGCTTTCATTAATACGTTGTTGCCTTTAGCAACATCTTCTTTTTTGGCTACAAAAATTTTTGGAAAGAGATTAACGTTTGTAAATTCCAGGTGCCCTTCCACTAAATTTATCTGGCCGATGGCGCTGCATTCAAAATGAGCAATAGTTAACAGCTGCTTTTCTGCAATGGACAGGTAGGTAGTCATAAAGCTGCTGCTGAGCGAACTTAAAAATAAATGTTCCGGGCTCCACATATCAGGCACACCTCCTGAAAATTCAGGAGGTGTGGCCACTTTAATCAGGTCTTTAACATCGCTTGCGGTAACAGTACATTTCCGCCCTTCCTGCCAGTTAAGCTGTACTTCAAAATAATACTGATGTTTTTCAGTTTTTAAAGTCATGCGGTTTTATTTATGAGAAATAAAGAGTGGCATCCTTACTTCCTGGATTACATCTTTTGCAAAACTCTTTCTGAATAATGTTGAAAATAAACCTCTGGAAAAAGCACCCATTACCACAAAGCTGCCAGGTTGTTCATTTAGCCAGTCAACAAAAAAATGTTTATTTTTTACTGCAATGTTTTCTATTTTAAGATTGGGATAATGGTTTGCCAGCAATTCCGACACCATATTATATTCCGGTAATCCTTCTGCAGCATCATCAGTAACAGAAAGTAAAATTGTTTCTTTATTCACTAATTCGGGAAACAGGTATGCAAATTGTTTGATGGCAAATATGGAGGACTCACCACCATCATAACTTAATACCACTTGCGAAGGTTCTGTAAAATTCTCCGGTATCATCATCACCGGGCATTCGGCTCTTTTTAATATTTCTTCCAGGTAAAAATTGGGTTGCTTTGATTCTATATTTTTAAAGAACAGTTCGCTGCTTACCAATAATACATCTGCAAAACGGGTTTCTTCCACCAATGATGATAATGCCATCAGATCATTATCCTTATGCACCCTGTAATGCATTCCATCTGCGATGCAGGCATCTTCAAACAGTTTAATGTTTTTGTTTATTATTTCCTCATCATCATTTTTCGTTAACCATTCCGGCATAATGGCCATCCCTTCGCCGGTTCCGGTATAGGCCATAAGCCTTGAGTAATCTACCGGGCTTAAAAACACACCTGCCAGTAAAATTTCATTTTTAGCATTCAGGTATTTGGCAAATTCAAATGCTCCCTTGGGAAAATGTTCGCCATCTAATGCAATGATTATCTTTTTCATGATTAATAGATTTAAACTATGTTATAAACTTACTTTCATCATAAACTGATTGCAATGATATAAGGCACAACAAAGAATGATTTCTATCACTTTTTTTCGTAAGCCTTGTGTACTGCATCCAGCTTGGTTATATAAATGCTGCGGCCATGGGTGCCCACCACCAGTTCATTCTCTCTTTGCTGAATGGCAATATCATGCACAGGCACACGGGGTAAATTATTATCCATTGTCATAAATGTTTTACCCATATCAAATGACGCATACAATCCATTATCACTGCCAACATAAATTATGCCTTCTTTTTTAGGGTCTTCCTTTACCACATTTAAAGGCTCGGTGGGTAAATCATTACCCAATTGCATCCATGTACTGCCAAAATCTTCGCTTACAAATAAATAAGCATTAAAATTATCGTTGCGGTAAGCGTTTAAAGTTATATACACTCTCGATTCTTTATAAGCTGACGGAGTAACCCTGCTTACATACAAGCCTTGTACAGCTTTTGGTAACCCGGTACTGATCTTTGTAAAATTGTAGCCCCCATCTTTACTGATATGAATATTGCCATCATCTGTACCAACATAAAGCAATCCAAATTTCATTGGCGATTCTGCAATAGTAGTTGAAGTGCCAAATGGTATATCACCTTCATGACTGCCGTTGGTTAAATCACCACTAAGCGTTTCCATCTTTTCGGCTTTTTGCAAACTGCGATGAAATTTATTGGTGCCATAATAAAAAACATCCTGGTTATGTTTGCTCAACCATATGGGGGTTTGCCAGTTAAAGCGAAATTGTGGCTCGCCTAAATCGGGTTGTGGATGAATTGACATTGGTCTGCCGGCATCGGTATTTCTGCGGCCATAAAATCCAAATTGAGAGCCTCCGTAAACCGTTTTATTATCCCTGGTATCTACCTGTACCTGCATACCATCGCCACCGCCGATATTTTTCCATGGGTAGGGGCTCTCATAATTCCATTGGTCAATATCTTTTGTTGTGGATGAGCCAAACCAGGTGCCGTTATCCTGTAAACCTCCATAAACATTATAAGGTTTAGCATCATCAACAGTAATATTATAAAACTGGCCTACCGATGGCGTATTTATTTTAAACCAATGCTGACCATTATCGTAAGTAATATTGCAGCCGCCATCGTTTGCTGCAATCCAGTGGCCTTCTCTGCCGGGATTAATCCAGCAGCCATGCCAGTCGGCATGTGTTGTACCTCCTTTATCGGTTGATTTAAATGTTTTGCCACCATCATCACTCATCATTAAATTAAAACCACTTATCACCACTTTGTTTTCATTGGTGGGTGCAACAGAAATTTTTCCAAAATAATAACCGTAAGTATTATACAGGTTCAATGGTGTTGTATTTACCTTTTTCCAGCTTGCTCCGGCATCATCACTCCTGTAAATTTCGCAACCAATAATGGGTGTATCAAACAAAGCGGTATTGGCATCAAACAAATATTCATATACTGCTGTTGGTTTTACTTTATCATTTTTCACCAATTCCTTAACTGATCCTGCTTTGTATTTTTCGGGGAAATTATTATCAACTAAAAAACTGTCTAATTTTTTATCATCAAGAGCTAAAAATTTTTCTTTAGACAGGTCCTTGAAATCTTTGAGCACATAATTAGTATCAGATTTTTTTATTGCAGTATCCGGCCGGTGATTTTGATTATCTACTGTTGCATAAACAATATTTGGGTTGCCTGCAGCAACTGCCACACCAATTCTTCCCACGCCATCGCCTGCTGGAAATCCGCTACCTTTTGGTGTTACCAGTTTCCATGTATTACCGCCATCATTACTTTTATAGATGCCCGAAGTTTTTCCGCCTTCTTCAAAATTCCAGGCACGCCTTGTTTTGTACCATGCAGCTGCATATATTTCATCGGTATTTTTTGGGTTGATATCCATATCTGCCACGCCGGTGTTATCATCAATGTATAAAGTTTGTTTCCATGTTTTGCCACCGTCGGTTGTTTTATAAACACCACGTTCTTTATTGGCAGAATATAAATGGCCTAATACAGCCACCCATGCAATATTATTATTAGTGGGATGCAAAATTATTTTGCCAATATGCTGGCTTTCGGGTAAACCCATGTATTGCCATGTTTTACCATTATCATTGCTTTTGTAAACTCCAATACCGGCATAAGATGAACGGCTGCTGTTTGCTTCGCCGGTGCCCACCCAAATGGTTTTATCTTTCCCCGCAGGGGTCTGCGACCAGTTAACCGCAATATCACCAATGCCAATGACATTTTCTTTATCAAAAATGGGTGTTAAACTTTGCCCGTTGTTATTGGTGTACCACAGGCCGCCAGTTGCATAAGCCACATAAAATTCTGTAGGGTCAGCAGGGTTTGCATCCATATCCACTACACGGCCACTCATAGTGCTGGGGCCTATATTGCGAAACTTAATATCTTTTAAAACACTGTTGTCCTCCAGCAATTTTCTTTTTTGTAAACCGTTTATTCTTTCGGCGGCAGTGCTTGGCTTGATTTGTGCAATTGCTTTGTTTGCTGTAAAGAAATTAACAATTATTAAAAGAAGCAATACTGTAAATTTGTTATAAGAAGGGATGATTTTACAGTGTGTTGTTTGCAGAATAGAATTAATGAAGTTGAAGAGTGCGACGCCAATGAAGATAATGAGGATTACAGCAGCTGGTAACATAAATAAAAAAATTAAATTAATTAAAATGAGAGTATTAAAAATACAGCAATTGATTGTACTTGCCGCATTACTCTTTTTGTTTTTTATAAGTGGTAAGGCCCAGTATAAAACATTTAAATTAACTGAGAACAGAGACACGATTAATGCCATTGATAAAAATGATTTGAAACAAGGTAAGTGGGTGATACATATAGATGAAGTACGTGGCGAACCCGGTTATGAAGAAGAGGGCATTTTTAAAAATGATAAAAAAGAAGGTATCTGGAGGCTGTATAATTTAACCGGCGATATAATTGGCGTAGAGAATTACAAACTTGGTGGTAAAGACGGCTTACAGCAATACTATACTTACCTGGGTGATTTGTACAGGGAAGAAAACTGGCGGGGTTATAATCCTGATGCACCCTTTGATACAATAGCTGTTTATGGAACCGGCAGTAATGAAATAATAGATTATAAAATTGTAAAAGCTGAACAATACAGTGTAAAGCATGGCGAGTGGAGATATTATGAGCCAACAACAGGACGCCTGGTAAAGAGTGAAAAATATGACCGTGGACTTTTAGAAAAACCCGCCGGGCAAACCACACCTGCAGTAGTTGTTAAAGAAAAAACAAAAAAACCCGATAAAACACCAGAAATGCTGGAATGGGAAAAGAAAAATAAAGGAAAGAAAAAAGTATTAAGGGATGGGAAAACCGGAACGTAAAAAAAATAGTAAAGACTATTGATAAAAAGAGAGGCAATTGATCAGTTGCCTCTCTTTTTTTGTTACTTATTTTATGGGCATAATACTTATTGCACATCCTCCACCCGGAGCCAGTTTTAAATTTAAGGTAGTTTTACTGTCAACAACCTGGTTGGTTATTTTATAGGGCTGTGGATTATTTTTCCAGTCGGCATCAGCAGCATCGGCATAAATGGTTGCGGCGTATTTTTTATTAGCATCTAAAAAATTTAAATTAACGGATGTGCTTCTGCCATTTTCATCAGTAATGGCACCAATGAACCAATTGTTGGTACCCTTTGCTTTTCGGGCAACAGTAATATAATCGCCGGGTTCTGCTTCCAGGTATTTACTGTCATCCCAATCAACAGCCACATCTTTTATAAACTGAAAAGCATCCATTCTTTTTTCATAACTCTCCGGCAGATCGGCAGCCATTTGTAAAGGGCTGCACATAGTAACATATAAAGCCAGTTGTTTTGCCAGTGTGGTATGAATGATCTCTGTTTTTGCAGGATCCCAATGGCTCAGTTTTAATTCAAAAATACCGGGTGTATAATCCATTGGGCCTCCCATAAAACGGGTGAATGCCAGTATGGTTTCATGATCGGGTTTATTACCGCTGCTCCACGCATTAAATTCCATTCCTCTTGCAGCCTCACATGCCAGCCAGTTGGGATAAGTGCGTTGCAGACCCGTTGGTCTTACCGGCTCATGCGCATCAAGCATAATTTTATAAGAAGCTGTTTTTTGTGCCACCCTTACATAATGGTTCACCATCCACTGTCCGTCATGATGTTCACCACGTGGAATGATATGTCCCACATATCCTGTTTTTACTGCATCATATCCATTGGCTTTCATAAAACGGTATGCGGTATCCATCTGCCTTTCGTAATTGGTTACCGAAGCAGATGTTTCATGATGCATAATTATTTTTACATGTTTTGATGCTGCATAGCGGTGTAACTCTTTAACATCAAAATCGGGGTAGGGGGTTACAAAATCAAAAACATTTTCTTTTTGTACGCCAAACCAATCTTCCCAACCGGTATTCCAGCCTTCCACCAATACACCATCAAACCCGTTTTTAGAAGCAAAGTCAATATAACGCTTAACATTGGCCGTAGTGGCGCCATGTGGTTTTTTAATGCCTATTTTGTTTGAGCCGTCCTGTGTGCCGCTGTAATCCCATGTAGCTTTACCTACATGCATCTCCCACCAAACGCCAACATATTTTGTGGGTTTTATCCAGCTGGGGTCTTTAATTACAGATGGCTCGTTCAAATTTAAAATAAGATGAGAGGCCAATATATCAGTTGCCTTATCGCTGATAACAATGGTGCGCCATGGTGTTTTTGCAGGAGCCTGTAAATAGGCTTTGTTTCCTAATGCATCGGGAACCAATGTTGCACTAAGGTTATAATCAGCTTTATTGATATGCAAATTCATAGCAGGATAATTTACCAATGCTGCTTCATGAATATTGATATAAATACCATCCTGTGTTTTTAACATTAATGGTGTTTGCACCGCATTGGCATCAAAAAATGTTTTGGCAAATATCTCTGATGTGTAAACAGAACTGGATGCATCAACATCACTTAAATTGGTGGTGTTAGGAGAGAACTCGTTGCTGTCATAATCGCCGGGTATCCAAAAAGCTTTATGATCACCGGTTAAATGAAAGGCAGTTTTTTCTTCGCTTACAATAAAGTGTTTAAGATTTTTCTGTTGGGGAAATTCATACCTGAATCCCAGTCCATCATCAAAAACCTTAAATATAATATTCAACTGCAAAGCTTTTTCATCCTGCTGAATGAGGGTTACAGAAAACTGGTTGTAATTATCATTGATCTCTTTTACATCTCCCCAAACCGGTTTCCATTTATTGGTTACGCTGGTGCTGGCTGTTTTATCTACCTTAAAATTTTTATCTGCTGCAGGCAACATTTTATCGGAGCTGGTTTCTTTTAACTGGAACCCTAGTGTTGATTGGTTGATGACTGCTTTGTTTTTATAGCTTACACTATAAAATGGCGCACCCGTTTCATCCAGCCAAAACATTACTTTAATATTATTATTGGGAGAGCTGATAATGATTTTTTCCTGTGAGAAAGCTGTACTAAAAATAAATACTAAGAAAACGACAAGCAATTTTTTATATAGCATAAACAAAGATTTAGACAGTAAAATTATTGTTTATTGTGTAATTTTTACACATTTATCTTAAAATAATGAAAATTATTGCAGATTTTGTAACCACCAAAGTTGCTCAACCCTGCAACTTTATCTTTAATTGACGGGGTGGAAAAAGCGACAATCGGGAGGTAATTAAAAAATCCATCTCTCAGTAATCATTTTTACAGCTATGCAAAATGCCACACCTGATAGCGCCCATACCCACCATTTTCTTTTTAGCATTACCCGGTTTACAAATAAATAACTTATCAATAAAATAGAAAGCACTACAATTACCTGGCCTGCTTCCAGGCCTATATTAAAACTAAAAAGGCTCCATCCTATTTGCTGATCTTTTGCCAGCATAAAACGTATGGTATTGGCAAACCCCAGGCCATGTATCAACCCAAAAAATAAAGCCAGGAAATAATTTAGCCGTAATGATCTTTTTGAAAAATCTTTTTGTAATAAATTAAATACGGCTGTTGCAACAATGGTACAGGGAATTAAAAATTCCACCAGTTTATCATCAGCTCTTATTACATCATATACACTTAAAGCCAGTGTAAGGGAGTGGCCAATAGTAAAGGCTGTTACTAAAACCAATACCTGTTTCCAGTTGCTTAGTAAATAAATGGCGCTTAAAGCCAATACAAAAAGCAGATGGTCCAGTGCATCCCGGCTTATAATATGGTGCCAGCCTAAATTAAAATAAAATGTAAAATCGTCCATTAACTGTTGCCTGCTTAAAGGTTTGTATTAGTTTTGTTGTTCTGTGGGCTCTAAAATAGTTATTCTTAATTAATCTCTTTACTGCAATGCTACCTGTTTTATATAAATGGCTGATGTTTTTTTCTGTAATTAATTTCCAGGGCGTTCCCATTTCTCCCTTCAGGGGATTAGAGGGTTCTCATCCGCTTTTTGTAAGTGTTACCGAAATTGAACTTAATGCAAAAGACAAAACATTGGAAATAAGTTGTAAAATTTTTACTGATGATTTTGAAAAAGCATTGCGCCAGAATTATAAAACCACGGTTGATCTTTTAAAACCTGCAAACAAAGCAGCCATGAATAAACTGGTAAGCGATTATGTACAAAAACATTTGTCGGTTTTGGTTGATGGAAAAAAAACGGTATTACAATTTTTAAGTTACCAGCAGCAGGATGCAGGTACTATCAGTTACTACCAGGTAAACAATATTACTGCGGTAAATAAAATTGACATTATCGACAATATTTTATACGATTACAAAAAAGACCAGATTGGTATTGTACATGTAACTGTTGACGGAAATAGAAAAAGCACTAAGTTGAATAATCCGAACTGCTTTGCTTCTTTTGAATTTTAAGAAATGTAAATTGTAAACTTATTCTTCCATATCTTCCTTAATCTCTTCAGATATTTTCACCAACAATTTATCAATGCGTTGCCCGTCCATATCTATTATCTCAAAATAAAATCCCCGCCATTCAAACATTTCACCGGTTTTAGGAATATGCTCCAGTTCGTGTAATACAAAACCTGCAAGGGTATCAAAATCATGTTCGGCCTCATTCATCCAGTCTGTTTTTTCAAACCTCGATAAAAAATCATAAAACGGAATTTGAGCATCAACTAAAAAAGTACCATCAGCCCTTTCCACAATTTCATATTCATCCTGTCCGGTTTGCGGTACATCACCCACAATAGCTTCTAAAATATCATTCAGTGTTATCATGCCTTCCAGTGTGCCATATTCATTTACAATAAAACAACTGTGAATTTTTGTTGCTTTAAATTTTTCGAGCAGTTGATAAGCCGTATTATTTTCGGGAACAAACATGGGCGTTTTAGCAATATCTTTTAATAATGCCTCTGGTGCAGCTTTCAAAAGATCTTTTACGTTGATGGTACCTTTTATATTATCAACGGTTTCTTCGCAAACAGGATAGCTGGAATAAATAACAGTATCTAATTTATCTTTTACCTGCTGTACGGTTTCGCTGCCATCAAACCAGGCAATGTCTGTACGGTGTGTCATCAGCGAAGTAATATTCCTGTCTCCCAAATGAAAAACCCTTTCAATGATTTCTTTCTCTTCTTCTTCAATAGTGCCATGCTCACTGCCTTCGGTTATCATTGCTTTAATCTCTTCTTCTGTTACCGCATTATCGTTACTTGTTTTTACATTAAACAATTTAAAAAACAGGTATGATATTTTAGAAAGCACCCAAACTATGGGATGTGTAATAACAGATAAAAAATTCATGGGTGCGGCAACCTGCCGTGCAATTTTTTCTGCCCGTAACATTCCCAGCCTTTTGGGTATCAGTTCTCCAAAAATTATCGACAAAAAAGTTACAATAATAACAATGATAACTGTTGAGATAGTTTCGGCATAAGGTTTTATCAATGCAAATTTTTCAACAAAGGGCACTAAATAATGTCCAAATTTTTCGCCGGAATACACACCTGTTAAAATAGCAATCAGGGTTATAAAGATCTGTGCGGTAGATAAAAATTTCTCAGGATTTTCGGCAAGTGCCAAAGCCACTTTAGCTTTAATATCGCCTTTGTTGGCCATACTTTCCAGCCTTGCCTTTCGGGCACTTACCAGTGCAATTTCGCTCATTACAAAAAGCCCGTTAATAATTATAAGGAGTAGTAAAATAAATATTTCAGCCATAGAATTACCGTAATCCGTAGTTTTTGTTAAAGAGTTTACCTGTCAAATATCCGATAAGTATTCCAATCAGCGCTCCACAAGTTATATCCAGCGGATAATGTACCCCTACATATACCTGGGCAAAGGAGATACCAAAGGCCCAAATGAAAAATAGTGCCGGCCATTTAATAAAATGCCTTTTAAAGGTTGTATATATAAACATAGCCATAGCAAAATGATTAGCTGCATGTGATGAAGTAAAACTGCTGCTTTGTGGCCTGTATCCTACCAAAACCCTTACCCATTCGGCAATAGAAGGGTCATTACAGGGTCTTAGCCTGATGATGTTTTCTTTAATGATACCGCTGCTTACAAAATCTGCCAATATTACTGTGCACACTGCAAATAATACCCACCACCAGCCTGTTTTTTTATAGTTTATAAGTATTACCAGTACTAAAAACAGGTATAACGGATACCAAGCCAATGAATTTCGCAGCCAGGGCATCAGCCAGTCAAAAAAATTATTGTGCCATTGGTAATTGATCAGCTTAAATAAATGCCTGTCGTATGATAATAATTGCTCCATTAAATATCGGTGAGTGTTAAATTACAATCACCCAAAAATAATTAAACTAATTTAGCAGCCGTATTAAATTAATAATGATGCTTTTTTTGCAAAGGATTCCCAGGTTATTGCGTTGGATATTTTCAGTAGTTGTATTGTTTTTGTTTTCGATGACTATTTGCAGGTTTATATTTTATTGGACATACAATCCTCCCGGCAAAGCTTTTTCAGGTTCTGCTTTTATTTTGGGCCTTCGCTTTGATGCAAGAATTGCTGCCATAGTTGGTTTAGCCATTTTACTATCAGCAGCTTTTCCTTTTTTTAATCCTTTTAAAAATACCGGTGCCAAAAAAATATGGAATTTTTTATTGCCTTTACTATTTGTATTGCTGTTGTTGTTTTATTTCATAGACTTTTATCATTTTGATTATTTACACCAGCGCCTGAATGCAACGGTATTAAATTATTTGCAGGATGCAGGCATTTCTTACAAAATGATGTGGCAGACCTATCCGTTGGTAAAAGCCACCATTGTTTTAATAATAATTGCTGTTGCAGCAAGAATTATTTTTGGCCACTTATTGAATGGCTATTTACAACAGGACAGTTTCTATAAACGTAAAGGCATTGTATTTTATATAATCAGTTTTTTTATATTGGGCGGATTTGTTTTTGGTAAGATAGGGCAGTTTCCTTTACGCTGGAGCGATGCATTTACTTTAAGCGATGACTTTAAAGCTAATCTTGCGTTGAATCCTTTTCAAAGTTTTTTCAGCACACTAAGTTTTAAAAATTCCACTTACGATATAAAAAAGGTAAAAAAGGATTATCCGCTGATGGCTTCTTACCTCGGCGTGTCATTGCCCGACAGTACACAACTTACTTATGAAAGAAATTATACCAATCATGATCCAATAAAAAATAACCCGAACGTAGTCCTGATCATCTGCGAAAGTTTCAGTGCTTACAAAAGCAGCATGTATAATAACCCGCTAAATACCACACCTTATTTTAATGAATTGTGTAAGAATGGTGTTTTCTTCGACAGATGCTTTACACCTGCATACGGTACTGCACGTGGGGTATGGGCAACCATTACCGGCATACCTGATGTGGAAAGCCCCAGCACTGCAAGCCGTAATCCTAATGCTGTAAATCAGCAAACCATCATTAATAATTTTACCCGCTATAATAATTTTTATTTTTTAGGTGGAAGCGCCACATGGGCAAATATCCGTGGACTGCTGACCAATAACATCAATGGATTAAAATTGTATGAACAGGAAAATTATACAGCCAAAAAAATTGATGTGTGGGGTATCAGCGATAAAAATTTATTTTTAGAAGCCAATAAAATATTGAAGCAACAGGACAAACCTTTTTTTGCAGTAATTCAAACAGCAGATAACCACAGGCCATACACAATCCCTGCCGAAGATAAAGCAGCATTTAAAATGCTGCGCTTTTCTTCCGATTCGTTAAAACGTTTTGGTTTTGAGAGTAATGAGGAGATGAATGCATTTCGCTTTACCGATTTTTGTTATCAGCAGTTTATTGAGGCTGCTAAAAAAGAAAAATATTTCGACAATACCATTTTTGTTTTTGTTGGCGATCATGGTATCCGCTACTCCGGCAGTTTGGATTATTTTCCTAAAAGTTATGTGGAGCAGGGCCTTACCTGTGAGCATGTACCCTTGTTATTTTATGCACCAAAACTATTACAGCCAAAAAGAATACATGATGTGTGCAGCCAGGTAGATATTTTACCATCGGTAGCATCATTGGCAAAAATGCCTTACCGGAACAATACTTTTGGAAGGGATTTGTTTGATACCATTGTGCCATTTTCGGAATACAAATCCATTTTACGGCAGGATAAAGTAGCATTCATTATAGATCACGATGTAAAAACCATCGGGCTCATAAATAATGACTATTACTTTTTAAGAAACTTAAAAACAGGCACTCAAAATTTTGTTTCAATAACGGGGAATGACCCGGTTGAAAAGAATCCACATACCGACAGCGTTAAAAATTATTTAAGCAACTTAACAGACGCTTATTATGAAACAGCTAAATATTTATTGCTGAATAATAAAAAGAAGTAAGGTTTACTTTTACTGTATTCCGTCAGCCGTTGATAACTATTAAAACTGCATTTCTGCTCATTCATCATTATATTCGCACTCGTTTAAAAGCTTAAGAAATTTAACAGGCATGCGAAAATGGAAAATTTCAAAAACCATTCAATGGATAATAAAGTTATTTATTATCTACCTGTGCATGTTTACAGCATTCCGCATAGCTACGGTTATTTTATTTAAACCAAAAAATATCAGCGTATTTGAACTGGGGCCTTCATTCTGGTTAGGACTTAAATACGATCTGCGCTGGATAGCAATTGTACTTTCGCCCATTATTGTACTTTCCATTTTTAAAAAATGCTCACCCTTTCATTCTGTAAGAACAAAAAAAGCATGGACCATTTACCTGGCTTTTATTACTTTGGTGATTATGTTTTTTTACGGTGCAGATTTTGGTAATTTCAGTTACAATCATACCCGTATTGGAGCAAGTGCTTTAAATTTTAAAGACGATCCCTATGAGATGTTTCGTATGGTTTGGGAATCTTATCCAATTATATGGATACTGATAGGATTGGCCATTGCAGTTTTTTTTGCTGCACAATTATTCAGGCGCACACATGGTGCTGTTGATGCCAATAACTACTGGCATAAATTTGAATACAAGCGCCGCTGGTATTTATTAACATTGGTGCTGATGTTTTGGTGTGTGTATGGCTTTTTAAGTTTTAAACCATTAACACGCCAGGATGCTTATAAACTGAATGATAATTTTAAAAGTTACCTGGCATTAAACCCTTTTCAAAATTTTATTACCTCATTAAAACAACGCAAACCCGATTTCAATACCAGCGGTGCAGCAAAGTATTATGATGTGATCTCTGATTACCTGCAATTAAATTCATCGGTAAATAATAATTACGAAAGGGTAGTGATGCCTAACAGCCATGGCCTGGAAAGTAAACCCAATGTAGTGCTGGTGCTTTGCGAAAGTTTCAGCATGTATAAAAGCAGCATGAGCGGCAATAAATTAAACAGTTCGCCATACTTTAATGAACTGTGCAGGCAAGGTATTTTTTTTAACCGGTGCTTTACACCAACCTTTGGCACTGCACGGGGATTATTTGCCACCATCACCGGAATACCGGATGTACAGATGGCAAAATTTTCCACACAAAATCCTGAAGCGGTAAACCAGCAAACCATCATCAATAATTTTGAAGGGTACAATAAATTTTATTTTATCGGTGGCAGGGGCCAGTTCAATAATTTCCGTGGGCTGATGAGTAATGTGGATGGTATTGATATTTATGAAAAAGGGAAATACAAATCGCCGGAAATAAATGTTTGGGGCATCAGCGACAGGGATTTATTTACCGAAGCACATGATGTATTAAAGCAACAGAACAAACCTTTTTTTGCTGTAATTCAAACCGCACATAACCACCGGCCTTTTATGCTGCCGCCCTATGAAAAAGAATTTACCTGCGAAAAAATTGATAAGGAAGCACTGGTAAAAAATGGTTTTGAATCGCAGGCTGAATACGAAGCATTTTGCTATACCGATTTTTGCTATAAAAAATTTATTGAATCTGCAAAACAACAAGCATACTTTAATAATACCATTTTTGTTTTTGTTGGCGATCATGGGGTGGAAGGTGAGTCCGGATCGGTGTATCCAAAAGTATGGGCCTCTCACCGCCTTAATGATGAGCATGTGCCGTTGTTATACTATGCGCCTGCTTTATTACAACCTGCAACTTATAATTATACCGTTTCGCAAATTGATGTATTGCCTACATTGGCGGGTATGATTCATCAGCCCTATACCAATACTACTTTAGGAAGAGATGTTATCAATCAACCCAATATTTTTCATTCGGCATTTATTATTCATCACGATGAAGGGAATATTGGAATAGTTACAGATGATTATTACTATGTAAAAAACATCAATATTACCCAGGAGGAATTAGTGCCTGTTAAAGACGGGCTGCCACTACTTACCAAACAGCAATCCGATTCCGTAAAGCATCATCTGTCTCAATTAACTTCTGCTGTATTTGAAACCGGTAAATGGATGCTGGTAAATAACCGGAAGAAATGAGGCAGAGAATCGTAAATAGGAAATAGTGAATAGGAACCTTTAATTCTCAACTCACTTAATCATTTTTGCCCATTGACCATTCACATCTTCTTGGCAATCATAATCAACCTCGGAGCTTTTTTAACATCATAATTCGAGAAATTATAATCGCCAAAAACTTCCTGTATCTGCAAACCCTGGTAGGCAAACATCTCTGTAAAATCGCCTAAAGAAAATTTAGCCACCCTTTCTGTAAATATCAATGGTTCTTCATGAGCTTCATCTTCCACAATTATCTTTTTATAAAAATGAGTTTCGTCAAACCATTTGGTTATAATAAAATTAATGCCTTCAATTTCTTTTTCCGATTGGTGAATGATATGATCTTCGGCAAAATGTGCATTCAGATAATCCATTACAAAAACCCCACCTGGTTTTATGGACTGTGCAATTGTTCTTATAGCATTATCATGTTCCCGCCGGGTTTTAAAATAACCAAAGCTGGTAAAAAAATTAAAAGCGTAATCAAAATAATTTATCCAAAAAGGCAGGCGCATATCGTGCCGGTAAAAATGCAGCGTTTCAGATTCTGATTGTAATGCTTCATCAATACTGTCTGCGCTCAAATCAATTCCGGTAACATCAAAACCTTTTGTAGCCAATTGTATAGAATGCCTGCCTTTACCACAGGCCACATCTAACATATACGAGCCAGACTTTGGTTTCAGGTAATCAATCAGCTTATCAATAAATGCCGCCGCTTCTTTTTCGTCCCTTTTAAAATAGAGCTGATGATAATAAGGAGTATTGAACCAATCTTTAAACCAGGCTTGCTGCATGCGGCAAAGTTAACCGTTTGGGTTTATTGTTTTGGGTTTTTAAATTCAAAGCAATATGATATTACAATAAATATTAAAAACTGCGGTTCAACAGAATGAATGTTTTCCGGTTTTTAAAAATAACCACCTTAAGCAGTAAAATAAAATAAAATATTAATGTGGTAATACCCCTTTAGGGGATAGGGGTAAACTTCTTATCTTTGTCTTTCCCTAAATTAGAAGCGAATGGCACTGATAAAAAGTATATCCGGTATACGAGGCACTATCGGCGGAAAAACAAATGATAACCTTACCCCGCTTGATATTGTTAAATTTTCTGCAGCATATGGTACCTGGCTGATGCAGCAAAGCAGTAATCATACAATTATTATTGGACGTGATGGCAGGATCAGTGGCGAAATGGTAAGCAACCTTGTGGTAAACACATTGATGGGATTAGGATTAGATGTGATTGACCTTGGACTTAGCACAACACCTACCGTTGAAATGGCCGTAAAATTTGAGAATGCCGCAGGCGGAATTATTTTAACTGCAAGCCATAACCCCAAAGAATGGAATGCCTTAAAATTATTGAACAACGAAGGCGAATTCATAAGTGGTGATGAAGGCAAATTGATTTTAGACCTAGCCGCTAAAGAAGATTTTATTTTTGCCCCGGTTGATAAACTGGGTACTTACACCAAAAATGAAAATGCTTTACAACAACATATTGATGCAGTTTTAAATTACGAATTGGTGGATGTTGCTGCCATTAAAAAAGCAAAATTTAAAATTGTAGTGGATGCGGTAAACAGTACGGGTGCCATTGCAGTACCCGAATTATTAAAAGCATTAGGTCTTAAAGATATTATTGTAATTAATGCAGAAGTAAACGGAAAGTTTGCCCACAACCCCGAGCCTTTGCCCGAACATTTAACCGGCTTAAGCAGCGAAGTGGTAAAACAGAATGCAAACCTTGGTATTGCTGTTGATCCTGATGTGGACAGACTTTGTTTTGTATGTGAAGACGGCACTATGTTCGGCGAAGAATATACCCTGGTTGCTGTTGCAGATTATGTGTTAAGTAAAAGAAGCGGTAATACCGTAAGCAATATGTCTTCAACAAGAGCATTAAAAGATGTTACCATAAAACATGGCGGCGAATATTTTCCCAGTGCAGTAGGAGAGGTGAACGTGGTAAATAAAATGAAAGCGGTTAATGCTGTAATTGGCGGCGAAGGTAATGGTGGCATTATTGTTCCCGACCTGCATTATGGCCGAGATGCATTAATTGGTATAGCCTTGTTTTTAACACACCTGGCAAACACAAAAAAAACCATCAAGCAATTACGCAATAGCTATCCGGATTATTTTATGAGTAAAAATAAAATTACCCTCGAGAAGGATATTGACGTAAAAGATGTGTTTGAAAAAATAAAAACAAAGTATAAAGCACAGCCCATTAATACCGAAGATGGATTGAAGATAGAGTTTGATACCGACTGGGTGCATTTACGTACCAGCAATACCGAACCCATCATTCGTATTTATGCCGAAAGTAATTTTGAAACAACAGCAGATAATATTGCCAGAAGACTGATGCAGGATATAGGGCAGATGATGTAAAAGAGCCCCTCCGCCCCTAAAGGGGAACTGGGTGTATAAGAAAAGACGCAATATTATACTTTTGAACAGTTCAATTAAATTCCTGTTCAAAATAATTATAACCACTAAAACTAAGTTCTCCGCCAGTTGGCGGAGACAGGGGCTTTTATGACTCAACGTATTTATTTCGACAACGCCGCCACCACCGCACTCGACGCACAGGTGCTGGAAACCATGATGCCTTATTTAACTGAAAAGTTTGGCAACCCATCTTCCATTTATTCTTATGGCAGAGAAACCCGTATGGCAATTGAAAGTGCCAGGAAAACGGTAGCAAAAATTTTAAATGCACACCCTGCCGAAATATTTTTTACCAGCGGCGGTACCGAAAGCAGCAACACAGCAATTACTGCTGCCGTAAGAGATCTGGGTTGTAAACACATCATCACTTCACCGATAGAACACCATGCCGTAACACATTCTGTTGAACATATCGATAAAATGGATATTGCCAAAGTAAGTTATGTAAAACTGTTGCCCAATGGCCATGTGGATATTGAAGACCTTGAAAAACTATTGGCCGCCAGCGAAGAAAAAACATTGGTTACTTTAATGCACGCCAATAACGAAATTGGAAACATTCTCGATATAAATGCAGTAGGTAATCTTTGTAAATTATATAACGCCGTTTTTCACAGCGACACTGTACAGACTGTTGGGCACTTCCCATTCGACCTGAGAAATACACCGGTACATTTTATTACCGGCGCCGCACATAAATTTCACGGGCCAAAAGGCGTGGGCATTATATACATTAACGAAAATGTAAAAATAAAACCATTGGTACACGGAGGCGGGCAGGAACGTAACATGCGTGCCGGCACCGAAAACCTCTATGGCATTGTTGGCTTTGCCAAAGCACTGGAAATGGCCACCGCCAATTACGAAGATGACAGCGCTTTTATCGGCACCCTGAAATATTACATGATGGATGAGTTGAAAAAACACATCACCGGCGTGGCATTTAATGGCGATACTTTGGGCCGCAGTTTATACACCGTGTTAAGTGTAAGCTTTCCTAAAACAGAAAAAAGCGAAATGCTTTTATTTAACCTCGACATTAATAATATTTGTGCCAGCGGCGGCAGCGCCTGCACCAGCGGCGCCGACCAGGGCAGCCATGTTATACGTGCTATTAACAACAACCCCAACCAGGTAACGGTACGCTTTAGTTTTAGCAAACACAACACCAAAGCAGAAGTAGATGCTGTGGTGGAAAAGTTGAAGGGGTTGATATAATTTGAATTGCTCCGGGTGAATTGCTCCGGGCTTAAGCCCGGAGCAATTGATAAAAATACAAGTGGCTTTAGCCACTTTTTTATTTTGAACCAGGCTTTAGGAATGCTATTTGGCTTCATTGGCGTCGCACTCTTCAACAATATAATTTGATTGAGCTTTTATCTAAGCGTAAATTTTCGGGGTAATTATTTTTTAATTTAGTTATTAAAGGGTAGTTTTATCTGAGAACTAAAAATCAATTACACGTTTGCAAAATATTTGTTCCAATTTTAAATAGTAATCAACTGATTAACGAACAAGAGTTAAGTAAATACAAACGTTAGCTGGAAGACTTACATTATGTCGGAAGAAGGAGAAATAATATCAAATGTATTTATAGTAGATCCAAAGGAGATGAATGGACTGTATATTACCGGACAACCTTCAAATTCCAAATACAAGCAAAATCTAACAATATTTAAAATCGCTTTAGATGATTTTGATTATGTTTTTGCTGCTGTCATTCAAATCTTTAAAAAAGGAGTAATAGAAAATTCATTTCCAACCTTAGGTGTTGCCTTTGACAATTCCCAAATAAAAACTTTTGATCAGTATTTAGATTTTATTTCTCAGATTTCAAATAAACTCTCCGAAACTATAAGCAATCTCAATTTACCTATTAACCTAATGGTCTTTGACTATAGAGATAGTATTGGGAACAATTTCAAAAAATCATCAAGTTGGGAAGTTGCTATAAAAAATAAGGAATTATATTTTATATTAAAACCGTGGTGGAAAATATGGTGAATCCTCCGCCCATGCAGGTGTTCCGCTTCCTTCATCGCCGTCGCCTGCGTCTCCGACCAGCGGTGAATGACGCAAACACTTCCGAAATTTTCCACCTTTGTTTGGTGTTTTCACCAATGAAGAATAGCAAACTTAATACAGCAGCTTAGCAAACAAACACTAACCTTCGAAATATTATTTAGCTTTACTTAACTTAAACTAAAAACACATGAGTAAAGAACAAACCAAAGATATCCTGAAATTTTTAAAACCATTTCCTGATGAGGTAGTGGAAATTGCCTTATGGCTGAGGGTATTTATTTGGGACTTGTATCCAAATACAAACGAATTGATTTACGATAATTATAATGCAGTTGCAGTTGGGTGGTCACCAACTGACAGGGTTGGTCATACATTTTGTTCTATTGCAGTTGGACGAAGCACTCATAATATTCATTTTGGTTTTTATTGGGGTGCCCAAATTTCAGACCCAAAAAAAATTCTTCTTGGGCAGGGAAATCAATACCGCTACATTCTTGTAAAGGCCAAAGAAGAGTTTCCAAAAATATACATTAAAAAACTTTTGAAACAAGCATATACCAATTCACTGGCAAAAGTAAAAGACACCAAACAGATTATACAAGGGATGACAATTATGAAATCAATATCTGCAAAAAAAAGAACACTGGGCAAGAAAAAGAAATGATACCATTTAGGCTTTAAAAATACACCTCAATCTTGTCATGTCGACGACAGGAGACATCTATAAACAGCATTAAAGCAGGCTTGAAAGTTTAGGGGATAGATTTCTCCTGTCGTCGAAATGACAGGGAAATTTTGAAGTTTAAATGGTATGATACCTCCGCCCACGCAGGTATTCCGCTTCGTTCACCGCCGCCGCCTGTGTCTTCGGCCAGCGTCGAATGACGCAAACACTTCCGAAGTTTTCAAAACTTCGGAAGTGTTATTCAAGAATAGTGAAACTCTAACCCAATGAAAATATCAGGTATATTTAACAACAAATAAAAATGATGATGTTATGGGTATTTATGCAATGCTGAACATCGTTGTGAACTTGTTCTGTTATTTTTTCTTTTAGTAAAAGAAAGAATAATCTCTCTTATACAGCATACCATTATTAAGCTTTTATAGAAGCGGAGATTTTTTGCGAATGGCTTGTGCGTCACAAGCTAAGATGTAGAGGCTTTTTTATTGTATAGAACTTGATAATGGCTTGGGAAAAGAGTTATTCTTTATATGGTAACAATTTCTTTAGCAGCACTTCTTTTTTATTCCTTGCTACATCAATGGTAGTTCCGTCACTCATAACCAGGTAGCCACCTTCACCTTTTACATATTTTTCTACTTCATTCAAATTGGCGAGGTAGCAGCGGTGTACACGTACAAAAGAATGTTCTTCCAGCAGTTCTTCTATTTCTTTTAAAGTGCGGGACACTACAATTTTTTTATTGTTCTTTAACAGGAGGATGGTATAGTTACTATCCGATTCGCAACTGATTATAGAATTAACCGGTATCATTTGCAAGCCCTCCATGGTGGGCAGAGCAATCTTATTAATAGGAGTGGCAGGTTGATGAATTTTCTGCATCAGTATTTCCAGTTGCTGAGCAATTGGTTTTTCGGAACGATGAATAACTTTTTGAACAGCCTTTTGCAGTTCTTCGCTATCAACAGGTTTCAATAAATAATCAATAGCGCTGAAACGGATGGCTTTTAATGCATATTGATCATAGCTTGTGGTGAAAATGATTTCAAAATTAACAGAAGGTAATTGTTCCAGCATTTCAAACCCATTCATCTTTGGCATTTCCACATCAAGAAAAACAATGTCAGGTGAATATTTTTGAATTGCTGAAAGTGCATCGGCAGCACTATGACAAACGGCCATCACTTCCACTTCCGGACTATCTTCCAGTAAGGTGGTTATTGCTTCGCAACAATAAGGTTCATCATCAACAATAATTGCTTTGAGCATACACTTTGATTTTATTTAAACAGCTTCTTCTACTGATTCTTTGAAACTGATCTTTAATGTCACCTTTGTTCCTGCAGCATTTCCATTTTCATCTTTCAAATCTTCTATTTCATAAAAATTATGCAGGCCTTTTTCCCTGTTAAGCAAGGCCAGGCGTTCTGTTGTAATCTTCAATCCCATAGATTTTTCTTTTTCGGCTGTTTTACTATTCATCTCTTCTGCTTTTTCACGACCCACACCATTATCAGTAATTATACAATTTAAGATATTATCCTCCATGCTCAGTTCAATATTCAGCCGGCCCTCTCCTTCTTTGTGCATCAATCCATGCCAGATGGCATTTTCGCAAAATGGTTGAAGCAGTAATGGCGGAATAAAAATATTATCGCTGTCTATTGCATTGAGGAATGTAATGCCGTAATCAAATGAATTTTTAAACCTCAGTCTTTCCATTTCGAGGTAGAGGCTCAGCATCTGCAATTCATCTTCCAGGGCAATCAATGTTTTTTGTGAGTTTATCAGCACCATCCGCATCAGCCGGGAAAAACGGGTGAGATAATTGGAAGCTATTTTAGTTTCATTCTTTAAAATAAACCGGTTGATAGAACTAAGACAATTAAATATAAAATGCGGATTCATCTGAGCCCGCAGAGCCTGCATCTCTAACTCAGCAGTCTGACGTTGAAGTTCTACATTTTTATTTTCGCTTTCAAGTTGCTTCAATTTCCATTCCTGTTCTTTTTTCTCTTGTTTTAATCGTTCATTCTTTCTTTTCATGTTTATGTTTCTGTAAACATAGAAACCAGCAAACAATAAAGCAATGAATGCTGCAACTATAAAATTTCTGAATGTAGCTTCTTGTTTGAGTTGTTGTTGCTTGATTTGATTATCGCGGTTCAGCAAACCGATTCGGGATTCTTTCGTCGCATCTTCAGCTTCCTTTTTGGAATTGTATATCCTTAATAAAAATTGTTTGCTTTGAATAGAATCTTTAAATGCCACATATTTTTCTAAATAGATATAAGCGCTGTCGTTATTGTTTAAGTGGTGATATGCTCGTGAAAGTAATTGACAGGCCTGCATCAACTCGGGGCGATAATTCATGGAATAGGCATGATAAAACCCATTTTTTGCATATTGTAAAGACGCCTTGTAGTTTTTAAGGCTATCATAAATAGCGCCTAAAGCAATGGATGCAATCATTTTACCATAATCGCCTGCATGATGATAGTTGCCTGTTGTATAGTTTAGTAAAGAATCAAAGTAAACAATATTTTCTTTGAGTATTTCGATGGCTTTGTCGTATTGTTTGTTCATTGCATAAATTCTTGCGAGGCCGTTTAAGGGTAATTTTTTGCCTGGTCGCCAACCGAAATTAGGATCACTCCAACTGGGAAAACTTGTGAATTGATTCCAATAGAAAAGAGCAGACTCATATTGGCCCAATTCGATATAGATATCTACATATTCAAGTGACCAATCCCCAGCACTTGGATCATCAGTTTTGTCAACTTCTTCCGTTTTGTGGAAATATTTTATTGCTTCTTCGTAATCCCCTGCCGCTTTAAAAATATAAGCCATATTCCAAAAAGCCCAAAGCCAACATTCCTTATAGATAAAAGAAAATTCGGGAAACTGGATCCTTTTAAGGGTTTCGATATTTTGTCTTGCACAATCAAACGCTTTTTCATTTTGACCTGAACTGAAATAAGTCTGGCAAAGCCATGTATTCAAATATGCGCCTCTTAAAATTTTACCTGCCTTATTAAAATGATCGATCGCCTCCAAAGTATTTGCAATCTCCTTATCCTGGTCTGTAGTAGTATTAAGAATTACAGTAGCCCATCCCATAACTTCCTCATCCCCGATTTCCTTGCCAATTTGCATTGCCTCCTTTGCATTCTTTTCTTTTAAAGAATCCGGTACTGTCGCCATTAATCCCATTGCAATTCCCCTTTTATATTTAATGGCTTTCGATTCATTCAAAATTTTGTTCCCATAATAGCGAATACTATCAGCAGCCTTGATTCGTTTGTCTTTGAGATTATCTCCATAGTATTCGCAGATTAATATCATTAATTCAATACGGTTAGGATTTTTTAATTGAGGAAGTATTTTTTTACTGCTGTCTATTTTCAAGCTATCCCTTTTCCATGATATGGATTGAGAAAAAATCTGTGCATTACAACTAATAAATAATTCTGCGATTAAAATATATTTTTTCATAACAAAGCCCTCATGTCGGTTTTAGCTTTTAATTATACAAATCAGAAGTTACAAAAAGTATCGGCAATCAGGTTTTATAAAACTAAACTCTGTCAGTTTCTTTAGGAAGTCAGAATGAGGGAATGAAGGAATGCAACAATGAATGGCGGTTGCAAATTAGCGAAAGGGGAACCATGATGCGTTACTGTACGATAATTGATCTGGTTACCTGCCCTGTTCTTCCTGCGAAGCAGTGGTATGCTGACGGCCCTGGTTATTTACTTTACCAAAGCGGTAATTAAACGTTATACCTATACTTCTGCTGTTAAAATAGTTGTTATCACTTTCGTACATTCTGAAATAAGTACCATTTGATCTGTACCGGTAGCACCACTGGAAAGGATCGGAAATATTCAAAGTAAGGCTTCCCTTTTCTTTCATTATTTGCTTTTGCAGTCCGATTGAAATATTATTAAATCGGGCAAATACTTCGCCCAACTGGTCAACAGACCTGGTAGTATAATCCAGAACCAATTCTCCTTTTAAACCTTTGCCTAGTTTAAAAGTATTCGACATGTTTTCATTAAGCGTCAGATAGAATTTGGAAATCGTATTATTCAGCAGGTTGTAAAATTTATTGTTGTAAACATTGGTAAATAAATTAATATCCCACCATTTTGCAATTTTTACAGGAGTAACAATATTTAAATTCAGGCTATTTAACTTATCAACATTTACCGGATAAAATTCAGTTATCTTTTGTTCACCTACCTGTGCCGCAACATACCGGATCGCATCATGAGTGATGGTATAAGAAAGGGTGACAAAATATTTGTTTTTATATGCATAGCCCAATTCCAACCTATTGCTATGCTCGGGTTTTAATTCCGGGTTGCCGTGCCAGGTATCGAGACTATCAACCACCTGTTTGTAAGGCATAATACTATAAAATGAATACCGGTTTATCCTCCGACTGATAGAAAACTTCATCGTATTATTTTTGTTCAGATCATAACCGGCAAAAAAACTTGGAAACAATCCGGTGTTGGTACGATCAATAGTATAAGCCCCCAAACTCTGATTGGCATTCATATTCATATTTTCAAGCCGCAACCCTGCCTGCAAAGACCATTTCTTTAACTTCTTATTGATGTTTATATATGCTGCGTTAATGTTTTCCTTGTAGGAAGAATGGTTGGATAAGTTTACATCAGACGCCCACTGGTTATTACCATAACGGTAAAATAAATTGTCCAGTTCAGTTTGCACAAGGCTGAGCTTAACGCCAGCTTCAAACCTGCCATCCTTAAATGGTTTTGTATAATCACTCTTAAAAGCAAAAATATCCGTGTTAGTCTGGTTATTATTACTCAAAAAAGATGTCTGAGAAATTATTTGATTTGTATAATAATCGGTTTTTAAAGTGTCCTTATATGGATTTCCATAATGTACATAATCTGCATCGAAAGAAATTTCCTGACCCAAAGTATCAATGCTGTGCTTCCAGTTTATATTTAGTGTAGTTCTGTTGAATTCATATTTTGGTTTTGTATAGGAGTCATAATGTTCCAGTAATTGGTGATTTTGATCCCATAAATTAGTTTTCCTGTCTCTTGGCTGTTGACCGGAACTGATTGTTTTATTCAGCGTAATCCCTACAGTATTCTTCTTATTGATATAATAATCCAATCCAATGCTTAAAGGAAAATAGTTACCATTAAAGCTTCCATTAAACGAAAAGAAAGAATAGCCATTGATAACATAGGCAGGTGTATAATACGTTTTGTCATAAGTTGAAAACCCCCTGCCTGAATAATGTCCAAAACCTCCGGATCCGAACAGATTAACCTTTCCTTTTTTATAGTTAAAGTTTATATTGTTTTGCGTGTTAAAAGTAGTTTGTGTATTTTCATTTATTGAGAAAATACCCATCCCAACATTTGTAGAAAAGCTTCCATTCCAACCATCCTTCTTAGTTTTCTTTGTTTTTATATTAATTACACCAGCCATGCCTTCAGCTTCATATTTAGCAGGAGGATTAGTCATAATTTCTATCTGGTCAATATTAGAAGCGGGCATAGATTTTAAAAGTGCGGATAAGTCTTTTCCCGACAGATAAGTTGTTTTGCCATCAATTAGTATCATCACTCCCTGCTTTCCATTAAGGCTGATATTTTCATCCATATCTACGTTTATAGCAGGAGACTTTGCAAGTACTTCCAAAATATTTGAACCTGCATTGGTGGGTGAAGCTTCTACGTTAATTACCATTTTATCCAACTGCATTTCAATAAAAGGACGGCTGGCTGAAACAGTAACATTCTTTAAAACATTTTTGCTTCGCAGCAAACTAAGCGGGAGTAATTCTATATCCTCCTTATCTAAAGTGAACGCTGAAGTATACGCTTTATCAAAACCAACTGAAGAAGCAGTAATAATATATTTCCCCTCCCCGATAGCTGAAAAATAATACCTGCCTTCTTTATCGGAAAGGGCAAATTTCACTGTTGCAGAATCTGAAGCTTGCAAAAGAGAAACAGTTGCCGAAAACACAGCCTTACCAGCTTCATCTTTTATACTACCCTTAATAGCAGATTGTGCCCGTCCACTAAATACACAAAAAAAGAAAAAAACTGAGAAGATCGGGAGAAGCTTTTTCATGTTTGCTAATTATAATTGAATATAGTTATTCTTTACTCACAGACTGCCACCGAAGCTATGTTACGGTAAATTAATAACCAGCCAGAATGAGTGAATGGAGGAATTGGAGGATGAGTAGCGGAAGTGGATGAGGGAAAACGGCATGAAATATTATTGCCTGTCTGGTAAAAGCTTTTTGAGCAACATTTCTTTTTTGCTGCGGGAAACATCAACCGAAGATCCATCACTCATCACCAGGTAGCCGCCTTCTCCTTTCATGTATTTAGCTATTTCGTTCATGTTTACAATATAAGAATGATGTACCCGGATAAAGCGATGCTCACTCAGCATTTCCTCCACATCTTTGAGTGTTCGGGATACAATTATCTTTTGTTTATTCTTCAAAAAGAAAACGGTGTAATTGCTATCCGATGCACAGCTGATGATAGAATCGAGAGCTACCATCTGCAAACCTTCCATCGTTGGCAAGGCAATTTTTTGAACCGGGGAAGATGAATGATTTATTTTCTGCCACAGGATTTCCAGTTGCTGCGGCAGCGGACTGGATAATCTACTAATAGCTTTTTGAACTGCTTTTTGTAATTCTTCCCGGTCAATGGGCTTTAATAAATAATCCAGGGCGCTGAAGCGGATAGCTTTGATGGCATATTGATCATAACTGGTAGTAAAGATGAGTTCGAAATTTATTTCCGGTAATTTTTCCAGCAACTCAAAACCATTCATCTGCGGCATTTCAATATCGAGGAAAAGGAGCTGGGGTTTTTGTTCACGGATAGCAGCTATAGCCGCTTCGCCTGAATAACAAATGTCAGCCACTTTCACTTCCGGGCAATAGCGTTCCAGTAAAGTTGCAAGAGCTTCGCAACAATAAGGCTCGTCATCAACAATAATTGCTTTGATCATGTATGCTTTTTATTAAAGTCAGTTTTTGATTATCCTTTGTGTACTTTATGAAAAACTTCGTGTTCTTTGTGATAAAAAAATAACCACAGAGACCACAAAGAGATAAATACACAAAGAACACAAAGGAAAGGCTACACCATTTCTTCAACACTTTCTTTATACCTTATTTTTAGCCGCACACATGTGCCCGCCACCTCATTATTTTCATTCAGTATATCTTCAATCTGGTAAAAGGTACTGAAATTATTTTCCTGGTTCAGCAGGGCCAGCCGCTCTGTTGTGATTTTTAATCCCATTGATTTTTTTTCTTCTGCCGATTTGCTTTTTATTTCTGCTGCCCTTTGCCTGCCGATTCCATTATCGGCGATGATGCAATTTAAAGTATTGCCATCCATACTAAAGATAATATCCAGCCGGCCTTGTCCTTCTTTACCTTGCCTGCCGGCAGGCAGGTTCATCATCCCATGCCAGATGGCGTTTTCACAGAAGGGTTGAAGCAACAGGGGCGGAATTGAAATGGCCCCTGCATCAACTGTATTCGTGGAAATAATATGATAGTCAAATGAATTTTTAAAACGCATTCTTTCCATGTCAAGATAAAGCCTCAGCATTTCAATTTCATCTTCCAGTGTTATCAATGATTTTTGTGAGTTGATAAGCACCATGCGGATAAGCCGGGAAAAACGGGTGAGATAATCCGAAGCTGCTTCTGTTTCATTTTTTAAAATAAAACGGTTGATAGAGCTTAGGCAATTAAAAATAAAGTGGGGGTTCATTTGTGCACGGAGGGCTTGCATTTCCAATTCAACAGCCTGTTGCTTTAGCTCTGCATGTTTCTTATCGCTTTCCACTTGTTGCATCTCCAAATCTTTTTGCGATCGGATTTTATCATTTTTTCGTTTCAGCGAAAAGTTGCGGACAATAAAAATACCTAATAGAAAAAGTAAGAGGATCCCAACGATCAAACCTTTTTTTACAAATGCCCCTTGCTTTATTTTTTGTTCTTTTAGCTGGTTGTCTTTATTCAATAAATCAATCTGGCTGGTTTTCTTTTCATTTTCAAGTACCTTATTATAGTTGTTCAACTGCATATTCAATCGAGAAATGGTATTGATATTTTTTACCTCGTCCTTGTAGTAAATGTATTTTTCCAGGTAGATATATGCGCTGTCCGCTTTATGAAGACCAAAGAACGATTTTGATAGGCCATAAGAAATGTCCATCAATTGGCTGGCTTTTTGAAACGCAGTTTTATTGGGATTTGTTTCATTAAGTATTTTCTGATACTCAGGCTGCTGGTATTTAAGAGCAGCTAAATAATGTTTTTTAGCCCTTTCAATATTTTTCAGTGCATGATAGGATAACGCTAACTCCAGGTGTTGTGACCCCCGCCAATTTACAGGAAGTTGCCACTTGAAGTTCGGATCATTTTCTCCCTTTAGTTCTTTTTCTAAAAGTTCAATGGCACGCTGATAGTTCTTAGCCAGGAAGTTTGCTGTTCCAACCTGCCTCAGTAATTTACCCCATTCAGGTTGTTTTTGTAAAGCTTTTTCATAGTAATAAACGGATGAATCATATTTGCCCATCTCCTTGTAGAATTCAGCAAAAGCCTGCACAATTTCTTCTGGGGAATATTTTTCCATTTCTTTTAAATACTGAAACGCAGTTTTATAATCCCCCACCTTACTATATAGTTGACTCATCGTTTCAAAGGCAACTGCAGAAATAAATGAGCTGTAGGTAGGTGTGGATGTTTTTGTAATGCTGGCAAATTCTATAGCCCTTTGACAGTAGTTAAATCCGGTATCGTACTCACCCTTTCCTGCATATTCAGTACAGAGCCAGGTTACTGCTTCTGCTTCTCCCTGTACATCTCCGGCTTTTTTATAGTAGTCATAGGCTGTTTTCATTTCCCATTTCCTGTGATACACCCTACCTAACAGCTTATAATTATTTTCTTTTTCACCAATCCTAACGGCTGCAGTGATCATAGAATCGCAATTTGCATTTTGATTATTCCAGCTAAGTGTAATCAGTGCAAATCCTATCCCGCTTTGATAATTTAACTGGATAGCCAAATCCCTGGCCTGCGATGCATAATAGAATGTCGGGCTTTTGTCTTTTAAAGCCGCCCACCCATACTCCCAGGCAATTTCATTTAACAGATCAACTTTCTTTGTGCCGGAAGTAGTTGGTAACTGATTTTTTAAATCAACTATCCTGATGCTGTCTGCCCCCGTTTGGGAAAAAGCAGAGATTCCGAGGAGCATTAAAATTGAAAAAAGTAAATTTCTCATAATAAATCCCTCCTGCCGGTTTTAGGTTAAAAAATAAGAATCAGAAGTTACGAAATGTATCGACAATCAGGTTATGTAAAACTAAACAGACAGGGGCGGCTTTAACAGCCAGAATGAGCCGTTTGCAGTCGGGAGCTGATGTTTTGTGGAATGGAATGAGTTGGGTGTAATGCCTTCATTCTTTATAGGGTAATAATTTCTTCAGCAATATTTCTTTTTTAGTTCTTGATACATCAACAGTGGAGCTATCACTCATCACCAGGTAGCCGCCTTCTCCTTTCATGTACTTATTTATTTCATTCAAGTTTACCAGGTAGGAGTTATGCACCCGTAAAAAGAAATGGTCAGCCAGCATTTCTTCTACTTCTTTTAACTGGCGGGATACAACAATTTTCTGTTTGTCCTTCATCAAAAATTTTGTATAATTACCTTCCGATGCACAGCTAATGATAGCACTTACCGGAACTAATTGTAGCCCTTCCATGGTTGGCAATGCGATCCGCTGAATAGAATTGCTGGTATGATTTATTTTCTGAAGCAGTATTTCGAGCTGCTGGGGAACTGGATTTTGTTTGCGCCCCGCTACTTTATTTACCGCTTTTTGTAATTCTTCCCGTTCAATTGGTTTAAGTAAATAATCCAGTGCACTGAAACGAAAGGCTTTGATAGCATACTGGTCATAACTGGTGGTGAAAATAATTTCGAAGTCAATCACCGGTAATTTTTCCAATAACTCAAAACCATTCATGTAGGGCATTTCAATATCCAGGAAAACAAGATGAGGTTTTATTTTCTGTATGGCGGATATGGCCAGTTCGCCGGAGTTACATATTGCCGCAATGCTTACTTCCGGGCAAAATCGTTGCAGCAAAATGGCAAGCGATTCGCAGCAGTCGGGTTCGTCGTCAATGATAATTGCTTTAAGCATTTCAAAATATTCTTTGCGTTCTTTGTGCAATACTCCGTGTTCTTTGTGGTAAAAAATTAAACACAGAGAGCACAGAAGAAAATACAGCACGGAGAGCACAAAGATGATTATACTGATTCTTCAACAGTTTCTTTATACCTGATTCTTAAATTCACTTTTGTTCCGGCTACTTCGTTTTGCTCATTCAGTACATCTTCAATTTTGTAAAAGCTGTTGATATTATTTTCCATGTTCAGCAGTGCAAGACGTTCTGTTGTAATTTTCAAGCCCATTGATTTTTTATCTTCTGCTGATTTGGATCTTATTTCAGCCGCTTTTTGCCGGCCAATTCCGTTATCTGTAATACTGCAATTTAAAACTTTGTTATCCATACTCAGTATAATATCAAGCCGGCCCTGTTCATGCCGTCCGGATTGCGGATCGGCAAGGTGGCGGAGCCCATGCCAGATGGCATTTTCACAAAACGGTTGTAGCAATAAGGATGGTATATATAAGTTCCCTGTATCAACCCTGTTTGAAAAAATAATATTGTAATCAAAAGTATTTTTAAAACGTAGGCGTTCCATATCCAGGTAAATGGTAAGCATGTCCAGTTCATCTTCCAGTGTTATCAATGGTTTTTGCGAATTGATAAGCACCATACGGATAAGACGGGAGAAACGGGTGAGATAATCGGATGCAGCATCCGGTTCATTTTTTAAAATAAACTTATTGATAGAGCTGAGACAATTAAATATAAAATGCGGGTTCATTTGTGCACGGAGGGCCTGCATTTCCAAGTCGGATGCTTTACGTTGCAGTTCAGCTTTTACTTTTTCACTGGACAATCTTTCATTTTTTCTTTTTTGTGTAAGCCATCTGAAAATAAAGAAGCCGGTGATGAATAAACCGAGCAGCCCGATAATCAGGGAATATTTTAATTGAGCTTCCTGTTTCAGCTGCTGTTCTTTTATTTTATTATCACGGTTTAAGAAACCAATGGTGGCTTCTTTTTTCGCCGTATGAATTCTGAATAAAAACTGTTTGTTTTTTATGGAGTCTTTCAGGGCATTATGTTTAAGCAGGTACAAATAGGCGCTATCACTTTTCCCTAATCCGTAATAGATTTTTGAAAGTAATTCATAGCCTTCCATCATCAGGGGTCTTGGTTTTTCTGTTAAGCCTGCGGCTTCGGCCATTACCGGTGCGGCATAAGTAAGGGCAGTTTTAAAATCTTTCTTTTTCTCATATGCACTGCTTATGTACAAAATAGCGGGAGCTACCAGGTAGGAATTATTTATTTTTTTTAAACCAGCCAATGCTTTCTGTAAAAAAAACAATGCACTATCCGGTTCATTAATGGCAAGAAAATTTTGTCCCAGGCTCAATTGGGTCCAGGAGTTGTCAGGAGAAGCTGCCCTGTTTTTATTCAGGTAAAAAAAAGCAGAATCGTTTTGGCCAAGCAATTGAAAAATGGCAGCCTTTTCTTTTTCCGGTGCCCATTTTCTATTATAAGTGATGCCAGCCTGTTCTGCTTTGTTTAGGTATTCAAGCGCCGAATGGTAATCTCCGGCTTCTTTGTATAAATTAGATAAATCGGAAAGTGATTGTTGATAGAGATAAACCCTGTAAGCATAGTCTTCTTTGGTTTTGGATAAAGGGATTACTTTCTGATTTAAGCGAATGGCCCTTTGGGAAAAATCAAAAGCCTGTTCATAATTTCCATTCATTGTAAATCCTTCGGCAGACCAAGTACATATTTCACCTTCTGTTTTTTCATCACCTGCTTTTTGAAAAAGTAAGTCCAGGTCAGTGCATCTGTATTTAGTGGACAAACTTTTTATTTTATCAGAAGAAATATTAGCTTCTGCCCAGTTAACCGAGCCTATTAACAAACAGGAACTACCTGTTAATAAAACATCTTTTATTTCATCGCCAAGTTCTGCAGCCTGGATAGCATAGTTCAGCATACTTTCCAATGCAGGAGTAATATCCTGGTTGTTTATATGCAAACCTGTTCCTCTTATTTTCTGACCTATTGCTAAGGATAAGTAGGCTTCAGCAATTCCTTTTTTATAAGCAATTTTCTTTGCTTCATTTAATGCCAGTGTCCCATATCTTGTAATAGAATCAGCCCTTTGTAAAAATTTAGGAAAACCGGAATTGCCATATGTTTCCGAAATTTCATTCGCCTTATCAACATACTTAATTCCTTTGAGCCCTTGTAGTTCCTTTTTTAAATCCTCAATCCCGGGTAGTCTTTCTGATTGACAAAAGGCAGTGATGCTTGTTGAGCAGATTAAACATATCAATAAATATTTTTTCATAATAAAACCCTCCTGCCGGTTTTAAGTTTAAAAATAAGAATTAGAAGTTACGAAATGTATCGGCAATCAGGTTATGTAAAACTAACTGCCTGATAACCCATCCGGAAACCAGAGTGTATAGATTGCAACTGGGGATGATAATTTGCAATAGGGAATGTATAGTTGAAAATATTCTATTCTTTATAAGGCAGCAGCTTTTTCAATAGTATTTCTTTTTTATTCCTCGCCACATCAATAGATGTTCCGTCACTCATTACCAGGTAACCACCCTCTCCTTTGATGTATTTTTCAATTTCATTGAGATTAACGATGTAGAAACGGTGTACACGGATAAAAGAATGTTGTTCCAATATTTCCTCCATTTCTTTTAATGAACGGGTAACCAGCATTTTTTTCTTACTCTTTAATTGCAGGGTCGTATAGTTATCATCCGATTCGCAACTGATGATGGAATCCACCGGTATCATTTGCAAACCCTCCATGGTGGGTAAGGCTATTTTAGTTACCGGACTTGATGGATGCCGGAGTTTTTGCATCAGGATTTCCAGTTGTTGCGGAATGGGTACATGGATTCTTTCTTTTACTTTCTGTACGGCTTTTTTCAATTCTTCCCGATCAATTGGTTTGAGTAAATAATCAATGGCACTGAAACGAATAGCTTTTAATGCATATTGATCGTAACTGGTAGTAAAGATGAGGTGGAAGTTGATAGAGGGTAATTGTTCCAGCATTTCAAAGCCGTTCATCTTTGGCATTTCCACATCAAGGAAAACAAGATCTGGCGAATATTGCCTGACTGCTGATAATGCCTCAGTGCCATTTTTACAAATAGCCACAATGTCCACTTCAGGGAAATCCGATTCCAGCATGGCTGCAAGTATCTCACAACAGTATGGTTCGTCATCAACAATTATTGCTTTGAGCATTTATAGTTTTATTATCTTCTTTGCAAATCACACTTTGTGTTCTTTGTGTAAAAACTTAGTGCCCTTTGTGGTAAAAAAAATATAACCACTGAGAACACAAAGAAATCACACAAAGGGTACTAAGGTAAACTATACTAATTCTTCTATGCTTTCTTTATACCTGATCTTTAACTTTACTCTTGTACCTTCCACTTCATTGTTTTCATTCAGTACATCTTCAATATTGTAAAAGGTACTGAAATTATTTTCCTGGTTCAATAAAGCCAACCTTTCAGTTGTTATTTTTAATCCCATTGATTTTTCATTTTCTGCCGATTTACTTTTAAACTCCGCAGCTTTCTCCCGGCCAATACCATTATCCTCGATCACACAATGCAAAATTTTTTCTTCTTCACTAATGACTTCACTGATAATTACATTCAAATGCCCTTTACTTTCTTTGTGCATCAATCCATGCCATACCGCATTTTCACAAAAAGGCTGTAGCAGGAGTGGAGGAATAAAAATTGCACCTGCATCCACAATATTGGTGGTGGTAATGCTGTAATCAAAAGCATCTTTAAAACGTAAACGTTCCAGATCAAGATAAAGCCGCAGCATTTCCAGTTCATCTTCCAGTGTTATTAATTTTTTTGAAGAATTCATCAGCACCATACGAATAAGGCGGGAAAAACGGGTAAGGTAATCAGATGCCAGCTTATTATCGTTTTTAAAAATAAAACGGTTGATGGAACTGAGGCAGTTAAAAATAAAATGCGGGTTCATTTGTGCACGGAGGGCCTGCATTTCCAATTCAGTTTGTTTCTTTTCATTTTCCAACCGCTGTTTTTCAAATGCATTTTTTCGCTTTAATGTAAGATTTCGAAAGATGAAAACACCCAGCAGCAGTAACATAATCAAACCCACAATCAGGCTATTTCTTACTGTAGCTTCTTGCTTGAGTTGTTGTTGTTTCAGTTGGTTCTCCTTATTCAGTAAATTAATCTGACTAAGCTTCTTTTCTTCTTCGGCCTCTTTCTTATAATCATTAAGTCTGATATAGAATTGCTTGTTTAATAATGATTCTTTTAGTATAGTGTTTTGTTTCAGGTAATAATAGGCACTGTCATATTTACCCATTTCATAAAAAATATCTGAAAGTGTAAGACTGTTATTGGCTAGCCAGATATTCATTTTTGTTTGCTGTAAGAGAGCTAACCCTTTTCTAGCATCATTCAATGCGGCCTTGTAGTCTTTTTTCCCCAACCAAATAGCTGCTCTTACAGTGTACTCATTCCCGAGATTTACGATCAATCCTATCTGTTTATCGTTTTTCAGGACAATATTTATCAACGGCAAAGCTTTGTCATACTGTTTTAGATCAATATATAAAATTGAGAGGTACATTTTTCCATGTTGTGTTTGAGTGTCTTTTTCAAAGGCGGCGAGGTAGTACATCGATGAATCATAGTTTTTCATATGGCGATAAATGTCACCCATTAATGAAGACCACCTACTTTTTTCCCAGGGATTATCAGAAAAATACCCCTCTCCCTTCCTTGTAACTTTCAAAGCGGTTTCATAATCTCCTGCTGCGTCATAATAGCGACCCATCCAGAAGTAAGCTTTTCCCAATTCTACTTTTATTAAGTTAGCTGGTTTTTCTTTTGCGATTTTTTCAGCAAGACTGACACTTTTTTTACTGTATTCAAATCCTTTTTCAAGATCTCCAGTATACCAATATCTGGAGGCAACCATCGTTATTGCCTCTAATTCTTCTTGTTTATTTCCCGACAACTGAAAATGAGGAATTGCCTTTTTGAAGTACTCTAACCCAGTTTCAGTAGTTGTACCTCCTCCGACCCAAATTCCGTATCGCATATAAGTTTTTCCTATCATTTCTGAATTTGCACCTGCCTTTTCGGAATAAGAAATAGCAAGGTTTAAATACTGTTCGTTTTCTTTATTGTCTTTTTGAAGATGTATCAGATCCATATAAAGCCAGGCTATCCTTAATTCAACTTTTTTACAATCAGGACAAAATGTAAACTCCATTTCTTTATATCCATCACTTTGACTTGTCTTTAAGGATTTTTCAAAACTGGCAATCGCCATTTTTATAAAGAATATTGCTTTTTCTGTACTAACTATTACCCCATTCTTTTCTACCCAGCCAGCAAAAGAATAAGCGCTGCCAATCATAATATTATCTCCTAGTTCTTCACCAATTTGCATCACTTCTTTGATCAATCCTTCTATTGATTCAATCAGCCTGGTTTCATTTTTTTTATTTTTTCTGAAATAGATTTCAGCTCTTAGAATTTCACAATAACTGAATTTCAGGTTTGCATAACCAAGCCCTCTTTTATACCCGATTCTTTTTGCTTCGTCAATAGCCTGCCTGGCATAAGGTGTGGCGGAGTCAACCTGCATCTGGTCGGCTTCATCAAGAACCTGGTAGAGATCAACAATCCTGTTAAGGTCATCAACTTTTTCCTTACCTGTTTTTCCCTGCACAATTCTTTTCAGGCTGTCCATTTTATTGTGTAATGAAATCTCCATGGGATCCTGTGAAAATGATGGAGCATTAACAGATGCAATAAGGCTGATTAGTATTAAATATTTTCTCATAACAAAACCTTTCATGCCGGTTTAAGGTTAAAAATTGAGATCATAAATTACGAAAAGAACGGCAATCAGATATCCAAAACTAAAATGGTGAGGTTCTTAATTATAGCGGGAATGGGTATAAGGCTGTATTTTTTGGGTGACAGCTACCAAATTATGGGTGATAAGAAAAATGAAAGTACTCTTTTTTGTATAAGTTACCAGTATGGTTATTGATTGAAATAACTTTTCCGCTTATGCAGGTGTTCCGCTTCATTCATCGCCGCCGCCTGTGTCTTTGGCCAGCGGCGAATGACGCAAAGACTTCTGAAGTTTTCAAAACTTCGGAAGTCTTATTTCAAAATGATGAAGTACTTTTTATTATCACTGCTGTTAATTATTACTGCAAATGCTTCCAGCCAACCTAAAATAATTTTGATCGGCGAATGGAAATATAATAACACCATTTGGTACAATTCAGAGTTGACACTTCAAGACAATGGAACTTTTAAATTTCATGACCAAGGCTGCTATGGGCAAAGGTTCTCACAAGGACAATGGGTTAATAGTAATGGTACAATTCTGTTAACTAGTTTTGACACCTTTAAACAAAAAGAACAGACCGAAACAAAAAAGTCAATTGAAGTTGCGGATCAGAAAAAAACAAAACGAAAATTTAAAAAAGGCGAAACTGAATATTCTTTTATGAGTTTTAAAGATGTTCCACCACCAGTTTTGCCAGGCCCTAACGACACCATTCGAGTTTATTTGGACAAAATACAATTGCAACTGAGAAATGATACGCTGTTTTGCGTAGGTTCAAATAAATTACCTGAAGACGCAAAATTTCATAGGACAAAAAGCAACCACTAACATTCGGTTAGCTGCTATTTTCCACCCGTGTAGATGTTCCGCTTCGGTCATCGCCGCCAATGTCTCCCGACAAACGGCGAATTATAAAGTGGCTACAATTGCAGCCAACAACAAAAAAATATTTATTGCAGAGGGAGCATGCAGCCCGCTTGTCAGCAGACACAGGCGCCGGCGTTCCAAAACGGCGAATTAAAAACACTCAACGTTTTACTTTGCCAACATTTGTTTTTCACCCCAACTTCGCATTTGACTAATAAAAGGAATTAATTCTTTTCCTGTTTCGGTAAGTGTGTATTCAACTTTTGGAGGAACTTCCAGATAAACTTTTCTCGAAATTAGGTTATCAGCTTCCAATTCTTTAAGCGCCTGGGTAAGCATTTTTGCTGTAATACCCACCACGGCTCTGTTTAATTCTCCGTACCGCAATAAACCATCCCGTAATACCCATAAAATCCGCCCCTTATATTTTCCACCTATTCGTTGAAAGGCGTAATCAACTGCACAATATGCTTTTTTAATATTATTTTTCATATTTCTATAAAATTAAATTATTGATAATCAACATTACTATAGTTTTAGTAGGTAGGCTACTTTTTTGTATGTACTTGCTGTAAAGGTATTATATACTTTTATTTGCAAAACATTATTTACAATAAACCGAAATAATTAATGAATGCGTCAATCAAGAGAGTATTGTATTTTCCAATTACAAAAATTATTGGAGGAATCGCTGTTTGCTTTTCGCTATTGGTAGGAGTTCAAAATTTTCTGTCAAAACCATTTTTTTACAGCCTGATTCAGGATAAAAATATTGCTGACCCGATTATCCATTGTGTTTCCCTTTTTGTGTTATTGCTTGGGTATTACTGGTTATTTCGCTTTTATGATAAAAGAAAGATAGCAGAACTATCCTTAAAATATTTACCTAAAGAAATGTTGGGAGGTTTTGTTTTAGGTTTTTTATCTATTTCACTAACTATTGCCATCTTATTCTTTGCAGAATACTATCAGTTTCTTACTATAACAACAGCCCACTATTCGTTAAAATTATTCGCTGCATTAATGGTTGCTGCATTGATTGAAGACCTGTTTATAAGAGGATTAATAATACGGGAGTGCGAAAACTGGTTAGGCACAAACCTGGCAATAGTTATTGGAATGCTGTTAGAAACCTGGCATATGTTTAATCCCAATGCAAATCTGTTTAGTTTATTTATTGATTTGGTTTGGGGCTTCACTATGGCGATGTTATTTGTATATACCAAAAGAATATGGCTTCCTTTTTTCTTTCATGTAGGATGGAATTTTGCTCAGCCTTTTTATGGCTCTAATCTTACGGGGTTAAACAATATGGGTAGTATAATTCAATCGAAATTTAACGGGCCTGAATTATTTACCGGTGGGGCTGTAGGAGTTGAAAACTCAATTTTTACAGTAAGCTTCTTATTGCTTATTGGAATTATGCTCTATTATCTTGCAAAAAAAGAAGGGAAAATGATAAAAAGAAAACAGTTTAAAATATGAACCTGAAGGATGCTTTTTCAGCAATTGAAAATTATTTTTCGTCTTGAATAATAGGAGCAATAAACGACTACTATATAAAACTTGCTAAAATAAAAAGGGTAGGAAGTACTCTGGCATAATCATTAAAATAAGGATGAATTATTCTTCGCCCATGTAGGTGTTCCGCTTAATTCATCGCTGCCACCTGTGTCTTCGGCCAGCGGCGAATGATACAAACACTTCCGAAGTTTTCAAAACTTCGGAAGTGTTATTTCAAGAATAGCAAAACTCTAACCAGATAAAAATATCAGGTATACTTAACAACAAATAAAATGATGAAGTACTTTCGCTGCTGTTGGTATGTAGGGTAAGCAATGCGGTGCACCATACCATCGGCTGTGAAAGTAGGGAGATGTGCTAACGGAGAATAACGAAAAGGAAACAAGTTGTTACGAAATTCAAATACCCCTGAATTTTAACGGGCTTAGCTGAACATGCTTCTTAAAAAAGTTGGTGAAATGAGTAAGTTCAGTAAAACCCAATGCATAGGCAATCTCCGAAACATTCCAGGGACTATGCTTCAGCAAAATTTTTGCTTCCTGTAAAATGCGTTCTGCAATAATTTGCGAAGTGGTTTTATCTGTAGTTTCTTTTATGGCCTTGTTCAAATGATTGACATGAACGTTTAATTGTTTTGCATAATCAGAAGCAGAACGCAGGCATACAGCCTGGTGATTTTCATCAATGGGAAACTGGCGTTCTAATAACTCAAGAAACAATGTTGAAATCCGTTGAGAAGCATTGACAGGTTTTTTATCTGATCTTTCTGAGGGCTGTAATTTCAAAGCGAAATGTATCAGCTCAAACACCAGTGTTCGTAACACATCGTATTTATGAATGTAATCAGAATTCAATTCTTCAAGCATCCGTTCATAGGTGCTGTTTATTTTGCTTAGCTGCTCATCTCTCAATTCAAATACCCGGTTGCCCGCAGGCTGAAAAACAGCATACTGGTTTAAGTTGCCAAACTGGTGAAAAAAATGCTGGTTAAAAATACAATATGATCCTCCTTTGATATTTTCAAGATGGTCGCAATTATAAGGAATTTGCGGATTGGAAAATACTAGTGCCTGCTTTTTAACAGGGATCACTTTATCGGCATAATGATAATCGATATTGCCAATCACCATCATAATTTTAAAAAAATCCCTCCGTTTATAGGGAAGTGTTTTAGGTACCCCTTCTTTATAGGGCGCTAAGGGAAAAATATTGAAATGCCCCATCTCTTTGCGAAGGCTATCAGGCACCCAATCAAATTTCCTTTTGTAAAACTCTTCTATGGCTTCCACCTTACTCATCTCCCACAAACTTACTGATTCCCTGCGATTATTACCTGCTAACATAATTTTTATTGAAGGAGTAGATCAAACTGGCATTCCACAAAAAACCCTGGCTGCCGGCAATATTTGTACGGATAGTTTTGTTAACTATGGATTGAATGGAAAGCGGAAAATTCTTTTTAGATAGTGTAAATGTTGAAGTAATATAAAAACCATCTGCACCATCCTGGTTTAAGTAATACACTTGCGGCGTAACCCTGGCGTAAAATGCATTGCCAAGTTTAATATTTGAAATATTACTGTTAAGGGTAAGAAAGTGGGTGTTTTTAGTAGTGCCATTATCCAGCCCACGGGAATACAAATAATATAAACCCACACTCATATTTTTTGAAACAAAATAATTGGGCGATAATTCTCCGGCCAGGTAACGGCGGGCTATTATTCCTGTTTTTGTAATACCATTTACTGAAAACGACTCCGTTTTAAAATTCATTGCCGGATGTGCACCAAGTGTAAAGGCAAATTTTTTATTGGCTATTAATTTATACCGCCACCAAAAAAGAAAACTCCATGGCTTTCCCGCCAATGAAAAACGTAATTGGGGCTCGAAGAATAATTTCTTTTTTCCCATCGACAGATCAAATATGGCTGCCGGT
>JAYVPT010000014.1:0-8350 GCA_043757165.1 Ferruginibacter sp.
AATGTACCAGGCATTTGTATTGTTTTTAAATTGATTATAAGTGAAAAAGGAAAGAACAGCCGCTATTGCAATAAATACAAGCAAATATAAACCAAGCCCCTTAACCTCTCGGTTAAACTGCCAGAACCTGATATGTAAAAGTGTTTTGGTCATAAATTATTCTACTATCCGCAGCTTGGCATAATTCAACATTATTTTTTTTTCTCCATTCAAATCAAAATTTACAGTGGCAATGGGGTTATGGGCTGCACCTTCCGGCCTCATCCTCCATCTCCTTCTCCAAAAGAGAAGGAGCGGTACATTTCTGCAAAGCCAGCCAGCATATCTTCCAATTCAAGTTTAAAATATTACTCAACTATTCGAAGCTTAGCATAGTTGAGCATTATTTTTTTCTCGCCATTCTGTTCAAAAAGCACCGTTGCTGTTGGATTATGGGCTGCGCCTTCCATTTTTAAAACTTCGCCAAAACCAAATTTTAAATGTTCTACTTTATTACCTACCTGCAGGTTACTGGTATCGCTGGGTTCAAAATTTTCGGTAGGTGTATGCTCAACAGCTTTGTTTGTTGCAGGCTTTGTATAAAAAGTTTCTGTTGTTTTTTTTGCAGTGGGAGCACCATATTGTTTTTCGGCACGCTTTGTTGCATTCCATCCGCCATTACCAAAATTGCGTTGCATGCGTTCTGCTGCACCACCCTGGTTCCACCCTGCTCCATTATTGGCATTAGCCCCACCTGCATAACTTTTAGCCACATAGTTTTCCGAAATCTCTTCCAGAAAACGGCTGGGATCATTTTGCTGTAGTTGTCCAAAACGATAACGTGCATTGGCATAACTTAACCATAACCTGTTTTTTGCCCGGGTGATGGCTACATAAAATAAACGGCGTTCTTCTTCCAGTTCTTCTCTTGTATTTATGCTCATGGCATTCGGAAAAAGAGTTTCCTCCAGCCCGCCAACAAATACCACCGGAAACTCCAAACCTTTTGCCGCATGTATGGTCATCAGCTTTACCACATCGTCGTTTCCTTTATCATCATCAGCATCGGTTAATAAAACAATTTGCTGCAGATATCCACCAAGGCTTTTATCTCCAGCCCCCTCCGCCCCCGAAGGGGAAACCTTGGACTCTGAAAATCCAGCAGAGTCATTCAAATTTGCAGAGTCTTCAAAAGCCCCTCTTTGGGAGGGGTTTGGGGAGGCTGTGTCGGTAAACTCTTTAATTGAGTTCAATAATTCCTGCACGTTTTCGTAACGGGCCAAACCTTCGCTTGTTTTATCATTAAATAATTCTTTAACAATGTTGGTGCTTTTGCCAACAATTATTGCCAGGTCGTACGCATTCTTTTTCTGTAGTTCGCTCTGGAACATTTTTATCATCGTTACAAAGTTGTCGATACTTTCCAGCGTTCCGCTTTTGTATCCATACTTACCGGCATTGCTGATGATATCCCACATGCTCAGGTTATTTTCATTGGCATACAACACCGCTTTATCAACCGTTGTTTTACCAATACCCCTTGCCGGAAAATTGATGATACGTTTTAACGCCTCCTCATCTTTTGGATTTACAACCAAACGGAGGTATGCAATAAAATCTTTTACTTCTTTGCGTTGATAAAAACTCATGCCGCCATAAATGCGGTAAGCAATACCCATACGGCGCAGGGCCTCTTCAAAACTTCGGCTCTGTGCATTGGTGCGGTACAGTATGGCAAAATCTTTATTGAAATAATGATTGCGGAGTTTTTGTTCCTGTATGGTATCGGCCACCATTTTACCTTCATCATTATCCGTCATGGTACGCACCAATGAAATTTTTTCCCCTGCTTCATTAATGGTAAATAATTTTTTTTCTATCTGATTTTTGTTGTTTCCGATAATTTCGTTGGCAACGTGTAAAATATTTTGGGTGCTGCGGTAATTCTGTTCCAGCTTTACCAGTTTTACTTCGTCGTAATCTTTTTGAAACTGTAAAATATTTTCGATGGTGGCACCACGGAAACTGTAAATACTTTGAGCATCATCGCCCACCACACAAACATTTTCATGCATGGCACCCAGCAGTTTTATGATTTCATATTGAGCCGTGTTGGTATCCTGGTACTCATCAATCATAATGTATTTAAACTTGCGCTGGTACTTACTTAACGACTCTGGAAAGTTTTTTAACAGCAAATACATTTTAAACAGCAGGTCATCAAAATCCATAGCGCCGTTTTTAAAACAGCGCTTTACATAGGCATCGTAAATTTGCCCGATGGCGGGGCGGTTTGCCCTGTTGTCTTCCTGCTGCAAGGCCCAGTCGTTCATATATTCAGCAGCGCCTATCAGTGAGTTTTTTGCGGAGGAGATGCGGTTGTACACCACATTTGGTTTGTAATGCTTATCATCTAATGCCAGTTCGTTGATAACTGTTTTAACCACACTCTTTGCATCATCGGTATCGTAAATGGTAAAGTTTGATGGGTAACCCAGCTTGGGTGCTTCGGCTCTTAATATTCTTGCAAACACGCTGTGAAAAGTGCCGATGTATAAATTACGGGCTTCGGTATTGCCTAAAATTCTTTCCACTCTTTCCTTCATTTCGGCGGCAGCCTTATTGGTAAAAGTGAGTGCCAGTATATTAAAGCTGTCAATTTTATGAGCCGCCATCAGGTGTGTAATACGTGTGGTAAGCACTTTTGTTTTGCCGCTGCCGGCGCCGGCAATGATCATAATAGGCCCGCTCAAATGCATTACTGCCTCCCGCTGTGGTTCGTTCAATTCGTCTAAATAATTCATTGGGCTAAGTTACGAAGAGAGGGTTGGAGTGGAGAGAGAGTGAGAAAATAATTAACTTATGATGAGTAAGAAGGTAATTTTTACAAAAGCAAATAACATATAAATCAGGTCATAATTAATGTAACTCTCATATTCTAATCAATTTTATTTCTAAAATCTCCTGAATCGTTGTACTCAATATACTTTACAGTTTTACAATAAAAACATACTGTTGTATGCAACCCTCATTTAACAACGGGCACATTGTGCAAATCAAACTCCCTAATATTAGACACAAAAACTCTAATAGATAACCCTCCATTGCAGCACATTTGCAAGGCGCCCCAAAGCCAATACACAAAAGCCAACCTTGCAAAAGAGCTAAAAATGCCATCGCACAGCCCACCCACCCCGACTGACGAACACCTGTCATCAACAACATGGCACTTTAGCAATATATCTTTACTCGGCACCGAGAACACCCACCACCCAATTGGCAGACATGGTGACACTCTAAACGACAATAAATGCTCAAATCCTATACAGTGAATTATGTGTTTTCTGGGAAAAGCTAACAAATGAATGCAATAAGCAAATAAAATCAGGCCTTAGTGATGTTGTTATTAATTACCTCTTTAATTAGATTAACTATATTTTGTTGATTGCTTAACATGGATTCCAGGATTTCTTTTGGAAAAGCATAATAATTTTGTAATTGTACGATACCAGTCCCATTGTTGGTACTTCCGTTTTCAAATGTTACTACAGAATTATTATTTGTAATGAATTCACTTGGCTCAACACCAAATTCATCTTTAATTTTTTGAAGTAAACTTAAATTTAAGTCTGCCTTATTCGTTTCATAACGGCTGTAGGTACTTTGCTCCATATTCAACTTTCCAGCCATCTGAGTTTGAGATAGTTTTAAATCCAAGCGTAATTTTTTTAGTCTTTGATTATTAAACATTGTTATGCAAAATTTGAATGAAGTTATGCAAAATTTCAATTGTTTGTTTGTAGGGTTTGATACAAATTTGTAATATAATTTGTTTGACAGCTATTTATAGTGAAACAAAATATTAGGATGCGTATTACATAAAACTAAAACTTACTGTTATGAATTTTAAAAAATTAATGTTGCCTTGTGTACTTGTTGTATTTATTCTTTCTGCTTGCCAAAAAAATATAGATGAGTCCGTAAATTTACAATCAGCTAATACTTACCTTACAATTAATAAAGGTATGGTCACTTTTTCAAGCGTGTCCAACTATTTAAAAGTTACTGAAAATAAAAATGGAGAGGAACAAAAAGCATTTCAATATTTAAACGAAAATAATTTCAAAGCCCTCAAATACAGGCAATCAAGTTCTCATATTAATAACAATAACATTGTTTCTACAATTACTGATTCCTTTAATGTTGATTTATATAGTGATTACTTACTACAATTATTAAATCAGGATAAGATTTTTAGCTTAAACGGCTTTTTGGTAAAAGTGGATATGGATAATGAGTTCTGTAGCGCAATTGATTCTTCAGTAGCAAATGCTTATAATTTATTAAAAACTAATGCCTTTTTGAATAATAACACTAATGTAATGTTATTTACAAATGTTAATGAGCCGGTATTAGAAGTTTTAGAAAAAATTAGAAACAATGAAATAACCTGGAATGAATATCAAATTGAATTAAGCAGATCAAAAGGAGGGCAGGGTATTTGTTTGAAGGCTGGAAAACAACAAGAAATCGTATCCAAAATATATTATAATTTTATTGGAGGAACTTTACCTGGAGGTTACATAGTTGCTAATGGTGAGTATAGAGCAGAATTTTTATCCTTTCGATTCAGATTCGAATCTTGGGTAGGAAATGTCGTCAATGTTTCAACTCCGGTGTGTGGTTCGTCATTACGGTTAAATTATATTTTTCAATGGGCTGGCGTTTGTAAAAATGGGGCATCAGGCGATATGTGGATGGATAATAGAGGTGTTGAATGCAACAAAATTGGACAAACATTGTATTCCGGTGGTTCTGCCCTTAAAACAGCAAACTTAACTTTAAAATGTTATGCATTAAAAGGAGCCTACTCTGCAAACCTAAATAACTATTTATGGAATAATGTATCTTACGGTAATCAACCTTTAAAACTTGGCTATTAAATTGGCAAAAAGGATATTCTTAATAGCGTTATTTGTTATAGCATTTATATTTACTTATGCTCAGAGTATAAGAATAATTCCATATTATGGAAGAAAATTTTTTCAGAGCGGCAAAAATAATATTGCAGTAGATAATTTTGATCAAACATTTTCCAATCAAGTAAAATCATCAAAATACTTATTAGCACTAGGTTTAGAATATAAGTTTGGTAAAACGAATGCCGTAGAATTGTTGTACACTTCTCAGCAAATTATTAATAGATTTTATTCTGAATATGCAACGGTTGGAAGTCTTGAGTACATAACACTTAGGTCATATCCCCAAATTGAAGCAATTTATAATAAAATATTTAATCTTGAGTTGAAAATAGCAAACAACATCTCTTTAGTTCCTACTGGCTCAATGGGTTTAGGAGTTGGCTTTGTAAAAGATCCATCAAAATTTGGTGACAATAAATACCAAAGCATAATGTATGGGCCAAATGGGGATAATTTAGAAGTTACAATCAACACTTACAGAAGAAATCCGTTAAATTATACTGCCGTATGCCGCATGGGCATTATATTAAAACATAAACAAAGGGAAATTCTAAGGCTTTTTTCTGGGTATATATTTGGGCTAAATAAACCCTTATATCAAAACATAGATTATTTACAAGGAAGTTCAAAATACGGCGGTAAAACAAATCACAATGGCTCAAATTTTAATGTGTCGGTTTCTTACCCATTTGTTTTATTCAAAAAGAAGTAACTCATCCCCCTTTTACTCTGTAAATATAAAAATGTAAAATACTTGCTGAAAGCTATTTTAATAAATCTTTTGGCAGTAAGTTTATCATGCAATTATAATAATGCTTCCAAGGAAGATAAAAAAGACAGTAAAATATTTGCGAAGAAAATAGACAGCATAAATGCTCTTTTATGTGAAGGCGATATTGTATTCCGTGGAGGTACTGATATTGAAAGTGATATTATCCGCAATTTTTCGAAATCTGATAAAATGTTTTCTCACTGCGGGATTGTGATTAAAGAAGATAGTGTGCTTGAAATTGCACATATTTTAGGAGGTTATTCTAACCCCAAGGGAACCATTATAATTGAGCCTGTAGAAAAATTTTTGTCTTACCCTCAAAATGAAAGTGCGGGAATTTTTGCAACCAATCTGGATAGCTTTGAGTTAAAACGGATATATTATTTTATTGATTCTGTTAAACAGAAAAATGTAATCTTTGACTTAAAATTTAATCTTTTTACAAAAGATGAACTTTATTGTACTGAATTTATTATTGATGCAATCACATTTGCTAAGAATAAAAATGCATATTCGATCTTCAAACCCTCAAAATATTATGTGCGTAATACTAAATATTCCTTTTTGGCAAATTCACAAGGAGATTTTATGTTTTACCCTATTGATGGTTTTAAAAACAATTCAATTTTTATTAAAAAGAATTGTTATTTTTTTCCAAATTATGCAAAACACTAAATTTTATTACCCATTTCTAAGTATAAAGATTCTACTTTATATCCAGTAAAAAGGCTGAAGAATATTTTGGTAAGCAAATCATTGGTAATTTGTGGTTAAACTATTATATCAAACAATCTATTGTTTTCATAGGGTACGGATTAAAACGAGCAGGGGTTTCTACCCCCGCTCTTTTTTTTAACATTCCTTTTCGTTAAATCCCACTTGGCAGTATTGTTTCAAAATAAAATCTGCAATAGATTTATGGTGATAATAAATTAATCATCTCTAAATTTTAAAACTATGCCAGGTACATCCGAAACAGGAAACGCAAAAAATGTAGCCAACTTTGAAGATTTAATTTCTTTCTGCAACGGCTATGGAGCAACTTACAATCCAAGTAAAGATGCTTTAACAATTGCAAAACTGCAAGACTTGCAAACACAGGCTAAAGCCAGTTTGCAACAAGTAAAAACAACCAAAACAGGTTTTGACAATGCTACCAACTCAAGGCAGTTAGCATTTAAAGACTTAAAGCCGTTAGCAACAAGAGTAGTAAACGCATTATCCGTTTCGGGTGCATCAGCATTAGCAGTTGCAGATGCAAAAACCATAAATAGAAAAATACAAGGTGCAAAAGCAAACGGCGGCACAAAAACACCAACAACAACTGCCGACCCAAATGCATCAACACCAACAGACAAAACAATTTCTACCAGTCAGCAGAGTTATGATAGTTTAATAGACCACTTTACAAAACTGATAGAAACCGTTTCACAAGATGCCAACTACAAACCCAATGAGACAGAGTTAAAAGTAGCGACACTTCAAACCAAGTTAGACAGTTTAAAAGCATCCAACACTGATTTGGTAAATGCCTTCACAAATTGGAGCAACGCAAGAATTAATCGCAACACCACTTTGTACAATCCATTGACAGGGTTAGTACAAACAGCGTTAGACACCAAAAAATATGTGAAGTCAGTTTTTGGAGCAAGCAGCCCACAATTCAAACAAGTAAGCGGACTTGAATTTACTAATGTGAAAGACCGTTAATTTAAAACAATCGGGCAGGTGGACACATACCTAAAACTCAAACCTACCTACCCGACTGTATATTTTCAGACACAGATTTTCAATATTAGCAACCAGCCGACAAATATTTGCTTACAGACATATATTATTAGCGTACAGGTTGACAATATTACCGTACAGACAAATACTTTTTTCTTGCAGACTGCCAAAATTACCTTACAGACAATCAATAGTTGGACACACACTAATACTTTTACCGACCAGACAGACAAACCCAGCGACACGACCACCCTAACAAGCCAACGCTGCAAGTCAGGCACATGGTCAGGCACACAAACCCACCGCACAGAAGCCAACCTGCCCAAGAGCCTGCCTTGCCCCACCCACAGGCGACAGTCTTTCGGTGGATACAGACCCACATTATAGACGACCGAGTAGAAAGGGTATGCGTACAACAAAAGGTTTTGTGCAATTGGGGCTTGACGTTGCAGCAATCATCAGCAGTGTGTCTTGTCCTGAAATAGGTTGACAGTAAATCAACCAAAATGGACTTAAACTAAAACTTGTCCCCAAAAAAATCCGAAGTAACAATACCCCGGATTTTGTAAATAATATTTTAAAGTTTATCCTTTTTTATTCTTCTTCATTTTAGGCTTTGGTAATTGTACTTTATTTTCGCCGGTGAGGGTTGCGGCAAGTTTTACTGCTTCGTAAGCGTTTACAATGCCGCCGGTTTTAGACAGATCGCTCATGGATACTTTTTCATCGGTACCGGGTTTGGTTACTTTTTCTTTTGGCGCTACGGCCGATTTTTCAATTACATATTTTAACTGCTTTGCGCTAAGGTTAGGAAAGTACTCAAGCGTTAAGGCTGCAATACCGGCTACCAACGGGCATGCCATGCTGGTACCGCTTAAGTTGCCATAAT
>JAYVPT010000015.1:0-30075 GCA_043757165.1 Ferruginibacter sp.
TCAATTTTGGTTTGTAGCCCAGGTTTGTTGATAGCGAAAACAGTTCCTACACTATTGTTGTTTTGTTCAATTGTATTTAAGCTTAGTGATAAATCAAAATTCTCATTGTCAAGAATTGCGTAAAGAATTATTTCGTCGGGGATTTCTGTTCTTTCAGAATTCTCAATGATGAAAAATTCCTCTTTGCCTTTGTTGTAACATTTCACTAAATCTAATTCTGTTAGCAAGCCTGAAAAACTATCTTCTCTGTCTTTTGTTTGTGCTTCGGAACGCAAATACATTTTTGAGAGAACTGAAAAATCTTCCTGTAAGGTTTTTGCATTGAACTGAAAGGATTTTTCTGTTTCTGATTTGCGTTTGATGTAGGAGATAAAATTGTCTTTTGTGAATTCTATTTTTTCTCTACGAAGTTCGTTGAACACTATGGAGTAGGTTGAAGCAAACCCTTTTTTTATCAATTGGTAATGTAACAACCAAAGCGTTCCTTCATCTTCCATATATGGGTCATAACCGTCATCTGATAGAAGTTTGTGAGCAAAATCAGTGAGTTGGTCTGCTGGGGTTAGCAAGTTGAACGCTTTCATCCAAAAGCGAATAGAGCTTACCATGTTCTTTCCAACTCCAAGTTCTACCACAGCATCATCATTGATGAAAGATTTTTTTTTATTCACAAAGTCATAGCCCTTTTTGAGCCAAAGGTGTCTGCATTGAAAGGATTCGTGTCCTGAAAATGTGAACTTTATTTGTGTTTTACTCGCTATATCCATTACTATCTTTTGATTGTATGACTGTCATTTTTATTTCTTGTAAATTAACTCAAATTTATGTAACGCAGTGATGAAAAAACGGACTTATTATTAACAAAACTGGAAACCCATTGTTGGCAAATGTTTCAGAGGTTTCAATATGGATATTAACCTTCCTATAAAGCGAATAAAGCTTCAGGGGATTACACACATTTGACTTTTATTTGTCGGTCGGAAAAAATAAACCCTGAAGCTAACGGTTTATCGCATTACATGAATCTGTATCGAATGTAAAATAGTTATTATTGATTTAATAGTCTTTTATATCTGACCGGTGGTACTACACTTGCAGTGAGCTTCCGAGTGGCAGCAAAATAGACGAGATTTCCGAAAATGCAAAAAAATATCATACTGTTTCGAATTTAATCAGTTGAACAAAGTTATTCTGCTGAATGGCTGCCGGATGGAAGAGAAAAGCCCGGTGAAGATTTGTACAAATCCTTGCGCCGTACTTGCAACACACAGCCGGAATAATGTATAGTAGAGAGTGATGTCTAACAGCCCAAAAATCTTCTTCTTTTATAGAACCTAAAAGAAAAGAAACATCAATTTTAGAAATCGAAGTTCTCCCTTCAGGAGGCGGAGGGAGTTATTGCTGTATAGTAACCGGCGTTCCCACAGGTATATAACTAAACAAATCTTTCATCTCTGTATATTTTACAGAAACACAACCATCGGTCCAGTTGTAAAAATTATCTACGGTCCATTCTTCATTGGGCCGGGTGGCGTGGATGGCAATACCATTTCCAATGCTGGCATTTTTAGGTATCAGGCCTTTTGCCTTACGCTGATTAAATTTTTGAATGCTCATATCATTTGGATAATCCAGCAATAATTCAGGTCCCCATTTTTGGTGTATTTTTTTAAGCACTACTTTAAACTGTCCGTCTGGAGTACGCTTATCGCCTTCTTTCATTTTATCGCCCAGGTCTTTACTGCCGAAAACAATGGGGTAAGTGGCGTACCAGCCTTCATCGTCATACACTTTTAATTCGTAATCGCTTTTATCAACAATAATATAGTAGGGGTTTTCTTCTGTATCAGGAATTACTGTCTTTGGTTTTTTAATCGTTATTGCAGCACGGGATTTACCGGCAGGTTTTTTCTTTTTGCCTTTATCGATGGTAAAAGAAAACAGTGCTGCCAACCCAAAAAATAAAAAAAGATGATTAAAACGAAACAGTTTCATGTCCTTTAATTTGTATGCTATTATGCAAACGCTGTGCCATGCAAAAATATTTTAAAGGTGTGAATAACATTAACAATTTATAGGGAATATTGAAAACTTACGGCAAAACAATACTACCGTAGTACTCACTTGAGTAAGTAAAACTACGGAGGCCTTTCTAATTAAAAAATATTAATGAAACACCTTTTGCTCCAGCGTTTTAGCCTGGTCAATCATTTTTTGCAATTGTTCTGCACCAGGTGCACGGCCACTTAAATTTTTAGCGTCGTTTACCTCCTGCATTTTAGTTGCAAGGTTGGCTCCATTACGGGTAGCTAATTCTTTTACGGTATCTACTCCGGCGGCTTCCATCAATTCGGATATTTGACCGGCAATACCATCAATACGATGAAGATCGCTGTGATTTACCCAGGTTAAAATCTTTCCTTCGTCAATGCCGCTTGCATCGGCCAATGCTTTGCGGCCGGCTTTTGTTCCACCTTTTGATAGCAGGTCATCAGTAGTGTTTATACCGGCAGCGTTTAATTTTGTTGCATACGCCGGGCCAATTCCTTCAATGTCGGTAATGTTGTAAGACATGAGTGTGATTTTTTTTGATTAAAGATATTTACAAGATAAGGAGATGGAATTAATTTTATGATGGTTGTATGTTAAATAAAAAACCTTCTGCAAAAAGCAGAAGGCTATATATTAAACCCAACCCTTTGCCTGTTTACACCCGGGGTTCAACAGGCTTGGGGCATGAGGGAGAGCGCTTTTTTAAAACAGCATTCTATATTCTACCAGATAATTAAAGATGATAGTAGTTATTTAGTTGAACGTAATGCGACGCCACTGAAGATGAACATAGATTTAATGCCCGTAACCAAAATAATTTTACCAGTTGCTGAAACGAAAGCCAACTGTATACGGACGCATATCCAAACTATGATCGTAAACAGATTTAGGGCTGTAAGAGCCGTAAAAACGTACCGGGCCAAGGCCTAACTCTGCCACATAGCTAAATTTAAAAGTATTTAAATCATAATCACCTTTATTGCGGGCTTTACCACGTTCGCTGCTTTTTTGTTTATTGCGCTGGCTGTATAAATAACCGGCGCTAACACCTGCACTAAAACTAATTCCTTTTTTGTGACTGTTGGGATTGCTTACAAAATTCAGCATCATAGGTACTGTTAAATAATCTGCTGCCAGTTTATTTTTAGAGAAAGCAACAGAATCCCTGAAAATAAAAGGTGCGTTTGTTTGTGTACCTGCAGTATAAGGTACCAGGCCGCTTTCTTTATAACTGATGTTTGATTTATAACGGTAATTATTCATCTCCAGCCCAACACCATATTTTAAATTAACATGATGTTCTATTAAATTCAGGCGCTGCATGAAAAACCAGATGTTTACATTCACACTTTTACCGGTGCGTAGCTTAAAATCGTTACCGTTAAGTGCTGGTGTACCGGGTTTATTTACCAGGTACGAGCCGGCAGTGGCATAGTTTGTTTTATCTGTATAATTATTAAACCCCACATCTACTATCCACCAGTTGGTACTTACATTGGCATTCCTTTTTTTCTCATTGTCCTTTCGTCCCATGGTAATATCCTTATCTTTTTTACCATTTTTTACGATGATGATACCACCAATACGAATTGTATCTGATTTGGAAGTTTTTGTACTGTCTGTTTGAGCCGTTGCAACAGTGCAAATAATTGCTGCTGCTAAAAATGTAATTAGCTGTTTCATTGTTTCCTGTTTTTAAAATTATTTAATGGCAATGTCGAAGCCGGCAACCTTAATGCCGTTACCTGTCTTGATATTGGTGTTGCGTTCCACCAGGCGTTTTACTTTCCGGAAGAATCCGCCGAGTTTAGATTTCTTTACATTGTCCTCGTCCATGTAAAGAACTTTATCGTTGTTATTTTCGTCGGCATTACCCTGAGCAAAGTTGGTATTTAAAGCGTACCCATTACTTACTTCGGTATTTGCTTTGCCAATTGGCGGAGCAACTTCAATTTTATTTCCAGATTTCATGTCGGTGTTTGCTCTTTCTGTTGGTGGTACGGATGCTATTGCTGCTTTGTTACGTTCGTTATTGTTAAAGTTATTATAATCAGGCGCAGGTAAATTATTGTTGGGATTTTTATTACCGTCTTCTTTAGCAATAGTATTATTTTCTTTTTCCTGAGGTAAATTTCGTTTTATATTATTTTGTACCGGTTGATTATTTTTTGGGCTAATGGTATTAGTTACACCTGTATTATTTACAGCAGCTGTATTTACATTGGTATTGTTATTTCTTTCAACTTGCTGAGGTTCTGTATTAGCAGTAATTGGTGCAACCGGTGTTGTTTTAGTTTCAGTTTTTTTTGTACCACTACTAAAATCATTGGGCTTATTAATGTTGTTAACCACCGAAACCGTAGCCCATGTGCCAAAGCCCAGCAATATTGCCGCAGCTGCAATTCTAAACCACGGCATGCCAACTACCCTGCCAGCTTCTTTTCTATACAACGATTTTTTACCGGGGAATGTAATTGCAATATCAGGTTGCAGTTTGGTTTGTTGTAATAAGGCCAGTTCTTTATTGGCCGAAGCATCGGTACTTAACAATTGCTGCATGTTCAATGTATCGGCAGCAGTTAACTCATTATCTACATACAATAATAAATTCTCCTGCAAAGGAGTTAATTCTTCTTTTAGTAAAGTGTGCTTGTTTTCAAAAACAACAGCATCTGTATTAAATACAGTTTGTTGTAACATTAATAACTCTTCTTTTAAATCAGTATTTTCCTGCACAAATACTTCCACGGCATTCTGTTCTGCAGCAGATAATTCATTATCTACATACAGCAGAAAAAATTCTTCGTAATTATGTCGGTTAATGTTCATTCTGTTTAGTTGTCAGATGCTGGTTGTTAGTTGTTAGAAGACCGCTTACTGCCATCTTTCAACTAACATCTGTCATCTATATTACATTCTCTACTTTTACAATATACTCCCTCAATAATAACCTTGCCCGGTGCAAATAAACTTTTACCTGACTTTCATTCAACCCGGTTATTTGTCCAATTTCTTCGTAACTATAGCCCTCATAATCTTTAAGCATTACCAAGCTGCGTTGTTTTTCGTTCAATTTAGCCAGTGCTTCGTTTAAAATGCGTTTGGTATCATGCTTTGGCCCAACAATACCCCTGTCATTTTCATTAAATTCTTCTTTCAGGCTGATCCTTTTATTTTTTCTGATGTGGTCAATCATCTGGTGGTAAGCCACAGTAAACAGAAAGCTTTTACTCCTTTCATTATCCACCGTTTCCCGGCTCACCCACATTTTCTCAAATGCCCCCTGCACCACATCTCTTGCGTCCTCTTCATGCCTCAGATTTTTGAGGATAAAGCGGTACACATTATCTGCATACAGGTTTACGCATTCATTGTATTCTCTCTCCGTCATACAGGTGTTAGGTGTTGGTTTTTTGTATTATACGAAGGTCTGTAATAAAAAGTTACAGAGAAAGTAGATTTTTTTGGGATAGAGACACTGATAACACAGATGAAATGGGTATTAACGGGTTTTTCAGCCAAAATCAGCCCATCAGTGTTATCCGTGTTTCTATTAAGTGTCATCAGTGTTCTATCAAATAACCTAAATTTGTCCCAAACTAAACGCATAATGAACCCATCTTTTGTCAGCCGCATTGCCACCGAAGTGGAAGAAATAAAAACTGCCGGCCTGTTTAAAACCGAACGTATTATTGCCAGTGAGCAAGGAGCCGAAATTATTGTTGGCGGAAAAAACGTGTTAAACTTTTGCGCCAATAATTACCTGGGGCTGTCCAGCCATCCTAAAGTATTAGCTGCAGCAAAAAAATATATCGATCTGCGTGGTTATGGAATGAGCAGTGTACGTTTTATATGTGGTACTCAGGATATTCATAAAGAACTGGAAAAAAAATTATCTACATTTCTAGGTACAGAAGATACCATTTTATACGCAGCCGCTTTTGATGCCAATGGCGGCGTGTTTGAACCGTTGTTTAATGAACAGGATGCCATCATCAGCGATGCATTAAACCATGCCAGTATTATTGATGGTGTTAGGTTATGCAAGGCCCAGCGCTACCGCTACGGGCATAACAACATGGAAGACCTGGAAGCGAAACTTAAAGAAAGTGCTCATTTACGCAGCCGTATAATTGTTACCGACGGCAGCTTTAGTATGGATGGCACCATTGCACAATTGGATATTATTTGCGACATGGCTGATAAATATGATGCGATTGTTATGATAGACGAATGCCACTCTTCCGGCTTCCTTGGTAAAACAGGAAGAGGCACACATGAATACAGGAATGTAATGGGACGCATTGATATTATTACCGGCACATTGGGCAAAGCATTGGGCGGTGCAAGTGGCGGGTTTACAAGTGGCAGAAAAGAAATTATTGAAATGTTGCGCCAGCGCAGTCGTCCATATTTATTCAGTAATACAGTTGCGCCAAGTATTGTAGGTGCCAGCATTGCTGTGTTGGATATGCTGAGTGAAACAACCGAGTTAAGAGATAAATTAGAATACAACACTAAATACTTTCGCAATAAGATGACAGCAGCCGGTTTTGATATAAAACCCGGCGACCACCCCATTGTACCCATTATGTTATACGATGCTGTGATTGCACAAAATTTTGCTGCTAAACTTTTGGATGAAGGTATCTATGTTATTGGCTTCTTCTTCCCGGTGGTGGCAAAGGGACAGGCAAGAATACGGGTGCAATTAAGTGCAGCACATGACCAGGCACATTTAGATAAAGCAATTGCAGCATTTACAAAAGTGGGTAAAGCGCTGGATGTAATAAAATAATAAAGAAGACAAGTTTTCAAAAGTCGTCTTCTTTTCAAGGACTTATATTTTTTATAACAAGTAATATTTAAATTATCATGAAGTACACAGCAAAGATCAGTATTGTTATAATGATTGCACTGTTGCCTTTTCAATCAATGGCGTGGGGTATTTTGGGGCATAGGATCGTTGGGGAAATAGCCGACAGTTATCTTTCTAAAAAAGCTAAAAAAGAAATTTATAAGATATTGGGAACTGAATCTGTTGCAATGTCGAGTAACTGGGCCGATTTTATAAAATCAGATCCTGCGTATGGATATTTATACAATTGGCATTTTATTAATTTTAAAAGTGGGTTAACACAGGAACAATTCCAGGGATATCTTGATGCTGACACTGCTACTGATGCCTACACAAAAATTAATTTTCTTACGGCTGAATTAAAAAAGAAAGACCTTGAGCAGGATAAAAAGTTATTGTACCTGCGCATGCTTATACATATTGCAGGCGATGTACACCAGCCGCTGCATGTAGGAAAGCTGGAAGACCTTGGGGGAAATAAGATAAAAGTATTGTGGTTTAAAGACAGTGCAAACCTGCACCAGGTTTGGGATGACCGCCTTATTGGTTTTCAACAACTGAGTTATACCGAGTATGCAACTGCCATTAATCATACTACTAAAGAACAAAGTACCCAATGGATGAGTGAACCTGTAGGAACATGGCTGTACCAGAGTTACCAAATTGCAGGAAAAATTTACAGCGATATAAAAATGCCCGACCAGAAATTAGACTATAAATACAATTTTAATTACCTGGAAACATTGAATACGCAATTAGTAAAAGGTGGTGTGCATTTAGCAGGATTGCTGAATGAGATTTTTGGGAGTTAAAGAGAAAGCAGATGCAGGTTTGTTTAAGAAGTGTGTGTACTTAAGAGTTGGGGAACAATATTATGGAAAGTTTCAAAACATTAACTATTTGTACAATTATCCTAAACTTCTTCATAATTGTTGGAGTAGGGCATGGTATTGGTTGTATAGGAATTTTTGAAATAGTTTTTTTTCGATTTATAACATCAGAGAATTTTTCTCTATCCCTAACATCATCTTATGAAAATTCAATTGGAGCTGTCACTTTATTTTCATTAGCAGGCCAAATTTTACTGATAATATCTTTTGCCACAAAAAAACAAAAAACGGCGTTTTGGTCTAAGGCTATTGGATTAATCTTATTATGGTTTGGTTTTTTTTATTTGAGTCATAATTTATTCTCAAATGATGGCATTTCACAAATAAGTTTCTTCTTTGGCCTTCCTTTCTTAATTGTTTCCATAGTTTTAGCATTCAGAGTTTTCAAAAATAAATGGCCAACTGCTTCAGACCAAACAAATAGTGTCATATCCTGAAATGGGTTGCGTAAATAATAATATCTTTGCTTCAATAAAAGATGATAGCAATTACCACTGTTGATCCGCCATTCGGCGGACGCTAGGGAAGTCAAATAGAATTCCAGCAGTTGGTCAAAAAAAAAATACACCTAAGGGTTGCCAACTTTTAAAAAGTTGGCAACCCTATAAAAAAATACCATGTCAGAAACTTCAGAAATATTTATAGCAAAGAGCAGTGTTAAAGCTGTTGACCTGGAGCACAGGCGCAAGATCAATTTTAATATTGGCAAGTACAACAGTAAAGTGCCGGAAGGTAAAGAACAGTTTGCCGATGTGCATTTAGTAAGAGAACGTGCCAAAAATATTAAGTGGCGTGCTATTGAAACGCTGGATCAGCAACTGGAAGAGTTTGAATTAAATTTTACAAAACGTGGCGGAAAAGTTATTTGGGCAGAGAATAGTGAGCAGGCCATTGCAGAAATATTAGCCATTTGCGCCGCAAAGAATTGCAAAAAGTTAGTGAAGAGCAAGAGTATGGTTACCGAAGAAATTCATTTGAACAAAGCTTTGGAGAAAAATGGTATTGAAAGTGTGGAGACCGATTTGGGAGAATACATTCAGCAACTGGATGGAGAAGCGCCTTACCATATTGTAACACCGGCCATGCATAAAAACAAAGAAGATGTTGCAAAACTGTTTCATGATAAATTAGGTACGCCATTAAATTTTACGCCGGAGCAATTAACATTAAAGGCAAGGGAAATTTTACGTGAAAAATATGTAGAAGCAGAAATAGGTGTTACGGGTGCTAATTTCATTATCAGCGATATTGGTGGCATTGCTGTTACAGAAAATGAAGGCAATGCAAGATTGAGTTGTGCTTTTCCAAAAACACATATTGCAATTGTTGGTATAGAAAAAATGATCCCTTCTCTTACAGACTTAGGATTATTCTGGCCGTTACTTTCTACTTTTGGTACCGGACAAAAAGTTACAGTGTATAATACTATTATTACCGGCCCACGCCAGCCCAACGAAACTGATGGCCCCGATGAAATGTATGTGATATTGTTAGACAATGGCCGTACCAATATTTTACAAAATCCAAAAACAAGGGAGAGTTTATATTGCATCCGTTGTGGTGCCTGTTTAAATGCCTGCCCCGTTTATAAAAATATTGGTGGCCATGCTTATGGTGCTACTTACAGCGGCCCTATTGGAAGTGTAATTACACCTCACCTGCAGGGCATGGCAGATTTTAAACACCTGAGTTATGCAAGTTCGCTTTGTGGTAATTGTACCGAAGTGTGTGCTGTAAAAATAAATTTGCATGAGTTGTTATTGGAGAACAGGAAAGAAAGCGTGGAAGAAGGCCTGGTAAGTTTCAGCGAAAAAATGGCGTGGAAAGTATGGAAGATCGCTTCGCTTAAAAGAGGACTGATGAATATGGGTAATGGCAATTTAAAAAATAAAGTGGTGAATAGTTTGTTTAAAGGCTGGAAGCAACACCGCAGCGATCTGGAGTTTAGCCAAAAGACCTTTAATGAAATGTGGAAGGAAAGGAATAAGAAATAACTGATAACAGGTAATTAATAATTTTTTAACCGGTATCCGCCGGCTTTTTTATTTTTTGATGAAATGATATTGATCTACGCTTATACCACCTCTCCCCGTTTACAGTACGCCTGCAACTTTATTTTTAAGGAATTGCTGGATGTTGATTTTGCTGTAACCATAGATTCGGAAGAGTTTAAAAATTATGATGGAGCTAAAATTAATTACAGTAATATAGAAATCGAAAATGTAAAATTCAAAATTCAAAATCACACCCTTTTATTTGAAAATAATATTAAACCACAGGCTGTAGAATGTTTTTTAATAAATGATTACAAAGCATTTTTTAAAACAACAAATTCCGATTGGCCATTTGATATTTTTGCAGCTGTATTTTATTTCATCAGCCGCTACGAAGAATACCTGCCGCATACAAAAGATATGTATGGCAGATACGGGCATGAAAATTCACTGGCATTTAAAGAAGATTTTTTACAGTTACCCTTAGTAAATATGTGGGTGAAGGATTTTGCACTGGCATTGAAATGTAAATTTTCAACCCTTAACTTTCAACATTTAACTTTTAAGTTTTTACCTACTTACGATATTGATATTGCGTACAGTTATAAACATAAAGGTTTAGTGAGGAATATTGGCAGCTTTTTTAAATCGCCTTCGCTTGAAAGAATAAAAGTTTTAGGAGGTTTACAAAAAGACCCGTTTGATACTTATGCCTGGCTGAATGAATTACATCAAAAAAACAATTTGACCCCATTGTATTTTTTTTTAGTGGCAGAAAAGAACGGACGGTATGATAAAAATGTTTTGCCACATAAAAATGCCATCTGGCAGTTGGTACAACAATATGCTAAAAAATATACGGTTGGTATTCACCCAAGCTGGCGAAGTAATGATACTCCTTCTTTGTTAAAAAGAGAAAAAGATTACCTAGAGGAAATGAGTGGAAAGGCTATCACTACATCAAGGCAACATTATATCCGTTTTACTTTACCGGAAGGGTATCAAAAATTAATTGATACCGGTATTACAGATGATCATAGTATGGGTTATGGCAGTATAAATGGTTTCAGGGCTTCGGTAGCTTCCTCTTTTTATTGGTACAACCTGGCTAAAGAAGAACAAACTGTTTTACGTATTCATCCTTTCTGTTTTATGGATGCCAATAGTTTTTACGAACAATATTATTCTGCCGCACAGGCTTATGAAGAAATGCTGCATTATTATAAAGTATGTAAAGAAGTAAGCGGCACTTTAATTACCATCTGGCATAATAATTTTTTAGGAACTGCTAAGGAGTTTAACGGATGGAAAGAAATATACGAAGAGTTTATATTGGCTGTGAAGAGCTGATTATTTTGCGTTTCTTTTTTTATCTTCTTTTACTTTATGCCAATATTTTTTTGCCACCATCAACATGCCAAAACTTTCGCCTTCGTGTTTATCTAAATGTTTGTGATGCATTTTATGTGCCCAGCGTATGGTACGCACATAAGTGTTATTGCTACGGGTAAACCATTTAAAGCGTTGGTGAATGATTACTTCATGTACAATAAAATATGCCAGCCCGTATAAGGCAATACCAAAACCAATAGCTGCCACCCCATACAATTTATTTTGCAAGCCCAGCATAATACACAGCCAGCTTGGTATAGCGAATATTAAAAAAAAAGCATCATTCTTTTCAAATATATGGCCTGTTGGTTTATGATGATCTTCGTGCAGGTACCACAAAAACCCGTGCATTACAAAGCGGTGGGTAAGCCAGGTTATCCCTTCCATTAAAAAAAAAGTAAATAAAGTAATTAGTATAAAAATAAGTGAACTCATGTTTAATCTAAGAAAGTTCGTAACAGTAAAAAAAACAATACCTGAATCATTAACAAATGTACTGCGAATTTGTTTTGCTTATTGAATTTACAAAAGTGAAAACCAGCCAGCATGGCCATTGCCACAACAAACCAGCATATATAATTATAAATGGGAATTTCTCCGTTCCATTTCCAGTAACCTAATTGAACAGCCACCGGTTCCATGATCCAATCTATAAAAACTGCCAGGGAAGCACCATCAACAATTACAGATAATGCTTTTAATACCATTGGTGGCGTGGAAGTTTCTGTTGCAACTTTTGTAATAGCTTTCGTTAATAAGGTTTGTACACTTATGCCACAACAATAGATTATTATAAACCAATTGACACCAATGATCAACGGAACTTCATTTATCTGGTATCCCAATACTTTTCCGTAGCTATAGTCACCAAATAATAATTGGGTATTTACACCAATCCTTTCCACAACAAAACCAGCAAGCGCCGTTGCAACAACAAAAAGCCAGAAAAAAATATTCTTTTCTTTTTGCGTCCATATTAATAAACTAAACATCAACAGCAGGTTGAATGGTGTTGATTGAATGATGAAATTGCTTTTAAAAAAAACGATACCGGCAAAACCAACAGTATGAAATAAAAGAGCAATGGCAGTTGCTATTTGATGTTTTGAAAATTTAATGGACACGGATCTCATTTTTAATTAGGTCACTTACAATTTTAGCACTCTTTAAACACAAAGGTATGCCACCGCCGGGATGCACACTTCCCCCACAAAAATATAAATTGTCTATCGTTGTTGTAAAATTAGGATGCCGTAAAAAAGCGGCCAGCTTTGAGTTTGAACTGGTGCCGTATAATGCCCCCTGGTAAGAAGCTGTTCTTTCTTGAATCAATACAGGGTCTAATATTTCTTCCGTTTCTATCAGCGCTCCTATGTCTGTTTGTAAAATTCGGTTCAGTTTTTCAATAATATTTTTTCTTGCTTCCTCAATAATTATATCCTTGTGTTGCCGGGTATTTGCCGGGGCATTTATCATTACAAACCAATTTTCTTTTCCTGCAGGAGCATGACCTTTCTCCATTTTGGCTGTTATGTTGATATACACTGTTGGATCATTATACAATTTTTTTGTACGGAACAAACAATCAAACTCTGCAGCATAATTTTTGCTAAAGAAAATATTGTGGAGTTGTAATTGTGAAAATTCTTTTTTTATACCCCAATAAAAAACCAATGCACTGCTGCTGCGTTCCTGTTTCAGTATTTTTTTTACTTTATCAGTATTATTCAGCAATTGACTGTAAGTAAAAAACACATCCATATTACTTACTATAATATCTGCTGCAATGTTTTCATTGTTTACTACAACACCCCTTGCCTTACCTTCATTATTAATAATTTTTTGTACCGGTGCATTAAAATAAAATTGCACCCCTTTTTTTAAGGCCAGTTGATGCAAAGCGTTTGTAATGCTGATCATACCACCCCGGGGATAAAAAACGCCTTCATTATATTCCAGGTGTGGAATTAAGCTGAGCATTCCGGGTGCTTTATAAGGGCTGCTGCCATTGTATGTGGCATAGCGGTTAAACAATTGCACCGCTTCCGCAGATTTAAATTTTGCTGTATTGTACCTGTGTAAGGTTTTAAAGAGATACCGGTATTTTGTTGCAGCAAGTGCTTTAAAAGTTCTTTTATTAAACCAGGTTTTTCTTTTGTGTAAAGAATGATTTAAAAAAATAGCTCCGATGTTGTTATAGATTTTTTCCGATTCTTTTAAATAATTTGTTACCGCCTCAGCTGATTCGCCAAATTCAGTATGCAATGCTCCAGAAAAAATTTGGGGATCTGCAGATGCTTCAACTACTTTTCCATTCTCATAAAAATATTTACAGGCAATAGCAACAGACTGATAATGGAAATATTTTTCAACAGGTTCTCCTGCCAGGCTAAATAATTCTTCTATATTTTTTGGTTGGGTAAATAAAGACGGGCCGGCATCAAACTTAAAACCCTCTTTTTCAAAAGCGGTTAATTTACCGCCGGGATAATTATTTTTTTCATACACTTCCACACTAAATCCCTGTATAGCAAGCCTTATAGCTGTAGCCATTCCTGCGACACCGCTTCCGATAATAATTACTTTTAAAGGCTGCATAAATTTACCCGTTGATAGAAACAGCTGCAAGATAGCTTTCCATTTTTGGAAAAGCAATTTTAAACCACACGGTATATTTTTGAGGATGTGATTGAAAAGATTCTTTAATGGCATCCATGCTCATAAAACAAAAATCTTCCACTTCTGATTTATCCGGCAAGATTGTATCATCGTATTTTCCCATAAACACATGATCAAATTCATACTCTGTTAATCCATTATCAAAAGGGGCTTTATAAATAAAATCAAAAATTTTTGTAAGTGGTGTGGTAAACCCCATTTCTTCCTGCAACCTTTTTTCGGCGGCTATTTGTGTTTGCTGCCCTTCATAAGGATGGCTGCAGCAGGCATTAGACCATAAGCCTCCGCTATGATATTTATTTAAAGCTCTTTGTTGTAATAACATCTCTCCTTTAGTATTGAAAATAAAGACACTGAATGCCCTGTGCAGCAAAGCTTTTTGGTGAGCTTCCATTTTTTCGATAGTACCAACTGGCACATCGTTCTCATCTACTAAAATTAATTTATCCAAAATAGTTGAGTTAATACAGAGGCGAAGTTATAAAAGATTGAATTGTGTTCTTAATCCTGCCTTAACCAGGATAAATGCTTTGGAATAATCAGGAATACGGATACGTTGCTCCATAATTTTTGCAGGTTGTATCTTTTTTATCTTTTTAAATAATGACAGGTAATATTTATATGCCACATAAACCCCAAATCTTGCTTTAACAGGTAATTGCACAATGCCTTCGTAAGCTTTGGCAAAATCTTCAGCTATATCAATTTCAATCTGTTGTTTCATTGCCGGTGTAAAATTTTTAAAATCGGCATTAGGGAAATAGGTACGGTTCAGTTGCTGGTAATCTGCTTTTATATCCCGTAAAAAATTTACTTTTTGAAAAGCAGCTCCTAAAGATTGAGCAGCTGGTTTTAGTTGTTCATACATAACTTTATTTCCTTTGCAAAAAACATACAGGCACATTAAGCCCACCACTTCAGCACTGCCATAAATATAAGCGGCATAGTCTGCTACATCATATTTTGCTTTACTTAAATCCCATTCCATACTTTTAAAGAAAGCATCAATCAGGGTTTTATCAATCCTATATTCATTAACTTCCATTTGAAAACTATGCAATATGGGGTTTAAACTTATCCCCCTGTCAATAGCATTATAAGTTTCTGTTTTAAATTCTTCAAGCAGTTGTTGTTTATCAAACCCATGAAAAGTATCTACGATCTCATCGGCAAAACGCACAAAGCCATAAATATTATAAATTGGTGTGCGCAGGTCTTTATGCAGTAATTTAATAGCGCTGCTGAAAGAGGTGCTGTACATCTCTGTTGTTATTTTACTGCACAGATGGCTTGTATTGTGAAACAGATGCATCATAAACTGACGTAAAAAGATTTATTGCGTTTTAAATTTACTTTCAACAATCATAAAAAATGTTTAATTACTTCTTTTGCCACTACTTCACCACTTATCAAACTCGGCGGCACCCCCGGACCAGGTACTGTTAGCTGTCCTGTGTAAAAAAGGTTTTTTACTTTTTTGCTTTTACAGGATGGTTTTAACACTGCTGTTTGCATTAAAGTATTTGCCAGGCCGTATGCATTTCCTTTAAACGAATTATAATCATTTACGAAATTACTTACCGAGTAAGATTTTTTATAAATTATATTCTCCTTTACTGATTGTGCTGTTCTGTCTTCAAATCTTTTAATAATATTTTCAAAGTATCTATCTCTTAATTCTTCCGTATCTCCCTGTAAACCTGCCGCAACCGGGATAAGAAAGAACAGATTCTCACAACCTTCCGGAGCTACCGTATTATCCGATACTGAAGTTGTGCTTACATAGAACAGCGGATCTGCAGGCCATTGTGGTTGTGTATAAATTTCATTTCCATGCACTTCAAAATTGGTATCAAAAAAAAGTGAATGATGTAACACGCTATTCAATTTTTTATTTAACCCAACGTAATATAATATACAACTTGGCGCCATCACTCTTTTGTTCCAATATTCATTGCTATAAGTTTTACAATTTTCCGGCAATAGTTTTGTTTCAATAAAATTGTAATCTGCTGCTCCTATAACAACATCAGCTGGCCAGTTGATGGTTGATAGTTGATGGTTTAAGGTTAGCTGAGCAGTTACACTCTTTGCTTCATAGCTATCAATTTCAATTTTTGTTACATCACAATCAAAACAAAATTTTACGCCCAGTTCTTTTGCCAGGCTGTACATGCCTTCTACAATTTTATACATCCCGCCTTGCGGATACCAGGTGCCTAATTTTATATCGGCATAATTCATCAGGCTGTACAATGCAGGTGTATTTTGTGGCAGTGCTCCCAAAAACAGCACTGGAAATTCCATCATCTCCTTTAATTTAGGGTGCTTAAAATATTTGCCCACATGTTTTTTCATGTTGGTAAACACATCTAATTTAAAAACACCTTTTATTACATCCCAATCTAAAAACTCCGAAATGCTTTGTCCGGGTTTATGTACCAGTTTATTAATACCAACATTATATTTGTATGCTGCCTCTTCCATAAAAGCATCCAGCTTTTGTCCACTGCCCGGTTCTGTATGTTCAAATAACTTTTTTAGTTGCTCATAGTTTGCCGGAACATCCATCACATCATCCGGCCAATAGATACGATATGATGGATCCAGCCTTTCTAAATGATAATAATCAACTACTTTTTTTTCAAAGCAATTGAAAAATCTTTCAAATACTTCAGGCATCCAGTACCAGCTTGGCCCCATATCAAATGTAAATCCCTGTTCCTTTAATTGCCTTGCCCTGCCACCTGGTGCTGACTGCTTTTCCAAAACCGTAACATCATATCCTGTTTTAGCCAAAAACGAAGCTGCCGATAACCCTGCAAACCCACTTCCTATGATCACTGCTTTTTTCAAGAACTAAATTTAGGAATATTGAAATATAAAACGAGATAAAAAGCTATAACCATTTAAAATCTTGTCAATTGTTCTTTTAATAATTTACGGGCAAAATGTATTCTGCTTTTTATAGTACCTAAAGGTTCTTTTAATAATGTTGCTATCTCATTGTATTTGTATCCTTCAAAATATAACATAAAGGGGTTGCGGAAAATATCGGGCAAATGATATACTGCCTGTTGGATCTCTTTCATTTTTAAATTACTTTCTGCAGCATTTGCAACAGCCAGCTGATTGCTGTCTAATAAAAAATCATTAATACTGTTATCGAGTATGGTATTTTGTTTTGCCTTACGGCGATAATCATTAATGAAGATATTCCGCATGATCGTGTACAACCATGCTTTGATGTTTGTACCTACATTATATTTATCCTTGTTGGCAAAAGCCCTATACATGGTTTCCTGCAACAGATCTTTAGCTGTTTCATTATCTCTGGTAAGGGTTATGGCAAAAGGTTTTAAGTATTCTGCATTATTGATTACGATTTGATTGAATTCTATTGCGGACATTTTTCTTTGTTTAAATATTATATAACAAAGTTAAACAAAATATTTTTAGATTTACAAATTTTTGTTTAATTATTTTAAAAAAAGATTAAACATTTTGAAAATCAAGGTATTAAGAGACTCCGGTTGAAAAACCAGATACAAATTCCATTACTTCGGGGAAAGACCGTTTAAAATTAAGGGGTGGGTGTATCTTTTTTTGATAAGTAAGCGTTAACTGCCCTGAAATAATAATGGGCATTCCGGTGAATTTTTGGGTTATGTTAGCTATAAATTTATCAAAATTAAAATTTTGCCCCACTGTTGTTAAATGAGAATATAAGTAGTCAGGTTTTTTTAATTTAACTACATACTCCACGTCTCTTAGCGGAACATTTGCTCCTAAATAGATTGCACTAACACCCCGGCTCTTTAAAAGATAATACATGAAAAGTAATCCCAGTTCATGGTACTCTCCTTCGGGCATAAAAAGTAATACTGTTTTATTTACTTTTAAAGATGAAACAATGCCATCGATACCTACAATTAATTTTTGCCGAATGACATTGGTTACAAGGTGCTCCTGTGCAGGGTTAATATGGTTAGTGAGCCAGAGTATTCCTATCTTTTCGAGGAAGGGAAAAATAATTTGCGTAATGGTTCTTTCAATACCACGGACACCAATAAATTTATCTAAAATTGTTTCCAGCTTCTCAATATCAATGTCCACCATGCATTGAATTAGTTCATTTACTATTCTCTCCTGCTGTGCCTCCATTTGGCTTAATGAAAGAATCTTTTCACTCATCTCCCCATCATTCATTTTATCAATATGAGATATTTTGAATCCATATTTATTAAGGAGAGCAACGTTCAGTATTTTTTTCAACTCATCGTTACTATAATGCCTGATATTAGTCTCGGAACGTTCGGGTTTTAAAAAAGAATATCGTTGCTCCCATATACGAATGGTGTGCGCTTTAATACCGGAGATGTTTTCCAGATCTTTTATTGTAAATGAGTTCATTCTGTTGAAATTAGTACCCTTTAATTACAATAATACAATGATTTTGTTTAAATTAATCCTAAAAAAGATTAACAAAACTCAAAAACTCTTTTTGGGTAAATCTTTAAAAATTTTATTTACCAATTGATTTTTAGGGAATACGATAGACCATGCAGTAAGAAAAATGATCATGAAATCGGTATAAATGGAAGCATGTTGCTGGTACCACATTTCCAGTGATCCTTTAAATTGGTAAATGGTGGCATACATGGCTTTAGGATCGGCAGCATCAGAAATCATCTTTTCTTCATCCCTGAAAATGAGTGAACCAATACCTGTCATTCCAGGTTTACAATTATAAATTTTGTTACGGATTTCTTCGGGATATAGTTGAATGCTTACCTCCATCAATGGCCTTGGCCCAACAATACTCATATCTCCTTTAAACACATTGATGATCTGCGGGAGTTCATTAATTTTTGTGATGCGTAGAAATTTCCCAAAGCCGGTTACCCGGGGATCGTTACGCAAGGTTATTTCGCCGGTGCCAATGCTGGGACTGTTCTTCAGCATGGTGGCAAACTTACATATATCAAATAGCTTGTTTTTATACCCTACCCTTTTTTGAAAATAAAACACTTCCCTCTCACCTGTAAATAATAAAATTATTATTGATGGAATAAGGATTGGTGAAAGCAGTATCAATGCAATTGTGGCGATGATGATATCTATGATACGTTTGGCTATTTTGTACATATGGATTGATGGCTCATGGGTTCATAGCGAAGTGTATTTTCCATGAACTATTATCTTATTAAAAAACAGATTTAATTTTATCACTTACAGCCTTCATATCTTCATTAGTAATGTAGGTAGAGCATGGAAAGCTTAAGCAATGCTGGTATACAAAATTTGATTTATCATTATGATGATAATAAATATTGTCTTTAAACATTCTTAACTGATTCATTGGTACCCAAAACGGACGGCTTTGCATTTTATTATCATTCAAAACCTTCAATACTGCTTTTTGCTTTGTGGTCATAATTGTCGGCATCCACCAATTAGGATTCACATCTTCAATCACTTCCTGAAACCTGATATCACCTACATCCTGTAATTCATTTTTATAAAACTCAATCATCTCCTGTTTACGTTTTATAAATCCCCGCAGTTGTTCCATTTGCGCCACACCCATTGCTGCTGCCACGTTAACCAGGCGATAGTTATATCCAATTGCATCATGCATATATTCAAACGGATCGCTTTTAGCCTGTGTGGTTAAATGCTTTGCCCTTTTTGCCAACGTTTCATCATCAGTAACAATCATTCCACCTCCGCCGGTAGTAATTATTTTATTGCCATTATAACTGAATGTACCCATTAAACCAAAACTGCCGGCGTGTTTGCCTTTGTAATAACTACCTAATGCTTCGGTACTATCTTCAATTACAATTAAATTATGCTGCTTTGCCAATGCAAGCAACCTGTCCATATCGCAAATATTACCTAATACATGCACCGGCATAATTATTGGAATTCTTCTACCGGATTTTTTGTGATAACAAACATCACTTCTTTGTTCGGTTTCATTGGTAAAAAATTCTTCCAGCAAATTCAAATCCATTTGCCAGGTCTTTTCATCTGTATCAATCAGTATTGGATCGGCACCGGTATATTTTATTGAGTTGAGCGTTGCTATAAAAGTAATATTGGGGGCAATGATTAAATCGTTCTGCTTAACATCCATCAACACCAGGCAAATGTGCAGGGCTGTTGTGCCACTACTGGTTGCCACGGCATATTTTGTACCAGCAAATTCTGCACTCATGTTTTCAAACTGGTCTACATAAGCACCCACGCTGCTTACCCAGCCTGTGGTGATGCAATCTGTAACGTATTTCAATTCGTTGCCCGCCATATTGGGGCCTGAAAGTAAAAGCATATTTGGGGTTTAATTTTCTTATAACAAATCTAATTCAAAAAAATTGCTCCAGCCTAAAGATTGGAGCAATATAAAAAACGAAATTTTCAATTAAATATTTCTGAATTTTGGCCCATAGGCGTCATCAATAATTCCTGTTTTCATTAAGGTATAAATTTCCTTAACGCCATCAGGAACTGTTTTGGTAATAGTAAAACCCAGTTCATTTTTGATCTTATCAAAATTAACCCTGTAGTCACGTGGGTCTTCATTCATTTCCACATAATTCACTTTTACATTGGGCACTACTTTACAAACCTCTTCTATGATCATCCCTTTATTATAATTCTCTTCTGTTGTACCTACATTAAATACATTTGATTTAACTTTTTCTTCATTGCTTTCAATTACCAGCACTACTGCTCTTGCCAAATCATCTACATGGCAATAGGGCCGCCAGAATTGAGCACCCCAAATTTCCTGCTCCCCTTTTACAGCTGCATTTCTTGTAAATTCATTTACGGTAAGGTCAAAACGGATGCGTGGAGAGAAACCATACACGGTACTGAAACGTAAAGCCGTACTGCACATAGCTGTATCTTTCCTTTCGTTCATGATATAGTTCTCAAACTTCACTTTCAATTCAGCATATAAACTTACCGGGTTCAATTCAGATGTTTCGGTAACAAATGAATCAGGGTCGGCCATTTTACCATAGTTGCTGCAGGTACTTGCAAATACAAAACGTTTTACCCCAGCTTTTTCAGCTGCTTCAAATAATGCCACGCTGCCATTCCAGTTTGTACTGTTAGCATCATCACTAAATTTTTTACAGGCAGGGTCTCCAACTATTGCTGCCAGGTGAGCAATTGCATCCACTCCTGCAATCGCTTTTTCAACATCTGCTGCGTTCCTCACATCTCCTTTTAAAAATTCAAAATTGGGATTTAGCATCACATCGTATAACGCATCGCCACCAAAATTTAAATTATCAAAGGCCCGAACATGATATCCTTTATTTAATAATTGACGTACTAAAACTGAACCAATATATCCGGCTCCGCCGGTAACTAAAACTTTCATAAGCAATGATTTTTTTGCGTTGCAAAGATAAGGGATGACGGTTGAAAGTTGCTCCTAAAGCATTAGGGAGAAGGTTATTTTGCAGGGACACCAATTACGGTTGCATTATCTGCCACGTTTTTTACAACTACGGCACCTGCACCTATCATGGCATTATTACCAATGGTAATTCCCTGGCGAATAACAGCATTGGCACCAACAAAAGTATTATTGCCAACTTTTACATTGCCACACAATACCGCCCCCGGGCCAATATGGGAAAAATCGCCAACAATACATTCATGTTCGATGATACAACCGGTATTGCAAATAGCACCTATACCAATTTTTGCCAACGGATTAATTACTGCATTTGCAGCAACCATTATACCATTAGGTGCCAGGGTTGCAGATGCATCTATTACAGCCGAAGGGTGTATGGCATTTACAGGGTACAATTTTTTATCCGCCAGCTTACGAAAAATTTTTGTACGTATGGCATTATCACCAACAGCAATAAAAAAATCATCTTCTTTAAATGCAGCCAGTACTGTGTCACTATCTTCAGTACCTAAATACAATAGTGAAAAAGGATTGTACTGTTTTTCCTCAGTATCGCAATAGCCTGTTACCTTTTTACCGGCAGCAGTAAAAATACCATATACAACAAAACCATGGCCGGAGTATCCTATTATTATCATTGCAGCATTATTGATTGTTTAAATTTAGCAAGGAATTATAGGTTGCAAGAATATTTTGCCAGATATTTTCCCTGCGGTAGTCTTTTGTAATTATTTGTTCGAGTTTTAAAGCCATCGCCTGCATTTGCTGAGGATTATTAATGGCATATTCAATCTGCGTTTCCATTTGTTGTTCATCGGCCTTTTCAAAAATCAATCCTGTTTGCTGATGCGTAACAATATCTATATTACCTGCAATTCGGCTGCAAATGATGGGCAATTGCATTGCACCTGCCTGCAGCAATACGTTGGGAAACCCTTCCCTGTGCGACGGAAAAACAAAGTAACCGGCAATATGCATATAGTATTCTACCTGTTGGGTCCATTTAATATGAATAATGTTTGGGTTAGTTTGTATTTGCTGTATAATACCGGCAGGCAAAGGGTCAAGCTCTTCCTCAAAATCTCCTGTTAAAATCAGTTTCAGGTTGGGGTGTTTTTTTTGAAGTAAAGCAAAAGCATTTACCAGCTCAACAATGCCTTTATCTGCAACCAACCTGCCAATGCATAAGAGGTAAATAAACTTTTCTGAAAAATTAATACTGGTTTTTACTTCCATTATTATTTTTTCATCAAGCACATTTTTATTAAACCTTTTGGTATTTATGCCATTGGTAGATCCTTTGCCAATAATCTGTAATTTTTTTACTGAAGTAAATTTATGTTCAACAATGTAACTATATAGTGACCCACTGTTTGGCCATATATGGTTTGCTGCCTTGTAAGTAAGCTTTTCAACAAAAGTAAGTAACCGGAGTTTAAATCCCTTTTCCACCATTAACGGCATACCTGCCACAGTATGGATCCTGATTTTTACACCACACAATTTTGCAGCCAGCATACCTAATAAACCTGCTTTGGGCGTGTGTGTATGAACAATATCAGGCTTTTCCTTTCTGAATATTTTTATTAATTCAATCAGGCAATTAATATCTTTTAATGGCGTTATCTTTCTGGTCATGGGCACAATAATATGCCTGCATTGTTCATCTTTTATTACATCTTTAAGTTCTGCACCACCGGCACTTATCATTATCACATCAAACCCATTTTCCTTCATAAATTTCATTTGCCCCGGTAACAGATAACGAAGCGCCATGGGAACTGTAGTAATACGAATTAGTTTTTTATGATTGAAAGTATTGTTCAAATGTTTAGTTATAAAGCAACTTACCTTTAAATTTTAAATAAACTCAAAAATAAACTCATATTATTGAAAGAAAAATTAGAATTTAAGATAAATTTGAAAATGAAATAATACAGCTGCCTTATAATTTTTTTAACAGTGCTGAACAAAAACCAAATACCTAATTTTCATGGGCATATTCGAATTTATTTTATTTCCTCTTTATGCTGCTTTTTTTTATTTTGTTTTCAGAGCCTTTAGAAAAAATTACACTGATCCGGTTCTTAAATACTACCATAACCAGGGTTTTTGGATAAAAACGCTGACAGTGGTAGCATTTGCATTTTTTAACTCGAAAATATCTTTAGGCGATTCTTATGTTCTATACCATGTAGAGGGAAAAAATATTTACGATTTAATTCTTAAAGACGTGACTAACATAAAATGGATTTTAGGTAATGGTATTGATTTTGACGAAGCGCTTTTAAGCAATCCTTTAAACAGAGGCTATTTACTTGGTGAATCCAATTTTATGGTGGTGAGATTTGTAACCGTCATTTCTTTTTTTACAATCGGAAAATATTTACTTACCAATCTTGTTTTTTCTTTGCTGGCTTTTACCGGTTCATGGAAATTGTTCCTGTTTTTTTATGAACAATACCCCCATTTACACCGCAAGTTTGCAATAGCCATTTTATACCTGCCTACTTTTGTATTCTGGAGTTCGGGCATTTTAAAAGACAGTATTTGCATTGCAGCTATCGGATGGCTCACTTATTCACTCTACCAGATATTTGTGCAAAAAAAAGATCGTGTAAAAAATGCTGTGCTCCTGTTATCTTTCGGGTATTTGCTTTGGGTAATTAAACCTTATATTTTAATATCGTATGTACCATTTTTTATACTATACATTATTTTAAAAAATGTAAGTTTTTTAAATAATAAATTAGCAAAACTTGTTCTTGCCCCGATACTTATTATAGGATGTATGGTTGGATTTTCTCTAATTATGACCAGCCTTAAGGAAGAGATGGGGCAATATGCTGTAGGAAGCCTCACAAAAAATGTAAAAAATATGAATGAGGCTTACGAAAGCCAGTCACTGGAAGGTAGTTCTATGTTTTCCTACGGAACTGAATTTGACGGAAGCGTAAGTGGCCTGGTTAAAATGGCTCCTGTATTTATTGGCACTACCTTATTCAGGCCCTTTATCTGGGAGTCCAAAAAGATCAGTACACTTTTATCTTCACTGGAAGGACTCACGCTTTTAATTTTTACACTTAGCGTTTGTTTTAAAGCCGGTTTTAAAACTATTATTCAAACATTTACCAAAAACCCATTGGCACTTTATTGTTTTTTGTTTGCGTTACTATTTGCATTATTTGTTGGTGCCACCACTTTAAACTTTGGCTCATTATGCAGGTATAAAATTCCCTCTATCCCTTTTTTTATTATTGCAATCTTTTTAATACAGGATACCGCAAAACAGAAAAAAGAAAACCTGCTTAAAAATAAGCAGGTTTTCGAATTGTAATTTTCGAAGGTTTAATATGATTACCTGGTCTGCATCTTTTTTACCATTGATGATGGAGTAAACATCAGTGACCAAATATTTTTGAAGGTTTGTAAAAAATTACTATTAAAATTATTTTCTGCCTTTATCTTTAATCTTTCTAATATTAAAGTGGGCGTTGCGTTAAAATTGCTACGCAATGCATCTGTTGCCGGCCATAAAATAAAGCTGAGCTTTTTTAATTTATTTGTTTTTTGATACACTAAAACTATGCCTGCAAAAGCGGCTAAAAAGCAACTGTAATTGATGAATGCTAAAACCTTACTTCCAAATTTAGCCTTGTGTATGTATAAACGGTTACGAACGTAGAAGTACATTTTCCAGGCAGATTTATAATCCCAATCCTGCTTATAAGAGAATGCAGATGCCGGGTGATAATGTATGCTGTTGGCAACGGTGCAAACAGGAATATCATTTTGCTTAATGATCCTGTAATAATATTCTGTTTCATCGCCCCAAAGAAAAAATTTAGGTTGTGGTACTCCCACTCTTTCCACAATTCTTCTGTGCAGCATGGTTCCATTAAACGGGTGACCAATACCTTCTATAATATTGCCTTTAACTTCCTGTATGGTTTTAAACTCGCCGGTTTTCCAAACAAAAGAACTTTTATTTTCTTTATCCACCACGGCACAATTATACAATCTTAATGTACCATCATCAGCCTGTAACATATTTTGTAATGCATCTTCCTTTGAATACCCATCATCATCCATACACCATATCCATGAGTAACCATTTTGGTAAGCCCAGTTAATACCGGTACTGAATCCACCACTTGACCCCACATTTTTCTGATTAATGAAATGAATATTTTCCTGTTGCTCCAGCCATTGTTGGGTATTATCGGTACTCCCGTTGTTTACAATTAAAATGGCATCTGGCTTATGGGTTTGATTGCGAAGAGCAGTGATGCATTCTGAAAGCAGTGCCTGACGGTTGTATGTAACAACCACAGCAATTACCTTTTCCATAGGACTGGGTATTTGGTTTTAAATAAGATTTGGACAGGTATATAACGATACTAAAACGCTGTTATTGTATTAAGGAACAATTTTTTACTACGTTTCGGTATTAGGGAAAACAGGAGGCTTGCTATTGCCGGCTATAGACTGAAGAAAAGCCTGTGCATACTGTAATGCTTCGCCAATTACATGGTGCATATCCATATACCGATAAGTGGCTAAACGGCCAAGGAAGGAAACTTTTTCAAGGTTCTCCGCATCGGCACGGTATTGCAGTAGTAATGTTTTATCGCCGGCAAGCCTTTTGGGATAATAAGGAATATCTGTGGGTTCGGTTTCTTTGCTAAACTCTTTAAAGCAGATGGTTTTATCGTGCTGCTCCCAGTTTGTAAAGTGTTTATGCTCAGTTATACGGGTGTATGGCACATTTTCGTCGCAAAAATTCATTTGTGTTGTTCCCTGAAAATCGCCATCTGCATAAAAAGTTTCAAAAGTTACTGTGCGATAACCCAGGCGGCCGTATTTAAAATTAAACCATGCATCAATAGCACCGGTAAAAAAAACGTGATCGTACTCTCTTACATCCATCCCCGGCTCAAATTTTTTACCAAGTGTAATATGAATATTGTTATGCTCAATTAATTTCTGAATGATTGCAGAATACCCATCCACCGGTATTCCTGTAAAAATATTATTGTAGTAATTATCATCGTAATTAAACCGTACCGGAATTCTTTTTAAGATAGAAGCCGGCAGTGCTGTTGGTTCGCAACCCCATTGTTTTTTGGTGTACCCATAAAAAAAGGCATAGTATAATTCCTCACCTATAAAACGCAGTGCCTGCTCTTCAAAATTTTGAGGATCGGTTATTGAAGTGTCAGCCAATGTTTCTAAAAACACTTTGGCTTCGGCTGGTGTAAATGATTTGCCAAACAATTGATTGATGGTATTCAGGTTAACCGGTAATGAATAAACCTTGCCATTACTCATGGCTTTTACCCGGTGTACATACGGCCTGAACTCACCAAGGCTGTTCACAAAATCCCAGATTTCTTTTTTATCTGTATTAAAAATATGTGGGCCGTATTTATGTACCATGATGCCGGTTTCAGTATCCCGCTCGGTATGGCAGTTGCCACCAATATGATCACGTTCGTCCCAGATATTGATAGTACAATCAATGTTTTTACATAACTGATTAGCCAATACTGATCCTGAAAAACCTGCCCCTATGATTAAATATTTTTGTTTCATGACTTAAAATTAACCTAAAACTTTTTTATATACTTTACTATAAGTTGTCAGTGTTGTTTCCAGATCGTAAAAATCTTTTGCTCCATCCCTGATAGCTATGTGATCAAAATATGTATTGTTATCACAAACAGCGTCAACAATCTTATTCATTTGAGTTGCAGTAAACCCATCCAATACAAATCCTGCTTTGTACTTCTCAACAATTTCCTTTACATCGCCTACACCACTATTGGTAATAACAGGTATTCCCATTGCCATTATTTCGCCATGTTTGGTAGGGGAAGAAGATAACTTGGAGTAACATGGTTTAATAAAAAATAAGGAATATGTACTTAAAGATAACAATGCAGGCACTTCATGGCGTTTTCCAAATTTCACCATTATTTTTTCGGGTGGTATTTTATATGCCGCTGCTGCATTAATAATATCTTCATGATTATTATTGGAGATAAATAAAAACTTTGCTTCTGGTTTTTTTTGCAACAGCGTACTGCAAAACTGCAACATTTCTTTGGTAAGATACCAGCCGCCTATTGAACCAAGATAACTGATAACAAAATCATCCTCCTTTATCCCTAACTCTTCTTTAAACTTTTCTTTAAGCTCCTGATCAATATTTAAAGGATTAAATAATTCCATATCAACACTGCAGGGCACCACATCTACATTTACAGGTTGTGGTACATTTTTCCATTTTAATATCTCTTCTTTTCCTTTATAGGTTAAGCAGGTATTATAATCTGCCACCCTTACACATTCATCTTCCCTTCCTTTAAAAAAATTATATACTGTTTTGTATAAAGGATTTTTAAGGTTCCACATACCGCCATCCACTCTTTCATCTGCCCAAAACCCCCTTATATCATTCATGAATTTTATACCCAGTTTCTTCTTTAAATATAATGCCACCAATTGCGGAATACCCGGACGGGTATGTACCAGATCAAACTTATAAATTTTATGTAATTGCCTTGCCTTTAATTTTAGTTTATAAAAATCATATACAGAAGATAGTACCGGAGGTTTTTTTGTATAAGGTATAGAAACCCAATCAATAGGGTATGATTCAATGAGCTTATCCACATAAACTTTGTTTAGTTTATATTTTTCAGGCTTGTCACAACTTAAAATCACAAACTCGTACCCATATTTTGTTAACCCAGCCAAATAAGGTATAACCTGGCTTTGGCCAAGCGGATCAGTCATACCATCGTATGAAATGAATAATACTTTTTTATTTTTAGCCAACTTGTAAAGATTTAAGTAATGCCCGTTTTTGTTACCTCCACAACAGGTAACGAAAATAGTGTTTTGTCAAAAAAATGAGTTTGGAACTAAAACTATGCATATGGGTATTGTAATTTCTGATAATTTTATTTTCGGTAAGCGGTATAGGTTTAATCTCAAGATCATCCTGCTGATACTCGTTTTTTCCAAACTGGTCATCCGGCACACAATTGGTACCACTGCCATCGTGACCAATATTACTAACCAATGAACGTGAAGGATGGAGGCACAGGCCGTCGTTTAAAAAAACAACAGCATGCCAAAGGGTATTCCAGCTTTGAAACTTTCCATTGGCTATGGCTTTCAGTCCCCAGAACATTTCGAAAGTACTGTCCATATTCAGATACTGAATATTTCCTTTTTTTGCACAGGCTTTTTTTATGGCCAGTGGGTCGGGTGTAAATTTATCCCAGGCCCGCTTCCAGGTACCCCAGCCCCAACAGGTGGTATGGTTATAAAAAAAGGTTGTGTCCTGCAATGGCACTGCAGCAAATTCTGCCCTTGTAAAGGCACTTATATGCATTACTTCGGGAGTATGCTCATACATGTCAAGGGCGTTATTCATGTAATTCAAAAATCCGGGAAAAATCAATACATCATCCTCAATCACAATCACTTTTCCGTGTTTATTTACTATTTCGGTAACACCCTGTACAATTGATGTAAACAACCCTTTGTTTTTTTCAGCAATATTGATATGTACTTCGCTGCACCATTTTTTTTGTACAGCAATTTTTTTAACCTCGTTAATATTATTAATTGTCTCTTCAGAAGCTCCTTCTTTGGGGCCATCAATATAAATATACAAAACCGTATTTTCTGCATTACGGCATTCACTTATTGCCTGCAGGGTTTTTTGTGTATGTTCGGGCCGGTTATAAGCAAAATACACAATGGGGGCTGTCTTTTTCAGGCTGTTCGAAAAAATATACATACTGTCCCGCTGTTCTATTTTGTTCGCAGCATCGGTAATAATAACGGGGTTATGTGTAAATGTATTCGTTATTGTTTTGCGGCAGATAAGATAAAGCAGTAAACTAAAAATAAGTGTATTTATTAATCCGGAAAGCGCATCTCCCAGGATAAGAAAATTTTTAACCATGACAATATTTACTACCATGGAAAAACATACGGAAACAATGCTTAAAGCAAATATTTTTTTCTTGGCTTTTTGATACAAGAGGAAATTGAAAAAGAAACTGTTTAATCCCCAGATAAAACTACTGAGGGCAATTATAAAGAAATAAGGCATACCGCTGAAGTATAGCGGATTGATAAAAAAATAATAAATTAATACAACAAAGCCAATACAGGCTATTGAACACAATAAAAGTAACAGCACAAATCTTAAAAATTCTTTTTTAATAACTTCCGGGCTGGCTTTACCGCTGCTTATAATTTTATATACCCGTGGCTGAACAAACAAAAAAATGCTTTGAGATAAGCTGCCGATCAAAGCGCCCAGGATAGAAGCTATGGCATAAATACCCAATTCATGTTTGTCAACATTAAAAAAGGCCAGGAAGAGTTTGTTGGTGGCGCCCAGTAAAAATACAGCCATTTGAAAAGCGATGATGGGAACCCCGTATCTGAGCTCTTCAAGGAAATAGGTGAATTTAAAATTGAAACGCCAGTAACCATGTTTAAAATAATACCATACCCCAAACAAATTAATGACCACCAGCGAAACAGCAATACTCCAAACCCGGCCATGCCAGGCTTTATAAAAAAATACAATGAGTATAACTGCCAGCCCGTATTCGATAATGGCTTTGGTAATATTGGTTGTTGCGTAAATATTAATTTCATTCCGGTTTCGTATCAACATGGAAAGCTGTTCGTTAAAAAATGTTAGAAATACGATAAAGGGCAATATAAAAACAAAAG
>JAYVPT010000016.1:0-8250 GCA_043757165.1 Ferruginibacter sp.
AGCGGAAAGCCTTTTAAGTTGGTAAAATCTATCCTGTTCATTATGGTGTAAATTTTTGTATTTTAAAATGAAAGCCTGGCAACCGTTTGCGCATAACCATGCCCCGCATTTCTATACCACTAAAAACTATATCATTCGGTACCATCACAATAAAATCATCTGCATACAATGCACCTTCTGCACGGGTGTATAAATACACCGGTAAAGCCTCACTGCGCCGGTATAAAAAAACGGGCTTCAATTCAATACGCATGTACAAATACACTGGTGGAAATTCCTGCACATCTGCAATAAAAATTCTCCGCAATGTGCCGTCATATCTGTCATTCAACATGGCTTCCATGTAACACACCTGCGGTGTTATTGCCAGGTCGTACAAAGTATTTTTTCTAAACCTCAAAAAGTCTACATACAATATATTGAATGGTGCCAGCAAACTTTTTAACCAGCTAAATACCCGTGGGCTTTTAATACGGTTAGGTATCAGCCATTGGCTAAGTTTTGTAAAATTTATATTGTATATTTTATCAGCCATTAAATGGGTAAATAAGTAATGTTTAAGTTAGCATCAAGCAATACCAGGTAACCGCTATCCGGCACAAAATCAATGTCAATAGTTGTAAAAGGCAACGCACCATATTTGGTTTGTATCGCATCAATATGTAAGTCATCAACACCATCAACCGCCTGTATGGCATCTACTAATTTTTGCACACTAAACCGCCCGTTAAAATCAATATTGCTCAAATAATTTCTTGCTGCATCTGCCACCGGTGTTAAGGCGGTTCCGTCAATTCTTTGCCCGTTGATGTTTAATACAAGCGGGTTAAACTTTACACGAAGCGTAAGCAATAACTGATCAGGGTCGGTGCTGGTAATGGTTGTAGGTACCGTTAATGTGCTGCGTTTTAATTTTACGCCTGCATCTTTAAACCGCATTACATATTCAATAGCTGCATTCAGTTCGGGTGTTGTTAATTTACCTAAACCGCTGCCCACTTTTTTTGCCAGCTTTAAGCGGGTGTATGGTTCTTGTACAAAGGCGGCGTATGCAATTATTTTACTGGCCGCAATTACATCATCACTAATGCCGGTGTTATCATAATAATCTTTTTCAGCTACCAGGTTATAACCATATTGAAAAGCCTTTACCTTGTTTACATACCACCGTGCAGTATGCGGATTTTTTTCTAAGATGATAGCGTTTACATCAGTTTTAAAAAGGTCTATCAAATTGGCAATTGCCCAGGCACAAACAGCCACCGCATAAATAATACACCTGTCAAGGTTGGTGGCACTCCACAAACTGGTATTAATGGTAACACCAACAGCTGCCGCATTGCTTACATAAGCATCAGTAATCATTTGCTGGTAATATGAAATTGGTTGTGCCATTCTTTTTTTTAACTCACTATAAAATTTGTTCCAATCTGCATGTACCCAATGCCGCCAGGTATCGGTATTGCAAAGGCGTTGCTGGTGATGTCCAAACTGCTGCCTGCATAATATTTTGATACTGCCAAATCCGCTGCTTCCACTTTCATTTCAACACCTGGTGCCACATCATCTGTAATACCAATGCCATTGCCAAGGGCCACGTTAAACAGTTCATCCACCGTACCGCCATATTGTGCGGTAAAATCAACCAGTGTTTGAAATTTTTTTATTATCATGATAAATAAGGTGCATCAAATTTTAAAACACCATCTACTAATTTTAAACTGTTTACCTGCATACCATCCCGCTCAAATTCCTTCTTAACTTCTGCTAAAAAATCGCTTACATTATCATCTTTTAAAAAGCCATAAGCACCTACACAGGCCGTTGGGCTTTCTTTAAATTCGCCTTTACTGCACAATAATAAAAGCTGCTGATGCTGCAAAGTGCTTTCGCCTCTTACTATCTCTCCATTGGCGTTATAGGCCAAATCGAAATTGTTCAATAAAATATCTGTAGGCATGTTATTGTATTTTTCCTGTGGTTGAATTACCAACTACTGGATAAATGCTTGCTGTTAGCCCTAAACCCGGTACCTGTAAATCGCCATAGGTTTTAAAGTGATTGATAATTTCATCAGCCACTCCTTTCCAAAAGGCCAGTCTTGCCGCTTCCAGGTCTGCTATATTAACTTCGTTATAATAGTTTGCCCTGTTGTACAAAGCCGTTCCAAGTGTATCTTTATTTAGTGCCATCAGCGTAATAAATTATTTAGTTTAGTTTTTGCCTGGGCCAGCTTTACCCTGTCTGGGTTTCTGCCTTCAATTATTATGATGGGCTCTATTGCTTCAACAAAAAGTATTAGCGCCTGTAATAATGTATCAGCCCCTTTTTTAAACAAAAAGCCATTCGTATTGATGCTGTAAACTGTTGTATCAATCACCGCTTTTAGTTCTGTTATTTCATCAACAACCAGTACAACATACTCATCGCTGTTTTCAATTTTACCCACCAGTACAGTGCTGTTTACTTTAGGTATTAAAAGAACTTTGTTGCCATCTTTAATAACTGCCTTTAGCCTGGCATCATCCACCGTTTTGCCGTTGCTAAATTCTATGGCCACTGTATCATCAGCATTAACCGCAGTAACAGTTGCGGGCTTTATTATTTTGGGTGCGTACTGGCCTGCAAAAGCCCCCAACTCATTTTTTATATCTTCTAAAACTTCACTCATATTTTTTCGCCAATGCCTATTGATCTTCTAAAACCATTCATACCCCAACCTATCTCCACATTTTGAACAATGTATTTGCCGCTGCGCTCCACATACTTTTTATCTTCCAGTAATGCCCTGTCGCCTGGTTCGCAATAAGGCTGTCCAAATGCGGTTATCTTTCCTTCGTACCCATCATAACTCATTTTCTTTGCCTCTGTATCTGCCAGCTGTTGCAGGCTGCTTTTATCTGTTATAATGTGGCTGGTACGTGTTTTAATAACTCCTTTCTTTCCGGTGGTGGCCTTTGTTTTTGTGCCGTCTTTATTTTCACCAATCCAATTCACTGTTACTTCCTGGTTGGCCGCCTGCCGAAGTTTTAAATTGTTATCTTTTATCACATTCCACCCCAGGCGGTACTTAACATCTGCCTTTGTTTTTACATATTGCAGCCCGCCATATAATTTATTGCCTGTAAAGAAAAATTTTATCAACTGCTTACTGGTGCCTTTCAGTTCTTCCAAAATCCTTGTACCACTTTTGCCGGTCAATATTATTTTATCAATTACAAAATCGGGTATGTTGTCATCCAAAATAATGTCTGTGCCTTCTGTTATTTTCCGCAGCAATGCTTTTAACTGTATTTTTTTTACAGTGCCGGTAAGCATTTTTTTGCGGAGCTGGTAACTGTAGCCTTCACATTCTATTTCTACAGGCTGCGTAAAATTTACACGGCTTACAAAGCCCTCAAAATCTTGTTTTAATACGCCGTTGTAACCAAGTTTTATAATTACCTTATCGCCTTCTTTAAAAAGCTTTGCGGTTTCAGCGCTGGCCGTAATAACCTCACCGGCCCTTTTTATTCTTGCAGTTATCGGTACTATTATTACTGCCCTATCCACATATTCAAAGATGCTTTTGGTAACTTTAACACCGTGCGGTTTTAGCCGCTTGTATACACCAATTGTTATATCACTACATAGTGCAAAAGCCATAATTATTAATCAATTTCTAAGTCAAAAATCATATCGCTTTCACATTCAATTTCAAAAGGCTTTGCATGTTCAACACCAGCCACAGCGGGCCACTTTATTTCTTTAATTATTACACGGTGGCCAATCTCATCCTTTCCTTTATCATCACTTTTGCCGCTTAAAAAAATATCAGTTAAGGCGCTACGCAGTGTAACGCTTTGGTTCTTTTTAAAGATGGCAAACATATCGGTTACGCCATCTTCTACCCACACGTTATCAGGATTAACCAATATGCCTTTTATATTTATACTAAAATCATCAATGCTTATTAATTCATGTACACTTCCACCACGTTCGGGCATTGCTGTATTTACAAAAGTTTTTTTCCAGGTGCAGCCAATAACCGCAAAAGGAAGAAGCACGCCGTTTAATTTTACAGGTAAAAAAAACTCACGGCCAAATAAATCGGTATCATAGTAAGGCTGTCCTAAATTGCTGTTTGCAACACGTTCTGGTGCCTGCTCAATTGATGCAACCTTTGCAGGTGGGTTGTAACCAAATGCATTATTAAAAACCTCTTTAAAATTTAACTCACCCATTTGCTATTGCTGTTCCGTTTATTGAATACATTACCATGCGCATTGTTTCTCTTACCGCACTTTCAATTTCGTTGGCACCTTCCTTCATATCCATCACATGCACTTCCAGCTTTTCAATTTGCTTTCCAATATTTACAATAATGCTGCGTTGCCCGCCGCTGTTGATGCTGCTGCTTTTTTCTTTTGCATCGCCGCCCAGCATATCTTTTGCTGTAATCTTGCTGCTCCTGTCGCTGTTAAGCGAAATAGGATTTACCGCTACTGCCGCCGCAACTGCCGGTTGATATAATGAGAAAGCACCGCCGCCGCCATTAAAGGCAGGGTTAGCACTAAAAGCCGTTTTTGGTATTGTGCCGTCCACCACTTCAATAGTAGTTTTGCCGCCGCCAAACAAACCTTTAATATGGCTGTAAACCCATTCCACTTTATCAAGTATTGGCTTTATAATATTATCCCAAAGCCAGCTTATGGTATCGCCAATAGCACGCATAGACCATAAAATAGCCTCTCCGATTTTGCTTATTGCCCAAAACAAATCTTTCATTAATACACTTTTATCAATCCAGGCAACAACACCTTCTACTATATGCCATACATTGCCTATTAGCGATTTAAAAGTTTTCCATATATTGGCTGCGTATTCTTTTATGAGGCTTATATATACCGACCAAGAGCCTGTTGGGCTAAGAATTTCATCCATTATTTTGGGGATGTTATTCAGCACATCAATTACGGGTTGAATAACCGGCATAATGGTGCTAAAGCTGTTTGTTATACCAATACCCATATCTAAAAACCAATGGAAAACCGGTTGCAATGCGGTGCCAATATCAGCAGCCGTATTTTTTAAGTTATCCATAAACGTACTCCACTTACCGCCCACCGTTTTGCCCTGTGCATCCAGTGCGCCATAATATGCGCCGCCCTTTTCTGCTGCATGTTGTAACGATTTTGAAAGCAGCGCATAACTTACATGCATTTCTTTCACCTGGTCAATATTTTTGCCGGTGGCATCTGCCAGCAGCTTGTAAATATTTATACCGGCAAATGCAAATTGTTTTATATCCATTGCAGATGCTTTACCAACAGTTTTTATTTGCTGCATATTAACTGCCATGCGGCTCAACTCATCATTGCCACCGCCAACGGCACTAATGGCATTACCCAAATTCATTGCATCACGCCTGGCATCTTTGGCGCTTAGCCCTGCACTTATTAATGCACGATTTACCATCAATAAACTTTGTGTATCAAATGGTGTTACGGCTGCATCTTTTTTAATATTGTTGTAGGCTTCATCTGTACCCGCCCCTAAAAATGTTTTTAATCCAACTTTATTTTGTTCCTGTTGTACCGATGCAGAAATGATGGAGCCAGCGCCGTTCATCAATGCGTCGCCAGCCATGCTGATACCTGATGCAATTAAATTGCCGCCAACAATAGAAGAAAGTAAACCGCCGCCGCTGCTACTTTTTTCACCTCCTTTATTTTCCAGTTTTTCTATTTGCTTTTCCAGCTTTCTTGCTCCGGCAGTGGCCGCATCAAATTCTCCTTTTATGTGGGTGCCAAACCGGATGGTGTTCATTTGCTCTAAAGCAGATCGCAGTTCGTACACGCTGGCGGCCATTTTTTTACCGGCATATTGCACACCTGTAAACTGACTTGTAATTTTGTTGGCCGCACTTTCACTTACACCTGCCGCCTGGCGCATGGCCGGTGTAAGCAAATCCTGTAATTTTAATATAAAGGTTAGTGCGTTGCTCATTTTATAAAACAGGCCATTAGTTATTATCCCAATGGCCGTTGCTTAGCTTCTTCTTTTCTTATATGTGTAAGTATTGCGTAATGCTCGGCCCATTCATCATCTGTAAAATTTTGTACCACCTCCTTACTAAAGCCAAAGTGGTAATGCATCTGGCAATTAATATACAACACAGGGTTGCTTTCAAAATTGCCATCAGCAGCGGCTAACACTCCCCCAGGCTGCCTTTCTTTTTTTCCATCAGTTCTTCAACAAAATCAATCAACCCAAAATAATAGCTGTCCAATTTTTGCAATTCATCGCAGCCGCCTAACCAAATTCCTTTTAAAATAACCTCGTTAAATTTTGCGGGGCTGGTACTTATTTTACTCGTAGCAAGGCTGTATAAATTACGGTCAACAGGGCGCAGGTAGCATACCTTGCTGTCTATTTCGTATTTAAATACTTTGCCGTATTTTTCCTTCCATTCGGCAATTTGTTCCGGTGTAACTTCTCCTGTTAATTTGTTCATGATGGTTATTTTTGGTTTAAATAATGCGGGTTAATTTATAGTTGTTTCAATCTTAAAAATATAAGTGGCAAAGCAATTTCTTTAAACTTATCGCCGGTCTTCATGCCATCTTCAAAATCGGAGAACTCCACATTTTGCAGCGTGTCGGTATTTAATTGAGATGCGTCATCACTTTTTTGATAAAGGCAGGTGATGTCAATGTTCTTGCCTGGCACATCGGTTATATCATCATACCCTGCCGCACGGGCAGCTGCGTTTAAAGCATTAAAGTCGCTTTTTAAAAGCATCAGCGAGCCTTCGTATTTTTTATTGCCACGTTGTACAGCTTTAGGCTGGTTGCCTGCACCGTATATCAATTCTTTCTCCTGGCTTTTTTTGTAAGTAAGGCCACGCAAACCAGTTAACTCCATGCCGAGCAAGCTTACTCTAATGTCTGCAAACTCATATTCCCGTGAATCGAATGCCATGATATTTTATTTAGGTTTTGTAATGAAATTATTAATGGGTAAAGCCCAGGTAAACCGTTAATGTTCTTAAGCATCCTTTAGGGCGAACCTGCAAAAACAAATACACCTGGCCGGTTTGTAAAATATTAAAATTTGGGGTGCTTATATTGTTGGCTGCATACAAAGGCGCATACGTTACAGCATCAGGGTTTACCAAACAATCTACATCGGCAGTACCATCTTTTTTGGTGCTTAGCTGGCTGCGCATGTTTACATCTAACGCAGATTTTATGGCATTTTCCAACGCCTTTTCCACAACAGGGCTAAGGCGGCCACCAGCGTCAACATTTACATCATCTTTCAGTTGCAAGTAGTAAGTGGCGTATGCAATACGGGTGGCGTTATCAATTACCAGGCCGTTGGCAAGGTTATTAAAATCGTCTGTTGGTGCAGTTAAAGTAAGGTCATCGGTAAACACGTAACCACTTGCAATTTCGTTGCGCTCAACACTTATGTATCTTTTGCTCCAAAGTAATTCCAAATCGCTGGCAGGTACATTTTCAACCAGCACAGCGCCTATTTTTACAAGGTCTGTTTGCGGTATATTTAATGAGCCATCTTTAATGCGGCCAATATTTCGTTGAGGCCCTATTTTACTGCTACGGCCCAGGCAAAGCAATAATGCATCCTGGTTGTTGGCATTTATATTAAACACTACAACACACACGTTTCGCTTTGTATCAGTACTATAATCTTTTGCAGCCGTTGCCGATACAAAACTCATGGCCTGTATAAAAATCCTTATCGGTTTTTTATATGCCAGCCAATTAGTGGCCAAAGTTTGTGCAGCAATAACCGCATCGTGTACATCCTGGTCGAAGCCGTTTGTAACAGTAGGCGTATAACCCACAGCAGGGTACCTTATAACACCCAACCGGCGCACCGCACCATTAGCCAGGGTAAGTACTTTATCTGCATTGGCAGGCAATAACAAAGTGGCCATTGTTGTAGTATCGGCCATGCACATAATATACAAAGCTGTACCATCGCTTGCTTCGCCAAAAAAGCGGGTAGTAATTGCGGCAAGCAACGGAGCGTTGTTTACCTGGGCAAATGCAATGGCTGCATCGTTTTTACTTTTTATTAAAAACGGCACACCATAGCCTGCAACCGGTGCCGCTGTTGATGCAATTAACAAACCGCATGCCCCGTAGGCTGGAATCCCTAAAAGGCCAAGCCCGCCGTTGCTTAAATTTATGGAGACTGATGGACGCATTATGTGCTTTTTAAGTACTTAAAATATTATTA
>JAYVPT010000017.1:0-75960 GCA_043757165.1 Ferruginibacter sp.
AGAAGACGTTCCTTTTGATATAGAATGTTATAAAGATTCTGAAGGAAATCGCTATGATTTTGGTTTTGGTATGAACTGGAAAGGAGTAATAAAAGACCCAAAAACTACTCAGTTTAGAGGAAAATAATTATAAATAAGATTATATCACATAGCTTTTGCAACGGACTAAATAGTATTAAACAATGATACAATATTCTGTAATTCTATCTAAACTCTTTGCAAAAAAGTAATTGTGAATTTTACAGGTTAGTTATTCATCATTAATAACTTTGTCAAATACCCGAAAGTTTCCGAAAGGAATATTGCTGATAATTGAATCTGCCTTACAATTTTCTTCATTCAATGTTTCTTCAAATCCTTTTATTTGAACAGAAACAGGGACGGGTATCCAACTACTTAACGCAGTCAATATCCGTCCCGATAAAATATCTTTTTCAACGGCAGTAATATTTCCTAAATCAGGAAAAGCAATAGCAGCTTCTGTTACAAACACACCGGCACCGCTGCTGGACTCATACATATTTTTTGATTCAATGCCTTGTTCTTTCAATACATTCAACACCGTTTGTTGAATTATCTCAGGAGTATAAAATACAGTAAGGATACTGTTCTTTATAGAATCAATGGCCTGCTTATATGCTGCTTCATTGAGATGTTGCTGTAATAATTGGTGCAGTTTAATAATGTCTGGGTAGAGTCTTAAATCTTCTTTTGATGCTTTTAGTTTTATCCATTCTTCTTTTGGTGCATTTGGATTTGGATACAGTACAGCTTTTAATCCGCCAAAACCTGCATAACGCTTCAATGCTTCTACCTGTTCAGGTAAAAGCAATTGGCCTTGCACCTTCGCCTCCGTTCGTGGCTCACGAACCGTTCGCTAAAATCAAACGCAGCTAATTTTAATAAACTTCAAGTAGCATAAATTATCTTGCTAAAAAGATGCAAGAAAAATTCTAAAATACCAGAATTTGGATAAATGAAATACATTGTTCAAATTTGTGTCTTACTATAATCTGGAGTTTTTTATCATAGCAGGTGGTTCGTGTGCCACCAGCCAAGACTGAGGAATTAAATTCTTTAAAATTAAAAATGGAAGTTTTAGAGACAATAAATTCTAAGCAAGTTTTTTACTGTAACGTAAGAGAAGAACAAAACTGGTTTGAGCAATTACCAATTACTAATTGGATTGCTTTCACTATTGCTGACAACGAAGACCAGGAGTTAGTTGAAGATGTTGCTAAAAAATCTCTTGATAAAAATATTTCTTGTGTTTGCAGCGCTGGTCAATTCGCATCTAAAACAGAAGATTCTTTTGCTGACGAAATTGTTCTACGAAATATTAAAAAAGAACAAGAGTTTGGAGAAATTGACGACTATGAAACTGCGCCAATGTTGACATTTCACACAAGCTTTTCTGAAGGTTTCTGGTTTGCAACGAGTGCTGCTAACCCTTCAATTAATGACCAATATTTAGACATTGACAAAGTCGTTTGTATAGACTTAACAATAAAAAAAGTCAAAAAACATCTAAAAGAATTAATTGAAACATTCAACAATGGCGGATTACCTTCCGATAATGAAAATGAAATGCCGTTGTATGATAATGAAAGTAGAATTTAGTTAGTTGGGTATGCGTACAATATAAATTGTGTAAAAAAGCTGCTGTAATTTCTCAAATTAAAAACCCACACTGCAAACCCGTTGACTGGAAACCAGGGCGTGGCTGAAGGCACACTGGCAGGCATCCGCCTTTCACCACAAGGCCGCCCAGCCTTTAAGTTTGCAGGCCTATGTACTGTTACAGATAAGGTTTAACTTTATAGCCTTTATCAGCAGTTACAAAAACAACTTATTTTCTTTCCCAAAATTTATTAACTTACTCAAAAGATCGGGTTTATGAACAGGGATGAAAATATTACAAAAAAATGTTTCAATTTAAACAGCCAATTTCCGGCACCGGGTTCTGCGGAGGAACAAAAAGCATTTATACAGATTCAGGAAATTTTATTGCAGCAGTATGAAAAAGTATTTCCTGATAAACTGGCGCCTCGTACTGTTGTAATTATTCCTTCCATTTCTATGGATCAGGATATTCTTTCAAAAATAAAGGGCGCTGTCTATTATGAAGAGCGGATGCTTTGTTTACTGATGTTGCTGCGTATGCCGCTGACAAAAATAATTTACATCACCAGTATGCCGGTGTCAGAAAGCATTATTGATTATTACCTGCACCTGTTACCGGGCGTTACCAGCCATCATGCAAGAAAGCGGCTGACCATGTTAAGTTGTTACGATGCTTCTGTAAAACCGCTTACGCAAAAAATACTGGACAGGCGAAGACTGATGGAACGGATAAGGCAATTGATACCGGATGTAAATTCAACTCACCTTACCTGCTTTAACATTACCGGGCTGGAAAAAACAGTGGCAGTACAGTTAGGCATTCCATTATTTGGTACAGACCCGGATAAATTTTATGAAGGCTCCAAATCGGGCGGCAGAAAAAATTTTAGAAACAGCGGGGTAAATTTTCCGGATGGTTTTGAAGATCTTTCTACCAGAGAAGATATTATAAATGCATTGGCAGCACTCAAAAAAAAATACCCCGGCTTACGCAAAGCTGTTGTAAAGATGAATGATGGATTTAGCGGAGATGGTAACGCTATATACACGTATCCCGAATTTGAACCGGATGATGAACTGGAAAAAAATATTGATGACACCATATCTCAGCATTTTAAAATAGTGGCGACAGATCTTAGTGAAACAGTGTTCTTTAAAAAATTTAAATTGATGGGTGGCATAGTGGAAGTTTTTTTGGATGGCGATGTTAAAACGTCACCATCTGTTCAATGTGTAATAAGCCCGTCAAAAAAAATTGAAATTGTAAGTACGCATGACCAGTTACTGGGTGGCGATGACGGGCAAATATTTTTAGGCGCTGTTTTTCCTGCAGATGAAATTTACAATGTGTCACTGGCAACAGAAGGCCGGAAGATTGCACAGACTTTGGCAGAACGGGGCGCCATCGGAAGATTTGCTGTTGATTTTATTTCTGTGAAACAACCGGATGATACGTGGAAGCATTATGCCATTGAGATCAATCTTCGTAAAGGTGGTACTACACATCCGTTTTTAATGCTGCAGTTTTTAACCGACGGTACCTACAATGCCGATACCGGCCAATACTTTACAGCCGGAGGTAACAGGCTTTTTTATTTTGCATCTGATAATGTAAGCAGTGAAAAATACAAAGGACTTACACCCGACGACCTGATGGATATTTCTATCTTTCATGGCTTGCTGTATGACAGTGCAGCACAGGAAGGAGTTATGTTTCACCTCGTTGGTGCATTGTCTGAATATGGAAAGTTAGGATTAGTTTGTGTGGGAGCCTCACCGGAAAAAGCAAAAGCTTATTACGATAAAGTGATTCAGATACTGGATCTTGAATGCAGTTAAAGTTGGCAAAAAAACCCTTCTTCATAAAAAACTAATAAATACAGGTATTTTTACTTACGCTAAATTTCATTGCATGAAAAAATACTCCTTCTTTTTTTTATTGAGTTTTCTTACTGTCCAATTTGTTATTGCACAATCACCGGATGTACTCACTATAAGAAAATACAGTAATCAAAACGCCGGCAAAACAATAAACGAGTTTGTAAATTTTCTGGCCATACCCAATCTTGCCAGGGACACGGTGAACATTAAGATCACGGCAGCATTTATTATGGATATGATGAAGCAACGGGGCATACAAAAAGTGCAGTTGTTAAATGCAATAACAACAGGTGCAGCTCCAGCTGTGTATGGTGAGGTAATGGTTCCCGGTGCAAAACAAACATTGATATTTTATGCCCATTATGACGGGCAGCCTGTTAATCCTGCGCAATGGGCAAAGGGACTTGAACCATTTACACCAAGGTTATTTACTGCGGCTATTGATAATGGTGGCAGCAATATTCCTTTTCCTGCAAACAATACTTATAACCCTGAGTGGAGAATTTATGCCCGTAGCGCTTCGGATGATAAGGCCGGTGTTGCTGCTATTTTAAATGCTTATAATGCCATTAAAAAAACCGGCTTACAACCTTCCTGCAATCTGAAATTCTTTTTTGAGGGAGAAGAAGAAGCAGGCTCCGCACATTTGAATGAAATACTGGAGCAAAACAAATCGCTCCTGCAATCGGACCTGTGGGTTATTTGCGACGGGCCCGTACACCAAACAGGAAAAAAACAAATATTTTTTGGTGTTCGTGGCGATGCACATCTTGATATTACAGTGTACGCCGGTAAAAAGCCATTACACAGCGGGCATTATGGTAACTGGGCACCCAACCCTGCCATGATGCTGGCGAAATTATTAGCCTCCATGAAAGATGATAAAGGCAGGGTAACGGTGAAAGGATTTTATGATGATGTGATACCGTTAACACCACTTGAAAAGAAAACTTTGCAGGAAGTACCATCCGTTGATGAACAAATGAAAAATGAATTAGGAATAAGTGCAGCAGAAATGCCCGGTGTTAGTTTAGGTGAAGCCATCAACATGCCTTCTTTAAATATCAATGGCATGCAGAGTGGTAATGTGGGTAAAATGGCATCCAATCAAATTCCCACTTTTGCAACAGCAGTTATTGATTTAAGATTAGTGTTGGGCAACGATTGGAAAAGACAACAGCAAAAAGTAATTGACCATATAAAAACGCAGGGATATTTTGTAACCGCTAATGAACCCACAGATGCAGAAAGAAAAAAATATGCAAAGATCATTAAAGTAATTGCTGACACTAACAGTTATAATGCCCAACGTACTTCAATGGACCTGCCCATGGTAAAAAAAGTGGTAGCCGCAATAAAAGCCTCCACAGCTGAACAGGTGGTACTGCAACCAACAATGGGTGGCAGCCTGCCCTTGTTTTTATTTGAAAAATATTTGAATGCCAAAACAATTTCGGTACCCATTGCCAATCATGATAATAACCAGCATGCAGAGAATGAAAATATCCGCTTACAGAATTTATGGGATGGCATTGAAACCATGGCATTGCTGATGCTGATGAAATGATTTCTTTTCATCAAACCCCATTCACCAGTTTTTTCCCCTGCTCAAAATCTTCTACATTCTGCAGGGTTACCAATGCTATTTGTGTTAAGGCTTCATCAGTTAAAAAACCCTGGTGAGAAGTGATGAGTACATTGGGGAAACTCAGCAGCCGCATGATAATGTCATCTTCAATAATATTTTCACTCAGGTCGTGAAAGAATAATTTTTCTTCCTGCTCATACACATCTATCCCTAAATAACCCAGCCTGCTTTTTTTAAGTGAGCTTATTGCAGCAACTGTATCTATTAATGCGCCCCGGCTGGTATTGATCAACATGGCCCCGGTTTTCATAATGCCTAATGTCTGGTTATTGATCAAATGTTTTGTTTGTTCAGTCAGCGGGCAATGCAGCGATACAATATCGCTTTGTGCCAATACATCCATCAATGGTAAATATTCCACGCCGGCAGCTTCCATATCTTTATTGGCGATCAGATCAAATGCCAGTACGGTGCAACCCATACCCTGCATTATATGTGCAAAGCATTGCCCTATTTTACCGGTACCAATTACACCAACTGTTTTACCATACAAATCAAAACCGGTAAGCCGGTCTAAAGAAAAATTACCTTCCCGTACACGGTTGTATGCCTTATGTGTTTTTCGGTTGAGTGTCATTATCAATGCCAGTGCATGCTCGGCCACTGCATGAGGCGAATAGGCAGGCACACGTACCACGGCAATACCATTTTCCTTTGCAGCAGCAACATCTACATTATTAAAACCTGCACAGCGCTGTGCAATTATCTTAATACCGGTTACCGCCAATGCTTTTATTACTGTTGCATTCAGCCGGTCATTTACAAAAGCACAAATGGCATCGCAACCTTTTGCAAGGTTTACCGTTTGTTCGTTTAACTGGGCTTCAAAAAAAATAATGTGGTGTTGTTTATTGTAACGGTCAAAATATTCTTTATCGTAAGGCTGGGTTGAAAAAAAAGCGATTTTCATAGTGTAAAATTAACCCAATTATAAATGAGAAATGATTTTATATGCTGTTTTGCATCGCATAATTTTTTTATGTAACAATACACCAGTTGTTTAAAAAATATCATTAGCAACAAATCAGCTCATTCATTTTACCTTTACCGTAAAAGAATAAATCAACACATGCCTTTTACCGAACTAAACCTTAACACACCTTTACTAAATGCCTTAAACGATATGGGCTACCATACCCCCACAACCATACAGCGCAAGGCATTTGCCACTGCCATGTCGGGTGCAGATGTATGTGGTATTGCACAAACAGGTACAGGAAAAACAATTGCTTACTTACTGCCCTGCCTTCGTCAGTGGAAGTTTACAAAAGATATTGCGCCGCAGATTTTAATTGTTGTACCCACAAGAGAACTGGTGGTACAGGTGGTGGAAACGGTAAATAAATTAACCGCTTACATAAACGTGGTGGCGGTGGGTGTATATGGTGGTGTAAATATTAACACCCAAAAATTATCAGTAGAGCAAAAGGTTGATGTGCTTGTTGCCACACCAGGCCGTTTGTTTGACCTTGCCATGAACGGCTCCCTGAAATTAAAGTCAATAAAAAAATTAGTAATAGATGAAGTGGATGAAATGCTGAATCTTGGTTTTAGAACACAACTTAAAAACATACTGGACCTGTTACCTGTTAAAAGACAGAACCTGTTATTTTCTGCAACACTTACAGAAGAAGTGGAAGATCTGATGCAGTTGTATTTTACCAACCCGGTTAAAATTGAAGCCGCACCAACCGGCACTCCTTTGGAAAATATACAACAGTTTGCTTATGAAGTTCCAAATTTTTATACCAAGGTAAACCTGCTGCAGCTGTTGCTGGCCGAAGATAGCACCATGACAAAAGTATTGGTATTTGCTGCAACCAAAGCATTGGCCGATCAGTTATTTGAACAACTGGAACCAACCAATACAGGTACTGCCGGTGTAATACACAGCAACAAAGAACAGAACCACCGCTTTAATATAGTAAAACAATTTAAAGCAGGGGTTTACCGGTTTATTATTGCTACAGATATTGTGGCACGTGGTATTGATATTGCTGAAGTAACACACGTTATTAATTTTGATACTCCCGAAGAACCGGAAAATTATATGCACCGCATTGGCCGCACAGGCCGTGCAGATAAAGCCGGAATTGCCATCACCTTTATTACACCAAAAGAAAAAACAGCACAGGAAAATATTGAAGCCCTGATGAACTATAAAATTCCAATATTGCCTTTGCCGGAACACCTGCAAATTTCTGAGGAGCTTACTGAGGATGAAAAGCCGAAAGTATTTATGAAAGAGATACAGTTAAAATTGCCGAAAAAAGAAGAAGCTGGTCCGGCATTTCATGAAAAGTCGGCGAAGAACAGTAAAGTAAATACTGTGGTAAGAAGGAAAGACAGGATGATGATGAAGTATGGCAAGCCAAAAACCCGGGGACAAAAAAATAACAGGTAATATAAATTGTAAGTAAACTATGCTTGCTGCATTAATAACTGTTTATGTGTAATGGTACTCACGGGGCATATAGATTCGCAGTGCATACAGGCTATATCGCAGGGTTCATTTACTGCAATGGTATCAAAAGCACTGATAAAGCCGGCTTCCTGCGGACATACTGCAACACAGGCCCCACATTTTATACAGGCATTCCACCCTATCTCAAATACAACCGCTTCTTTTGTTTTCATGCTTAAATTTTTTTGTATGCTGAGCTGGGACTAAAATAACCCGACATGGTTTCATATAGCATTTCATTCCGGTTGTCAATATCTTTGGTGTCGAATATTTTTTTCTTGGTGCGGTATAATTTCCACATGGTATTACCCATTGCCTCCAGCCAGTTATCATGGTATCCTTTAAGATTTTCTTTTGTGCAGGATTGGCCGCTTAAAATTAATTGCACCAGAAATTCGCCGGCAATTTTTCCACTGCTTAATGCGGTATGTATTCCGCCGCCGGTAATTGAATTTACATGTCGTGCCGCATCGCCTGCCAAAATAATATTATCGGCATACTGTACTTTTAACGGAGCAGCCAGTGGTACACCACCGCCCTGTATCTCCAGTATCCTGCAGTTTTTAAATCGCTCTTTAAAAAAAGAAGTTTTTATAAATCTGTCTAAATATACCTGTGCATTTTCATCACACATGCTTCTTGTAACACCAAGGCCAATTTCTGCATAGCCATGTCCTTTAGGAAATACCCAGGCATAACCACCCGGTGCCCATTGGTGGCCGGTAACAATTTCCAGTAAGCCATTCGTTTCCACACCATCTACTACAAACTGTAAACAACTGGCCAGCTCACTCAGTTTAATATGCGTTTTTAAACCTGCCCATTTTGCGGCCTGCGATTGTACCCCGTCTGCCGCCACCATTACTTTTGTTTTTACTGTTATTGGCTGATTAAATTTTAGTAAGGATATTTCGCAGTTACCATCTGGCAGACTTTTGAAACCACAGGCTTCTGTCTTTAACCAAACTGTTGCTCCGGCACGTTCAGCCTGCGTCATCAGGTAGCGATCAAATCGCCGGCGGTCTACCACATAGCCCAATGGTTTGGCGCCTGGAGCAGTGCCATATTCATCAGGTTTTATTTGCCTGTAATCAATAATTTTCTTTTCGCCTTTTTCATTATAAATACCAAACCCATAAATGGGTTCAAGGATAAATTCCGGTGAGGGAAAAACACATGTTTGCTCCAGTGCATTATAACTTACTGCACCCGAACATTGAATGGGTGAACCCAACTCCTGTTTTTTATCTACCAGTAAAACCGATAATCCTTTTGCAGCAGCAAAACGGGCCGTCGTTGCACCAGCCGGCCCCGATCCAACAATAACCATATCATATTCGGGCTTTGTACTATCAGTACTGTTGTTGTTCATTTATTATAATTAGATTGTTATTAAGGCTGGCTTTAAAACCATGGTGGTTTCATTATGCTTCACCAACTATAATGCCATAACTTAATTTTAGTGTAATTGAGCAGATGTACGTAATACAGTTGAAACAGGTTTTAGTTTACCAGTTCTTCTCTTTATGGCTGGTATTTAAAATATGCGCAATTGCTTTATAGCTGCCTGAATTTTTACTTTTACTAAAAAAAATTATTTAACGTTTTAAAAAAATTACAATGGCTCCAGCCAGTGTTAACAACAGTATTACTTTCCTGTAACCATCATCTTTAATTTTTTCCACCAGTTTTAATCCTGCCCAAAAGCCCAGCAACAATGCCGGTAATAACACCAGGTCAATTTGTAAAGAAGATGCTGTAATATTTTTCCAGTAAAAAACCTGGAAGGGCAGCTTAAATAAATTGATGACCAAAAAAACCCATGCTGCCGTACCAATAAAATCATTTTTGGGCATGCGCATGGCCAAAAAATAAATATTGGAAAATGCACCGGCAAGGTTGCCCAGCATAGTTGTAAAACCGGATGCTAAGCCAAGGCTTGATGCAAAGAGTTTGTTATGCGGCACTACTGGTGTCTTTCTAATCTCAAGCAACACCATTATTACAGCAGTAAGCATAATGATTATTGCCATTATTTTACGAAATAGTATTTCATTAATATCTTTTCCTACATACACTCCTATAAGAATTCCGATGATCATCCATGGCAGCAGTTTCCAAAAGTGTTCCCATTTTGCATGGCGGTGGTAATAGGATACGGCAATAATATCTGCTACACATAATAATGGCAATACAATACCTGTAGATGCTTTGCCACCAAACACAATGGCCATAATGGTTACATTCATCATATCAATACCTTTTAGCCCGGCTTTGGAAAGGCCAATAATTATGGCGGCTAAAAATATCAGTACCCAGTTGGTAACAGAATAAGCAGAAAGTATTTGCATCATAATGAAAAGCTGCAACAAAAATGCTGCAATTGATTTTTTTCGTATAAATTGTTATGCAATTATAAAATTAAATGATGATGAAACAGTATTTAAATAAATTTCCGGCACTGGCAGTTTGCTTTTTATTATTTGGTACAACAGTCTTTGCAGGCGGCAAGCCAAAAAAAGAAATGTACCAGCTTACCGTATATCAATATACAACGGCAGTACAGGAAGCTGTGCTGGATAATTATCTTAAAAATGGCCTGATACCTGCATTGCATAAAAATGGGTATAAAAATATCGGCGTATTTAAATCGATTGCAAATGATACCAGTGCAATAAAAACCATGCTTGTTTATATGCCGATAAAAAGTATAGAAGACCAATTGCTACTTGCAGAAAAATTAAATAAGGACACGGCTTATCAATCAGCAGGTGCCGCTTATTTAAATGCAGCTTATACAACTCCACCCTATTCCCGTATGGAAATAATATTGCTTAAAGCTTTTCCATTGGCACCACAAATGCAATTACCCAATCTTACTGCCCCTAAAACCGAAAGGGTGTATGAACTCCGCAGTTACGAAAGTGCCACCGAAAAAATATTCAAAAACAAAGTGCATATGTTTAATGAAGGAGATGAAATAGGCCTGTTTAAAAAATTAAACTTTAATGCCGTGTTTTATTCCGAAGTTGTTGCCGGCAGCCATATGCCCAACCTGATGTATATGACCTGCTTTGAGAATAAAGCCGACCGGGATGCTCACTGGAAAAATTTCGGCAGTGATCCCTTTTGGAAAACACTGTCAGCAATGCCGGAATATCAACATAATGTTTCTCACATTGACATTACTTTTTTACGACCGACAGATTATTCCGATTTCTAAAATTAAAAAGCTGCCTGGTAATGTAGTACATTAGTCCAGGCAGCCTGTTATTAAAAAGCTTACCAGCTTTTAGCAAAAGAACGGTTGTTATTGTTCGGTCTTGCTTCTCTTGGTCTTGCTTCAGTTACTTTAATGGTACGTCCATCGGCAGTAGAGCCATCTAATTCTGCAATAGCTTTTTTAGCTGCTGCGTCGTGAGACATTTCAACAAAACCAAATCCTTTGCTGCGTCCGCTTTCTTTGTCCATAATTACTTTGGCAGAAGTTACTTCGCCATACTCATCAAAAAAACCCTGTAAGTCTTCATCTTGTACGTTGAAGCTTAAATTTGAAACATAAATGTTCATTCTAAAAAATTAATAAATAAAAAATGTTGAGAAAATAAGCACGAGTAAAAGAAGACTAACAGTAGCAGATAATGCGTAGCAGATAAAATCATTCGCCTACAAATTGCGATAAACTCAAATTAACGATGCAAATATAGGCATTTATAGCTAACCTGCGCTATTTATTTAGTTACTGTTGTTACTTTAATGTTATGCTTTGTGCAAACAGCAGTTATTGCTTTAATAATTGCTGCATATATAATAAGCCTTTCAATTTTGTAAATGCAATATTACGTGGCGATATTTCGTCAATGCCTGCATAGCTGTCCACAGCTATACTCACACTGTCTTCCCTTAAAAAATGTAATATTGGATATGGAGATCGGTTGGTATAATTTGAAGGATCATCATTTGTAGTTCCTGCAAATAAATAATCCTGGTGAAAACCGGCGATCTGGTATATGCCTTCGTAATTTTCTTTTGCAAGCAATGACTCCGATAACTCAAGGAGTTGAAGATAATCATCAAATGATTTAAAACTGCCGGGTAATATCAATAAAGAAGTTTCTATACTGTCATCAGCATCTAATTGATGCATTGCAGCCATTACAGCATCCAATACATTTTTTATTGTGGCGTCATGTAATACTTCGTAATAAATTGAATCTTTCTTTACTTCTTTTGCAGCAAACGGACAGAAATTGCATCCCACCACAACATCGGTGACCCATTTTTTTGTTTGTGCAATAATATCTGCTGTATCCGGATGGGGCATGTTTACTTTTTAAGTAAGGGCTTTAATATAAAGTTTTTCAACTTTCGTTTTTGCCCAGGGAGTTTTACGTAAAAACTTTAGTGATGATTTAATGCTTGGGTTACTGGTAAAGCAATTAATATTGATTATGCTGCCCAAATGTTGCCAGCCAAAATGATGCACCAATTCGGTCAACATCATTTCAAGTGTTTTGCCATGAAGTGGATTGTTGGAATGCATGAAAACGATTATTTACAAACCAGAAAGAGACCTGTTACCAGTAAATAAAAATTACTTTACCAGTTTTACATTTATTGCATTGGCACCTTTGGGGCCCATTTCAACTTCAAAACTTACTTTATTTTGTTCTTTTACAGGTTCTGATAATGCGTTGATATGTACAAAAACACTTTCCTGTGTTTCCAGGTCTTTGATAAATCCGTATCCCTTATCATTATTAAAAAATGTGATAATTCCTGTGCGGATAAGATCTTCGGGATTAAGTGGTTCATGTTTAGGTACACCAATCTCAATGTCTTCTACTTTTATGTTTATTTTTTTTCTGGGATCGGGTGGCGTGGAAGAAAGATTTCCATTCTCATCCAGGTAAGCGATCATGCTATCAAGGTTATTTCCGTCCTTGGTATTTTCTTTACGCTCCTGTTTCTTTTCAGCTTTATCCTTTTTGCTTTGCTGTCTTTTTTTTTCTCTTTCCTTTTTATTCCATGTTTCTGCCATAGTGCTTTAATATTTAGTTTAAATTTTTGTTATACCGGAAACGGTAAAGTGAAATGAAAATCTGGGGAAAGTGTTGATAACTTCGGCAGATTCCGGTAAAGGTAAGCTAATATTAGGCTTCTGCCCAATAGCAGCTGTACACAAACTACTTACACTGTTTTACAATTTGCTTTCCTTAAAACTTTCTTTAACTAAAAAAGGGTTGCCTTTTTCAAAAGCAACCCTTCAGGTCTATTTAGTTTATTAAAATAATCTTTCCTGTGGCGGCTTGATCCCCTGCAGGCGTATATAAATAGTGGTCTGTCCACGGTGATGCGTTTGATGTTCGAATGTTTTTATCATCAGGGCAAATCTTGTTGCTTCCATACCAAATATTTTTACTTTTTCACCCCATTTGTTCACATCTGTATTTTTAACTGCGTTGGTACAATAATCGTAACTGGCAGTTATATAGTACATCACAGAATCTTTTTTAGCAGCAGTTGCACTTCCTTCCAGGTTGGCCTGTGCCCATGCCGGTGGTTGCTGGCCTGTTGCGTTTGACATTAAAAAAAGATTACCCTGTGCAAGGTGCAACATCTGCTGTGCAAAACTTCTAATGCTATCAACAGCTTTAAAAGAATACTTATCTGCAGGCATGGTATTAAGGTAATCAACTGTATAAGCTTTTCCTCTTTCCCATTCCTTTATCAGTTGCGCCTTAATATCTTCTGAATTGAGTGCTTGTGCATTACTTTTAAACGAAAGCACAAAGGTGAAAAAGAGCAGGCAGTAAGCCGTTGAAGAAATTATTTTTTTCATATTAAAGATATTTTAGAGCGTTAAATTAATAAAAAAGATGAAGGCAAGGCAATTTTTTTATACAGAATCTAAAAAAAATCAACTTATTCCTGAACAACCACATGAGCTTAGCTATTAATAATAATTGATGATACTTTTAATTGTAATTAAAAAAAATATTTTTTAAAAAAAAATTGTAACTTCATGGATCAACGAGCAGTATATCATACTATTTATTGATAAACCTGTCCCACCCCCTAATTAAATAAACCTGAATTTTCGGAATAATATTCCGCCTTTTAAATAATACTTGTTAAGACTTTGTCTTAATAATTATTTTTTTTATTATACAATTCCAATGAATTACTTCCCCGTTTGATTTGCTTTTTATTTAAACCTTAAACCTAACTAAATGAGAATTCATTGGCTTTTTTCATGCCTTAAAAAAAATTACCTACTTTTTTTTGTATGTACTTTTTTAGGTAACCCTCTTATTGGGCAGCAAACCAATATTACAGATTATATTGTATTTGGAGGGTTTAATAGCATTGCGGGCCAAACTCCCCCCTCTGCTCCCGGTTATGGAGTTCAATTTGCTTCTTCCAGTAATATTCTGGCAGGTTCAACTATAGGTTCGGTTGGTAGTTATAAACTTATAAAATCAACTGGAAATATATCTGTCAATGGAAATATTTATAGTGGAGGTACTATTGATCTGGCTACTGGTAACAGTATAACCGGCAAAATCGCTGCAATTAATTCAGCAAGTCTAAACGGAACAATTCTTTCAGTAGGTACAAATGCAAATCTTGGCGGAAATATTGATGTTAATGGAAATATTACTGTTGGAGGTGGTATTGTGTCAGGCAGAGTTACTCACCCCAATAATACAACATACTCTGGCCCTGTTCCGGCAGGAGGAAATATAACCGGAACACCATCTTTGCCCGGTTTACCTTCTATGCCGACTATTACCAATTTTCCGGCCTATGGTACAATCAGTATAACCAATACTCAAACAATTACCCCGGGAGCTTATAAAGATGTAAATCTTGGCGGAAACACAACCCTTACCCTTTCCGGTCCGGGTATTTATATTTTTAAATCATTTAAAACTTCCGGCCCAAATGCTAAAATCGTTTTTAATTTTCAAAATACATCAGCCGGTAATTTCCTTATCTATGTGTACAATGATATTATCCTTGATAAAACGCAATCAAGCATGATTAATGGAGGAAATGCGAACCGTATTTACTCTGAAACTCATGGAACCGGTTCAACAAATACGAATAATAATACTGTTGCATTTTATATGACGAATGGCTCTAATGGTAATGGCAATATATCTAATTGGCTGGGATCTGTTTGGGCACCATATGCAGCAATTCAGCTGGGGTCAGGTAACGGCCCTTCTTCAACACTAACCGGAGCTTTATGGAGTGGTACCCAAGTCAATATTCTGGGTTCAAATACTCTTACTTTTGCTCCTTTTCCATTATGTACAACGCCAAATGCAAATGCCGGGCCCGACAAGACATTGGATTTTGCAAACCCAACAACATTAACCGGTTCTTCCACAACTGCCGGTGTAACCTTTGGCTGGGAAGCTAAAGACGGCGGGGTAATAACATCGGCAACTAATGCAGCAGTAATTACCGTTTCTTCAGCAGGTACTTATATTCTTAGCGTTACCACAAGTACTGGCGGTTGTATTGCAAAAGATACCGCAATTGTTACCGGAAAAACGAATAACCTTATTGGTTCCGAACTGCAGTCCATATCTCAGAATTTTAATCCCAATGGTCCTCCTTCTCCGTTTTTTACTATTCAGAATGACAGCATAGTGATTGATGTAATTGCCAAACAAGGGAAATATTCAAGTGCATTAACAATATTAAGTACACCAGCTTATGGTCTTACCAATATCATAAGTAATGGCAGCAGCAATTTTATCATTACCGGGTTGCTCCAAATAAGCAAACTGACTTTATTAAACAGCCTGGATTCTATAATCGTTTATGTAAGGCCTTATTACAAAGCTTTCAGTAATAGTGGTCTTGCTAATTCAGCGGGCGACAGTTCAATGCGTTCGCAATTTGTACGTCAAGGATATGGTCTAAAGGGACAAGGTATTAAAATCGGGGTTATTTCTGATAGTTATAATACAATTCTTGCAGCTACAACAAATCCTGTTACCAATACTGCTGCCCAGGATATAGGAAACGGAGATCTTCCCGGTATTGGAAATCCGGATGGAGATATACTGCCAGTTAACGTAGTAAAAGAAGCACCTTATAAACGTTCGGACGAAGGAAGGGCTATGTTACAGATAATTCATGATGTAGCCCCCAAGGCTGAACTTTTTTTCAGAACAGGTTTCAATACAGCAGGAGATTTTGCTGCTGGCATTAATGAACTAAAGCAGGCAGGTTGTAATATTATTGTTGATGATATTACTTATATCACAGAACCATTTCTAAAGGACGGTATTGTTGCAGCTGCAGTTGATGCGGCAACAGCTTCGGGAACCACCTATTTTTCAGCTGCAGGTAATTTTGGTAATAAATCATATGAAAATACTTTTAACCCCATGCCGGCTCCCGGAGGTTTAACGGGGTCTGCCCACAATTTCTCAGGTGGCGATGCATTTCAAAGCGTTACCCTTGCACCCGGAGATTATACAATTGTGCTGCAATGGATAGATGATATTTATTCATTAGGGCAAACAGCAGGTACCAAAAATGACCTGGATATTTATTTAACACCAAATACTGATGGTACAGCACTTTTTGGTTTTAACAGGAATAATATTAATGGCGATCCGATTGAATTAATGCCTTTTACTGTGACCAGTACAACGCAAACCAATATATTAGTTGTAAATAATACCACTACAAGTAACCCGGCCCGGTTCAAGTATATTATTTTCCGCGGCAATATTACCTTTAATGAATACGCAACAGGTACCTCAACGCTTATAGGGCAGGCAAATGCTGCCGGTGCTATTGCGGTGGGTGCTGCAAGATATGATAAAGCGCCTCCTTATCCGGGACCATTAAACACAGAATCATTTTCTTCAGTAGGTGGAACTTTCGTTAATAACATCCAAAGAAATAAACCTGAACTGGTAGCTCCTGATGGTGTTAACACCACAGTTAAAATGGGAATAGATTATGATAATAATTCTTATTCTAATTTCTTTGGAACGTCTGCAGCTGCACCACATGCTGCAGCTGTTGCAGCATTAATTATGGAAGGAAGAAATAAATATTTAACCCAACCTGTAACAACCCCAGCTCAAATACGAACTATTCTTCAAACCAGTGCTATTGATATGGGTACACCAGGGTTTGACTATTCATCAGGTTATGGATTTGTAAATGCAGATTCGGCCATGCGGACTTTTGCTAAACCTGACCCATCACTTATTAAATTACTTGTTCCAACTAATACAACCCCTGGCCCCGCTCCGTTTACTTTAACTATAACAGGCTTAAACCTCAGCTCAACTTCTGTTATAAAATTCAGGGACTCAGCACTTGTTACAACAATAGTCAATTCAGATACTGCTACTGCTGTAATACCTGCATTTAACGGAGATCCTGCAATCAGTGTTTATACTCCACCCATAAGTTCAAGTGGCCTTGATGGGGGATCCAGCGATACTTTAAAATTTTTTGGAGTTATAAAAAAGAATATTGTTGTTAAGGCAGATAATAAGACAAAGAAATATGCCCAACTGCTTCCTGGCCTTACAGCTACTATTTTGGTTGATGGGGTTGAATTGCAAAATTCAGGCTTAACATTAGCAGATGTAGGCCTTAATACAATGACAATAACAACACTGGCAACCACTAACAGTAATGTTGGTACTTATATAATAACACCAGCACGGGTATTTAATCCTTTAAATCCTGTTGATGTTGGTCTTAAAGAACTCTATAATTATACTTTTACCCAGGGTAGTTTCACCATCGAAAAGCTACCTGTAACCGTTAAAGCAAAAGATACTACTGTTATTTATGGAGAAAAAATTCCGGATATTGAATTTACTTATCAATTTGACGGTAACAATATTTCTGATTCTGTTACATTTTTAAATTCTATTCAATCTGCTCACCACGGCCAGCTGGCAAAAGATGTGCTTGGTAATGACATTTTAGGTTTGGTAAACGGACAAGCTGTAACCATTGTAAACGGACAGGCCATACCAATTGTAAACGGACAAGCCGTGACAATTGTAAACGGACAGGCAGTAACGATTGTTAACGGCCAGGCAATACCGATAGTAAATAGCCAGGCAATAACAATTGTAAACGGTCAGGCAGCTGCAATAAATGAAGTTGATCTTACTCAGGCACAGATCAATAGCCTGAGTTTTTCGGCAAGCAACCAATCATTACAAAATGCCCGTAAGATCATTAATAAAGAATTAGTTAATGGTTCGTATGTTACTGATTCAACCAGGGTGGTCGACATTACACAGGAATCAATTTTAGATTATAATGTAAACTCCGCACAAACATACATGCTCAGTTCTTTATCGCAGGTAAGCGCAAAGGGATTGATAGATGCAGAATCATTTGCAAACGGACAAGCCATAACTATTGTGAACGGACAAGCTGTAACTATTGTAAACGGACAAGCTGTAACTATTGTAAACGGACAGGCCGTAACTATTGTAAATGGACAAGCCGTAACCATTGTAAACGGACAGGCAATACCAATTGTAAACAGCCAGAACAGAACTGCGGTTGTAATTAATGAAAATGAAATAGGGCAAGGCCAGAGCCTGTTGAAATCGGTGAACATGATAACAGGCATTAACGTGGGGAATCAGTTTTTAATACCTGGCTCTTTGGTAAATTCTAATTTACAAATAACCCATATAGCCGGGGTAGTCACAATTTTACCTGCCCCTGTTACTATTAGTCCAAACCCTGGCCAGACTAAAATATTTGGAACCAATGATCCGGTATTTACCTATACTAATAATGCCGGTTTAACCTCAACTGATTTTACAGGAGCTATCGGCCGTGCAAGCGGTGATAATGTTGGTACCTATACTTATACTTTAGGTAATCTGTCTGCCGGTGCAAACTATAGTTTAATTCTTTCTGTAGCTGATCCCGTTTCAACTTTTGCCATTACACCAAAAGCAGTTATTATTACACCTACGCCGGGGCAAAGTAAAATTTATGGCAATGCTGATCCGGTATTTACTTTTTCAAATGATGCAGGTTTAGTTTCAGGTAATTTTACAGGCGCACTTGGCCGTGTAAGTGGCAACAATGTTGGTACCTATGCTTATACTTTAGGTAATCTGTCTGCAGGGGCAAATTATAATTTAAGTCTTTCCACCCTTCAACCTTTAGCAACATTTGCAATTACTAAAGCCCCGCTGCAGGTAAAAGCAGATTTGAAATGGATTTATAAAGGAGATCCTTTACCTGTATTTACTTCAACCATCACCGGTTTAAGAAACGGGGACAACCCAACTGTATCGTATACATTAAGCCCTGCCTGTACAGGTGCTGCAGGCGTATATACAATTATACCGTTACTCAATCCATTTGCAAATTCAATAAATTATACAATTACGTATATAAATAACAATTTGTATATAAATCCAAAAGGAACCGGAGCTGAAGATGTAGATACTTATCTGCAATGTATTGATGACCGGGGTGCATCTTATATTCCTCAAAACCGCAGGTATGTGGCACATTTTTATTCCAAAAACACTAATAGTACACCGGTATATGTTCCAATCGGAATTGATAACAAACTTTCTTCTACAGGATCTTTTGATGGTTCACAACAACCCGTTGTTTTCCTGACCGGAAACGGAACCACTTCCTTTAATGTTCCATTTGATGGCACTACGTTAAAATGGGAATTAAGAACTTATGAAGTTAACACCAAAGTAACCGAATCAGCAACTGCAAATTCCAGTTCTGTAAGATGCAGTACTACTTCGTCTCCGGTAACAACACAAAGGGCAGTTACCAATGAAACTGATGAGGTGCTTTTAATAAAACCAGTTAATTTGTCTGAACCAGTTGCCAAAACCCGAACAGTAATAAATACTAAGGATACTGTTATCAGTATAAAGAAAGCTACAGTTTCATTTTCAACGGATGAAGCAACAATATTAAGAATAACAGTGTACCCTAATCCGGTAATTGAAAAGGCTATTATAACTACACAGGAAATTTTACCGGAGCAACAACGAGTTGTGGTATATGATGTAAACGGAAGATCATTCAGTGTTAAGGTTATAAGAAGAATATCTGCCAGTAGTCTTGAGCTCGATCTGTCTGAATTACAAAGAGGATTTTATTTAATCCGGTTAAAAACTGTAAGCGGGTATAAAGCAGTTAGAGTGATAAAACAATAAAAAAAATTATCCTTTATGATAATTAACTGCAGATTTATTATTCAATATATGTGAATTATTTCTATGAAACGTAAAGTATTAATTATTATTTTTTATTTATTTAACCTGTCATATACCGGGCTTACGCAGGTAAGCCCGGTAACAACCGGAGCTGAGGGTGATACTGTTGCAGTAAATAATTTGCTCGCCCAAAGCAGAGAGTTTTTTACGAAGGATCCTGACAAAGCTATAACACTGGCTACTGAGGCAAAAAATCTTGCCGCTAAAATAATTTTTCTAAAAGGCGAAGCACTGGCGCTGAAAAATATTGGTATCGTTTATTATTTTCAGGCTAAACATCTTGAAGCACTGGATTATTATAATCAATCCTTAAAGAAATTTGAGGAGATAAAAGATAACAGCGGTATTGCCAATTTATACAGTAACATTGGCGTTGTTTATTACGACAGGGGTGATGATGCCCACGCACTTGAGAATTACCTGCAATCTTTAAAATTTTCTGAACTGGCGGGTGATAAGTTCAGGATATTTATTGCTTTAAATAATGTTGGAGGAGTATATAATATTAAGCCGGCTACTTACGATAAAGCACTTGAATATTATTTAAAGGCACTGGCGCTTTGTGAAGAGTTGGGCAAGAAAGACGAATTAGGTGCTATCAGTGTAAATATCGGATCCATCTATTTTGAGAAAAATGATGATGCAAAGGCTTTATTGTATTTTAATAAAGCCCTGAATGCATATGGAAACTCCGAGGGTAGTCTTAATGCATATAACGCACTGGGAAAACTGTACACAAAAGAAGGTAAATATGATCTGGCATTAAAAAACCATAACCAGGCACTGGCGCTTGCCGATAAACTAAATAATAAAATCTCCATAACGCAGTCGCTGATAGGACTGGGAAATGTTTATGTAAAAAAAAATGATTACCCAATTGCACTAACCTATTTTTCTAAGGCAGAAGTTCCTGCTTTGGAAATCCAGGCAAATCACGAGCTTAAAGACCTTTACCAGGAAATGGCAATGTCCTATTCCAAATCGGGAGATTACAGCAATGCCTTTAAATATCAAACGCTTTATACTGAGATTAAGGATACACTTTATAATATTGATACTGATAAAAAATTAGGTTCACTCCAGTTTGATTTTGATCTGCAGAAAAAACAAGGTGAGATTAATTTGCTTACAAAAGATAAAGCACTTATTGATGTGGAATTAAAAAGACAACAATTTGTAAAAAAGGCATTGCTTGTAGGATTAGGTCTTGTGTTTTTAATAACCATCCTGGTTTATAGAAACTATCGTGCAAAAGTAAAAACCAATAAAATTCTTGATCAGCAAAAAGATGAGATCGAAGAATTATTGTTAAATATACTTCCTGCCGAAGTTGCAAAAGAATTACAGGTAGATGGACGTGCTGTACCAAGAAATTATGAACTGGTTTCCGTTATGTTTACCGATTTTAAAGGATTTACTACAATAGCTGACAAAATGTTACCACAGGATTTGATCGAAGAACTCAATACCTGCTTTATGGCATTCGACCAAATAATTGAAAAAAACAATATTGAAAAAATAAAAACAATCGGAGATTCTTATATGTGTGCCGGCGGTATTCCCACGCCAGACGAAAACCATGTTGAGAATATAATTAAAGCCAGCCTCGAAATCAGGGATTTTATCTATCAGTATAATGTACAAAGAAAAGAAGCAGGCCTTGAACCATGGGAATTACGCATTGGCATTCATGTGGGACCTATAGTTGCCGGTGTGGTTGGCAAGAAAAAGTATGCGTATGATATATGGGGAAGTACTGTAAATATTGCCAGTCGAATGGAAAGCAGTGGTGTGCCGGGTAAAGTAAACATTTCTTCTACTGTGTTTGAACTTATAAAAGATAAATACAAATGCAATTACCGCGGAAAAGTTTATGCAAAAAATGTTGGAGAAATTGATATGTATTTTCTGGAAGATGGCAATATTGAGGCCGAGGATATTACAACGCTGAATATACTGGAAAACGACGAGGCATAACAACATCAGTCATTTGCCAAAATATTAACTGCCAAAAATTTTTTAATAATTAAGTGTACTGTTTATATAATAGTTACATTAATAATAATCATCCTTACCTTCCATACATTGCTCACACAAAATCTATCTTCCCCTGATCATTATTAATGGCATAACCGGCTTACAATAAAAATTGTTTTAAATTTTTGACAGTCTTATAACTGACCCAGTCTGCAAAGTATACCATATCTGAATTTTCCGGGCCGGTATTTTAATAACAATGAGGTTGCATATTTTTTTATTCCTGCTATCCTCGCTATTTTCACAAAATGCCAGCAACAGATCCGCATATTAAAAATTTGATCCGGTGTATTGAATTGGAGGAAAAAGAACAGGTTAAAAGATACAGTTTAGATCAGCAGTATACTTTAAAATCATTAAAAGCCGAGGGCCTCGCATTACACCCGATTACAGTTACAAGAAAAAACTTTGGTTATGCCGATTATCCCGAGATCAGTTTCCGTTTAAATTTCCCAACAGAAACCAACCAGTTTAAAGACGGCGCTGCAATAGAATGTTTTTGCACAGGGGAAGAACCGGTTAAAGGTGTATTGATAAACTTAGACGGAAAAGCCGGGGAGTTCCGCCTTTTTGCTCCCGACTTTCCCGATTGGATTGAAGATGATGGTGTAGGAATAAAATTAGCACCGGATCAACGCACCACCACAATTATGAAAACGGTGTTGAACGATCTCGAAAATAATAAGCCTTTATATAATTTATTTGAACAGTTGCATGGCGATGCAGCAACTACACAGTCATCAATAAAAATCACTTCACCTGATTTTCGAAATAAAAATTTAAATGAAAGCCAGCAACAGGCTGTAATTGCTATTACTCAAAACGAAAATATAACTATTGTACATGGCCCGCCGGGCACTGGCAAAACCACCACACTTATCGAAGCTATTGTGCAATTAATAAGATCAGGAGAAAAGATATTAGTATCAGCGCCAAGCAATACTGCAGTGGATAATATTGCCAAAGGATTGATTGCGCAAAATGTTGCTGTGTTAAGAGTGGGTAATACCAGCAAGGTTGATGAAATAATTTTTCAACATACTCCCGAAGGAAGATTAGCCAACAGCAAGCAACAAAAAGAAATAAAGCAATTAAAAATAAGAGCTGAAGAATTCAGGAAGATGGCATTGAAATACAAACGGAGTTTTGGCAAAGCTGAAAGAGAACAACGCAACCTGTTATTTAAAGAAGTAAAAAATATAAGAACTGAAATAAAAAAATTACAGGCGTATAACGAAGAAAAATTATTTACTGAAGCCGATGTCATTTTAGGCACGCCTGTTGGTTTGTACGATGCGAAAATCAGGCAGCTTACTTTCCATACCCTGGTAATTGATGAAGCCGGGCAATGTATTGAACCACTGGCATGGACAATTTTTCCATTAGCGCAAAAATATGTACTGGCTGGTGATCATTTACAATTACCTCCTACTGTATTAAGTAATGAAGCTGCCCGTTTGGGTTTAAATATATCTATTTTAGAAATTAGTATTGCAACTGTAAAAAATGTTTTCTTACTAAATACACAATACCGGATGAGGGAGTCCATTGCAGGATTCAGCAGTAATTATTTTTATGATGGCATTTTGCAATCAGCTGCACATCTTGCCAATATCGGTACACATATCACTTTTATTGACACCGCAGGTTCAGGCTTTAATGAAGTGCATGGTAATGATGGCATGAGTTTACAAAACGAAGGTGAATTACAAATTGTACAAAAACTTATAGCGACAGAATTATTAGATCCGCTGGCGACTGCTTTCATTTCTCCTTATGCCGGGCAGGTAACTGCGGCTAAAGAACTGTTGCCAAAAGAAATGCGTATCAGTACTATCGACAGTTTTCAGGGGCAGGAAAAAGAAACGATCATTTTATCATTAGTGCGGAGTAACGATGATGGCGATATTGGTTTTTTAAAAGATTACCGCCGGATGAATGTGGCCATTACCCGGGCAAAAGAGCAACTTTTTGTAATTGGCGACAGTGCCACCATTGGCGCTGATGCATTTTATAATACTTTTTTAACCTATATCGAAAAAAATGGAAATTACAGAACAGTATGGGAATTTGGATTGTAAAATAAAGTTATCTTAGGGTTCAAATATTTATCGAATCAAAATACCTAACGATGCCAGGCGATACTACAAATCTCAATAACAAAGCAACCGCACAAAACACTTACGATGCTATAGTAATTGGCTCGGGTATCAGCGGCGGCTGGGCTGCAAAAGAACTTACTGAAAAAGGATTAAAAGTTTTGATGCTGGAACGTGGCAAAGACCATCAGCATATTAAAGATTATAAGAACGCTGCAAAAGATCCCTGGGATTTTGAATATGCCGGCAGAACAACTGAGCAGCAAAAAAAAGATTATCCTGTAATACACCGGGGCTGGGCTGCCAGCGAAGCCGTAATGGACGCATGGACAAATGAAATTGATTCACCCTATACCGAAATAAAACCATTTACCTGGTGGCGCAGCTACCGCCTTGGCGGCCGATCAATATTATGGGGCAGACAAAGTTATCGCTGGAGCGATTTTGATTTTGAAGCTAATGCAAACGATGGTCACGGTGTGGACTGGCCCATAAGATATAAGGACATTGCACCATGGTACGATTATGTTGAAAAGTTTGCAGGCATCAGTGGTTCAATTGAAGGATTACCTCATTTACCCGATGGACAGTTTTTACCGCCAATGGATTTAAATATAGTTGAAAAAGATGTGGCTGCCCGTTTAAAAAAATATTATAATAACCAGCGCCACATGATCATTGGAAGAGTGGCAAATTTAACTGCGCCATTGCAGTCAAGAACCGCCTGCCAGTTTAGAAACCGTTGCTGGGAAGGTTGTCCGTTTGGTGGTTATTTCAGTACACAATCATCTACATTACCTGCCGCAACTGCAACAGGTAATTTAACAGTAAGGCCATTATCAATTGTTACAAAAATAATTTACGATAAAGACACAAAAAAAGCAAAAGGTGTGGAAGTGTTGGATGCAGAAAATAATAAAACTTACGAGTACTTCAGTAAAATTGTTTTTGTAAATGCATCAGCATTAAACTCTGCCTGGGTATTAATGAATTCGGCTACTGAAATATGGCCAGACGGTTTGGGCAGCAGCAGTGGCGAGCTGGGGCATAACATTATGGATCATCATTACAATTTAGGCGCATCCGGTAAAGTAGAAGGATTTGAAGATAAATATGTTTACGGCAGAAGGGCTAATGGTATTTACTTAACGAGATTCGCTAACCTCTATGGAGATAAAAGAGATTTTCTAAGAGGTTATGGTTTCCAGGGAGGTGCCAGCAGAAGCGGCTGGAGCAGGGAAATTGCTGAAATGAATATTGGTGGAGATTTTAAAGATGCCCTGACTGAACCTGGTGGATGGCAAATGGGAATTGGTGGTTTTGGAGAAGTGTTACCATATCATGAAAATAAAATTACGCTGGATAAAAATAAAAAAGATAAATGGGGTTTACCAATATTAGCAATGGATGCAGAAATAAAAGAGAATGAAATGAAAATGCGTAAAGACATTGTAAAAGAAGCAATAGCCATGCTGGAAAATGCCGGCGTAAAAAATGTAAGCGGACATGATAGCGGACATAATATGGGACATGGCATTCACGAGATGGGTACGGCACGTATGGGTAAGGATCCAAAGACATCTGTATTAAATGCCAACAATCAGTTATGGGATGCAAAAAATGTTTTTGTTACAGATGGTGCTGCCATGACATCAGCTTCATGTGTTAACCCTTCATTAACTTATATGGCTTTAACTGCCCGTGCTGCAGATTTTGCGGTAAGTGAATTAAAAAAAGGAAACATTTAAATCGATAATGGAATAATTGATAATGATTAAACGCATTAAATTATTTAATAAAACTCAGCGGCTACTCCGCCTCTGCGTGCCAAAAACAAAACTCTTAATATGGAAAGAAGAGAACTTATAAAAATGATTGCAGCCCTTACCGGCGGCGTATTCATTGGTGGCGGTTTACTAACAGGTTGTAACACCGAAGATGAAGTTGGGGGCATTGCCTTCAGTAAAACAGATATTTCTTTTTTAGATGAAGTGGCCGATACCATTTTACCAGCCACAAAAACCCCTGGTGCAAAATCAGCAGGAGTTGGAAAGTTTATAGAACGAATGGTAAACAATACCTACAACCCCGACAATCAACAGGTATTTCATAAAGGTATTGCCACACTAAATGAAGCCTGCAAAAAAACTACAGGTAAATTTTTTATTGATGCCACTTCAGAACAACGCACTACCCTGCTTACAACCATTGACAAAGAAGCAAAAGCATACCAGCAAAATAAAAAAGATAAAGACCCTGCTCACTATTTCACCATGATGAAACAATTGAGTTTGCTCGGCTTCTTTACTTCTAAAGTTGGTGCAACAGAAGTGTTACGTTACAAAGCGGTGCCCGAAAAATATGTTGGCGATTATCCATATAAAAAAGGGGATAAAGCCTGGGCTACTTCATAATATAAAATTATTTTTTCCCTGTAGCAGCCCAATATATTCCTCCATAAATATGATTTAAAAAAGCAGGGTTGTTGTAATCAGTTGGCATATGGCCCAGTGCTGTATAAAAAGAACGGCCGCCATCATAATCATGATACCAGGCAATAGGATGAAAGCTTCCCATACCCTCTCCTTTCTTTTCTCCCCATTGTACTTTTGGATTGTATGAGGTTTCATCAACAGCCAATATATACTTTAGATCAGTTGTTGTTTCAGGGCTGAATTCATACCACTCATCTGTCCACAATTGTCCGTTACTAAACCCTTCTAATCCGGAAAATTTATTTTCTGTCAATTTTAATTTTGCTGTCTGAATCACCGGGTGAATTTTAAACATCCTGCCTACAAGCTTTGTGTACCAGGGCCAGTCATACTCGGTATCTGATGCACTGTGTATCCCCACAAAACCTTTACCGGATTGTATAAACTTTTCTACTGCTGTTTGTTCCTCATCTTTTAAAATATTACCTGTGGTATTTAAAAATATAATCACCTGAAAATTTTCGAGGTATTTGTCAGTTATAGTTGTTGCATCCTGGTGCCATTGCACATTAAAAAAATTTTTGTTAGCCAGTTCTTTAATTGCAGCAACCCCTTCGTTAATGGATTCATGATGCCAGCCTGCAGTTTTAGTAACCAGCAAGGCATTGAACTGTTTTTTGTCCTGTGCAAATGAAGTACTGTTTATTACAAACTGGATAAAAACAAATACCAATAGCAATTTTCTTTTTTTCATAAAGCGATTTTAACATTTTTTAAAATAACAATGCTTATCAAAGATAAGGGAGTAAAGCATTGAAAAATTGCTATTGGTTGTAATCAGTTTCAAATTATTTTACTGCACTTATTACAATTGCTCCGGCATCTATGGCTACATGGCCCGGATACTTTTCTTTTACCTGTGCAAATACTTCGGCCTTTATTTTTTGCTTCATGGCTTCATCGGCTTTGTTTAATGCCGCTACAATGGGAGCACCAACTTCTGTCATCATATTCCAGTAGGTTTGCACGGTTCCACTGTTTAATTTAGAAGCCACTTCTTTTGTTGTAATGTTTTTAAACCCGGCATTTTCAAATATTGCTGTCATCAAACCGGGTTTTGCACAACGGAACATTCCCGGTGCACCTGGTAGTGGTGGTGGCAGTTCCATATTCTTATTAATGGTTCCCATAATAGCTGTTACCCAAAAGTTTTTTTCCGGCACATTCCATACAGAAGTGGCAATTCTTCCACCAGGCTTTAACACCCTTGCCATTTCTTTGGCTGCCAACTCCATGTCAAGGAAAAAACATAAATCCAAAACGGCAGCTTATTGCATCAAAACTGTTATCTGCAAAAAGCATTTCACAAACATCACAGGTAATTGTCTCGATATTACTGATGCCACGCTTTGCTGCATTCTCTTTTGCAATCACCAGCATATCTTCCGACAGATCGGTGATTGTTACACTACCGCCCTGTAACATTGCTGCAATGCTAAGGCCCGGCTCGCCGGTACCGGCAGCAATGTCAAGTATTTTATCGTTACCAAAAGGTTTAATAGCAGCAATGATCTCCGTTCCCATTGGGTGAAGAAAATCCATGGTCATTTCATCCCACTTTTTCCAGCCAGATGACAATTTGTTCCAGGATTGTTTTGCTGTTCCCTGATTTCTTCCAATTGTGTTTGCATAATAATAAAATTTTAAAGTAAAGTGGTATTCAGCGGAAAGAAAAGAGTAAGGTTAAGATACAAAAAATATTATTTATACAAAATAAAAACAGGTAGTTTAGTATAAAATATTACAATGAAAAAAATACTGCTGGTTATTGCCGGAATAATTTTTATCACTACTCTGGTTGCACAAAAGAACAAAGACTCCATAAAATCCGGCAACCCCGTTTTCCCGGGCTGGTATGCCGACCCTGAAGGAATTATCTTTTCAAAAAACTACTGGATATACCCTACTTATTCCGCAAAGTATGATCAACAGGTTTTCTTTGATGCTTTTTCATCTCCCGACCTTATACACTGGACAAAACATAACCGTATTCTTGATACGGCATCCATTAAATGGGCAAGGCGGGCAATATGGGCTCCATCAATAGTAGAAAAAAAAGGGAAGTATTATTTATTCTTTGGAGCTAATGATATTCAAACCGATCAGCAATATGGTGGTATTGGCGTTGCTGTTGCCAATAAACCGGAAGGGCCGTTTAAAGATCATTTGGGAAAACCGCTGATAGATAGATTTCATAATAACGCACAGCCCATTGATCAATTTGTTTTTAAAGATGCCGATGGGCAGCATTACCTTATTTACGGCGGATGGCAACATTGTAATATTGCAAAACTCAATGATGATTTTTCCGGTTTCGTACCATTTAGCGACAGTACAATATTTAAAGAGATAACTCCCAAGGGATACGTTGAAGGACCGTTCATGTTCATCCGCAATAAAAAATATTACCTGATGTGGTCCGAAGGTGGGTGGACAGGCCCTGATTACAGTGTGGCTTATGCCATTGCCGATAATCCCCTTGGCCCATTTAAACGTATTGGTAAAATCTTACAGCAGAATCCAAAAATTGCTACCGGTGCAGGGCATCATTCTGTAATTAAAATTCCTAAACAGGATAAATGGTATATCGTTTACCATCGTCGTCCCTTAACAGAAACAGATGGCAATTCAAGAGAAACCTGTATTGACAGAATGTATTTTGATAAACAGGGCTTTATTAAACCGGTTATCATTACTAAAGAAGGCGTTGAAAAAAATGTGATCAAATAAATGGGTGAATTGCTGCATCTGCAAATAAATGCTGCACATTAAATCAAATTTTGGATTCTCATTTTTTGTACATAATATTATAACCAAAATTTCTTTCACACTTAACTAAAAACTATGCAACGCTGTAAACAGTTTTATTGCTTTATACTTTTCTGTATGTCTGGTTTTATCACACCGCTTTTTGCAATAGATAATACAGATACCAGGATGCTGTCTCAACCTGCCATTAGTGCAAATAATATTGCATTTATTTATGCAGAAGATCTCTGGGTAGCCAAAGCCGATGGATCACAACCCAGAAGATTAACCGTGGACAGAGGTGTTGAATCAAGCCCTGTATTTTCTCCTGATGGAAAAACCATTGCATTCAGTGCACAGTACGATGGCAATACAGATGTATTTATAATTCCTGTAGAAGGCGGCGTTCCCAAACGCCTTACCTGGCATCCTTCTCCAGATCTTGTAAGAGGATTTACACCCGATGGTAGAGCAGTACTCTTTGCATCACAAAGAGCAGTATTTACCGGTCGGTATACTCAATTGTTTACAGTAGCGCTTACAGGTGGCATTGCCACACAATTAGAAATACCCAATGCATTTTGGGCAACTTACTCTCCTGATGGAAAACAAATGGCCTTTACACCGTTAGGCGATGCTTTTAAACAATGGAAACATTACAGGGGCGGCATGATATCTACCATCAATATTTTTTTTTTTACAGATAAAAGCGTTGTAAAAATTCCACAACCTGCCGAAGGATGTAATGATGTAAACCCAATGTGGATTGGTAACACGGTTTATTTTAGAAGTGACCGTAATGGAGAGTTTAATTTATTTGCCTATAATACAACTACAAAAAAAATTGACCAGTTAACTAAGTATAAAGATTTTCCGGTGTTGAATGCAGGTGCTGCAGATGGTAACCTTGTTTTTGAACAGGCTGGTTATTTACATACCTATTCACTTAATACAACTACTGCTAACAAATTAAAAATTGGCATTGCTGCAGATTTATTGGAATTAAGAGGCCGCTTTGTAAAAGGTGGTGATTATATCCGCTCTGCAGATATTTCTCCTGCCGGTGCAAGAGTTGTTTTTGACAGCAGGGGTGAAATCATTACCGCTCCTGCAGAAAAAGGAGATTACAGGAATATTACACAAACCCCCGGCGCACATGAAAAATTTCCTTCATGGTCACCGGATGGAAAAACCATTGCATACTTTTCTGATGCCAGTGGCGAATACCAGTTGTATTTAAAACTTCAGGATGGAAAAGGCGAAGCAAAAGTTTTTAAATTGACTGGTACAGGATTTTATGCTTACCCCGAATGGTCGCCGGACAGTAAAAAAATAAATTTTACTGATAATGCAAGAAATTTTTATGTTCTGGATATTGCATCGGGAATAATTACAAAAATTGATGCAGATGAATTATATGCACCAGGGCCTTTTCGTTATATGCACGGCAGCTGGTCGTTCGACTCTAAATGGATTGCTTATACCAAAATAACCGAAACACAATTCAAAAGAATTTATCTCTATTCAACAGAACAAAAAAAATCATTTGCACTAACAGATGGTTTAAGCGATGCATCAGATCCTAAGTTTGATAAAAGCGGAAAGTATCTTTACTTTTTTGCATCTACCAATGCCGGACCGGTTATCAACTGGTTCGACCAGTCGAATGCTGATATGCGGGCAACTAATTCTATTTACCTTGTTACACTGCAAAAAGAAACCATCTCCCCTTTTGCAAAAGAAAATGATGAAGAAACTATAAAACCTGATACTACAGCAGCAGGAAAACCTGCTGATAAAAAAGCCGCCGCAGAGAAAAAAGATGAACAGTTACGCATTGATTGGGATGGTATTGAAAACAGGATCGTTGATCTCCCCATTGCTGCAGACAACTACGGACAATTGGGTACAGGAAAAGAAGGTGAGTTGTATTACATTGTTTATTCTCCTGATAATTCAGGTAGTGGAATGTTACATAAATATGATTTGAAAGCCCGTAAAGATGCAGACATTACGGCAATGGATGGTTATATAATTTCTGCCGATGGTAAAAAAATGTTGTACAGTAATGGTAACAGCTGGACCATAACAGATGCAGGCAGTAAACCTGCACCGGGCAAAGGAGTCATCAATACCACAGCCATACAAATAAAAATAGACCCCACAGCAGAATGGAAAAATATGTTTGAAGAAGCATGGCGGGTAAACAGGGATTATTTTTACGACCCCGGTATGCATGGTGCAAACTGGGCCGCAGTTAAAAAGAAATATGAAGTTTTTTTACCTGACCTGGCCTGCAGGAATGATTTAAATATTTTGATACAATGGATGTGCAGTGAGCTTGGCGTTGGGCACCACCGGCTTACCAACAACGGTGACCAGTTATACACTCCGCAAAGAGTGAGCGGTGGTTTATTAGGTGCTGATTATAATATCAGCAATAACCGCTATCAAATTAAAAAGATCTATGGTGGATTAAACTGGAACCCTAATTTAAAATCGCCTTTAACCGAACCTGGTGTAAATGTAAAAACAGGCGATTACATTATAGCAGTAAACGGCAGCGATATTACTTCCACAGAAGATATCTATCGTTATTTTGAAAATACCGCAGGCAAAATAACAGAACTTACTGTTAGTGCCACAGCCGATGGTAAGGATGCAAGAACAGTAAAAGTTGTTCCTGTAGATAATGAAGCGGCTTTACGCAACCGTGACTGGGTCGAAGGTAATTTGAAAAAAGTAACTGAAGCCACTAACGGACAGGTGGCATATGTGTATGTACCCAATACTGCCGATCTGGGGCATGATTATTTTAAAAGATATTTTTATCCGCAGGCTAAAAGAAAAGCCATTATTGTTGATGAACGTTTTAATGGTGGTGGGCAACTTGCAGATTATTATATTAACCTGCTATTAAATCCACAACAGGCCTACTGGAATATGCGTTATGGCAAAGATCTGAAAACACCAAGTGCATCCATACAGGGCCCCAAAGTAATGTTGATTGATGAAACTGCAGGATCGGGCGGTGATATGTTGCCATGGATGTTCAGGAAATTTAAAGTAGGCACCTTGGTAGGTAAACGTACCTGGGGTGGCCTTGTAGGTATCTTGGGATTTCCTGAATTTATTGATGGCGGCTCTGTAACCGCACCCAATGTGGCTATATGGACAAAAGATGGTTTTGTTGTAGAAAATGTGGGTGTTGCTCCTGATATTGAAGTGGAGCAAACCCCATCTGAAGTAATTAAAGGTAATGATCCGCAATTACAAAAAGCTATTGAAGTGGCATTAAAAGAATTGGAAAAAAATCCGCCCGTTACACCTGCAAGGCCACCTTACCCGGTAAGAGGAAATAACTAAAGCTGATATTTTTAAGGCATTAATTAATAATCTTAAAAGAAAAATTTTCAAGAGGTTCGTTAAAAAACGAACCTCTTGCTTTATATGAAACTTAGCTTCTTCTATCTTTTCCAAAGAGGAAAAACCCTTCACCTTTTACCCGGCAACACTATAAATTTAAACTCCCAAATACCGTAAATTCGTGTAGATTCTTAACATTTAAAACTGCATACTTGAAAAAAAGACAAAGCTATATTTCGTGGGATGAATATTTTATGGGAGTAGCATTACTGAGTGCCTGCCGCAGCAAAGACCCCAATACACAGGTTGGCGCCTGTATTGTGAATGACAAAAATAAAATTGTTGGTGCCGGTTACAATGGCTTGCCAATTGGTTGCAATGATGATGATTTTCCCTGGGAAAACCAAGGGGCGTTTTTAGAAACAAAATATCCCTACATCTGCCATGCAGAACTTAATGCCATTTTAAATAATATTGGTATGGACCTGCAGGGATGTAAAATTTATACGGCACTCTTTCCCTGCAATGAATGTACAAAGGCAATTATACAATCGGGTATTACCGAAGTAATTTATTTATCTGATAAATATGAAGGCACTGATATTTTTAAAGCATCTAAAATTATGCTGGATAAAGCCGGTGTTACCTGCAGAAAAGTGAATACTGCAATTACCAGCCTGCTGTTATCTTTTAATGAAGCAGATGTGTGATTAAAGAATTGTTTTGTAAAACTCACCGTTAACAGCAAGCCGTTCAGTTTTATTGAACATACTTCTTAAAGAATTCAATAGTGCGCTGCCAGGCCAATTTAGCTGCAGCTTCGTTGTAGCGTGCGGGGGCAGTGTCGTTATGAAAAGCATGATTAACGCCTTCGTACATGAATAACTCATAGCGGATATTATTTTTCTTCAACGCTTCTTCGTACGCAGCAATACCGGCATTCACTCTTTCATCTAAACCTGCATAATGTAATTGTAAAGCCGCTTTAATACTAATAACATCTGCTGCTTCGGGCTGGCGACCATAAAAAGCTACAGCCGCTTTTAATGCCGGTATTTTTACAGCCAGGTTATTCGCCATTCCTCCACCCCAGCAAAAACCTACACAACCTGCATTACCATTATAATCTTTACGGGTGGCCAGGTAATTAAAACCATTGATAAAATTCTGCAGGTTATTTTCTGCTTTCAATTCCTGGAATTTTTGACGGGCCTCATCTTCATTGGCAGGAGTAATTCCTGCTGCAGATAAAGCATTGGGTGCTATAGCCAAAAAACCTTCTTTAGCCGCACGGCGGGCCACATCTTCTATATGGGCATTCAATCCCCTGTTTTCATGTATGATAATAATCGCCGGGTATTTTTTTTCTTCTTTTGGACGGGCCACATAAGCGGACATATTACCTGGCACACCAGTGTAAGTGATTGTTTCTGTAAACAGATCTTCTGCACCGGTAATTTTCATATTTGCAGCATTTACTTCTATTAAAGGTAATATCGACATGGCAGCAGTAACACTGCCGGTAATTAACACCAAGCGGTGAATAAATTCTCCCCGGGTTAAAGGAATATGTGTATACTCATCGTATAAGTTTATGATATTTTGATCCATGATGTTGTTTTTCTTTAAAGTTAAAATAAAATTACATTTATAATACGCCTGCTGAGATCTAATTTTTTTTATTCAATACTTTCAATAACGTAATGATTATTATTTACAGTTGCTGTTTGTCCTTTGCTTAGCTGCATCAACTGTTTACCTAATGGCGATTGTTGAGAAAGTGCTGTTACAGCAATCCCTTCTACAATTGCTTTGCCCATTGCAACACTCAAAAATAAATAGCCCCGGTTGGTTTTTACAAGGCTGCCATTTACTATAACAGGCGGCGACAATACAGGATTTATTTTCTCCAATACTGCTTTTTGTTGGAGCGCTTCTTTTAATTGGCCACGTACATTGGCCTGTTCTATTTGCAGCATTGCCAATGCTGTTTCATGTTTGTCTCCTGCCGTACTTTTTGTTTCATTAGCGCCGCTTTCTTTCAGGTCGGCCAGTACCTGCAGCAACAACTGTACCCTATCATTTATCATCAGCAGGTAGTGGTTGTATATTTTTTGTTTCAGCGTCATATTATACAACAATAATTCTTTGCGTTACCGGTTATTGCATTAGTAAAATTACTTTGTTAATTTTTTAAAAAAAATACTTCCCTGTCTTTGCATAATAAAAAAAACAGGCTGATGAATGAACGGGGTAATTAAATAACAGATATGGATTACAATGAATGATTACAGTAAGAGTAGAAATGAACAGCTATATCCAAAAAGTTCTTAACTGGGTTTTAAATTAAATACCTTCTCTCTATTTTTAAAAAGAAATTAAAAAAGATAGATGAAAAAAATATTAAACAGTAAATTTATATAGCAACATTGGTAAAGCTTTTGTAGCAAGAAGGAACCTATAGTGATATTTGTGATTTTTTAGTTGAAGCTAATTTGAAGCTAAGTTGACACTACTTCCCGTTTTTCTGTAAGCATAGTAATCCGGTTTTTTAACTGTAACAGACATTGTATCTCTTGAAAAAAGCCCCTTACTATTCGTTACTTTTAATTCAAACCGGTAAACACCTGCCGTAAGATCTGTAACTGTAGTTCTGGCAGCATTTGGCGATACAATTTTATATTGTGCCGGCCCGGATATTTTTCTCCAGCTGTATTTTAAATATTGTGATTGTGCGTTACCAAAGATCGGTAATAAAAGAAAAATAAAAAATTTCATGATTGTATTTAAATATTTGACTTGTTAAGTAATGTAAATCTTAAACATGCAGGTTCTGCAAACTACCCAGTATCCCAAATACTTTCAATAGCCAGATGACCAATACAATTATAACAACAGCATTAAGAATACTTTTTACGGTGCCTTGCATAGGAATAAACTTATTGATAAGCCAGAGTATAACTCCAACACAAACGAGAACGAGCAGAATTGTTAATATGGGCATAATAAAAATGATTTAGAATGATTATATGAAATATTAAGGCGATATCATAGAAAATACATTAATCGTACCAATTAATTTATCCTCAACTAAAATTGTATTCAGGGATTTATCCGCTTAAATAATATGCCGTTAATAAGGCAAGGAGTGTAAAAATCATTACAGTTCTGCTGTCTTTTTAAATTGAACAATTAATATTGTTGAAAATATTCCCCATATTGAGAGTAAGTGGAAGCATGTGCCTGCTGCAATTCTTTAAACAGCAAATATACCCCGGTCCATTGCCATCAGTTAATGCTTGCATCTCTGCAGAAAATGAATTAAATTTATAGAAGTTCTTTTTAAAAGCTTTAAATTTTATGATATGAACCTCCTCGAAAAATTTGAACAATGGGGTGACAGGCATCACCCAAAATGGCTCGATATCATCCGTATTGCTTTAGGCCTTTTTCTTTGCTACAAAGGTGTTGATTTTCTCCGCAACGCCAGTTCACTGATCAGTGTTATGAGCAGCAGGCAGCCTTTCAGTTCCTTTATACTAGTGTTACTGGCCCACTATGTTACGTTTGCACATATTTTAGGCGGATTTTTTTTAACCATCGGTTTATTTACCCGTGCAGCATGCCTGATACAGATACCTATTTTGATTGGTGCTATTATCTTCATTAACATTAATGTTGCCAAAGACACATTCAGTCCCTATTCAGAATTAGTTCTTTCTGTTTTGGTTTTACTGCTGCTCATTTATTTTTTAATAATTGGTAACGGGCCACTTTCTGTAAAAATACCGGAGGAAGAAAAGAAAAGAAGTCAGCAGTAATTTTGTAAGCTGTGTTTTTAGAAGTATTGTTTTTTGCTGAAAAGAAATGTTTAATCAGTAGCCATTTGTATTTTTTCTCCTGGTTCTGTTTGCCATAATACCCATGCAGCACTAAGGATAATGATATTTTTCATAATATACTGGCCAACCAGAGTAAAACCGTAAGGTGCAAATTTAAAAGACAGGCTGGGGAAAAAAATTAAAGGAGTAAAAGTGCAAACCACATGCAGGATTAAAAATGCCAGCACTTTTTTTATTTGAAAGCCTAAAATGAGAAAAAGCCCCAAAACAGTTTCCCAAACGGCCAATAAAATAATACTTGTTTTCTCCGGAAACAATCCTGCGGTTAATTTATTAGTGGTATTTATGGCAAGGTCTTCTGCAGGACTGTAGCCATGAAAAAATTTAAGCATACCAAACCAGATATAAATGATTCCGATGCTGCAGCGAAGCACAGTTAGTGAACGGCTGCTGATATTGTAGTCTTTTTCCATAGCAGGTATTTTAAAAAGTAAATTAAAATGGATTTATTTTTTTGTACCTGATCTTGCTCATGTGATTAAATGATAAATATCAGCAGCATACATGGCTGATGATTCCTGCAATACAAAAAACTGCCGGTCTACCGTTAAATACCGGTCTGCAACAGAATACCGATATCAGTTGATAACTATTGGGTAAAGAGCGGCAATAGTTGTCCATTTATTTCCACACATTTAAATATTACCCCGTTTTTTTGCCGGTTTATTACATTAAAAAAATATTGGCACATTTTATGGAATCGTTTGTTTGGTTTTTCATAGGATATTGGATTAAAAAAGGGTTTTATTTCTATTTAACCCTTTTTTATTTGTTTAACACTCTTAATACAACACTCACAGTTTGCAGGCATCATATTATCAACTCAAAAAAATACAGGTATGAAAGTTTTAGGAATTTTATTAATTGCAGCAGGCATTTTAATGTTGGTATTTAAAGGATTTAATTTTACGCAGGAAAAAAATATCGTTGACCTTGGCCCCGTTGAGATCAATAAAAAAGAGAATAAAAGTATAGGTTGGCCTGTATATGCCGGAGTTGTTGCATTGGGGGCCGGTATTTTAGTATTAGTGACGTCCAATAAAAAATCTTAACTAAAAAATTCAGGGACGCAAACGAAAAAAAAGAATCTTTCACCTGTTATTTCATTCAATGAGAGTTTTGATTGCAATAAATTAAAATCGTTAATGCAAATAAAAAGCATATCCATTGGAGAAAAATTAAACCGATGGGTGAAGACCTGTGTTGCAGGTGCAAGAATTAAAATAACAGCAAATCTTAATAAGCTGAACGTTGCAACAGGAAAAAATAAATTGGTATGACAACAAAAAATACGGAGCCAATTAAAAAAGAAGAATAGGTACAAAAAAATCCTGATGCAAAAATTGGTGAGGATTAATCGGGCTTCCCCCATTTACCTGCTGATAAAAAAAGTATTACCCCAAAAACAACAACCGAAAAAAAATTCACCGGTGTTAATAAGAAAGGTTTAGAAAAAACTTATGGCAACTGATATTTTTTGAGTTGCAATCAATATTAAATACCTGTTTATTGGAGGAACAGCATATTGTGGCATCTTTATTGAACCTGTTATATTGGCTAACGGGAATTTATTTTCCTATGTTACTATTAGGGTTCTGATTGAGAGATTGGAGCCCTTCTTTATTCATCTCCACCGCTTTTATTTATATGCCCATCGTTTAAAAAAGATTAATTTTAGGTATTACTTATTCTTCATCAAAAAGTAACGTCATGGAACATAAAGAACATCTGGAAGCACTTAACAAAGAAGCACTTGAAAAACTGGACGATTACATTAAAACAAAAGGTGAAGCAGGTGCTGAACACCACGAAAAAATTAATACTGCAAAAGAGAAATGGCAGAAAGCATGGAATGAGTTTTTAGAAACATTGCTGGTACTTGAAAAGCTGGAAATATAACAACCGCATAAAAAATATTTTTACTGCAGATGCCTTTATTTATTAAAAGTTGATTTCATTGCTTTCATCATTCCTTCTGTTGACCAGGTGCCAGGCACAATCATCCGCCTGATAGTATAAAGAGGTTCTTCCGCATCTCTTTGGGAAGATAATATAAATGCCAGCTTATAACCACGGCTTTTCAATTCAGGTATGGCAGCAGTATTCCATAAACCAAATGGGTAGGCAAAATATTCAACCGGTTTTCCGGTGATGGCTTCTAATTGTAATTTTGGTTTTACTAACTGAGTATCCCAATCTGCGCCTGTATATTTGGTTACCATATGATGATCCCAGGTATGCTCCGCAATTACATGCCCGCTGTCTGATAAATTTTTTATCTCCTCCTTTCTCATATACCGGCGGCGGTTCATAGATATTGTCATTATAAAATACACCCCTTTAAAACCATACTGATTCATTATTGCAGCACCTATCCTGTACTGCTCTTCATCTGTATCATCAAAGCTTATTATAACAGGTTTGGCAGGTAAAACACCATTATAAACCAGGTACTCATATAACTGATCGGGTAAAATAGTTTGATAGCCGCTGTCGTGCAGGGCTTTCATTTGTGCTGCAAAAGCTTCAGGTAAAACAGAATAAGTTTTCATACTCTCACTTTCCCCTGCCCTCACATTTCTTATGTGATGGTAGCATAAAACCGGCACTTCTTTTTTTGCAAGAATAGCAGCGATGCCTGCCATGGATCTTACAGGTACAGTATTTTCTGTGCCGGATATTTCTTTTTTTATAGCAGCAGTTTTTTTTGTACATGCTGCTAAAACAATAAGGCCTGTTAAGGCGAAGACAAGATGAGTTTTCATTAATAAGAAAATGGTTGTGAATTATTGATATTGAATATAGATTGGTTTGGGAGTGAACTGCAGTAACTCCGCAGGTGTATACATACCGCTGGTATTTGGTTTAGTATCATTTTTATAAAACAATTTAAAGCCGGTAAACTGTACCGGTTCTTTATATATATATCTGAGATAAGTAGATCTTTTTAAAATCTTATCGCCAAAGCCATCCATATCCATCACCACCTGAACTTCCGGTAATTTTTTTATTTTATCGTAGCCCGTTACCATGCCTTGTGTAAAGCGGTGAACGATGAGCACTTTGGGAGGCAGTTTATTTTTACGCACCACCTCAGCCAGAAAATCAATAGTATCATTAATATCATCGGATGAAAACGTACCGATCTTAGAACCGGGCCTTTCTCCGTTCTTCATCGAAAATTCAGGATCAATTCCTAAATGCACATTGGGTAAAGCAAGATAAGCTGCCAATGGTGGAACTTCTTCTTTTACTGTACTATGCCCTACCTGTATATCTACAAAAACCAGGGCATTAATTTGTTTTGCCCAATCAATAACAGTATCTATCTGGTTAAAGGGCATTCGCAGCCTGTATGTATTTCCCTTACCCGGCGAACCCTGTGCAGTGGTGGCGATATAATGCAATGCCGGAATAGTTTTAATAGTTGGATCAGCCGCCTGCCACTGTGCAACTTCATCCTGCAGTTTTTTAAACATACTGTCTTTAGGTAATTCGCCTAATATGCCCATCCGTTTAGAGAATAAATTACCATAGAATGCAATGATCCTGTTGTAAGGTAATAAAGCCCCGGGCAAAGGATAAGGAGCTTTTACCGGCCATTTACCTGTACTGTCGTTATTGCTTAATGCCAGCATTTTTTTATTGTAATCAGCTGTATCGATTTTAGAAAGTACACTATCTTGTTTAGCGACAGATTGTATTGAATCCGTTTTTTCTTTTTCTTCTTTTAAATCTGACTTAGCTTTTATGGCCTCGTTACAACCTGTATTAAAAAGAAATATTACTGCCGGTAATACAACGAAAGCGATTGAAATAATTGGTTTTTTCATAAAGTATATATCTTAAACGTTCTCTATAAAATACAACAGGTAAAAAACACCTGTGATGAGTATCAAGAGAATCAATGCAAATATCCGTGATAAAAACGGCATAACTACTTACTGATTGTTTATTATTCGATAATTATTTTGCAAAGCTGCAGAACGCCGTAACCAGTTGGTAAAGACCACTATTTTAAATTTCGTTTTTATTTTCTATTTTGTTCATCTAAACAAAAACTTGAAATATGAAAAAAATGATCATCGGCGCCCTCGTTGGCGGCATTATTCTTTTTGCATGGCAGTTCCTTACCTGGGGTGCTTTAAACCTTCATGAGGCACAGCAGAAATATACGCCTAAACAAGACAGTGTTCTTGCTTACCTGGGTACACAATTCAACGAAGATGGTGCTTACATAATGCCCACTTTTGCACCCGGTACTTCACGGGAAGAAATGGAAAAGAAAATGACAGCCATGGAAGGCAAGCCATGGGCGCAGGTGGTGTATCATAAAAGTATGCCGGGCATGAGCCATATGTTTATGAATATGGGACGCAGCCTGTTAGTTGATATTTTTATTGTGTGGCTGCTTTGCTGGCTGCTTGTAAAAATACCTTCGCCTTCCTTTGGTACTGTTTTCTTCGGTACTCTTGGCACTGGCATCATTATATTTCTGCATGCACCTTATACCATGCATATATGGTATGGCAGTTTCGACCTGATGGCTCATTTTACAGATGCCCTTGTAACATGGGGTGCTACCGGACTGTGGCTGGCATGGTGGCTAAGGCGGAAGAGTTAATCAAACCGGGGATATATAAAAAACCAGGCAGCTTAAAATTATGCCTGTTTTTTTATATAAGATTTTGCTCCATCAGGATTTACATTTCATATACTCCTTTCTGCTTTGAATACCTTCCCTGTTGTAAAAGCTTTTACTGTATCAACTTTGCAATTTGCTGCAGCGGAATGGTATTGGCCAAAGCAGGTATTGGAGTATCGGTACAATCGTCCATTTTAAAAGGCAATGATTTAAGCACTTCCTGGCCAATGATCAGGTCTGTTTCCTGTATGGCCTGCTGCAGGGCAAAATGTGTATCTTCCGGTTTACCTTCGTTGCACGCAGTTTTAGCTGTACTTATTGCTTTTTGCAAAATCCTGTGCCCTGCCACAAAAAGATACAGCAAACAGTATGGTAAATGATATCAGGTATTTCATAATACTTTTTTTCAGTTAATTATAATTTATTGTTTATTGTTCACCCAGTATTTTTTTTATGCCGTCAATATCAAAGCTGTTGGCAGCTGTCATTACTTCCTGTTCGCTGGCAAAGTTTATGCATTCCCACACAATGTTTGAGGTTTGTCCAATTGAAGCAATCAGGGTATAACCTTTTCTATCATCATATTGAATAATGGCTTTATTACCTTTTACTTTCACCTGCTTAAAATTTTGTTTTTCTACACTTGCCGGCATATATACCGGCATTTCCAATGGTAATGGTAAGTTGTTTATCTGCTCCGTCTTTATAAACCCGTTGTACACTAAGATTGCTCTACCCCACCTGAGTGCTGGATACTTTATCCTGCAGGGTATCTGCCGGTAAGGCAATATTGCAGCAGGCAATGATTTAAGTACCTTTCGGCCCAATTGTATTTTCACCCCCATCAGGGCCTGTTGCAATGAATACCTGGCATAGCTGTAGTTTTTTGCATTCTGCGCTGTTTCGGCTTCTGCCATCCGAATTTTTACATCAGGGGTTCTGTATTACTGAGGCCACCGCCACCTTTATTAACAGGCTTTCCGGAATTACCGGAATTGTTACTATTATTATTATTGGTGGTAGCTACGGTGTCTGCAGGAATACCTGCTTTTTTCGAAACTTCTTTATCGATTGCCTTATTTCCCTTTTCTTTTAATTTATTAAATATTCCCTGCGATGAAGCTTATGGGTAGCCATCACTGCGATGATAAACCCAAATAGAAATAATATCTTTTTCCTTGTGTATGCTTTTTGGGAAGGTTAAATTATAGTTTAAATTTAAAAATTAATTATTATTTATCAAATGACTTTAACAGGAAATAAAATGAAGTTTTCCCTATAAAAAATATAACCCATTGGTTCCATATTGCTTTCCGGCCGGGAAAAGGTTTTATTTAAAAAAATGAAACAGCAAATAATCCACTACCGGTTTTGATTAGAGAAAAGTAAGCGTACAAAGAGCAATTATGCAGCCCGCCTGCAAAAGTTATTGATGACAGATACAATTAATTAACTTTAATAATTAAAACTTACCAGCCAATGTATCATTCAGCTAAAAGAAAAGTGCATTTAATGCTGCACCCCGAATTAGGCCAAACCAAATGGGATAAGATCGTGAATGGTTTTATCATCATCCTTATTATCCTGAACATTATTGCGGTAATACTTGAAACTGTACATTCCTTACACGAGGCTTATGGAGTATTTTTTCATTATTTCGATCTTATATCTGTCATTATTTTTTCTGCCGAATATATACTGCGGGTATGGAGTTGCGATCATGACCCAAGATATAAACATACCGCCTATGGACGCATAAAATATATATTTTCTACAGCCGGACTTATTGACCTGCTTGCCATTCTTCCATTTTATATTCATGTGATAGTAGGACTCGATTTAAGAGTACTGCGTATTTTACGCCTGTTCCGTTTTTTCCGCCTGTTCCGGCTTACAGCTTATATGCGTTCTGCCAAAATGGTACGAAATGTTTTTGTGAGCAGGGCCAATGAATTAAAATTAAGCCTGGTACTGATAGTGTTTTTAATCATTATTGCCTCCTGCCTGTTGTACTTTGCCGAGCATAATGCACAACCACAAGTCTTTTCCAGTATACCGGCTACTTTCTGGTGGGCTGTTGTTACGGTAACTTCTGTTGGCTATGGCGATATGGTGCCCATTACCGTATTGGGTAAAATTTTAACCGCTGTTATTTCACTTTCGGGCTTAGCCATTTTTGCGCTGCCTGCCGGAATTATTACTTCAGGCTTTCTTGAAGAAATGAGAAAGATAAAAGACAAAAAAGTTCATAAATGCCCGCATTGCGGAAATACCATTGACCTGTTTGAACACAGGGAAAGCTGATATTTATTAATGAATGACATTCATTTCTCTTTAAAATACTTTAAATAAAATAAGCCATCCTTACTGAAGGATGGCTTATAAGTAGTTTCAGCTGAATTTTACTTGGCTTTCATTTTATCATCCATTTTACCGGCCGGTGGCGGAGGCATCATTTTCATTACATCTGCAGGTTGCATATATGCCCAGTGTTCTACTCCTTTGCCGTCTTTAAACCTCACCACTTCAATAACTTTCATATCGTAAGGACCTTTCGGCATACCCATCTGGCCATTACTGGTTCCGGTATAATGCATCAGCGAAAATACATAGTCATTATCAGCCATTTCTTTTATCACTTCCATTTTCATATCCGGAAACGATTTATGCATCATGGTGATCATTGTTTTAAGACTGTCCCTGTTTTTGTCTCCCTGGTCGGTATGATCAACAAAATCGGCGGCAATGGCGTCATCAATTTTGCCGGGATCTCCGGTTTCAAAAGCGGTATTAACAATATGCGAGGCGGCCAGATTTTTTTCCGCCATCGAATTGTCTTTTTTTTCTGTGGTCATTGTATCAGCGGCCGTTTTTTCGGTTTTGTCATCGTTGCAGGAGAGGCAACCGAAAATTAGTCCGATTACCAATAACGAAAGCGTCTTTTTCATAATTGTAATATTTTAGTTAAGTAATAAAAGCAATAAGGATGTACAAATGATAAAAAAAATATTTTGAAAAGGAAGGGATTTTTTCGGAACCAAAATTAATTAAATTAGTTAGTTTTTAATTTATTTTTTTTTACCACTTCAGGCAGGTATGTACACAATGCGCCGGAATCAGTTTTTCTTTCAATAAATATTCTGAGGCGTAAAGTGATACTATAAAAAGTATTGATAGATAATAGCGTTATTTTTGTTGCTTACTGATCATTCAACCTATATTAAAAATATACCTCATCATGCGTAACATTTTAAAATACATTGTAACAAATATTTTAGCTGTACTATGTTTATTTAGTTTATCTGCACAAAAAAAAGAAAAAGTAATACTGGTAAAATCAGTTAAAGAAAATAAAATAGATATTATCATTGGCGGCAAACCCTTCACCAGTTTTTTATACCCCGATACATTGGAGAAACCCGTGTTGTATCCTGTACATGCTGCCAACGGAACTGTTGTTACCCGTGGCTTTCCCTTAAATCCGCTACCCGGCGATCCCAACGATCATCCGCATCATATCGGCATCTGGTTTAATTTCGAAAATTTAAACGGATTGGATTTCTGGAATAATTCCTATGCCATTGCTGCCGATAAAAAACATTTGTATGGCTGGATAAAAACGGACCGTATCCTTCAAAAATCCAATGGCAACACAGGCATTTTATCTTACCATGCCAACTGGACCAATCAAAAAAATGAAGTGCTGGCGGAAGAAACCACCCGCTTTGAATTCAGTGGTACTGCCCATCAACGCATCATCGACAGGATAACAACCATTAAAGCAGATACCACGCTTTTGTTTACCGATGCAAAAGATGGTTTACTGGGTTTCAGGCTGGCACATGCATTGCAGATACCAACCACTAAAGATCAAAAATTTACAGACGATAAAGGCAATGTAACTATTGTAAAAGGAGGAACAGATACGATTGCAAATGGCAACTATATCAGCAGCGAAGGTAAAACGGGAGATGATGTATGGAGTACCAGGGGAAGATGGTGCAAAGTATTTGGTAAAATGGGAATGGATTCTGTTAGTGTGGTAATTATTGATCATCCTGCCAATACAAACTATCCTACCTTTTGGCATGCCCGGGGATATGGTTTATTTGCTGCCAATCCCCTAGGAGAAAAAATATTTACAAATGGACGGTCTTTTCAAAACCTGCAACTGAAAAAAGGCGGGTCGGTTAGTTTCAGGTACCGTATAATTATTGATGAAGGGAAACAAACTATAACTGCTGAAAAGATAAATAAACTGGCAGTTGAATTTGGTAAAATAAAATGATGTTATTAACCTACTGATGTGAATTGCCTGGCTGCATATTTAACAACAGCAAAACAAATAAATAAAATTTTTACCCTTTTTTTTTACCCGACCTTAAACGTTGTATACAATTGTTTAATGCCCTTAAATTATGATAGGTGCCTTTCCAGATATGTCCCTTTAAGGCGGTTTTTCTTTGTGGTTCTTTATCCAGCCCTTCTTCGTACCAGTCGCCATTTACATGATCAATCATGTAGGTTTGTACATAGTTCCACAGCTGTTTAAATTTTTCGTAGTACTGAATTTTATCATTGGGAAAACGATCAGCCATTAATAACAGGGTATTCAACCCTTCTGCCTGTGCCCACCAGTTTTTACTATCAAAAATAATAGAGATGGTATCCCGGTTTTTAAAATAATAGCCTTCGTCATAAAAGCCGCCAATAGTTTTATCCCAGCCATTGTGCAATGCATGATCGAGCATTCTTTTTCCAACTATCAATGTGGCAGTATCATTTTTTAAACCTAATGCATGCGATGCTTCCAGCATCAGGTAAGCGGTTTCCACATCATGCCCAAAAGAAACATGATCTGAATTTTTATGTTTTAATATAACTGCTTCGGATGAATCCCGAAAAGAAACCGGTACCCAGCCGGGTGTAAAAAATAAAGTAAGGTTACCACGTGGCGTAGTTATTTTATCCCTGATGAGCAATAACATTTCCAGTAAACGTTCCTTCACCAGCGCATCGTGCCACACACCATACAGTTCTGTAAAAGCTTCCAATAAATGAATGGAGGAATTTTGATCCTTATACCCGATAGTACTTGTTGATGGAAACGAAGAATCTCTTATTACTTTACTGCCATCTCTTTTTAAATGCTGGTAATAACCTTTGTAAACAGGATCATGACTGTTTTTCTCTAACCACAAAAAAGCTTTTTTTGCAAGACTCAAAGCGCCGGTATCATGGGAAGCTTTGTAATACGCTGATAAAGCATAAATGGCAAACGCATTGCCATAAGCTTCTTTCGGTACAAGAGGATTACTTTTATCTTTTCCCTGCCTTGTAACCAAATTATAAAAGCCACCATATTCTTTGTCCCACATTACATCTCTTAAAAAATGAAACCCATTTTCAGAGGCCTCAATAAAATATTTTTTATTTGGAAATAAAGCTGCAGCTTTTGCTGTACTCCAGGTATGCCTTGCCTGTGTAACAATAAATTTATCCTGTAAACCGGTGGGTTTAAAATCGTAAGTGTAAGTACTGATGAAACCGCCATATAAACTATCGATGCATTGCGGATACCATTTATCCAGCAATTCGATAGTCATTGATCTTTCCATTACTGCTGCAATTTGCAAACGCTCTGCTTTACTATTGGAAGCAGGTGTTTTTTGAGCTGATGACAATACCGGAACCAGCACGAATAAAATAAAAACAATTCTTTTCATTTGATTTGACTGCTGCTGTAAAAAATTATAATCAGCAGCATTACACCTGTAATTTAACACAATGCAAAGGAAAGAACCTATATTTATTTAACCGGTTACAATGATAATTTAGCTGGCCACAAATGGATTCAACTGCAATACTGTGAACTTTCTGCTTTATATAATTACACTATTAAGCCTTATACACCTAAAGCCGTTAAAATCAGATTAAGATAATTGATACCGCCTCATCTAAAAAAAACTTAAAATGAAAGCCGAAGAAGAAAAGAAATGGAATGAATTGTGGGAGATGATAAAATAAACTGATGGTTGTTACTTTACAAATTTTCGTTACTTTTAAATACTCAATACAGCTGTATGAAAATAATATTATGTTGCTTTCTGCTTACACTTGCCCTTTGCGGTATGAGCCAGTTAAAACCCATTGAATCGGGTGTGATATATTGGGACAGCCTGCCCGTAAAAAAGGATGCCCAACGTGAAAGCCGCAAAATTGCAACTGCCACCACCAATGAGTTTGAGTATTTTGAAATACATGCCACCACCCAGCCGAAAGGCGCCGCAGCAAAACCTGACACACGCAAAAAGATATAGAAGAACTAATCATTATTAAAGCTGGCACCATGAAGTGCAGCATCGGTAATAAAACTGCACTACTTGGTACCGGTAGTGTACTGTTAATACCACCGGGTGACGCACAGGTTTTGGAAAATGCAGGTGATGGTCCCTTGACATATTATGTATTTCAGTTCCGTTCAAAAAAAATGGATATGGAAAGAAGCAATACTGCAGGTGGTGCATTATTATTAAATGCAGATTCTTTACCCGTTACAAAAACGGTCACCAAGGGCGGCAAAAAATATTTCGACCGCCCGACTGCCATGTGCCAGAATTTTGAAATGCACATCACTTCCCTGTATGCCAAAGGCCCCAGCCATGCTGCACATACACATGTTGATACAGAGATCTGCCTTATCATTGAAGGCAACGCTTATATGACCATTGATGGAAAAACCTATACTGCCAGTGCCGGCGATATGTTTATTGCTAACAGTGGCAGCCTGCACAGCATTAGTAATACCAGCGACAAACCCTGCAGCTATTTTGCATTTAAGTGGAGATAATGAAGATTGATTAATTATTTTTTTGCAATCGGTATTTATACATAACCTGCATCTCCAAAATAAAAATGAAACAATTTATAACTAACACCATCATTTGCTTATTGATAATAGTTATACAAAACAGCTGTTCATCCAAAAAAGAAACCCTGCTTTTTACACCAGTTAGTAGTGATGTTTCCGGAATTGACTTTATTAATACCATTACCGAAACTGAACAATTGAACCTTATTACCAACGAGTACACTTATATGGGTGGAGGTGTTGGTATTGGAGATTTTAATAATGACGGTTTGCAGGATCTTTTTTTTTCTGCCAACGAAACCAGCTGTAAACTTTATATAAATAATGGTGGCATGCATTTTAAAGATATTACTGCAGCTGCAGGTGTAAGTACCAACAAATGGTGTACAGGCGTAAGTGTGGTTGATATAAACAATGATGGCTGGCAGGATATATATGTTTGCGTAAGTGGGCCAGTAAAGGCTGAAGAAAGAAAAAATTTGTTGTTCATCAATAACCGCAATCAAACTTTTACTGAAAGTGCTGCAGCCTATGGGTTGAATGATACCACACATTCCACACAAGCTGCTTTTTTAGATTACGATAAAGATGGTTTGTTGGATATGTTTTTACTTACGCACCAGATGCAGGGTAAAAGTATGAACCTGGTACTGCCCAAAAACCTTAGTGGAAATTCTCCAAGAAACGATCAGTTGTACCACAACGAAGGCATTGATACAAAAACCGGACACCCAGTTTTTAAAAACGTAACCATGCCTGCCGGAATACGTGACGAAGGTTATGGGCTGGGCGTAGTAGTTAGTGATTTAAACGGAGACAACTGGCCGGATATTTATGTAAGCAATGATTATATTGGTAATGACTGTATGTGGCTCAACAATCACAATGGTACATTTACAAATGCCATCACATCATCGCTTAACCACCAAAGCTACAGCAGCATGGGTACAGATGCCGCCGACATTAATAATGATGGCCTGCCTGATATTGCCACGCTGGATATGATGCCCGAAGACAACGAACGAAAAAAAATGATGTATTCATTTTTAAATAACGAACGCTACGCCCTCGAACGCTATTTAAAATATGAGCCCGCCTTTATGCACAATACCCTGCAATTAAACAGGGGAATGGCTGTGGTGGATGATTCTACCGTTCCTGTATTTAGTGATATCGCCAATTTTTCCGGTATTGCTGAAACAGACTGGAGCTGGAGTGTGCTGATGGCAGATTTTAATAACGACCGCTATAAAGACATACACATCTCGAATGGTATGGGCAAGGATATGATCAACAGTGATTTTATTTTCTTCCGGTCATCTACGCAGGTAGATGGCGAAAGGGTAAATACGCTGCAGCAAAAATTGCAGGAGATTGGACCGGTACCTTTACCCAATTATTTTTTTAGCAACAACCACAATTATTCATTTACCAATGCTTCTGCTACTGCAGGTATCAACGAAAAAGCAATCAGCAATGGTGCTGCTTATGCAGACCTGGATAATGATGGTGACCTTGACCTTGTTGTAAACAACATCAACAGCAGGGCATTTTTGTTTTCGAACAATACCATTAATACCAATAATAAAAACACGAATTTTTTGCAACTGATGTTGCAAGGCCCAGCCGGTAATAAAGATGGATTGGGAACTGTTGTTAAACTGTTTTTAAAGGATAGTATTTTACTGCTGGAAGAAAATCCTGTACGGGGTTATCTATCCACAATGGATAAAAAATTATTTACCGGCCTTGGAGAAACGGCTGTGGTAGACAGCTTACAAATAGTGTGGCCCAACGATAGTATGCAGGTATTAAAAAACGTAAAAGCCAATCAACTGCTTACCATCAGTTATAAAAATGCCACCGAAAAATGGCTGCCGCAAAAAACTATGCCTGCACTATTTACCAATTACACCAAATTAAGCGGTATTAATTTTTCACATATTGATACTTTCTTTTTTGATTACGATTTTCAGCGGTTACTGCCGCAAAAATTTTCGTCGCAGGGGCCGGGTATTGCCACAGGCGATGTAAACAAAGACGGGTTAGAAGATTTTTTTGTTGGTAATGGGTATGGAAAAAAAGGGCAATTATTTATGCAGAATGCCAATGGCAGTTTTACTGCAAAGCTTATTGATACAACAGAAAAATATGAGGAAGATACCGGTTGTTTATTTTTTGATGCTGATGCCGACGGCGATGATGACTTGCTGATAACAAGCGGCACCAATGAGTTTGCCGCTAACAGCCGTTTTTATTTACCCAGGTTATACAATAATGATGGAAAAGGAAATTTTACCAAAAGCGTTACTGCAATCCCCAATAATTTAACTGCTATTACAACCGTAGTAAAAGCCTGCGATTTTGATAAGGATGGCGACATGGATTTATTTATTGGCGGCCGCATTGTTGCAGGCAATTTTCCTGCGCCGGCACACAGTTACCTGTTACAAAATAACAAAGGTATATTTACTGATGTAACACAAACCTGGTGTGCCCCATTAGCCGAAGCAGGTATGGTTACCGATGCTGCATGGATGGATGTTGACGGTGATAAAAAAGAAGATTTAATTATAACCGGCGAATGGATGCCGGTACGTATTTTTAAAAATCAATCCGGCGGCTTTAAAGAGATAACCGGCGAAAGCGGCCTTGCACAACTTACAGGTATGTGGCGCAGTATTGCGGTTGCAGATATAGATAAAGATGGCGACATGGATTTTGTGGCGGGTAATATTGGCTTAAATAATAAATTTCATTTTACTGCCACTTACCCATTAAATATGTGGTATGCAGATATGGATGAGAATGGTTCACTAGATCCGGTAATGGGATATTACCTGCCAGCAACAAATGGAATAAAAAACCTGTACCCAGCCATTGGCCTGGCAGATTTGGTGAGCCAGGTGCCGTCTATAAAAAAAAGATACCTGTTCAACAAAGATTATGCTGTTGCCACTATGGAAGAAGTGTTTAAGCCAATAGAAAATCCGGTTAAACTAATGGCTAACGAAGCTGCATCCTGCTGGTTTGAAAACGATGGTAAAGGTTTTTTTACAAAACATGAATTACCTGCCGAAGCACAGTTTTCGCCTATCAATTGTATGCTGGTAAGCGATTATAATAAAGATGGCTTCGCTGATATTTTATTGGCGGGCAATGAATATGAAACCGAAGTTTCTACCGGACAATATGATGCCGGTTATGGCTTGCTGCTTACAGGCAATGCGGATAAAAAATTTACAGCAGTAACTCAAAACCATAGCGGTATTTACATAAGGGGCGATGTAAGGTGCATGAAGAGCATTTCAACAAAGCAAAATAATTATATACTTGCAGCAGTAAATAATAATCCACTGGCGGTATTTAAACTGAATAAATAATTGAGAAAGAAAATTTTGGTTTCCTTTTACAAAATATCTTTTCACATAAAAAAAATGCAGGTATATTATCGTTGCAACAATTTGTGGTAGGTTTACTAAATAAAAAAAGCTGAATATTATGCCTGTAAGAGTTGCACTTTTTTAGCAATTATTTGCCCTCTTTGTGCTACTGCATAGAAGTAAGTAGTACCGGTTTTGATACTTACCGGCGTTTTGAAGCTACTATAAGTATGAATCCTGTACGTTTTGAAAAGTTAACAGATACTTCAAATACCATTGCCCCTGTTACCAAAACAGTTTTTTTAAAACAGTTAATAAAAGGTGACTGCCTGAACCTGTATTCGTATGCAGCTAAAAAATAAATTTATTGCTTTGCCGATTGCCTGTATAATTTATAAGAATAAATAACCGGTATCAACACCATTACCGCCATGCCACACATGAATATAATAACAGCTGTTTTTGTACCCGCCAGTAAAGTTGCAACGGCCAATACAATACCGCCGATAAACCATATCTTACTTGCCAGCTGATGCGTCTTTCTCCAGTTCTCTTCATTTTCCAATGTCCATGGCAGGCGAAAGCCGGCAAAATAATTAGGCTTTACACTATAAAAAAGGTTGCCAATGTATGCCATAAAAAGGCTGATGCCGCAGAGGAAAATATTCATCCCCTCCGCTTTTCCATGCAGGGTCCAATAGAGAATGAAAACCGATACTGCACTTAACAATACCACCATCATTACGGAAATCTTTGCCAGCATGCCGGAATTTGCCGCAGCATATTTTTTCTTTGGGTCTATCCGGTAAATGTTACGCAAAATAAAATACATCGATATGCTTACAACAGTAAGTATTGCAGTAATAACGAATATCTCATTCTTATCCCCAAATTTATCCGGCCTGCCGTTTATTCCAAAATGAGTGGGAATAATGGCTGGTAGCTCATTCCATATAAAGCCAAGGTAAACCCAGGGAACAGCCATGATGATGAGGGGAAATAACAACTGTAATAAAGAAGCCTGTTTCATATAAAGTGTTTTATTTTTTTGTTTTAAACTGAATTAACCATTTTACTATTTCATCCATTACGGTTGTGTTGAGCGAATAATAAATGTATTGCCCTTCCTTTACCGATTCCACCAGGCCCGCCTGCTTTAACAGATCGAGATGATGGGAAATACTTGGTTTGCTGATATTGAACTGGTCGGCAATTTCGCCGGCAGTAAGGTCTTTCTTTTTCAACAGTTCCAGTATTTCTCTACGGGTGGTATCATTCAGCGCTTTGAACAGCAGGTTCATTGTTTAGATATTTAGACAAATGTCTAAATACTATTTGTAAAATCAAAATTTATTTTTTGGAGAAATGAAAAAATAAGGAGGAACGGCGAAAAGAAAGTTTAAATTTATAATCTCGGGTTAGCTGGTTTAACCGGTTTTTCAAAAGAATTAGTGCCACGGGTTTTCAGTTTGCGGCGAAACACTTTGTCGCCTGCAGTTACATACATCATATTAAATGCAGTCCCGCCAAAATACAAATTGGAAGTTTGATTATTGGAAGGTGGCGCCGGAATGATAGCTTCTACACGTCCCAATTGATCCAATACCTGTACGCCCATTTTTGTAGCAACATATATCCGTCCTGCCGTATCGCAACGGATACCATCGGGCCATGCATTCTCTTCGGTATCCGGCACATGCAGCCAGCCATAACGTTGTTTATAGATTAAGGTACCATCTGGTTTTATTTTATAGATCCATACCCAGTGCGATGCTGATTCAGTTGCATACAATTGCGTTTGATCAGGGGAAAACGCAACACCATTGGGGAATTTCAATCCTTCATCAACAACTACTTTTTCTCCATTGGGGCGAATAAGATATAGCTTACCCGGCCTTGTAGTGCCATCCGGTGCCGTAACATAAATATTCCCATTGTTAGCCACTACAAGATCGTTGCCTGCAATGCTATCTGCTACAACTGTTTCTTTTTCATTCTTATCATAACTTAAAATCTGTTTGGTACCACCTGCTGCGGTGTATCTTTTTCCATCAGGCCCAAAACTTGTACCACTTGCTCTTTTAGCATCAACAGCCATAGTAACCAATTTTCCATCAACTCCAATTTTATATGTTTTTGAATTTGGAACATCCTGGTAAAATATTTCGCCTGCTGCATTTGCTCCTGTTCCTTCAGTAAATGTGTAGCCCTCCCCTACCAGTTCCCATTCTTCACCGGGAATAAGCAGGTCGCTCAAAAATTGATTTTTAGATTTCCCTTTTGTTACCGCTTTTGGCCAATCCTTCCACAGCCACCGCATTACCTGCGGAAAGATAGCCGTGCCCTGGTTGCCACTATGGCTTCCTTCGCCCCATGCATGATTTACTTCGTAACCAGCAAACGTTAGTGCCCTTTCCATTGATTCATTTGCTTTCCACCAGTCGCCTGCATAAATATTTAAATCGTTTGCACCATCCTGTAAAAAAATACGGATTGGTTTAGGTTCGTATTTGCGGACGAGTGTGGAGTAACGGTCGCCGCCACGCAAACCTACATAGGTACCAATAGCGCTGAATACACGGGAAAATGCTTCAGGATGTTCCCACGCAGCGGTAAAAGCACAGATAGCGCCACTGCTCGATCCGCCGATTGCCCGGTCGTTACCATTTTTAGATAAATGTATGGCTCGGCCATCGCTTGTTCTTTTCTTTTCAACTTCCGGTAAAATTTCTGTCAGTATAAAACGGGTGTAAGCATCACCCAATCCATCATATTCAAAACTGCGGTTAAAACGGCTTTGCGCATTGGATCCACTATCTGCCAATACTTTTCCCGGTGTTACAAAAATGCCGATGGTAACCGGCATTTCATTTTTATTAATCAGGTTGTCAAATACGGTTGGCGCTTTCCATTGTATGCCATCCTGGTTTACATATACACAGGCGGGCTTATCAGCTTTGTATTGTGCAGGAATATATACCCAATACTCCCGCCATGTTCCCGGAAATATTTTTGATTGATCAAATGTAAATTTTAGTATTTCGCCTTTGGGCACACCGGCCTTTTCTATACTTGCAGAATCAACAGGATAATTTTCTGCAGGCACTTGTGCATAGACAATTGTTTGTGTAAAAAAGCAAATAAGAGAAAATAATCTTTTCATGATCAATCGTTATTGGGTTAGTGATGATACCCTTATGGAACTGGGTGAGCTTTAAAGTTAAAATTATTATGATTAAATGCAGCAGAATAGTTTTAATAGGGGTGATTTTTAATTTGTTGTTTATGTTATTGAGGTTATGTAATGCTACGGCCAAAGACCGCTGGTACTGATAGACAAAGATGTCCTGATTGTGTCAGAACACCTTTGTTAGACGGGGGATTTTCCGTAACTTAGTAAAGTGAAAAAAGATAGGCTAACAGCACTGGACTTTGAAGTTGACAAGCTAACTAATTCAATTGAAAATATAATTACTGGCGACATTTTCCCAACTGATATTACACTTATTACGAGTGCAGACCTGAAGATTGCTACTAAAAAGAATGGCTGGGTATTTAGTTGGAAAATAGAGTTTATGGAGCCTGCAAGAGACGTTTATAAACTGACTATTGTAAATAATCAGTCAGTTATTCAGGGACTAATTAGTTTAGAGGTAAAAGAAGATCACGTTTATATGCACTTAGTTGAAAGCGCTCCATTTAATAAAGGTAAGACCAAGATTTATGCCGGTATTCCCGGAAACCTGGTTGCGTTTGCCTGTAAACTTTCATTTCAACGTGGGCATGAAGGCAATGTATCATTCCTCTCTAAATCGCAACTTGTTCAACATTATATTGATACACTTGGAGCGATACATTTTGGCGGACGAATTATGATAATTGAAATTAACGCAGCTTTAAAACTAATTAATAAATATTTCCATTATGAAAAGTAAAAACACTGTACTTGATGTAGACTTTATTGGCGGACAGGAAACATTAACAAAAGCTGAAGAAACTGCAATAAGTAACTACTTTAAATCTCAGAGAGTAAAAAATTCCCGGAAGCAATCATCTGCAAAACTGAGTACAAAAATCAGTTCCCGTAAAAAAGCTATTGCCTGATTTTGTTTGCTGGTATATTTTTCAAGTCTCTTACTTATATGCTCTATTTTATTGGTGGTGGTACTTACAATTAAATGCACATGATTTGTCATAATAACCCAGGCATGGAGTTGCAGCCCTTTACTTTCACTACAGTATTGTAAACTTTTAACCAATATCTCTTTGTAACATTCCTGGCTGAATACATCTATCCAACCTACTACTGCAAAAAGTTATAAAATACGGGATGGTATCTTCGCCTGGTTTATATTTTGATGATATGCAATGGCAATTTGGTTACCCTAAATATAAACTAAGTTTTGTTTTTGGAATTTGCAGCAGTGGGGGGTAATTTGTTGTTTTCTGCTGCCGGGGTTGTGTTATGCTGCGGTCAAAGACCGCTGGTGCTGGCAGGCACAGGTGACCTACCTACGGCAGAACACCTGCGCCAGATGGGGACCGTCGGTGCTGGTGGACACAGGTGAACTGCCTATGGCAGAACAACCGCGGCGGAAGAAGTTTTGCTTTACCTCATTAAATTTTGCTGATCTAATTGCAATATCTGTTTGCATAAAAAGTATATATTTGCAATGCACAACCAAGGGGCGTGCAACCACAGCAACAACCAGGCAACACCTGGTTGTTGTCATTTAAGGAAGTTTATCGTAATAGTTTAGGCTAGCCACTCTTCCCTTGGCACGAACCGTTGTTAGTATGCAGCTTGGCCAATAAGCGTTGGCGTACCAACAACACGCCTGAAACAAAGGCTGCAGCAAACTAAATATTTTATACCGGTTGCATCATTAAAATAAAATAATAAATTTGTCAGCATCATGCCGCAGATGTATCCCGACTATTGGCCACAATTTTTTACAGCTACCATTTTAGAATGGAAATCATTATTACAATACTCTAACTATAAAGATGAAATAATAAAAACCCTCAAATTCCTGGTTAAAAAAAAGCGGATAAAATTATATGCTTTTGTAATCATGCAAAATCATATACACCTGATATGGCAACCACTACCAGGCGAAACATTGCAAACTATCCAGCACAGTTTATTAAAACATACGGCACAACAATTTAAAATTGATTTGCAAAAAAATAACATTGGTTTACTGCAACAGTTTAAAGTAAATGCAAAAGACAGGGCTTACCAGTTTTGGGAACGCAATTCATTATCGATTGAATTACGCTCCATCAAAGTTTTTAATCAAAAACTGGAGTATATCCATAACAATCCTGTTACTGCCGGCTTATTTATTTTGCCGGAAGAATATTATTACTCCTCTGCAAAATTTTATGCCACAGGCATTGATAATTTTGGTATGCTTATATATGCTGACGAGTAATTTTGTTTTTAATTTGCTACCCGATTAAGTTTGATGTTGTTGGTACGCCTACGCTTATGAGCTATGCTGCATACCAACAACGACTTGTGCTGGAGGAAAGGATGGCTACCAACAAGGGCTGAGGGGTGGTTTTTAATTTGTTGTTTTCTGTTGTTGGGGTTGTGTTATGCTGCGGTCAAAGACCGCTGGTGCTGGCAGACACAGGTGACCTGCCTATGGCAGAACACCTGCGCCAGGTGGGTCAACCAATTTTATTTGATTTTTCAATATTACATTTCTTACAGAGAATTTGTAAATTTCTATAAGTTGTTGCACCACCTTTTGAAAAGGGAATAATATGGTCGAATTCTAAATGTTCTTGGCTGCCACATTGTACACATTTTCCTCCGTCTCGATTCCAAACTTTGTCCATTACATCTTGTGGGATTGGTTCTCGTCTTATTTCCTCATTGTTAAATTCATTAAAAATTTCCCCATTGTCTATTAATGTTTTTAACACTTCTTTCTGCAATTTTCGTTTTCGGTCTTTTTGAAGTAGTTCAAGTCGAATTTGTTCTTTTTTATTATTTAATTTTTCATCTTCAATTGCTTTTTGCAATTCAATTCTTCTTTTTTCAATTCGCTCCTTATTTTCTTCTAAGAATTGTTCAAGATTAAAATTATTTACTACTCCCGCTGTTTCGATAATACCTGTATCAAAATAATTTTGTAAATCTATTTCACTTTTTATTAGAACTTCTCTATCCGAACTTCCTTGATTAATTCCGACGATACCTGCACTTTCCAACTGGTCCATTAACCGACCTGCTCTATTATACCCCAATTTCATTCTTCGCTGTAGCAATGAGGTACTTCCGACTTGACTTGAAACGATTAATCTGGCAGCATCCTCAAATAATGGGTCTTTATCAAAAATGTCAAAATCATAATTATCAGTATTATTATTTTGTTTTAATCCGTCTTCAGCTAATATTTCAATTAACTCATTTTTGCGTTCTTCCGATAAAGCTAAATTATTTATCTCTGGGCTACTTATTTTAGTTTCTTTACTTATAATTTCATTTTCTACCGATGGTGCAATTATATCTTCTTGCTTTAGTGAATTTTCAGTATTTGAAAGTTCAAGATTATTAATTTTCTTAGCAAATAGATTTTTGAAAAAGTTCATAGATGTTTGATGCTGTTTTATATTTCTGCCAACACATAAATATACGATACTCATGGTACACTTTTCTTATGATTATCAATAAATAAATGTACCAACTAACTTGCTTCAATAAAAGCTCAATAAAGATAATCCGTACAAGAGTGCCCTTCGCCTTGGCTCGTGCCTTCACGAGCCACTCCTCCATAATCTTCGTTTCAATAAAAAGCCCAATAAAGATATCATGTACAAGAGTGCGGCGCCAATGAAGCTAAATAGAATTACCAAAGCCGGGTTCAAAACACTTACTTCAGTTTCTTCATCCCACTACTATTCAGTAAAGATTTCATTTGGGTAATAGCAATATCGTTTAATTTTTTTAACCGTTCGGGTTGTTGTAAGTTCTGGCGTATTAAAACAGAATTAATGCTTTCTAAATTGGTTAATACCACCAGTTGCTCTAATGTGGCATGGTCACGTATATTACCATCTTCGTTTTTATTGTTGTTGCGCCAGGTGGCGGCTGTTTGCCCAAAAAGTGCCATATTCAATACGTCGGCTTCGCTGGCATAAATAATACCGCTTTGCTGTTTGGTAATGGCGGGTGGTATTAATGTTTCTTTAATGGCATCGGTATGTATGCGGTAATTTATTTTAGAGAGGGTGCGTTGCAGGTTCCATTCTAATTGTTTACCTGAACTTTCCTCCTCTTTTAATCTTTGAAACTCTTTAATAAGATAGAATTTGAATGACGGGCTTAGCCATGTTGCAAATTCAAAGGCAATATCTTTATGGGCAAAAGTGCCGCCATACCTGCCTGATTTGGAAATTATACCAACAGCATTTGTAGCTGCTATCCATTTTTGAGGGGTAAGGGCAAAACTATTAGCCCCTGCTTCATTTTTAAAGGCATCGAATTCGATGCCTTTAAAACCCGGATTGTATAATTGCTCCCAGAGTCCGCAAAATTCAATAGCGTTTCGGGTCCTCATCCAGTTTTGAATAATGTAATTGGTTCTTTCGGCATCCCGGTAACGGGCCATATCGGTCAGGGAAATATAATCGTCCTTTTCCTTTGTGTAAAAAGATATTTCAAATTTATCAATCTGTATAATTTTACTCTTACTCATTATTTTTTACTTTGGCCTGGCGCTATGCAGGGTTGCACTACCCATTAAGGATTTATAGTTATTACGAAGTAACCAATAATTACATTAATTACAATACCACAAACTGGTAATTTTTTGTTTTAAGCTAAGTACCTATTTCCCTGCCATCTCTCCCATCATCCGCATTACCTCCGCACCTTCATCGGCGGTACATGGGTTGGGTGCAGTACCTAAAAAGTATTGCACCATTTTTTCAATCATGGGTTGTTGCACATGTTGCAAAGTATCAAAACTAAAATGGCTGGTAATGCCTTTTGCAATTACGGTAATGGTATTGCTGCTAAATATGCTAAAATGTATGGCGCCGTCTGTACCCACAATTTCGCAATGGTCGGTAGTGGCGGCGGCATTAAAACACCAGGTGCCGCTAAAGGCAATACCGTTTTTAAATAAGATATTACCTGCAACAAAATCGTCGGCGGTATAATTGCCGCATTGGTTGGTGGCTATGCCGGTAATGTTTTGTACGGGGCCAAAAAAATAATACATCAGGTCTAACTGGTGCGGTGCAAGGTCGTTAAAGAGGCCGCCACCGGCAATGGCAGGGTCAACACGCCAGGCATGGTGGTTGGAAGCCAGCTCCTGTTTGGTAAGTGGTGGTTTATATAATTCCAACCGGGCCAGTAATGGTTTGCCAATGGCGCCATCATTCAACAGTTGTTTTATTTTTTTAAACAGCGGCTGCTCCCGCCGGTAATGTGCCACCACCAGTTTAATATTTTTTGCAGCGGCGGCCTGCGCCATATTTTTTGCAGCGGTATAATTTAATGCCATCGGTTTTTCTACATACACGTGTTTGCCTGCATTAATAACAGCAAGGGCATATGCCTCGTGTGAGTCGGGTGGTGTGGCAATATAAACGGCGTTTACTTCGGGGTCGTTAATGAGTTTGGTTGCATCGCTGAACCAGCGGGGTACATTATGGCGCTTTGCATAATCAGCAGCCTTGTCTGCATCACGGCGCATTACTGCCACCAGCTTTGAGTTGGGTACTTTATTAAATGCAGGGCCGCTTTTTATTTCGGTAACATCACCGCAGCCAATGATGCCCCAGTTAATTTGTTTCATCACCATGAGTGATTTTAAAATTTTGGTGTTACCCCCATATTGTAAAATATGAATGAATAAATATCGGCCGTGGTTTCCAAACCTTTTTTAAGGTTGCTTGCGCCATGGCCGCTTAGTTTGCTGTTTTAGGATTTGCATAGGAATCAGATGGAAAGTTATATCCATCAACAACGATCAGCGTACCTGACTGCGACTGAATTTGATTTTGTTGCTGCTGCTGTTGTTGATTATTGATCTGTCCAAACTTTTGACTTATTTGTCCCCCCTTTTCATTGACTCCCTGTTTACTAAAATAAGTCATTACCTGGCTCATTCGATCCTGCATTATTTTTTGCGACTGGTTATCGAAATATTCGCCATTAATTACAATGGAAGCAGCAGGATAACTGCGCAAAATCTTACTGATGCTATCCATAAATATACGACTGTCTGATCTAATGCCTTTTTTATCAAAAAAGATAAAGCCCAGTGTTTTTTTGTTTACAGGTGGAGGTGTTGTGTAAGGTTTATAACTGATCACACATTTTGGCAGCGCCCTCTGTAACTGATCAATTTCTGATTTGGATATTCTTGTGGTTCCCAGATTTAATTGTTGCATATTTTTAAACTCATACAATTCTTTTGGGATGGATGTAAGGCCTGCTTTTGACAGATCGATTTTGCAAACAATTAGTGGACTGGAAAGCTTGCTGGTTTCTTCTATTGAATAGAACATAATGTCGCAACGGGGCTGAACCGGCTTTTTAGTAATTATTATATTGAAATACCCCCGCTGAAATGGGTTGTTTGCTTTACCGTTAATTTCTTTAGCCGATTGGAGAGAAAATTTAATATTACTGTTTGCAAAAATCTGAGCTATAGAATTATTTGAAAGCTTGTTGATAAAATCAGGAGGTGGGGATTCAAGGTATTCAGTTTCGAAAGCAGGATTATTGATACTATCGGCTTTTTTATCCAGTTTTTGTTTTTCTGAAGATACCAGGCTGCTGCCACTAACGGGCAAAAATATGCGGTTAACATCTTTTAGATAATACCATATCATCACATTAAACCTGTCGCAATAGGTTTCATCTTTATTTTCCAGTTCAGCTTTTGTTGGTACAAAATTCTGGCAAACAGACAACTCAAAGGATTGGGCTTTTATATTCCTGATAAAGAAAAGTTTATAGCCCTGCTGCGTTTTTGTAATAATCTTATACACACTGTTCTTTGTTAAACAGATTTCATCAATGTTGTAGGTTCCATAAGTTATTTCATCATTTACAGAATAATACATTACCCGTTTTGCAAGATTGATATTTAGTAAACGGTTGCTTGTGCCGCCATGCCATATTTCAACTAATGATTTTGGTAAAGCTGCAATGGAAACCGGCGTACAGGTTACTGGCGGTGAATTTACATAAATAATAACGCTGGCCTGCGCTTGTGCAAAATTTAATGAATCAACCTGCCCCGGCTGAATATTGGTGTTGAGCAACGCATTAACTGTGGACGCTGCAAACAATCCGTTTTCCCTGCTACCGGGTGAAAAATAATAAACACTTGCCTTTGCTGTATCCGGTAAAACCTGCTGCTGCATACTCACCCAAAAATTAGCCGGCAGATTGTCTGCAATTGCATTTGCAATTGCAAATGCAGACGCATCTTTATAAAATATTTTCAGTGGTGTTTTTTGCTTTTCCTGTATGTTGATATTGTAAACGGCTGAATTGAGTTTAAAAGAATCCCTGGTAATAAGTTGTCCGTTTTTTGTTGTTATTTCAATTAACCCGTAACCGCTTGTATCAGTTATGGCGATACCATTATAGCTAAAAGTATCAGTGGTGTTAGCCAGCAATAATTTCTGTTCTCTCCATTTTTTATGCGTGGGTTCGTAGTATAAATCAAATGTGAGCTCCCTGTTAATATCATTCCCTTTTACATTCAATACATAATGTTGATCTACCGGCTTTATAGTGGACCAGTTAAAGTATAGCGAATTATTTTTTAACAGTATAAAACTTACTACTACCAATGCAGTAAGTGTAACCAATGCATAGCCTGCAGCATGTAAAATCTGCCACATGGTTTTCAACTTAAAATAGCGGTTTAGGCCTACCTCCTCTCCTTTTTTAAATGGATTCGGCAACATCAAATTGTCTCCTTCATCAAGATAAATATCCTGCCCTTCATCAAGCCTGTTTAATGTAAAAGCTCTTTTTATAAATGCTTCGTCTTCTTTTTTAATTTTGTTGTGGTGGTAGGAGTCCAGCAAAAACCGATTTAATTTTTGGTGAATGTTGAACCTTGCTTTAACCAGCGAATCATCGTTTATGGCATCTTCAATAAGATACAATTGTGTGCTCAGTGTTTCTCTTGCCAAAGCTTCTGCGTCTTTATCAAGATAAGAAAGCATTTTCACTCTTAAAGATTCGTTGATAATACCATCCTGCATCCATGAAATTCTGGCTATTTTAAGCAGATTGGTATAATTAACCAGGTCGGCCTGTCCATCATTTTTCGGAAGTTTTTGCTCAATTGCTTTACCTATTGCAATGGTAAGATCCCAATCTGTAGCCGGGTATATGGCAAGGCTGCAAACCCATTGCAGCAAAGGTCCATCACACAAATAATTTTTCAACGTATCAAAATCCTGGAACTTAAGAAAGCGTGAACGATAACTGTTTTGAAGATGTTCTTTTTTTTGTGCAGGAATATCAATTTGCCCGCTGATAATTTTATCGATAACCGGTAAGGAAGAAAGATCTGCAGGTAACACCACAAAGTTTGATTCTATCAGAAGTTTTTCTTTTTTATCCCAGTCTTCATTAGTGAAAGGTGTTATCAGAATTTTTACCGGCCAGCTATTTAATTTCCTTGTTACCCAGTCTTTAACTGTTCCTTTAACAGGATATAAAAAATATTGTGCTTCGCCAAAAATAAACAATGTGGTATCGGGATATAAAGAAGCTATTTTCTCTAAGGGAATACGTTCCTGGTTTAGTTTTTCATTGGTTAAAAAAAGTGGTTCCTTAAAATAGTTGTATACAACAATATTCACTTCATCTTTTCGTAACTTTTCTGCCAGGTATTCAAATAGCTTTACCAAAAAACTGTCTGGCTTTTCTTTATCAATAAACACCAGGAAATTTACAGGCTTAGATAAAGGTGAAAATTCCAGCTTTGGAATACCTCCTGCAGCAACTGTTGAACGGATTGTTTTACGGAGGTTCAATTTATAAATATCACTCACCTGTCTTTTTCGTAAAATATCGGCAAGTCTTCTTATTCCTGCATCGGTATTTATATTATGTTGCTGCTCATTAAATTTAATTGTATAAGGTCCTTCTGTACCCGGCGTTACCCCTTTAGTATCCGGAATATATTTTTTTACTGAAAGAATAATCCGGAAAAGAAGCAAAGAAATTATACCTGGCACCACCAACAGTAATAACAGATTTTTTAAAATATTGCTCCAGTTATAAGCAGACTTAATTTTTAGATTGTTGTCTCCGGTAATGCCTGCATTTAAAGCAGGTGTTGATTCTACCTGCGCCACCAAAGAATCAGTGCTGCAATGAATATTGCGACAGCCCACTACCAGTTTTACTATGTTATAAGGCTTTGAATAACTAAATGTTTTATTAGTTGAATGCAAAGAATCATTTATATACCATTTATAAGTGTACCCTTGTTCACCCCTTACTCCATTGGTAAATAATGGGGCAAACTGTTTTTTATTTCCGTTGGCCGGCTTCAGCTGATTAACGGAAATATCGCTTTCATCAATGGTAACTGACGGAGGGAGTTCACAAAGTGCCCGTGCAGAATAATTTGCGGAATCAATGATAGTGCCCTTTGCATCTTTAAGAAAAGCAGTAACCATTACAGTGGAAGTATCTTTAAAAATTCTGGCAGCAGCAAAACTGTTACGGATAACAGTATCAGCAAATTTCCAATCTACATTGCTGTTTTTTTTGTTGAGGCTGCTGTCAATAACAGCTGAAAAAAGAATGGTATCCTTTAAAACGATCTGTTGTGAGCTGGCAACAATATTGATCTTACTTATCTCTGGCTGCCCCGGTTTTGAAGGAACTATCTTATCCCAAAAAAACCAGACCAGTGGTACCAGTGCAAGTACTATAGCTGCCGGTGTAACTATATTTTGCAACATCCATTTCGATGTTATATTCTCCCACCATTTTGGGGGTATTCTTTCATTAGGTATTGTTGTGCCAGCATTTTTAATAAGTTCTTTATATTCATCCGCTGCTTTCGCATCCAGCTTATCAAATATTATATATACTTTATCCTGTTCCTCTTTATTACGACAGAGTAATGGGCCAAGTAAATATTTTAGTTCAGAAAATTTTTTTAGTTTTTCCACATCTGTATTGGCCAATATTTTTTCAACATCCACCGCAGCAGCTGTAGACATTACCATACCTTCGTCTGCAAGCATAGTAATGAGCGACCGTAAAATAAAGGTTTTATATAACAGCAGATTATTCAAGCTGATTAATTGTTTGCGGATTATTCATTATGAAGCTGTTTGAGTTAATTAAAATATTTATCCTATTGCATAATTAAAGTTCAAAAAAGGTATGCCGTACAAGGGAGTGACACAACGATGATGCCACAAAGAACTAAAGCTGGTATCAAAAATAATTAACTCAAACAGCTTCTAAGTCTCCTTAAATAATTCTTATGCATATTTTGCCTTTAGCACATTGAGATCTTCATCACTTTTAGCAAGTGCCGGAAGCGACAATCGAAAAATCTCTTTTTGTTGGGCATTAAGATTGTTGAAATCTACAAGTGTATTAAAGAAACCCTGCTTTTCAAGCGTTTTTACCCATTCCAGTAATTCTGCAGTAGCCGGTTGTTTTTCTTTCATCCCTTTCCTTATCTCTTCAAATTTTGTAACTACAATGCCCAGATTGTCATTAATGTTTTTTGAAACAGTTGCAAGCTGCTCTTCATCGCCTTTATACAATTCTTTTAAATGTGGTTGAATACGACTGTTAACAATTTTCATCAGGTCGTCTGTTAAAGGGAAAGGAATATGATAGAAAAGACAACGCCTTAAAAAAGCATCCGGCAGGTTCTTTTCAAAATTGCTTGTCATTATCACAACTATCTGTGCCCCTGTATCCGGCCGGGGGACATTTTTATTCATCAGTTCATTTATGGAAAAAGCGGTGTTTTCAATTTCGAACAAAAGATCATTGGGAAAATCCCGTGGCGCTTTATCTATTTCATCAATCAATACCACTGAACTGCGTGGGCCATTTTCCATTTCATCAAATTCGGCAAGGTATTGAAGATCTGTAAGTTTTTCATTTGCTTTAATGGCATCCTTTCCCCATGCCTGCAGGATAGCTTTGCCAAGTGCATTGAGTTTTATAAAAGAATGAGCTGTCAGTGATGACCCGTCAGATTCGTTCTTAAATGTTACTTTGACTGAATCCATATTATCTGCACCCGTTATTTCCCTGGTAACACTACTGCTGGTTTTTAACCTGTCCTGATCATCTACATATCTTCTCTGGAAATGTCGTACTGCATCGTAATAATAAAAAAGGTCTGTTGATGTACTGGTAGTTTTAGTATTGAATACAAATGGTTCTTTTATAAAAGCACATACCTTGTTGTTATTAGTATTATCGCCAGAAGATAAAAGGTCGGCTATTTTATATGCCAGCTGTGTTTTTCCGGTTCCTGGTGCACCTGTTAACAAAAGTGGTTTGCCCAGCCAAATGGCCATCTGCACGGCAGCTTCCAGGCCTTTATCATCCAGTACATAGTACTTTGGTGAATTATCATCTTTAGTGCGGATACTTTTTAGGTCAAACATGTTGATAGGTTTTAAAGTTTTAATGATTATACAGGTCCAGCATTTTTTGAAGGCCGCCTTCCACTTCTTTGTAATGCATATCACGTATGTTGATCTCTTTTAAATAAAGGCTTATCAACTCCTCGCAGCGCATTTCAATATCTTCAATTTGGTTATCATTCAACCAGTCCTTAATATCCTGCTTTGTTATTTTTTTTAATTTTTGAAGATTATGTTCCCATTGAATGCTTTTTATTCTTTCATAAAATTCTTCTTCGGTCATATTTTTGTTTTGTACATAGCGTAGAATTCCAAAGAACAATATTCTTCTGTCTGTTTTCAGGTCTTTATTTATGGTATTGTATTTCTGGTAGAAGGAAACAATGAATTCTTTCAGCTTGTCATTTTTCCATAATGCACTTTCAATAAACCAGGATATAGAAAGATAGTCGATATTATTTTCAGTCATGTATTGAGTAATACTTTCCGGGGTAACATCTTTGGGTAATTTGAATTTTTTCCATTTCAGTTCATTAAATATTGCACTCTTGATATAAATTTCGGCTTTCTCCAGGTCTGTAACAGTTTCGGAGATATCCGGTTTTATATTTATATTCTGCCAATTATTCGACATGTCCTCAAATTCAATTTCCTTTCTCTTAATAAAATAATGTGGCAGGTCATCTTCATGTGCATGCAGCACAAAAAACTGGATGGGATCCTCGTCGATAGACACAAGAAATTCCTGGTTTACTTCACTTCTGTTGCAGAGGAATATTTTATCACGGAGTACATCTTTCTTTTGAATAAAACCCTGTATACGCTGCAATGTAAAATTATCCAAGCTATCGAGTATTTTTTGAGGTATATCTTTCTGTTCATTATAATAAATTGTCTGTATCTGCGAATCTGCTATTTCTTTTTTCCATTCGGTAAGTAATGGATTTTCATCAGCAGCTACCGGACCGGCTTTTAATAATATCAACCGTTCAATATCTTTCCCATTTTTCTTTTGGGTATTTGCCGCATCAAATTCCCAATAAGTAAAAGACCGTCCTGAATCAACGCCGCCTTTCTTTGCAATGGAACCATACTTATCCCCCAATACCAAAACATAAATATTGCATTTATTTACATCATCAATACAGGTGGATAATACATCTTTATCAATAGCAAGATAATCCTCCATGGCAGTGATATCATAAAGTTTATTTCTTGATTTTATTTCATTTAGGAACTGATCACGAGAGCTTTTAAACTCCATGTAAGGGGAAGATAAATATACATTTAACTTATCCATTTAAGGTATTCGTTTAATTTATACCAGATATTTCAGCTTAAGATTTCCTTTTTATTACTTGTAAAAAATCGTGCAGGTTCAAGCCAGGATGTCTGTTATCTTCCCCCCATCTCATGCCCTTACGAACCTCCCCTCCAAAATCTACGTATTAATAAGGTATGCCATACAAGTTAGTGAACAATGGTGATGCCTAAAAAAATATTCATCAAAATCAATTAAAATTTTGGTGTTACACCCATATTGTAAAATATGAAAGAATAAATATCCGCCGTGGTTTCCAAACCCTTTTTAAGGTTGCTGGCACCATGGCCGCTATTAACATCCACCCGTATCAATACTGGGTTATTGCCTTTATACTTTTCCTGCAATGTGGCCATGTATTTAAATGAATGGGCCGGCACAACCCTGTCGTCATGATCTGCAGTGGTTGCCATTATTGCAGGATAATTTTTTGTACTGCTGATATTGTGCATGGGAGAAAAAGCATAAAGATTTTTAAATTCTGCTTCTGAATTTTCGCTGCTGCCATATTCGGCTATCCAGTTAAAACCAATCGTGAATTTATGGTAGCGTAGCATATCCATTACACCTACTGCCGGTATAGCCACTTTAAATAATTCGGGGCGTTGGTTGGCAACAGCACCCACTAACAATCCGCCATTAGATCCGCCGTAAATACTCATATAATCAGGAGATGAATATTTATTGGCGATTAGATATTCTGCTGCGGCAATAAAATCATCAAATACATTTTGTTTGTTTAATCCCATACCGCCCTTGTGCCATTTTTCGCCATACTCACTGCCGCCACGCAGGTTGGCAGAAACATAAATACCTCCCTGCTCCAGCCAGGAAATACGTGCAGGACTAAATGAAGGTGTGGTACTGATATTGAAACCGCCATAAGCATACAACATCGTTGGGTTTTTACCATTCTTCTTCATGCCTTTTTTGTAAACGATGAACATGGGTACTTTTGTACCGTCTTTACTTTTATAAAATATTTGTTCCGTTACAAAATCTTCGGGCTTAAATTTTACTTCTGGCTTGCGAAACACTTCACTTTTACCTGTTGCAATATCATATTTATAAATTGTTGGCGGAAACGTAAATGAAGTGAAAGTGTAAAACACAAACTTGTCATCCCGCTCTCCACCAAAGCCACTTGCATTACCCAATGCCGGCAGTTTTACTTCCCTTTCCATTTTACCATCGAGTGAATATACATACACCCTGCTGGTAACATCTTTTGTATAGGTGATAAATATTTTATTGCCTGCTGTTGTAATACCGGAAATGTTTTCTGTTTTTTCAGCAATAATGGTTTTCCAGTTACTGGTTTCGGGATGTGCAGGATCAAGTACAACTACACGGCGGTTTTTTGCGCCGTCATTGGTGCTGATGATAAATTTGCCTTTGTACTCCTCTAAAAAATTATAGGTAAAATCTCCGGCTTCTTTAATGATGGGTTTAAAAGTTTTATCAGCGCTGTTATTATCGTAATACCACAATGCATTACCTTCTTTTTTACTTCTGTCCACGATGTTCAAAAAAACATAGCGTTCATCTTCGCTTGTAAATGCACTGTTAAAACGTGCCGGATTGGCCGGGTCTTCATACACCAGTTTGTCTTCACTTTGCGATGTGCCCACAGTATGGTAATACACCTGGTGATTTTCATTTTTTGTTGTAAGCTCTTTGCCTTTATCAGGAGTGGGATAACGGCTGTAAAAAAAGCCATTGCCCAGCCAGTTGGCACCGCTTACTTTTACCCATGCCAGCGAATCGGGCAGGTAAGTCAGTGTTTGCATATCCATTACATAAAAAGTTCTCCAGTCGCTGCCGCCTGCAGACTTACCAACAACTGCATACTTACCGTTTTTTGAAAGTGAAAAAGTTGCCAGTGCACTTGTGCCATCTTTAGAGAATTTATTAGGATCAATTACTTCTTCCGGAGCTCCTGTCAATCCCTTTTGGCGAAACGTTACAGATTGGTTTTGTAAGCCGTTATTCTTGCTGTAATAGAAATACTCATTACTGCGTGATGGTGATGTATACTTTGGATAATCATTCATTTCTTCTATCCGCTTAAACCATTGCTGGCGGAAAGGAATTTTATCGAGGTAACCAAAGGTTACTTTATTCTCTGCGGTAACCCATGCTTTTGTTTCGGCGCTGTTGTCATTTTCCAGCCATCGGTAGGGATCGGATACTGCGGTACCAAAATAATTATCCACCTGGCTTTCTTTTTTTGTTTCGGGATATTTTAATTGTGCCTGGCTTAATTGAAATGAGAGCAGCAGTACGCCGCAGAAAAATACTGATTTCATATGTTAGTTTTAGTTTTTAGTTTCTGAATTATTATTTCAACTTATCTGCAATAGCTAAGATAAGAATAATGCTATGTTTAAGTTTCAGTTTCTCGACTTTAGTCAGCTATATCATTTTCTTGACTCCACGAAAATGATCAGTTAATTTTTCTCCAACTAATATATCGTTTTATTTCAACCTTACCTTTATATCCAAGTGATGTTCCCTCGCCGTCTCTTTTGCAATTTCATAACCTGCATCCGCATGGCGTATCACCCCCATTCCCGGATCATTCCTCAACACTCTCCTCAATCTTTCTTCCGCATCTCTTGTGCCATCTGCAACAATCACCATTCCTGCATGAATAGAATAGCCCATACCCACGCCACCACCATGATGTAAACTTACCCAGCTTGCGCCGCCTGCTGTGTTTACCAATGCATTTAATATGGGCCAGTCGGCAACTGCATCGCTGCCATCAAGCATGGCTTCGGTTTCCCTGTTGGGAGATGCCACACTTCCGGTATCTAAATGATCACGGCCAATTACAATGGGTGCTTTTACTTTTCCAGTTCTTACTAATTCATTAAATGCTAATCCTGCTTTTTCCCTTTCGCCCTGGCCCAGCCAGCAAATACGTGCAGGCAATCCCTGAAAGGCAATTTTTTCCTGCGCCATTTTCATCCAGCGTAACATACCGGCATTATTGGGAAACATATTCATGATGAGTTCGTCGGTAACCGCAATATCTTCTGGGTCGCCACTTAATGCTGCCCAACGGAAAGGCCCTTTACCTTCGCAAAATAATGGGCGGATGTAGGCTGGGACAAAACCAGGGAAATCAAAACTACGGCCCGGTTTATAGTTAGTAGTTTGTGGTTGGTGGTTGGTAGTTCTTTGCTCGTACTCCTGTGCACGGGCACGGATGTTATTGCCATAATCGAAAGTAATGGCACCTTTATCCATTAGTTGTAACATCAATTGTACATGCAGATGCATGCTTTCGTAACTCAATTCAATATAATGTTCAGGATTTTGCTCACGCAATACATTAGCTTCTTCATTGCTTAAAGTGTGTGGTACATAACCTATCAACGGATCGTGTGCACTGGTTTGGTCGGTCAATGTATCAGGAATGATCTCTCTTTGGATCAACCGGTCTAACAGGTGTATAGCATTACATAAAACGCCGATACTTTTTGCCTCGCCGGTTTTTCGGTAATGCATGGCCGCATTTATGGCATCATCAATATTGGTATGTTTTTCGTCGAGGTATTTTGTTTCAATGCGTTTGTCAATACGCCACTCTTCCACTTCGGCAATTAAAGCCACACCTTCATTCATGGTGATGGCTAACGGTTGGGCACCGCCCATGCCGCCAAGGCCTGCGGTTACATTTAGTGTGCCTTTCAAACTTCCACCGAAATGTTTATCAGCAATGGCAGCGTATGTTTCATAAGTACCTTGTACAATTCCCTGGCTGCCGATGTATATCCAGCTGCCTGCTGTCATTTGCCCATACATCATCAGGCCTTTTTTTTCCAGTTCTTCAAAATGTTTCCAGTTGGCCCAGTTGGGTACCAGTTGCGAATTACTAATGAGCACACGTGGTGCATCTTTATGTGTTTTTAAAATGCCTACCGGTTTCCCGCTTTGTATCAACAGGCTTTCATCATTCTCCAATACTTTTAATGCAGCAATGATATTATCTAGTGCTTCAAAATTCCGGGCTGCTTTCCCCCTGCCGCCATACACAATCAGATCATCGGGGCGTTCGGCTACTTCAGGATCGAGGTTGTTCAATAGCATTCTTAATGCGGCTTCCTGTATCCAGCCTTTGCAGTTTAGTTTGGTACCGGTTGGGGTTTTGTATTTTACGGCATCGTACTTTTTTTCTGTCTGAACCATGATTAAAAGATTTATCTGATTTGTTGGATTATCGCTTTTTATTTTTCACGCAAAGACGCTAAGTAAACAAAGGCGTAAAGATATTTGAGTCTTTGTATTTTATCGTTGTGGCTTTGCATGCATTGTTAGTTGTTTTATTAATTCCACTTCCTTCACATCATAAGGTGTACCATCTTTTCTAAACACATCATGAAACCATGGATTGGGTTCGGGGCTGCCTTCTTTACTACCCCATGGAAAAATGGTATTGCTTTTTCCGCTTACCAGGCCCCAGTTAATGGCGCCAACATTATAGCGTTTTAATATCGGCAAATGCGTTTCAAATTTACTGTTATTCCTTCTTGCCATATACTCTGTACAAATAACCGGTCTGCCTCTTTTTTGCAGAGTATCGATCGCCATTTTCATTGATACCGTATCATCATAATTATGAAAAGTTATTACATCCGAATTATTTAATTGAAAAGCATTCACTTCCGGAAAACCCATGAACCAAACGCCTGCTGTTAATGGTTGCGATGGCCTTACTGCCCATGCCCATTCAAATACTTTTTTTAATAAGGGAAGCGAACCCATTCCATAACTGCTGTTGGCAGGTTCGTTATAAAGATCCCACATTAAAATGCGGTCATCATTTTTAAAACGGGTTAAGATATCTGTTACATATTGTTTCAGGTAACTCCATTGTGCTGGATTATTATGCACAGATTTGCCCGGGCTGCGTACCCAACCGGAATTGTGTACGCCGGGTTTGGGTTCGGGTTGTTTGCCAATGGCAGGATCCGGATTCCAGCAATCATCAAAAATGCAGAAGAGTATTTTTATTTTATGTTTTGCAGCGATGGATAAAAATTTGTCCATCCTTTTTTTTAATCCTTTGGCATCTGCTTTCCATGCAAGGTCGTGCAGGTACACCCTCATTACATTCATGCCAATGTTAGCGGCCCAACCTAACTCTTTATTAATGGTGGCAGTATCAAAACTTGCCTGCTGCCATAATTCCAATTGATTGATGGCAGTGCTTGGTAAAAAATCGGCACCTGCTAACCAGCCTTGTTTTGCATACCATACATTAGCTTTGTCTGCAGACCAAATTTTACTTTGTGCAAAGCCTGTGAAAAAAGTACACAGTAAGAATGCAAACAGAATTATTTTTTCTCGTGATTCAAGCATGGCTTAAATTAATTTATAAGATTATTGATATTGTTTCGCAATATGGTTTGCCACAGATTACACAGATTGAACAGATGAATACAATTGGCTGATATCGTTAAGAAAAAGTTTGTGTGATCTGTGGCCTGTTCTATTTTTGCGCTTCAGCACTAAAATCTTTCTTTAAAAAATCTATTGCCTTTATCATATCATCATGTAACACCCTGTCGGCATCATTAAAGCTCACTTCTTTTCTAAAATCAGCAACTATAGCTTCCACTACATCCGAACTTTTTAATGGCCGTCTGAATTCCAGCGCCTGCACCGCAGTTAATAATTCTATGGCCAAAACTTTTTCCACATTATCCATTAAACGTTTGCATTTGGTGGCGGCATTGGCACCCATGCTAACATGATCTTCCTGGTTATTGCTTGATGAAATTGAATCCACACTTGCAGGCGTACACAATTGTTTGTTCTCACTTACAATGCCTGCGGCCGTGTATTGCGGAATCATAAAGCCGCTGTTGAGGCCAGCATCTTTTACCAAAAACAAAGGCAGGCTTCTTTGTCCGCTGATGAGTTGATAAGTACGCCGTTCAGAAATGTTGGCGAGTTCACTCATGGCAATGGCTAAAAAGTCTAAACATAACGCCAGTGGCTGGCCGTGAAAATTGCCACCGCTCACTATCAAATCATCATCAGGAAAAATATTGGGATTATCAGTTACCGAATTAATCTCTTTTACAAACACACCCACCACATGATCGAAAGTATCTTTGGTGGCACCATGCACCTGTGGTATGCAACGGAAAGAATAAGGATCCTGCACCTGTTGCTTTTTTTGTGCGGCAATGGCACTGCCATTTAATAGATTACTGATTGCTGCTGCAGTATCAACCTGCCCTTTATGGCTGCGGATAGAATGAATTTTTGGATGCAGTGGCTCCATGATGCAATCAAATGCATCAAAGGAAATGGCGGCAATAATATCGGCCCAGCGCAATAGCCGTTCGGCCTGTATTAAATTATGCATACCATAAGCACTCATGAATTGTGTACCGTTTATTAATGCCAGGCCTTCTTTACTTTGCAGTATAATGGGTTCCCATCCAAATTTTTTTAAAATATCCTGTGTTTTATATTTTTTTCCAGTGTGATTAACTTCCCCTAAACCAATCAATGGTAAACTTAAATGCGATAGCGGTGCAAGATCACCACTGGCACCCAATGAGCCCTGTGTATAAATTACCGGCAGCACATCGTTATTGTACATCTCCGTTAATCTTTTTACTGTATCAAGCTGAACACCGGAATGGCCATAGCTGAGCGATTTTATTTTCAGCATCATCATCAGCTTCACAATATCCTTAGGAACTTCTTCCCCCAGCCCGCAGGCATGCGACTGCAGCAAATTACTTTGCAATTGGTGTAATTGCGTATTATCGATTTTTACATTTTGCAAATAACCAAAACCAGTATTGATACCGTAAAATAATCCGTCGCCGCTATTTAATTTTTTATCTAAATAATCCCGGCATTGGGTAATGCATTTTGTGGCATCAGGTGTAATGGAAACTAACTGATTTAATGCTAACAGGTTTTTTACCTGCTCAAAGTCGAGGGTACTTTTATCTAAGGGCAAATGATCATGACTCATAAACTGGCAATTTATTTGGCTAATCGTAAAATTATTCTAACTTGTTCAAAAGTAACACAAAAACTCTTCTTTGTTATGGGCTTATTGGCATTAGCTGTTGCACCCGGTATTACTATCTGCATTTTTATTTACTTTAAAGACAGGTACAATAAAGAACCGCTGGGTTTATTGATCATGAGTTTTGTTTTGGGCATGCTCAGCATTATACCTGCAATAATTATTCAACTGACTTTTGGTGCTTCTACCGAAAATTTAAGCAACGCATCTTTGACATCCGTTGCCATATTAGCTTACGGCATTGTAGCTTTAAGTGAAGAAGGCAGTAAATTTTTAGTGCTTCGTTTTTTTGCTTATCCAAAAAAAGTTTTTGACGATCCCTTTGATGGCATTATGTATGCGGTAATGGTGGGCATGGGCTTTGCCACATTGGAAAATATTAGTTATGTACTGGAACATGGCATTGGCACCGGCATTACAAGAATGTTTTTATCGGTACCGGCACATGCCACTTTTGCTGTGCTGATGGGTTACCATGTTGGCCTTGCAAAATTTCATCCTGCAAAAAGATTCTATTATTTTTTCCTGGCTATTTTATGGCCGGTAATTTTTCATGGCTCATTCGATTTCTTTTTATTTTTGGGTAATACTGCAGTACGTTTTGCAGGGGCACTGGCTTCTTTTATTATTGCTATAAAATTAGTACGCAGGGCAATACGTAAAAAACAAGCTTTATCAAAAGACTATATGGAAGGCATTGACTCTATAACCCAAAATGACAATTCGCTTATTTAAAAAACCATGTGCAACATGAAAAAGCTTATCCTCTTGTTTAGCTTTTACTTTTTAATTATTTTTTTACAGGCTCAAACCGTACAGGTATTGGTAAAAGATAAAAAAACTTCCTTACGTGGTTTAAGTGTGGTGAATGATAAGATCATTTGGGTGAGCGGCAGCGAAGGAACAGTAGGCAAATCAATTGATGGTGGTGATACTTTTACATGGATAACGGTTAAGGGGTTTGAGAAAACTGACTTCAGGGATATAGAAGCTTTTGATGCCAGCACAGCAATAATAATGGGCATTGCCGAGCCAGCCTATATTTTAAAAACAACGGATGGTGGCGATAATTGGAAAGCGGTTTATGTAAATAATACCAAGGGCATGTTTTTAGATGCCATGAAATTCTGGAATGAGAGGAGTGGTATTGTAATTGGCGACCCGATAGATAATAAATTTTTTATTGCAAGAACTTTTGATGGCGGCAATACCTGGAGGACAATTCCTGAGCAATATTATCCTGTTGCAGAAAAAGGCGAAGCCTGCTTTGCATCAAGCGGTACTAACATAGCTGCGTTAAAATTAAGTGAAGCCGTTTTTGTAACAGGCGGCCTCCGGTCACGTATGTTTATCCGTGATAAAAAAATTGATATGCCCATATTACAGGGAAAAGAAACTACGGGTGCAAACTCAGTTGCAGTAAAAGCTGTTAAAAAGAAAAGAATAATTATTGTTGTGGGTGGCGATTTTACTGCCAAAGATTCTACTACAAAAAA
>JAYVPT010000018.1:0-7948 GCA_043757165.1 Ferruginibacter sp.
CCAGAGTAACGAACTAAACCTGTTTGCTTTGCCATGATATTAAATTTTAATTTTGAAAATTCATTTTTTCAATACAAATTTACATTGCAATACGCTGAATTTCAGTTAGTTAAACGAAGCAAGATGATGCAATTCAAAGCATACGGACAGGCAATTATAAAAACGCACCTCAAAATCACTAAAGTGGTTGATGGGGATGGCATTTTTGTAATGAATATTTTTAATAAGCAGGAAGAGGAAATAAGATTTTTAGGTATTGATGCACCAGAAATAAAAAGGTCTAAAAAACTGCAACAGGATGAAAGAGAAACACACTTGCCTGGTCAATTACTTTTATCGTTAGGACAACAATCAAAAACTTTTTTAAATTCAATTGCTCCGGTCGGAACTTCTGTAACAATACAAATGGAAAAACGAAATGGTATCGATGCTTATGGCAGAACACTGGCCTATGTTTTTCTTGGAGATGGTACTTGCTTAAATGAATTAATGATCAGTGAAGGTTATGCAAAACCATACAGTAAATATTATTGTGAAGCATTAAGGGATTTCCAAATTATCAATACATTTGTGCGAAATAACAGGAGAGGACACTACAAAACAGTTTCTGTTTTTTAATTTGAAAAGATTTTATCCTTGTCTTCCTTTGATTATGTTTTCATGTTGCCCGGTTGTTGCCCGTCCTCTCAAACATCAATAAATACAGGTATCGTTACTTTTTGTATCGGAAAGTAGCTCAAATATCCAGGCGACATAAAATAAAAATATTCTAAATCATTTCGTTTTTCCCGAATTAACAGAGCCGGTTTTAGTAATAAGTGGAACGCCCAGCTTTTTAATTTTAAAGAATTGAATAACTAAATAGATCAGTGTACCCCAAACGCCTATAACAATTGAATAGGCTATCAGCAATAGCCAGTAGGGTGTTTTAAAGCGGGTAGACCATAAAGTCCGTTGATCAAAGAAATTGGTATCTGGTTTTGTAACAACTCCCCAGGGTACAGTTTTTTCCACCAACAGGTTTCCAAACTGGTCATTATCTTCCACACGTGCTGCAAGTACATAATTCCCTTTCATGTCGCCGGGCATACTGTCTTTTTTTAATTCAACAGTAACCGAACCACTTGAATCAGTGGTATAGGTTGCTTCATCTCCGGCAGAAAGAATACTTCCATTACGCTGTATTCCCAGTTTCATTTCCACATCTTTTGCGGGCATCCACTCATTATGCACCAGGTTCATTACAGCAGCAGTAATACTTCGTACTCCATCTGTTGTTGAAGTATCCAGTGTGATCTTTGCTTTGGTGATAGCGTAATCAGCAATCACTTCTCCGTCGCCGGCCTTTACAATAAAAGTATGCTTAGGTAAGGCATCCCAGGCAATTTTTAATGGCGGTGGTATAAATACTTTGGCTTTTCCGTTTTCATTGGTCTGTATTTTTGCAATTAACTTTTCGGCAATGCTGCTGTCAAGATACAACTCGTATGTTTTGTTCTTTTGCGGCGTAAATATCTTCCCTTTTTTCAACATACTTTCAAGTAACAGATATTGCAGGCTGTTATTGTTATTGAAATAATGCAGTTTTACAACCGGAGTTGCAGGGATAGAATCATCCTGTGCAAAAAGCCCTTTACTTAACAGCATGGAAGAGAAAAAGAAAAACAGGAAAATGTAATTATTTTTAGTCAGCTTTTTCATTATCGTCAGTTAATGTTTTATAAATTGAAATGATTGGAAACATTCTTGCCAAAAAAGTAATGATGAGTAAAGCGCCTGCTAATGAACCCATCGAAATGGCCCACTCTTCCCAGCTGGGAAAATAATAGTGATAGTTTGCAGGAACATCATGCATTGGTAAAAGCGGATGCAATAAGGTTGGTGTTACAATAAGGTAACGTTTAAACCAGGCACCTACAACTACCATCACCCCTGCAACAAACAGCGGCACCGGCCTTCTTCCTTTTTTGAATAAAAGAATAAAAATCGGGATGATCATACCCACCATTATTGCAAACCAAAACATGGGCGCATATTCACCGGTAAACAATTGTGTTAAATGAGCCGCCTCCGGTTTTTTCATTTTGAATGCAGGTACCAGGTATTCATTTATATTAAAATAAAGATATAGCAGTGCCAGTAATACAACAAGCCGGCCCATTTTATCAAAATGCATATCAGTTATGTATTTTTCAAGATGGTATGATTTACGGAATACATACATTGCTACCACTACTCCGCCTGCACCTACCAAAAAGGCACCCGAAACAAAATAGGCGCCAAAGTTGGTACTGTCCCAACCGGGCCGGTAAGTAGTTGCAAATAACCAGGAGGTAACGGTATGAATACAAAATGCCACAGGTATAATCAGAATACAAAGTGCGGTAATGATCCTGTCCCTGATTTTCTCCTGAGCTGCATCATCACCTTTCCAGAATGAACCAAGCCAGCGATATAATTTTGCAAATGGTTTACCGAGTTTATCTTTTGCCTTTATCATTATGGCGATGTCCGGTATCAAAGTAATATACAATAAAAAAAGGCTGATGCAGAAGTAAGTGCTGATAACAATTACATCCCATACAATGGGTGATTGAAGCCGTCCGTACAGAAATAAATTAAGCAAACGTTCAGGCCGCCCCATATCCACAATAATGATCAATGCAGCAAACGTAATAGCTGATACTGCTATCATTTCTGATATCCTTGTCAATGGTGTACGCCAGGGTACCCTTGCAAGTCTGAAAATTGCAGTTATCAATGATCCCACAAGGCTGATGGCTACAAAAAAAACAAAGTTGGAAATATAAATGCCCCAGGATACATAATCCCTCATATTAGTTACTATCAGTCCGTTTTTCAGTTGCCGGTAATAAGCAAAAGCGCCTGTTATGCAGATTAATATCAAAATGATAGTCCATATTTTTCCTTTCGTACCAAATTTTTGGGGAAGTAAGTCCTCGATTACCTGTTCACTTGTTAGTTGAGTTGATTTTTCCACAGTAAATTATTTTTAGTGATTCTTTTTGTCTTCAGTATTTTCATTTTCAAGCCCTGATTCAAAAGGGAAATTGCGGTTTACAGGAGGCAAATAATAAACCCTTGGTTTGGTACCCAGGTCTTCCATTAATCTATACCCGGCTTTGTCTTTTATTAAATCGCTAAAGCGGAAAGTTTCCGCACCGTTAGTTACCGAATCTTCATTCATATCGCCAAACATGAATACACCATTAGGGCAGGCAGATACACAGTGTGGCAGTTCTCCTTTTCTTGTCATGTCGGGGCAAAAATCACATTTGCCTACAGTTCCTCTTTTTTGTGGGGTACTGGTTTCGCAGGAATAATCCATTTCGGCAACTTCCCTTGTCAATATAGGTTCGTCCCAATTAAATACCCTGGTTGTATATGGACAGGCCGCCATGCAAAAACGGCAACCAATACAACGGTCACTGTCAATGAGCACAATGCCATCTTGCCTTTTAAAAGTGGCATCTACAGGACAAACTTTTACACAAGGCGGTTCATCACAATGCATGCAGGTAGTAGGTTGCCAGTAAGGTGCAGTATGATCGGCATCTTCCATATTCAAAACTTTTATCCAGTTTTGTCCGGGATGTACCTGGTGCATATGATTGCAGGCACTTTGACATTTTTTTAAATTTTTGCACCGGGCCAAATCAATTACCATCACAAATTTTTTCCCGGGTATTCCTATTCTTTCCTGAGCATTGGTTAAATGGGGCATTTCAGGTACAGGCTTCAGGAAAGCTTTGTCTATTTCTATTACTTCCCCGTTTACAGATAGCAATTTTACTTTCTGTCCGGTAAGAGCTACCTGATCTTCAGGAGAAAATGGATTTTTTTTATCACTGCAACCCGTTAATACAGCAGTTGCCAGTAAACCGGTCCGTAGAAAATCCCGCCTTGAATTTGTATTACAGTTGTTATCACCACAATTACAGCTCATTGATATTAATTTTAATGATGTGTAGTTTTATTTTTTTACCCAGGTTTTCAGTTCATCGTCAGTAATTTTTTTACTAACGGAAGTAAGCATACTTTTATCAATCTCTACCAAACGACCATCCTCGGTAAGCATTTTTACAGTGTTACTTTCCTCTTTCTTTTTTCCTTTTATAAATTTGAATATTGTAGCTGAACCAACAAGTACAACGCTCCACAGCAGGAATTTTTTTCTTGACTGGGGCTTTTGAGATGCTTGCATAATGGTTAATTAATTATTGAAAGTAAAGCTACCGGAGGATTTTTCTTTATTGTATTATTTATCTCAGCAGCCAATATGATTTTGATCATGAATTGATAAGTCAGGGCATAAAAAAAACTCAGTAACTGAGTCTTTTTTATGAAGATCTATTTTTTTAATGTTCTCATAAAATTAACAAGGCTCCACCTGTCATCTTCATCGGGAACTTTCTTTTTAAATGAAGGCATATCATCCCGGCCTTCGGATAATTTATAAAATAATGATCCTTCTGTTTGAGTTTGAACAACAGGTTTTGAAAAATCTCCAGGTTCGGTTTTTAACTGGGCAGCTTTGGATCCGTCTCCAAGGCCTTTTGCACCATGGCAGGATTTACAATGTGTATTCCAAAGTGTTTTACCGGTTGCGATGGTTTGTGCATCAGCAGCTACAGGATTTTTTTTATTTTTAGCTGCATCTGGTACAGGCCATGGTTTTTGATCATTCAGTTTTAATGTAAAACTTGTTACAATAAATCCTGTTATAAGAGTTGCAATTATTGCTTTTGTTTTCATTTGTTTTTTGTTTTTAATTATTAAAAGAATTTGCTTTAAATTCGGGTTATCATTAACTGGTTATTGCTTACATATTTTCGAACAATTATCAAGCCAATAAGTAAGAAATATTATAAGCTGAACTTCCGGTTTTTAAAACACTTATAATTTACAATTTCAAATTTTTTTATAACACAAATAAGAAGAATCGATGGCATTAACGGTATAAATAAGGAATGGCTCAATAAGGGAGCCGTTCCTTATTTATTTAAATATTATTTTTTTAATGTTCTGATAAAATTTACAAGGCTCCATCTTTCATCTTCATCCGGAATTTTCTTTTTAAAATTTGGCATATCATCACGTCCTTCAGATAGTTTATAGAATAGTACACCATCTGTTTGGGATTGAGTTGTGGCTTTTGAAAAATCTCCTGGTTCGGTTTTTAACTGGGCAGCTTTACTTCCATCACCCAACCCTTTGGCATCATGACATGATTTGCAATGTGTATTCCATAATGTTTTAGCTGCGGCAACAGACTCTGCATTACCGGCTACAGTATTTTTTTTGTTTTTTGTAGCATCAGGCACAGGCCATGGTTTTTGATCATTAAGTTTTAAAGTAAAACCGGTTGCTATAAATCCTGTTATAAGAATTACAATCACTGCTTTTGTTTTCATTTATTTTTTTTAATTATTAATTAAAACCCTGCTTTATAAAATTACCTGAAAATTTAAAAATTCCACAAGCGTGTAATGTTAAAACCAATAACAAACTGGCTTTTGGTATAATCATTTTGATTGAACATATTATTGCTTTGTGGTATTATGCCATAATAATTTCCCATAAATACCTGGAAGGCATGTGAACTGGTAGTTGTTTCAAAACCAAAACAAATATTAGGATGAGGGTTATTGGTTGGGTGCTGTGTTAATGGCTGATCGTACCCTGCAATAACAGCAGATTTTTCTGTTACTTTATACCTGCCTACAGTGGAGATGGCAAAATGGCCATTCTTCATTTTTTTCTGTATTACGCTATTCTTATCTACGTACCCTTCTATATTATTAAACCAGGAGAAACTGGGCGATACCTGTGCAGAAAATTTATTGGTTATTTTACGGGCAATGATCAGTTGGTTAAAATAAGAAAAACGGTGTGCAGTAAAACGGAAATTACTTTTGTCTCTTGCATCAATTACTACATTTCCAAAATAAGTAACACTTACAGGTATTTTACCCGGGGTTTGCAGCAATAATGCATATTTAGCATTAAAATCGGCCTGTGTTCTTTCTTTGGTTATACCGGCACCAACCAATAATTTTTTTAAAGGAGAATAACTCATCCCGATCCTGATATTAGATGGGGCAAATATTCCCCACACATCTTTTCTTCCGTTCTCTATTGTTCCAAAGCGGTGTTGTATATCCATTTCCAGTGTTCCTTTAATGGGTACCATTACAGTTTGATTATCCATTATCCATACACTTCCAAATGTATTTTTAACAGTCTTTACTTTTTTTACAACGGGGGCTTCTGTAGAGTCCTGTGCAAGTATATTGCCCGGGTTAATGCATAGCAGTAACACAAGGGCAAAACAACTGCGTTGTATAAGTGACAAGTGAATATTCATATACTTTTTCATGATTTTTTTTTTAATTGTTTTGGGCACCTTGTTTTATCCATGCAAGAATGAGGGCATTGTAATCTCTATTGATACCACCAATGGGCATTGGAGTACTTTTTTTGCCTGACATCCATAAATAAATTACACTGGATTGCGGGTCGCTTGTATTTATGTAATTTCCGGTTGTTAAAGAAGTGAATGCATTGGCAGCACTTAAATCAGGTGATTTGCTTCCGCTAATATGACACCCGCTGATACTGCAACTTTTGTTGAAAATGGGGATGATATCGGTGGTAAAACTTACTGGTCTTGTTATTTCCGTACCGGAATCAAAAATCACGGTCTTATCTTTGTAACATCCCGCTAATAAGAATACAACTGCACCAGCCAACACAGACCACACTATTATTTTATTGCGTAACATGATTTTATGTTTTATAAATTAGCAATGACGGTGTTTTTATTTTTGAAACTTTAAAGTAAATTTTGAGTTGATTGCATGTGCAATGGCTGCATTCTCAAAAACTGCCATACCAAATACATAATCACTGGTAACATCAAATTGAACATCAGATTTACCTGCCTCACTACTTGTTGTAAGCAAATTGCGACTGAATTCAAGTATCCAACCATTTCCGGTATAAATTGCTTTAGCATCAATATCACCTCTGTCACCTACAAATGGTGCAACATCACACACACTGGGAATACATTTTGAACCCGTTGTTGCGCCGTTGCGTTGAAACTGCGTGTCTGTATTTGGATCAATTGTTCCACCACTGTAGTAAAGAATTCCATTCATATCAACTGCGGTTATTAATTTTGCAGTTCCTGCAACCTGGTCACTTTTTAATACCCAGTAATAATTGGTACTACCCGGAACAAAATATTTTGGAACATTGGCAGTTTGTCCAGCAGTGCCTCCTGTAACAGGAAGTGTTTGTACATTATCTGCATATCCGCCGGATGCTTTTGGATCACCGTGTCTTCCACCATCAGCCAAATCAAATTCTGTATTGTTTTGTAATTGATCATCTACCTGGCTGCTGGGCAATCCTGTTCTTACAGATTTCCAATGCCACATATCAATAAACTCTGTACTGCTGCCGGTAAAATGCCGACCTGTAGCTCCACCATGAGTTAATGGATCTAATGAAGTATGGCAGGTAGCATAACATCCACTTGTATTAAAGGCTGCTACAGAATTATTAACATTCCAAAGCATTGCAAATTTATCTTCATAAAATGCATCCCTGATCTTATTGCCTGCAGCATCAAAAATTGGTTTCCTGTTTTCCTCCATCCATGTTTTAGTGGTTGGATCAAAGTACCAGGGATCCCTGTTTAAACTCTTTGTAGCATCATTCCATTCGGCCAGGAAATAAATTTTAGTGGCGTCATACATTGTTCTCATGGTAACTGTATAAGCATTACCAACATAACCTTTAAAATAATCATTCCCCGGATCGGGCACTGTTACAACTGCAGTTAATTTCTGGCAGTTTGCCCAAGAGGCATCAATGATCCCATCAAGTGTAGGAGGGGTTGTAACTTTTAATGATAGCA
>JAYVPT010000019.1:0-154360 GCA_043757165.1 Ferruginibacter sp.
GTACTTATGTAGCAATTCAGGCCGAAGGTACTGGTGCAGCAATAACTTCTAAAGATGTGGTTTCAGTAAATTACACCGGAAAATCATTCGACAGCAGCCGCGTATTTGATTCTAATATAGATCCTAAATTTAAACATGTACAACCTTTAGATGTAGCCATATCTCAGCTGGGTACTCAAAATAGTGTTATCCCCGGATGGATAGATGCATTGCTGCAACTAAAAAAAGGTGCTAAAGCTATTGTATACATTCCTTCTTCATTGGCATATGGTAAACAAGGCAGAATGCCGGAAATTAAAGGAGATGAAATTCTGATTTTTGATATAGAAGTGGCGGATGTTATCAGCGAAGAAGCTAAAATGGCAAAACAACAGGAAGAGGAAAAACAAATGAAAGCAGCACAGGAAAAAGCAATGGACAGCCTGAAAAATGCAAACCCAAGGGTTAAGGCAGAAATGGAAAAAAGAGGGAAATAATTTATAACCTTAATTTATTTAAAGCGTCCTGGTCTTCAGGGCGCTTTTTTATAAGCCATATATAAGGTAATTGCTTCCTTAGCTTCTTTTACATCGTGCACTCTTAATATTGAAGCACCATTCATTAATGCCATGGTATTTAAAACTGTAGTGCCGTTTAATGCTTTGTCTGCAGTGGTGTGTAATGTTTTGTAAATAGTGCTTTTCCTTGAAATGCCTGACAGTACCGGTTTATTTAAAATACCAAATGCACTCATCTTTTTTAATAAAGAAAAATTGTGTTCAATTGTTTTGCCAAAGCCAAAGCCCGGATCGATAATAATATCTGTAATACCAGCTTTTTGGCATTGCTCAATTTTGGCAATAAAAAAATCAAGCACTGCTGTAACCACGTAGTTGTAATGCGGTTCTTTTTGCATTAATGCTGGTGTGCCCTGCATATGCATACACACATAAGGTACTTTTAATGCAGCAACGGTTTGCAGCATGGCATCGTCCATATTTCCTGCGCTGATATCGTTTACAATTGATGCACCGGCCTCAACAGCGCCACCAGCAACTTTGCTGCTGTAGGTATCAACAGAAATTATCGTATCGGGAAAATGCTGATGTATCAGTTGTATAACCGGTATCACTCTTTTTAATTCATCATCTGTAGAAATCCTTTCGCTTCCCGGCCTGGTACTCTGCCCGCCAATATCCAGAATAGCGGCGCCGTCTGTTATCATCTTTTCTGCCAGCAGCAGCATATCATCGTTAATATTACCCTTATAAAAAGAATCGGGAGTGGCATTTATGATGCCCATAATTACGGGGAAATCCAGTACTAATAATTTACCCTTACAGTTTAATGTAAACATTGGTGTAATTCAATTATTTTTGGTGTTAAAACAATTATACAAACTTCAAAAAATTAAATGAGAAAAACTTCCTTTTTTTTAATGTTTATTATTATTTCAGTAAACACTATTGCGCAAACAAATCCCGATACCCTTCAATTCAGTAAAGCAGCCGACGGATCAGAATATAAAATATATGCCTCGCCTGCCGGAATAAAATTAGTGACCGGAAATTTTATGGAATTAAATGTGACAGCTACTTATAAAGACAGCCTTTTATTCAGCACCTACGAAGATGGCATGCCCCAATATGGTATTTATGATACCGCAGGTTTTCCAAGTCCGTTTAAAGAATCGTTCATTAATATCCGCAGCGGCGATAGTGTTGTGCTAAGATTATCAACAGACAGTATAATGGCGAAAGGCCAGGTTGCACCATTTATGCAGAAAGGCGGATTTATTTACCAGACTTACCGCATATCAGGTGTATTTACTACAAAAGAACAAACAGACAGTGCACAACAATCGCATATGCAGGTTGCAAAGGGAAGGGCACATAAAAAACAGTTAGAACAGATACAAAAAAACCTGGCTGGTAATAAAGAACTGATTGCAGCAGAAAGCAAACTGATTGAAGCTTACCTGGCAAAAAACAAACTCAAAGCCATTAAAACCAACTGGGGTACTTATGTGGTAATTAAAAAAGAAGGTACCGGTAAAAAATTGGTTCCAGGTAATATTGCCACATTAAATTATACAGGTAAATCATTTAAAAACGGGAAGGTATTTGATTCTAATACAGACCCTAAATTCAATCATGTAAGTCCTTATGATGTACCGGTAGGACAGTTGAGTGGTATTATTGCCGGATGGCCTGATGCATTGCTGCAAATGAAAAAAGGAACTTTGGCTACTATTTATATTCCATCAGCTCTGGCTTATGGTAAAGCGGGCAGAATGCCGGAAATACAACCCGATGAAATATTGGTGTTTGATATGAACGTTATTAAAGTAAGCAACGAACCCGGATTTATACCTGAACCCGAAGTTGAAGTAAAGAAAGCAATCACACCACAGCCAAAAACAAAACAAGCAGTTAAGGCAAAACCAATTTTAAAACCACAGCCGAAAAAGACTAATTAATAATGAGCGATACTATTGTACAATACGACAATGCAGTACAATTATGCAGGGAAGTATTTTTGAATAAAACAAAAGATTACGGCACTTCGTGGCGGGTGTACAGAATTATTTCTGTTGCCGACCAGATATACATTAAAGCAAAACGCATCCGCACCATACAGCAAAAAGGCGAACAAAAAATTGGCGATGATATCATCAGTGAGTTTAAAGGCATATTGAATTATGGCATTATTGGTTTGATACAACTGGATATTCATGATGATGAAGTGGAAGACCTGCCGGTAGAAACCGTACAGCAATTGTATGATGAAAAAATTGCCACAGCCAAAAATTTAATGCAGGATAAGAATCATGATTATGGTGAAGCATGGCGGGAGATGAGCAAGGAAAGTTTTGTTGACCTTACACTGGCAAAAATATTACGCATCAAACAAATTGCAGCTAATAAAGGACAAACCATCATCAGCGAAGGCATTGATGCTAATTTTTACGACATTATTAATTACGCTGTATTTGCATTGATATTGATTGAAGAAAATATCCATGGTCGATAGACCATAGTCCATGGAAAAAAGGAGCTTGTACTTACTATTAACAATGCTCTATGTACAATAGACAAAAAAGAAAACGAATGAAAGTATTAGTAAACATAGCAAGGGTTTTAGTTGGTACACTATTCATTTTTTCCGGATTGGTAAAAGCTATCGACCCTTTGGGGCTGGCCTACAAGATGCAGGAGTTTTTTGAAGTATGGGCTGCCGATGGTTATTTGCCAAAACTGATGAACTGGTTACATAATTATGCTGTGGGCTTTTCAATTTTTATAATAATGCTGGAAGTAGTGTTGGGTATGGCATTGTTAATTGGCTGGCAAAAAAAATTAACTGTTTGGTTATTGTTGCTACTCACTTTGTTCTTTACATTCTTAACCAGTTATGTTTTATTCAGTGGTAAGATAAGAGCCTGCGGATGTTTTGGTGATTGTATTCCGCTTACACCTATACAAACTTTTTCAAAAGATATTATTCTTACAATACTGATCATAATAATTCTTTTTGGAAAAAAATACATTCAGCCGCTGTTTAAAAATATTATTTCATCAGTATTTGTATTGCTGGCTTTAACAACAGTTTTGTATTTGCAATTTTATGTGCAGCGTCATTTACCGGTAAAAGATTGTTTGCCATACAAAATTGGTAACGATATACTGGCGCTGCGTAAAACGCCTAAAGATGCCACTTACGATAAATTCTATTACAGTTATTTTTATAAGAAAGGGGATGAGCAAAAAGAATTTGGTATGGATAAATTACCCGACAGCACCTGGGAATTTGTAAAAGAAGCCAATAAAAAACTATTGGAGAAGGGGAATGGCAAAGTAGCATTGATAAATGATTTTTCTTTAACCACACAAAGCGGCAATGATACTACAGAAGCTTTGTTAAGCCAGCCCGGAGAATATTATTTATTGTTTACAAAAGATCCACAGCAGATTAAAAACCCAATAAAAGAATGGATGGAAGATTTATATTTTATTATACAGGCAAATGCCGAAGGGAAAAAAGTCTATATTGTTTCTTCCTCAAAAGAAAAAGCAGCGGAAAGATATACGATAGTGATAGCAGGAAAAAGGATTGACAACCCCATACTTATCTGCGATTATACCGCAATTAAAACAGCCGCAAGAGCCAACCCAACTTTATACTTAATGAACGGATCAGTAATAAAAAATAAATGGGGTTGGGCAGATTTTGATAAGATTTCGAAGTAAATATTCACTATTCACAATTGACGATTCACCATTGAAACACATTCTAAAAAAGACATTCTACTCTTTGTTGGTACTCCTCGGTGTGGTGGTGCTTGTCTTTATTATGTTCCAGGGCTTTGGCGATCCTGCACGGATGATCGTTGGCCAAACCGGCGATAAAAAAACAATGGATAATATCCGTAAGGATCTCTACCTCGATCAACCCAAATGGAAACAGTTTATATTATACCTTAACGATGTTTCTCCCATTTGTGTGCATAGCAAAGCAGATATAGAAAAGAAACAATTGAAAGGATTGTTTGTTGGCGGCGATACAAAATTTGGTTTAAAAATTCCATACCTGCGCCGCAGTTACCAAACCAAAAAAGATGTAGGACAGGTTTTGATAGAAGCATTACCCGGCACTTTGTTGCTGGCATTGGCTGCCATGATATTTGCAACAGTCATCGGCATCTTACTGGGCGTATTAGCCGCAGTTAAAAAAGGAACATGGTTAGATACCTCTGCTGTGTTTGCAAGTATTGCAGGCATTTCTGCACCGTCTTTTTTTATGGCCATTATTATTGCGTATTTTTTTGGAGTTTTTTTACATCCATACACCGGATTAAATTTAACCGGCAGCTGGTTCGATATTGATGAAGTAACCGGCGAAAAATATTTGACCATAAAAAATCTGATCCTTCCTGCATTTACATTGGGCATTCGTCCGCTTGCAATTATTACACAGTTAACCCGGAGCGCCATGCTGGATGTGTTGAGCCAGGATTACATACGCACCGCACATGCAAAAGGATTAAGCAATACCAAAGTTGTTTTTAAACATGCTTTACGTAATGCACTTAACCCGGTAATAACTGCTATTACAGGCTGGTTTGCCGAATTACTGGCCGGTGCTTTTTTTGTGGAATATATTTTTGGCTGGAAGGGTGTGGGAAAAATAACTGTGGATGCGCTGGAGAAATTAGATTATCCTGTGGTAATGGGATCGGTTTTAATAAGTGCCTGCATTTTTATTTTTATCAATATCGTTGCTGATGTACTCTATGGTATTATTGATCCAAGAGTGCATTGATAATTTATTTAAATCTTTTTAAAATATTTATATGCGTATAGAAAATGAAATTAAACTGGGCTTTAAAGATGTAATGATACGCCCCAAACGATCTACACTTAAATCCCGTGTAGAAGTTTCGCTGGTAAGGAAATTCCATTTCAGGCATGGTAATAATAAATGGGAAGGCATTCCTGTTATTGCCGCCAATATGGATACCGTGGGCACTTTTCAAATGGCCACTGCACTGGCACAGCACCAACTGATAACAGCAGTGCATAAACATTACAGTATCGATCAATGGACAGCTTTTATTAAATCTTTTCCGGCTTCCATCACCGGTAATATTTGTATAAGTACAGGTACAACAAAAGCCGATGCGGAAAAACTGCATCAAATAATTTCTGCCTGCCCATCACTGCGTTTTATCTGCATCGATGTGGCCAATGGTTATTCCGAACACTTTGTAAGTTTTGTAAAATGGGCCAGGGAAAAATATCCCGAAAAAATAATTATTGCAGGCAATGTGGTAACAGGAGAAATGGTGGAAGAATTATTATTGTCTGGCGCCGATATTATTAAAGTAGGTATTGGCCCTGGTTCAGTTTGTACCACAAGGGTTAAAACAGGAGTAGGCTATCCGCAGCTATCTGCTATTATTGAATGTGCAGATGCAGCTCACGGCCTTGGCGGGCAAATTATTTCTGATGGTGGCTGCAAAGTACCCGGAGATATTGCCAAAGCCTTTGGCGGTGGCGCCGATTTTGTAATGCTGGGTGGTATGTTGGCAGGCCATGAAGAAAGTGGTGGTGAATTGGTAACAGATGAACAAGGCAAAAAATACAAACTGTTTTATGGCATGAGTTCCGAAACTGCGATGAATAAATATGCCGGTGGTGTTGCAGAATACCGGGCTTCGGAAGGTAAGACGATTAAAATGCCTTTTCGTGGGCCGGTTAACGAAACCATACTTGATATTTTAGGCGGGCTGCGTTCTACCTGCACTTATGTCGGTGCATCCTATTTAAAAGAGCTGACCAAACGCACCACTTTTGTACGTGTGCAGGAGCAGCATAATGAGTGGTTTTTGGAAGAGTGATAATGAGGGTAGTATTGTTTTTTGCTTGCCCTTTGAGTAACAAGTATCGGTAATTCTATTTAGCTTCATTGGCATTCTTCAGCGGAATAACTTTATTGATCTTTTATTAAAGCGGAGATTTTTGCGAATGGTTCGTGAAGGCACGAAGGCGGATCAGCTAACGGTTGAGTATTGCTGCAGGTGGAAAATTCATTGAATGCGATAAAAACCAACCCGGCTTGTAAGCCTCTTTATGAACGTTTAAGAGCCAACGGAAAAACCGGAAAACAAGGATTGATAGCAGTGTGTAATAAACCCTTAAAACAGGTTTTTGCTGTGGTAAAAAAACAATAGCTTGTATCAACCGAATTATTGTTCAGCTAAACTTTAAAAAACATCAAAATTTATTTGTTTTTTTACACAGTTCATGTTGTGCGAAGCCTTCTATCCTTCTTAAGTTTTTGATTGGCATTACCTTAGATTCGCATGTTATGGTTCAATAACCCGCTTCCGACCATCATTATTAATCAAGGTCATGGTAGTGCCATTACCCTTCGCTAAAGCATGGATTCCAGGTCTTGTGGAATTATTTAAAAGTAACAGAGCTGAGCCATCTTCTGAAGCGCCTAATTTAACCCGGATGGTCCCTTTTGCGTCCCTTAAACGAAAGACAGTCTCGCCATTTGCTTCTATGTTAAGTAGCGCCCGGCTTTGACCTTTATCATCTACTAGCTCAATTGCCCGAGCTCGTATGATTGGAGAAGCACTTAGTGAGTTATTTGATTTAGTTTGGGTTGTTGCGACCAAATAGAAAAGAACTGTCAAATTGATTAGCACAAGAAAAATAATAAGCTGTTTCGCCTTTATATTAATAAATTTTTAAAATGGTTTAAAAATAATACAAATACTTCAATTATGAATATCCTAAGATTCATATTACGCTATGCAAAGTTAGGATGCATTAGTAAGTAGGATTTCGCACAACGTTCAGGTATAGCCGATGGCGGGATATTTTATAACCAGCCCTGCTTTTGCAAAGTTTTGTTGGATGTAGTTATTGTCTGTCGACCTGGATGCTGTTTAAAAGTTTTGTAAACTCTTTAAAGTCGCCTTTGTGTCTGGCTGAACATGTCTTCATTCTTAAAAACCATTTGTCTGTCAAGTTACTTTTGAACCAATAGAAAACTGGTATCCAATTTTTTGATTTCACAACAACGCAAGAACAATTGTCAATTTCAGGTCGCTCAACTAATAAACCGTCAAGGTTGTAATTTAATTCTGTCTCGTTAATCCACAAGTCTAACCAATATTGGTCATTGCTAAATTGGTCAGTCGGAAATGAAGTTTCTAAACTTACGACACAGTCGCTCCCTTTGCCAATTTGAAAAGTGTAAATTGGTTTTTCAGTCAAAATTATTTCAGTCAAAACCCACGGTGAAGGAATTTTGTCTATACAAAAACCATAGTCTATTTTTAAACTATTGAGCTTTTGCTTTTTAATCTGTGTCTTACTTAATGGCTTAAAAATTGGCGGATTTAGATATTGAAATTGGTCTTCGACGTTTACTAAAATTTCACAGTCGCAGAAACCGCCGATGTCCGCCAACCAATTAATTACAACAGTAGTATTTTTAACACCGTTACTGTCTAAGAATTTCTTTGTCAATACGGTGGTGTGGTCACAACCATTTTCTCCTAATTCAACATCTAAAAAGTTAAACAGACGAGGAAATATCTTTTCGTCAATTGGTAAGCCTTTTCTAAATTCTGCTAAATTCTTTTCAGTAAGTTGATGTAGTATTTCCTTTCTTTTTACTTTGTCCATAGTAGGGTGTCAAATATAATTACAGCCAACTCATAAATATACGAAAGTCTCTTTTTTCAAAATTTGATTTTCTTTCTATGAGAATGTTTTATAAATGTATACATAAACAACAATACAAAAAACGAAAGTTTTTGCATTGTAAAATCTTCGCCTTAGAATACGAACGATTAACAAAAAATCTCCGCTTCCATAAAAGTTGCACAATGGTATGCCATTGAACGGAGTCCCGAATGCTTTAGTAATAAATTCAGCCCAATCATGGATATATGCCCGTAAAAAAATCAATACTTACTTATCCTTCGCAAGGTTCTTTTGCCTGCATACAAAATGTTTTGTTATGAATACCATGGCGAAACGGGATGGATGTAGTTTGTTTAGTAGTGTATAAATTTATGATTGCTTAAAGAATGCTCCAAAGTGCCATAGAATTCCGGAGGGGTCGTGCAAAAAACATTCCCTTCCCCAATCATAACTCCTCACAGGAGTTAACCTTACGGCATCATATTTAGTTGTAAGGTTTAACGCTAAAAGTTCCTTCCAATACTGGTCAACGTTTTCTACTTCTAAAAAAAGCATTGTATTGTCTATCCAATCCTTAACGTAAGCATCCTGTAAATAAAATCCTGTTTCCCCTGTTTTGAACAAAGACATATTATGGGATAAAACCTTTTCCTGAAAACCCAGGTCCCGATAAAAACTCCGGGAAATTTCAAAGTCTTTAGCTCCAATAAATGGCCGAATTGATAAATTTTTTTGGTTCATGATTTTCTGTTTATCGTTACATACAACATTCAGGGTTTTCTGCTGTACTGATATTACGTGTTACATTAGCCCGGACAGAAGCCGATTTAAAAACTGATATTGAAGTTAAGATATGCAATTGAGATTTATTTGTTTTTTACAAAACCCAGGGTAGCTGTCATTTTAATACCCAGTAGACTTGCAGAAAAATTGTAAACGAAATGGATAAACTGAAAATAGCTTTACTTTTAATATTAATGCTAACAATAATGCAAGCACTTCGATTGGTGCCTTCACTGTTCGCTTTAATCTCCCCTCAATAAAACCTTTCCAATCGTATGTCGTCAAAGTGATTGCGACCCAGCCTTTGGACGGGGCAAGCAGCAACGATGATGCATGAAAATATAAAGCTGGTATTAAAATCTGCATCGCAATCATCCATCCTTCCATCATCCCAAAACCGGTAATGCAAACCTCACTTTTCAAATAGTAATATCTTCCATTTTTTTACTAAATACCTGCCTTGTTATGTAGTGTAAAGAGAAGTAATTTTGGGAGGGAATTAGCGGAATAATACTAATTTTTTAGCGCACTATAATTACGATGAAACCATTACCCCCATGCTTACTGGCATTGCTATTGCTGCTGCCGAATACTGCATGGCCAAAAAACATTGATGTGCATTTTAAATTGCATGTGCCATATAATACAACAGTAGAGGCAGAGATAAAATTTGGGGAGCTGGTTAGCCTTAAAATAATACCGGCAGAAAGAATGAAAGAGGTTAGTTTAATGTTGTGTTAAGTTACAAAATGAATAAAGTCTGCAACGCAGGCTTTATTCATTTTGTGATCCGGATTGGATTCGAACCAATGACCCTCAGCTTAGAAGGCTGATGCTCTATCCAACTGAGCTACCGGACCCTATTTGGGCTGCAAATATAAGGCAATTAAGATTTTTTTTGCAGATAATACCGTAAATATTAGTTTTACAATCTTCAACTAAACGAATATGAAGTTTTAAATACACTTAAGGATCATGTGCCGCTTTATATTTGCGGCCGTTTTACTATTCCCTCAACTTCCTTAAGTTTCCTCATTTATATTTTTTTCAGAGGGATTATATTATTCTTTTTACAGCTTAATCTTTAATTTATAATGTCACAAACTTTTCTTACAGATAAAATCTCTTTTTTAAAATTATTTAAACAGGCACTTAACGGCGATGTAAAGGATTTTACTACAGGTAGTATTAATAAGGCTATTTTTTTATTGGCGGTACCCATGGTATTAGAAATGGTTTTAGAATCAGTATTTGCATTGGTGGATATTTTTTTTGTAAATAAAATAGGGCCCGAAGCATCTGCAACAGTAGGGTTAACAGAAGCTGCACTAACTATTTTGTATTCTATTGCATGGGGATTGGCAATGGGGATAATGGCATTGGTGGCCAGGCGAACCGGCGAAAAGAATTTTACCGGAGCATCAAATGTGGCTGCACAGGGCATTATTATAGCAGTAATTTTTTCTTTAATCATCAGCATTATTGGTTTTCTTTTTCCGGCAGAGATCCTTTCTTTTATGGGAGGCAGTAAAAAAGTAGTTCAGGAAAATTACCGCTTTACCCAAATTATGCTTACTGGTAATATTGTCATCATGTTACTTTTTGTAAACAACGCCATATTCAGGGGAGCAGGCGATGCTTCTATTGCAATGAGGGCACTTTTAATAGCTAATGCAATAAATATAATTTTAGATCCTTTACTGATATTTGGCGTTGGGCCTTTTCCCAAATTGGGAGTACTTGGTGCAGCAGTGTCAACTACCTGCGGCCGTTCAGTTGGTGTATTATATCAGTTTTATCACCTCTTTAATGGAAAAGAAATTATTAAGCTGTTGCGAAAACAGTTTAATATCAATATGGTTATTATGCAAAGTATTATAAGTACCTCACTTGGTGGTATGTTTCAATTTATAATTGGCAGTTGCAGCTGGATATTTTTGGCGAAGATAATTGCAGAATCAGGCGATGCCACCACATCAGGCTATATAACCGCAATTCGCATTTGTATTTTTACCATTTTACCTGCCTGGGGGCTTGCCAATGCAGCGGCAGCGCTCGTAGGGCAGAATCTTGGTGCCGGCCAACCGGAAAGGGCAGAAAAATCGGTATGGCGAAGTGCATTGCTTTCCTTTATTTTCTTTGCTTTTGTAGCCATTATCTTTTTCTTTTTTGGCGAAATACTGATGCGTTTTTTTACTGCTGATGAAGTTGCGGTAAAGGCCGGCACTTTATGTCTGCACATACTTGCAATTGGCTATATCTTTTTTGCTTATGGCATGACGGTAACACAAGCTTTTAACGGAGCAGGGGATACTAAAACCCCTACCATTATAAATCTTTTTGTGTTTTGGATGCTGCAAATACCACTGGCTTATTTTTTAGCTAAATATCTTAAAATGGGCCCAACAGGAGTATATATTGCAATAGGTATTGCAGAAACAGTATTAGCTATAGTTAGTATTATTATTTTTAAAAAGGGGAAATGGAAACTGGTAAAGGTTTGATTTTTAACCTATAATCACCAGAATAAAATAGTTGCCAATTTTTGTATCTACTAAATTTAACATTATATTTGCTATTGTAGAACTATTACTTTTATACTAAACTAAGTTTATGAAACTAAAACTAACGCTGCTCATTGCATTATCTGTATTTACAACAGCTGTATTTTCACAGAAAAATACAAGCACCAAAAAGGGACAACTTTTAGGGTTACATTTTAATCTGTCTGATTTTAAAGCAGCAGGCACCATCAAAGACCCTGGAAAATCTAGTGGCTATAATTCTATTAAAGAAATGAGTAAAGGCATATCTTTTTCATATTGGAGAGGGCTTACAACTAAAGTTGATCTTTCTGCAAAATTAAATACCATATTTCATAACTATAACCTTATTGCCAATGGATTATCTGACAAAACAGAAGTAGGGATTGAGCTGGAACCTACTATAAATATCCGTCCGATGGGAGATGGTGCAAAATTGGCTCCTTTTTTAACTACCGGTGTTGGAGTTGGCTATTATACCGGAAACTTTGGCGCTTACATACCTGCAGGTGGCGGTATTCAGTTAAATTGGAGTAATACAACCTATTTATTTGTACAGGCACAATATAAATTTACTTTAACTAAAAAAGTTTTAAGCGATAACCTCTTCTATTCAATAGGTATTGCCGAAAGTTTTTAAACTAACCATACATGAAACAAAAGCTAATTTTGATTACTGCCCTGGTAGTTATATGCTTCAGTGCATTTTCTCAAAAAATGAGAAATAGTAACAACGCCACAAAAGGAACCCTTGGAGGGATTCATTTTAATCTTGCAGATTTTAATGCACCCAGCGGTATTAAAAATCCACTGACAGGAAAAGTATATAGTCCTATAAAAGACATGAGTAAGGGAATATCGTTTTCTTATTGGAAAGGGTTAACTCCTAAAGTTGACTTTTCAACTAAAGTAAACGCAATGTTTCATAATTATAATTTAATTGCAAATGGATTATCTAATAAAACAGAAATAGGCCTGGAACTGGAACCAACAATCAATATCCGCCCTATGAACGATAATTCAAAACTGGCTCCTTTTTTAACAGGTGGTATTGGCGGCGGGTATTACACAGGTAATTTCGGTGCTTACATTCCGGCAGGAGTTGGACTTCAGCTAAACTGGAGTAGTATTACTTATTTGTTTTTACAGGCACAATACAAGTTTACTTTAACTAAAAAAGTATTGGGGGATAATTTATTTTATTCAATAGGCCTTGCCGAAAATATTGGTAAAGAAAAAGTAATGCCACCACCGCCACCGCCACCAATACCAGTTGTTGAAGCACCAAAAGACAGAGATGGAGATGGTGTTATTGACTCTCAAGATAAATGCCCTGATGTAAAAGGTTTGGCTTCTTTACAGGGTTGCCCTGATAGAGATGGCGATGGTATTACTGATGCAGAAGATAAATGCCCTGATGTAAAAGGATTAGCAAAATATGGTGGTTGCCCAATACCAGATACAGATAAAGACGGAGTAAATGATGAAAATGACAAATGCCCAACTGTACCTGGTGTGGCACGTTACCAGGGTTGCCCTGTACCAGATACAGATAAAGACGGTGTGAATGAAGAAGAAGATAAATGCCCTAACGATGCAGGCCCTGCTTCCAACTTTGGTTGCCCTGTAATTGCACAAGCAGTAATTGATAAAATTAATTATGCTGCTAAAAATATTCTGTTTGCCACAGGAAGCGCTAAATTATTACCAAAATCATTTAAGTCTTTAAATGAAGTGGCTAAAATTATGGCTAATGATAAAACATTGAAGCTGAATATAGATGGCCATACAGACAGCCAGGGTAAACCTGAAAAAAATCAAACCCTTAGCGAAAACAGGGCAGGTGCTGTAAAAGCTTACCTGGCAAGTAAAGGTGTGGAAGAAAACAGAATGACTGCTACCGGCCACGGACAGGATTCGCCAATTGCAGATAATAAAACTGCTGCTGGCCGTTCTAAGAACAGGAGAGTGGAAATGACTGCCCATAATTATTAATTGTAAAATTTTCAATACAACAAAAAGCCCCGGTAATGCCGGGGCTTTTTTATTGGGAAGTAGAATGATAAATTAAATTTTCATTTAACCCATCTTCTCTTCCAGCTCCATTACTTTTTCAAAAACAACTTCGTATTCTGCATTTTGTTTCTCTAATTCAGCAGCTGTAATTTTATAATCCGTTTCTGTTTGCATAAATTTAGTTTTATCATTATAAATTTCCGGTGTGGCCAGCCCAGTTTCCAGCTCAGTTTTCTTTTTATTCAGCTGTGCAATTTTTTCTTCCAACTGCTGAAAACGGTTCTTTTGTTTCTGGTATTCTTTTTTTAATTCTTTATCAATAGAAGAACGGTGATCGTTGTTAGTTGGCTGTTGGTTGGTGTTAGATGCCTGTGCTTCTTTTTTATTTACAGGTACTTCATTTTTTTTTACAGGTTGCTTATTGCTTATTACCTCTTGCTTATTACTCTGTGCTTTTAGCTCAGCTTCCCTTCTTGCTTTCCAGTCTTCCCATTCAGGGTAGGTACCTTTAAACTCCCGTATTTTATAATCTTCTATTTCCCAAATTTTGTTGGCAACACGGCTAATAAAATGCCTGTCGTGACTAACCAATACGATGCTGCCTTCGTAATTATTCAGCGATTCTATTAACAGATCTACCGAGTGAATATCCAGGTGGTTGGTAGGTTCATCCAGCATTAAAAAATTGGCTTTACTTACAATGGTTTTAGCTAATGCCACCCTTGCCTTTTCACCTCCACTTAATACTTTAATTTTTTTATCTACTGCATCGCCACTAAATAAAAAACCACCAAGTAAACTTCGCAGTTCAACATCAGTTTTGCCACTACGGCTTTCTTTCATTTCTTCTAACAAACTGTTTTCTATATTTAATGCCTCAAGCTGGTGCTGTGCATAAAATGCTTCTTCTACATTATGCCCCCAAATCCTTTCGCCTTTAAATTGCTCCACATCAGCGATGATTCTTAATAAGGTAGATTTACCTTTTCCGTTTGCACCTATCAATGCAATTTTATCGCCCCGGTCAATTTCGGCACCGGTATCTTCCACAATTTTTATATCACCAAAACTTTTAGAAACATGTTTCAGCGTACATAAAACCCTTCCCGGCTGTTTATCTACCGAAAAATTAATACGCATGTTGGGGCGTTCAATTTCTACATTCTCTATTCTTTCTAATTTTTCTAAACGCTTAACAATACTTTGTGCTGCTGCTGCTTTACTGGCTTTTGCTTTAAAGCGTTCTACAAAGCGTTCGTTTTGTCGTATATAATCCTGCTGATTTTCATAAGCTTTTTGCTGAATGTCTACTCGTAATGCCTTTTCAGCTTCGTAATATTCATAATCGCCTGTGTAAAAATGTAATTTTTGTTGATACAATTCTACAATTTTGTTTACCATTCTATTTAAAAAGAATCTATCATGGCTAACCATTACTACAGCGCCTTGATAATTGCGTAAATATTTTTCCAACCATTCAATACTTGGAAGGTCAAGGTGATTCGTAGGTTCATCCAGTAGCAATACATCTGGTGCCATTAAAATCATCTTGGCAAGTAATACTCTCATGCGCCAGCCTCCGCTAAATAGTTTGTAAGGCTTTTGCAGGCTTTCGTTGGTAAAACCAAGTCCTTGTAATATTTCTTCGGTTTTATGATGGATGCTATAACCATCCAACACTTCCATTTCATGTAATCTGTCTGAGTAATCATGTGCCAGTTTTTCATCACCTGTAAGTTCCAGTTGCTTTCCTATTTCCTCAATTTCCTTTTCCAGTTGCTTTACCCTTTCAAAAGCGCCCATGGCCACTTCTAAAATAGAATCTTCTGTATCAAAACTCAACAGGTCCTGGTGTAAAAAACCAATAGTGGTTTCCCTGCCTTGCTCTACCGTGCCTTTGTTGGGCAGGTATTGGCGGGTTAAAACCTTTAATAAAGTTGATTTTCCTGTTCCGTTGTAGCCAATCAAACCAATACGTTCGTTGGGTTGAATATGCCATGTAGCATCTTCAACAATAGTTCTGGCACCAAATTCAAACGTCACATTTTGTAATCCTAAAAGCATAATTTATAGTGTGCAGGAGGGTATCCCTTTTTTTTAACAAGGTGCAAAAGTATGCCAATCATCAAACTTTTTAAAGTAAATACTGTTATATCGTAAATTTGCCCAAAAATAACCACATGAAAAAAATAGTAATCCTTTTGGTTTTGGTATTAGCTGCATATCTTTTGTATTTTTTTAAGTTTAAAAGTAAGGGTGTAGATAGTGGCCCAAAACAACAGCCCTTGGCGCTTAAAAAACATTCGGAAGCATTTAATAATGGCATTGCAGATGCAATGAATGCTTATTTTGAAATGAAGAACGCTTTTGTAGATGCAGATACGGCAAAGGCAAAGGAAAGTTGTAAAAAATTCATCGGCTTAATTGACAGTATAAAATTGGATGAATTGAAAAAGGATACAGCTTCAATTTTTGAGACAGCCAAAGCCAACTTTACTGATGTTAAAATGAATGCAGAATCATTATTAAAACAAACTGATATTACAGAAATGCGGCAGGATTTCAGGATGGTTTCGGAAATGTTGTATCCGGCTTTTAAAGTAATTAATTACGAAGGGCAAAAAATGTATTGGCAAAACTGCCCAATGGCTTTTGGCGATGAAAAAGAAGCCAACTGGATAAGTAATTCTACAGAAATAATTAACCCGTATTTAGGAAAAAATCATCCTGAGTTTAAAGCCACGATGTTGCATTGCGGTTCAATAAAAGATACTATTAAGGCACAATAATAAAAATGTCAGGGAATCCTAAAAAGATAAATCATCAGCATTGGTATATACATCGGCTATGAAGATTAAACTGTTTATCCTCCTTGTAATATGGATCCCTTTTTTTGGAAATGCACAAAGCAAACCTGCATCATCCACACCAAAATATACCATTAGCGGTTTTATAAAAGATTCGTTAAACGGGGAAACACTTATTGGCGCAACCATATCCGTAACTGGTAAAACAAAAGGTATCAGCAGTAACCAATATGGTTTCTATTCTATTACACTGGACGAAGGAGAATATGGTTTAGTATCTTCTTTTGTTGGCTATCAGCCAAAAATGATACCTGTAAAACTTGATGGGAATAAGCAACTGAATTTTGAAGTGCTGCCGAGAATTAATCTTTCGCAGGAAGTAGTGGTGAGTTCGAAAAAGAGAGATGCCAATGTTAAAAATGCCCAGATGGGAAAATTTACTTTACCTATAGAGCAAATAAAATCTATTCCGGCTTTTCTGGGAGAAGTAGATTTGTTGAAAACGATTCAATTGTTACCAGGTATACGTAATGCAGGCGAGGGTAGTGCAGGACTGTATGTACGTGGAGGTGGCCCCGATCAAAATTTAATTTTGCTGGACGATGCACCAGTGTATAATACCGGCCATTTGTTTGGTTTCTTCTCCATATTCAATGCTGATGCAATAAAAAATGTTACACTTATTAAAGGTGGAATGCCTGCACAATATGGCGGCAGGTTATCCAGTGTTTTGGATATTGCCATGAAGGAAGGTAACAATCAAAAATTTCAGGTAGATGGTGGCATTGGTTTGATAGCATCACGTTTATCTGTTCAGGGCCCTATAAAAAAAAATAAAGCTTCTTTTATTGTATCTTTAAGAAGAACGTACATAGATGCGTTGGCAAAGCCTTTCATTAAATCGTCCAGCCAGTTTTATGGATCGGGGTATTATTTTTATGATCTAAATACAAAAATAAATTACAGATTCTCTGAAAAAGACAGGCTGTATTTAAGCGGTTATTTCGGTAGGGATGTTTTTGATTTTGTAAATGGCAAACAGAGTTTAAAAGTTAATATACCATGGGGAAATGCAACCGGCACATTAAGATGGAATCATGTTTTCAATAATCGTTTATTTGGAAATACAACTGCAGTTTACAATGATTATAAATTTACATTTAATGCGGCACAAAATAATTTTGAAATAAAATTAGCATCGGGCATAAGGGATATAAGTTTAAAACAGGATTTTGACCTCTATCCCTATACGGGACATAAAGTTAAATTTGGAGGCATTTATACTTATCACAAGTTTACACCTTCCGTTGTTAGTGGTAAACAGGATTCGGTTGTATTTAATCCCAATAATGCACAAACAAAATTTGCAAACGAAGCCGCTGTTTATATACAGGATGACTGGGAAATAAGTGATAAAGTAAAAATAAACGCCGGCCTCCGCTATAGTTTATTTCAACAGGTTGGTGCTTTTAAATTGTATAAAACAGATGATACCGGCAACCGCATCGACAGTACTGTTTATAAAAAAGGGGAGAGTGTAAAAACCTATGGCGGATTAGAGCCAAGGTTAACCCTTCGTTACGCATTGAATGATGAAACATCAGTAAAAGTATCTGTAACACGTAACCTGCAATACATTCACCTGGTAAGTAATGCCGGTACAACTTTGCCTACAGATATTTGGGTACCCAGTACATATAAAGTAAAACCGCAGATAAGTCTTTTATATGCTGCAGGATTGTTTAAAAACTTTAAAGATAATATGTACGAAACTTCGGTTGAATTGTATTATAAACAAATGCAAAACCAAATTGAATATAAGGAAGGATATACTCCTAATAGTTTGGATGATACTGAAAATTCTTTCACTTTTGGAAAAGGGTGGAGTTATGGCAGCGAATTCTTTATTAATAAAACCAAAGGCAGATTAACCGGCTGGATCGGTTATACATTAAGCTGGACATGGAGAAAATTTGCAGCGCTTAATTTTGGAGAAAAATATCCTGCCAAGTATGACCGGAGAAATGATTTAAGTGTGGTGGCCATGTATGAGCTAAATAAAAAATGGAGACTGTCAGCAGCATTTGTTTATGGCAGCGGCAATGCTGCAACTCTGCCACAGCGCTTCTATATTATTGGCGGAGTACTTACGCAGGAGTACAGCCGCATAAATGAATATCGTTTACCGGCTTATCATCGCCTCGACCTTTCTGTAATATTTACACCAAAGAAAAATGAAAAGAGGAAGTGGAAAAGCGAATGGGTATTTAGTGTTTACAATGCTTATAGCCGCCAAAATCCTTACTTCATTTATTTCGACCAGAATGGAAGCCCGTTGAATAGCACATTAACCATACAGGCAAAACAGGTTTCTTTATTCCCTGTTATTCCCGCTGTTACCTGGAACTTTAAATTCTAACAATAAAAAAAGCATTCGCTATATGGCGAATGCAGTTTACTGTGAGAGTTCGGATTAAGAACTATTTTAAAATACTATCTTACAAAGGTCTGGTAAGTCTCCACTGTTGCTCCTGGGTAAGCAGGGTCAGTTGATGTGTTCATCACAGTAAATAAAACATCAGTCAGTGTCAACATTTTCCAGCGGTATATTTTTGAAGTAACATTAGATACTATAGAATCGGCTCCTGTAAATTGATAGGTGCCTACATCGGCAGTTGGCTTATTAAACTTATATTCAAAGTTTCCATTAGCATCAAACTTTACATAGTTTGGGTATGAGGTTTGAGCTACTATAGTGTCTTTAAAAAAAACACCGCCATAATATAATTTTAATTGAATTCTGTTAATGTCCCACTTACCAATAACCTGCTGTTCTTTAGGTTTATTGATATTGGTGTTGTCTTTGGTACAGGACGAAATAAAGCAGCTTAATAATATGATACCCATAAAAAGTACCATAACCGAAATAAGGTTCTTCATTACTTATTAATATTGGTTTAGGTACTAACGCAGCAATTGCTTCATTTATTGTGTGGGTTTTGGCTTATGAACAAAACGGATCACACCGCTCTTTTGCAGATCAGAAGAAATACGTACTTCGTAGCGGTTTTCGCCATCTGTAACCACCATTAAAGCTGTATTTGGAGGAATTGAACCGAGGTTTTCTGCATACATTACCAGTTCGTTTACGTCTTTGCTTTCTTCCACATTAAGGGTCAGGGTAATGGCTTTGTCGCTAAGGCGTTTATGAGAAAGTAATAGTCTCCCATTAAAAAAAAGCGAAATGCTGTCACCATCTATATCTCCATTGTCGTAAAGGTCAACTTTAAAAGTTTCGTTCTCAATTTCAATGGTTTTAATCAGATTATTATTTCTTTTTTCAAAAGTCACATCCGGAGTTTGCCTTTGTGGAGGATTTATTTTTATCAGGGGCGGGTTTTTAGGCTCTGTTTTGGTTTCCGGTATAATTTTTATAACAGGTGGGGTAACTGGTTTAATGCTGTTATTGGCAACCGGTGGTATATTATTTTTATTTTTATCAGCAAAATTTGTTACAGGTTTGGTTTCCGGCTTTTTTTCCGGTTTGCTGTCTCTTGCTGTTGCTTTATTAAAAACCGGTGTATTTTTCTTAAGTACCCTTCTGGATAATAAAGTAGTTCCATATCCACAGTCGCCTTCCTGGTTGGGAGCCGGAACCCAGGTGCCTTCCAGCGTTTGTACATCGCCTTCTTTAAAATAAGTGAGCTTATGTATTTGAAAGCAATTTCTTACATTGGTAGGTACATTGGTTTTGGTACGCTCTGTTTCTGTTACTTCCACATACCGGCTGCGTTTATTTAATTTACCTTTCAGTCTGCAAATAGTATAATATCGGTTACCACCTTCATTAAAGTAAGTATAGGAATAGCCGGTTACATCATTGCCTTTACATTCCAGTTCCAGTACATAATCGCAGCGGTCGCCGCCCCAGCCTAAAAATGAAGTGCTGTTATCTGCAAACTGGCCTTTCCACTGACCAGTAAAATCCTGTGCAAATGCAGATGTAGTAAAAAAAAATGTAACCAGCAGATGTAAAATTCTTTTCATTTTCACTTCACAATTTGAATCAATTATTTTTTAAATACTAATAATTTTATTGATGAATTTCAAAAGTCAATCTCTAAATATCACTTTTGTAGTTCACCCCTTACAAAGATATTTTAGATTAATTTTTCCATAGCTAATACTTCGTTAAATTTGCAACCTGCCAATTGATAAGGCAGCTGTATAAAGATATGATAAAGATTACATTGCCCGACGGGGCTATTAAGGAAGTTGAACAGGGTTCATCAGCAATGGATGTGGCCAAATCCATCAGCGAAGGTTTAGCAAGAAAAGTACTGGCTGCCAGTATTAATGGCGAAGTGTGGGATGCCTCCCGGCCAATAAATGCGGATGCATCTTTAAAATTATTAACCTGGGATGATACGGATGCGAAAGCTACTTTCTGGCATTCTTCTGCACATTTAATGGCCGAGGCTGTGGAGGGTATGTTTCCGGGAGTAAAATTTTGGGTTGGCCCTGCAATTGATAATGGCCTGCAAAAAGGCTTTTATTACGATATGGACCTGGGCGATAGAAAATTGAGCGAAGATGATCTGCTTACCCTTGAAAAGAAGATGAATGAACTGGCAAAACAAAATAACAGTTACATCAGAAAAGAAATATCAAAAGCAGAAGCTATAACATATTTTACAGGTAAAGGCGATGAATATAAACTGGATCTGTTAAGTAATCTTACAGATGGAGGAATTACTTTTTATTCACAAGGCGGTTTTACCGATTTGTGCCGTGGGCCGCATATTCCATCTACAGGAGCTATTAAGGCTATTAAGTTGATGAGTATTGCCGGAGCTTACTGGAAAGGTGACGAAAAAAATAAACAACTTACCAGGATTTACGGTATAACATTTCCTAATCAAAAGGAACTCGATGAATATATTGCCTTACTGGAAGAAGCAAAGAAAAGAGACCATAGAAAATTAGGAAAAGAGCTGGGCATTTTTACACTGGATGATAATGTTGGGCCGGGATTGGTATTATGGATGCCCAACGGAACTGTAATTATAGAAGAACTGGAAAAACTGGCCAAGGAAACAGAAAATGCTGCAGGTTATAAAAGAGTGGTTACACCCCATCTTGCAAAAGAGAGTATGTACCTAACCAGCGGGCATTTGCCTTACTATGCCGATAGCATGTTTCCGCCAATGGAAATGGATGGGGAGAAATATTATTTAAAGCCAATGAACTGCCCACATCATCATAAAATATTTGATGCAGAGCAAAAGAGTTATAAAGATTTGCCTTACCGGATTGCTGAGTATGGTACCTGTTACCGTTACGAACAAAGCGGCGAATTATTTGGTTTGATGAGGGTACGTTGCCTGCACATGAACGATGCCCATATTTATTGTACAAAAGAACAGTTTGCCCAGGAATTTAAGGCGGTTAACGATATGTATATCAAGTATTTTAAAATATTTGGTGTAGATAAATATGTAATGCGCCTGTCATTACATTCGCCTGAAAAACTTGGCAAAAAATATGTGAATGAGCCGGGGCTATGGAAAGAAACTGAAGCCATGGTACGCAAGGTATTAATTGATACCAATACCCCTTTTGTAGAAGTGCAGGACGAAGCAGCATTTTACGGACCTAAAATAGACGTACAGATATGGAGTGCTATTGGTAAAGAATTTACTTTAGCTACCAACCAGGTTGACTTTGCACAAGGCCGCAGTTTTAAACTAAGTTTTACCAATAAAAATAATGAGCCGGAAGTTCCATTAATTATTCACAGGGCACCGCTGGGCACCCACGAACGTTTTATTGGATTTTTGCTGGAGCATTATGCCGGAAAATTCCCAACGTGGCTGGCTCCGTTACAGGTAAAGATCTTGCCCATTAGCGATAAATTTATGGATTATGCAAATACTATTTTGCAAAAGCTGAAAAATGCAGATATTCGTGTAGAAATTGATGACCGTAATGAGAAGATAGGAAAGAAGATCAGAGATACAGAATTGGCAAGAGTACCGTATATGCTGGTAATTGGAGAAAAGGAAATGAACGAAGGAACTGCTGCAATCCGGAGACAGGGTAAAGGAGATTTGGGAGTTAAAAGTATAGATGATTTTATTGCAGCAATAAGAGAAGAGATAAAAGACAGAAGAGCAGAATAATTTATGAACAGGCGATAAAATTTTGTATTTTACGCTTAGATAAAAGTTAAATAAAAAGCAATATCAAAGTGGTCCCCACCATGGCGGGGACGATGTTGAACAAAGTTGATGTTGCGGGTAACATAAAAAACAAAATTGTAAACTAAAAATTGTAAATGGCATTTCCACCAAGACCGCCCCGGGGAGCATTTAATCCCCGTTTTAAAAAAGAACAACAACAGGAACACCGTACCAACCACATGATAAGAGTACCTGAGGTACGATTAGTTGGCGAAAACATTGAGCCTGGTATTTATCCAACAGCCGAAGCTGCTAAAATGGCGAAAGATCTTGAATTAGACCTTGTAGAAATTTCCCCTGGTGCCACACCTCCAGTTTGTAAGATTATTGACTACAACAAGTTTTTGTACGACGAGAAGAAGAAGAAAAAGGAGATGAAGGCAAAAAGTAAAAGCAGCGAAGTAAAAGAAATACGTTTTACTCCAAATACAGACGATCACGACTTTGAGTTTAAAGTAAAACACGCCGAAAAGTTTTTATTAGATGGCGATAAAGTAAAAGCCCATGTTCAGTTTAAAGGACGTGCTATTATGTTTAAAGAAAGAGGAGAGGTGTTATTATTGAAATTTGCCGACCGGTTAAAAGATGTGGGCGCTTTAGAAGGAATGCCTAAAATGGAAGGAAAGAGAATGCTGGTAATGTTTGCACCTAAACCGCAAACAAAAAGGCGTACATCCGAATTGGGTAAACTTATCAAAGATACTCCGGCAGAAGAAAAATCTTCAACAGAAAGTAAACCTGCAGAGTAATAATATTTATCAAAACAAAATAAAAAAGCGGAAGCATTAATGCCTCCGCTTTTTCATTTTAAATTAAGTTTGCAATAATTTATTCTGCATAATGGATACCAGCTTAAATAAATACATTAGTGAAACAGGTTTTTGCAGCCGCAGGGAAGCAGATAAGTACATTGAGCAATGTAGAGTAACCATTAATGGTAAAGATGCCCACAAGGGAAACAGGGTTGGCGAAAATGATATTGTTTTGGTAGACGGAGAAGCTATAAAGAAAAAGAAAGCCGCTGTTTATTTATTGTTGAATAAACCCAAAGGCATTACCTGCACTACAGATTTAAAAGATAAAACGAATATCATCGATTTTGTAAATTTTAAATCAAGAATATTCCCGATTGGCAGGTTAGATAAAAGAAGCGAAGGGGTAATATTTTTAACCAACGACGGTGACATTGTAAATAAAATTTTACGTGCCGGTAATAATCATGAAAAGGAATATATTGTAACAGTTGATAAACCCATAACTATAGATTTTATAAACAAGATGCGTAACGGGGTTCGTATTTTAGGTACTGTAACACAAAAATGTTTTGTAAAACAGGAAGGCCCCAATCGGTTTAAAATAATCCTTACACAGGGACTTAACCGGCAGATACGCCGCATGTGTGAGGCATTGGGTTATAATGTAGAAGCATTAAAACGGATAAGGATAATGAATATAACTGTCTCGGGACTGGCGCCGGGTAAATGGCGTTATTTTACACCTGCCGAAATTGATATTGTAAATAAAATGGTTGCCAATTCCAGTAAAACTACAGAAGGTGCCGAGGGGATGGACGAATAAATATTAAAATATCTGAATCAATAAATGTTAAATGAAAAAATTAATTGTTATACTGATCTGTATGTACAACTTTAACTTATCGGCACAAAATATTGTTGCTCAAACACCGCCAATGGGCTGGAACAGTTATAACTGTTATGGATCTGCTGTGCATGAAGATGAAGTAAAAGCCAATACAGATTACATGGCGAAGTATTTAAAGCAATTTGGCTGGCAATATATTATTGTAGATTTTTTATGGAGTTTTGATAACCCTCCCGGAAGTAATATTGGTAACCCGTATCAAAAAAAATTACAAGACGGCTCTTATATTCCCTGGCTTAGTATGGATGAATGGGGCAGGTTAACACCGCATGTAAATAAATTTCCTTCTGCTTTTAAAACAAACGGATTTAAAGCATTGTCGGATTATGTGCATGCGCAAGGTTTAAAATTTGGTATTCATGTAATGCGTGGTATTCCAAGGCAAGCCGTATGGGCAAAAACGCCTGTGCTGAACACAAATGGTATAACAGCAGATATGATTGCGGATACCTCATCTAAATGTACCTGGATGAACCATATGTATGGATTAAACATGAGAAAACCCGGGGCACAGGAATATTTGAATTCCATTTTAAAATTATACGCCAGCTGGGATGTTGATTTTATTAAAGTGGATGATATAGCCAGGCCTTACAGTAATGCAGAAATTGAAGGATATAAAAAAGCGATTGAAAATTGCGGAAGACCAATGGTATTAAGTTTATCGCCAGGCGCAACCCCTGTAGCACAGGCTGCTCATACTGCTCAGTACAGTAATATGTGGCGTATGGCTGATGATTTTTGGGATAATTGGAAAGAGATCTTACTAATGATGGATTTTGCCAAACAATGGGAAGGTATTGGAGGTCCGGGGCATTGGCCCGATTGTGATATGTTGCAAATTGGAAAACTCAGTAAACGTGGACCGGTAGGGAAAGAGCGCTATAGTCGTTTTACAGAAGACGAATTATATACTCATATGACCTTTTGGAGTATTTACCGGTCTCCATTAATGATTGGAGGAAATATGCCGGAAAACCGGGAGCTTGAATTAAAATTATTTACAAATGACGAAGTGTTGAAAGTTAACCAGCAAGGGCAAAATCCCAGGCAATTATATATAAATGACAGTGTTGCTGTTTGGGTCTCTAATGTGCCGGACAGTAAAGACCTTTATGTAGCTGTTTTCAATATTGGAACCAATGCAGCCAATTTTAAAATTGAGTTTAAACAATTGGGTATAAGTGGAAAAGCAGGCATAAGGGATTTATGGAAAAAGATTGATCTTGGAATTTTTAAGAAAGAATGTGTACAAAAAATAAACGGGCATGGCGCTTTTTTAGCAAGAATCAGCGTAAAATAGCAGGGATTTATGCAGAAAAGACATTCATCCTTTCAATATATCACATATTTGCCTTACCTTCGCCGTCCGAAAAAAGGGAGTTCTCTTTTTTTACACATTTCCCACATGGCTCAAAAAGAGTCCCGAAATTTCGGGAACGCCAGCAGGGAGTAACTAAAAATAAGTTATATAATGCCAAAGGTTAAAACCAACAGCAGCGCAAAAAAGCGCTTTAAAGTTACCGGTTCAGGTAAAATTACTTTCCAAAAAGCTTTCAAACGTCACATTCTTACAAAAAAATCTACCAAACGCAAACGTAATATGCGCAAAGACGGTATAGTTAGCGATGCTAATATGCACTTTGTAAAAAGACTATTGGGGTTGAAATAAATACTTCTACCCCCTGAAGGGGAAAAAGGAGAAGATTATGTTTAGGAATTTAAATTTAGAATTAAAAAAATATTAAAAAATGCCACGTTCAGTAAATGCAGTAGCCAGCAGGGCCCGCCGCAAAAGAATATTAAAAGCTGCAAAAGGATTTTATGGTAAGCGTAAAAATGAAAAAACCGTTGCCAAAAACGTTTTGGAAAAAGGCCAAACCTACGCTTATGTTGGCCGTAAACTTAAAAAGAGAGAATACCGCGGATTATGGATTGCACGTATTAATGCAGCAGTAAGGGCTGAAGGAATTACTTACAGCGAGTTCATTCATAAATTAGCCGCTAAAAATATTGATTTGAACCGTAAAGTTTTGGCTGATTTAGCAATGAACGAACCAGAAACATTTAAGAAATTAGTTGATTCGGTAAAATAATGCTGTTGTAATAATTTATTAATGCCGTTACGCCTAAGGCGTAACGGTTTTTTTATGTATAAATATTTTTCAATCAATTACATTTGTAAAAAAATTAGTAACTTAATTAAGCAGTATAATAAATGGATAATACTTACGACGACCTGGTACAACAAACCTTTAACTTTCCGCAGGAAGATTTTAAAGTTAAAAACGATTATTTACAATACAACGACCTTGATATTAAAGCGCTGATTGATAAATACGGTACTCCATTAAAATTAACTTATCTGCCAAAAATTGGAAAGCAGATTAATAAAGCAAAAACAATGTTTGCCAATGCTTTTAAAAAGCATAAATATGAAGGCAAATACAATTATTGTTATTGCACCAAAAGTTCTCACTTTTCTTTTATTGTGGAAGAAGCGTTAAAGAGCGACATTCATTTAGAAACTTCTTTTGCTTATGATATCGATATTGTAAAAAAATTATACGCCAAAAAGAAAATCAATAAAGATACTTTTATCATTTGCAACGGGTATAAACAAAAACCTTATACAAGCCGTATTGCCGGATTGTTAAACAGTGGGTTTAAAAATGTAATTCCGGTTTTGGACAATACGGAAGAACTGAGGGCCTATATAAAATCTGTAAAAGTACCTTTCAATTTAGGTATCCGTGTGGCTGCAGATGAAGAACCTAATTTCCCTTTTTATACATCAAGACTTGGAATAAGAGCAAAAGATATCCTGGAGTTTTATGTAGATAAAATTGAAGGTAATGAACACCGTTTTCAATTAAAGATGCTGCATATCTTTTTAAATAAAGGTATTAAAGATGATATCTATTATTGGAGTGAGTTGAACAAAGTGATCAATTTATATTGCCAGTTAAAAAAGATTTGCCCCGAACTGGATTCCATAAATATTGGTGGGGGCTTTCCTATAAAACATTCATTGGGTTTTGAGTATGATTACCAGTTTATTATTAATGAAATTGTACGTAACATAAAAGTTGCCTGCAAAAGGAGTAAAGTGCCTATGCCCAATATTTTTACAGAGTTTGGCAGCTATACAGTAGGAGAAAGTATGGCGCATATTTACAGTGTTATTGGGCAAAAGATGCAGAATGATAAAGAGACCTGGTATATGATCGATTCTTCTTTTATAACCACATTGCCCGATACATGGGGCATTGGGGAGAAATTTTTGATGCTGCCCATTAATAAATGGGATAATGAATACCAGCGTGTGATATTGGGTGGTATTACCTGCGACAGCCACGATTACTACGATAGCGAAGAACATATTAATGAAGTGTTTTTGCCAAAAGTAGGAGAGGGTGAACCGTTGTATGTTGGCTTCTTTCATACTGGTGCTTACCAGGACCAGATAAGTGGCTATGGCGGCATTAAGCATTGCCTTATCCCTTCACCAAAACATATAATTGTAGGGTATGATAAAAATGGTAAACTGGCAGATTGGGTTTACGCCAAGGAACAAACGGCACAAAGTATGTTGAAAATACTGGGTTATTAAAATAAATAAGCCCACTTGACTATTCCTGCAGGTGGGCTATTTAATGTAAAAGTGGTTTTTTTGTCCACTTGATTTATTTAACGAAAGGGTGAAGAAATTATTATGTTATTCATTAGCATAATTCTGATCTTCGTTTTGTTTACGTTGTTTTTTAGTATTCTTTTTAGCGTATTTCTTTTTAGGAGTTTCACCTCTTTCATATTTTGAATCAAGGTAGTATTTGCCATCACAATATCTCCAGTAACGGTACCCTTTTTCATTATCATAATACAATTCGCCTTCTTTATTACTTTTTGCAATAGCATCCGAAATAGAAATTACCTGCGGTGGTGTGTATTCATTGTTGGTTGCAGCATTTGAATTGTTGTATTGTTCTTCTGTATTTGCAGCGTTCTCAGAGGGGTAATTTTTTTTGCTGCAACCTGCAAGGGCAAACATCATTAAAATTAAGAAGAGCCACTGGTGTAAGTTATATTTTTTCATTGTAGTTGGGTTATAACTTTACTACTCAATAATTTTGCCAAAAATACAGTAACTCATTTTTTATGAAATGCTTTTTATCTTTTTTAACTTTTATAGCAATAACATTTACTATAAAAGCGTAAACAACCGGAGGCTCCGTTAAAGCAATAATAAACAGATTGTTTCACGGGATGAAGAACAGTGATGTGACTTTATTAAGATCAGCATTTGCAGATAGCGCAATACTACAAACCATAACACGGGATAAAGAAGGAAAATTAGCAATAAAAAATGAGGCTATAAATGCATTTGCTGATTTTGAAGGTAAGCAACAAAATGGCGCAGCAGATGAACAAATTATATTTGATCTGATAAAGATTGACGGCCCGCTGGCAATTGTATGGACATCCTATAGATTTTATTTCAATGGAATATTCAGCCATTGCGGTGTAAACTCTTTTCACCTGGTAAAACTAAACGGAGGCTGGAAAATTCAATACTTAATTGATAACAGGCGTAAAAAAGGGTGCGAATGATGCCGGTAAAAATATAGGCTAATAAATTATTTTGTACAACGGGGTTTGGGTTTTCTTACAAAGATTTTCGGCAATATCCGGACAGTATATTGCTTTAGCTGTTTTAATTGTTTCAATTTTTGCGTCATTAAAAATATCGTTCCAGGTAACATTGGTTTTAAACTTGCTGAAATGACTTTCCATGGCAGTTTTAAAATATAAAGAAAAAAATCCTCCATCCTGAACAGAGCCTGAAGCTCTTTCTCCTATAGAAGCTGATGTTATTAAAACAGACATAGGTTTTTCATTCATAAAGAGCGTTCTGCAGTTTTCCATACTCCATCTCATTCCTCCATCACGTGTTTGCGCTATATCATTACCAATGTTATTAGTTGCATTTGGGTTGTCATTACAGCAATCACTTATTACCAGGTTAAACCTTGCACCCTTCTTTTTAATACGGTTGAAAATATCTTCTATATTTAAATTGTAATCTAGGTAATTACCGGTTGACATAGGGCGGAGGTCAAGGTTTGGAAATTTTTGTTTTATGTTTTTCTTAGGTATGGTAAAGCCGTGGCCGGAGTAGCAAAAAACAACTATATCACTGGCAGAGGGGTTAAGAGAATCTATTACTTTTTCTACGCTGGCTTTACTGTAGTTTTTACCATCAACTGTATTTATAAAAATTTGTATGCCCAGGAAAACCGCAAGGGTATTAAAGGTTTTAATATTTCGCTTCTGGTCTTTCAGGCAGGAAGGTCCGATGTCTTTTGCTTCTGTATTGGACACAGCGATTAAATAAAGCTTGGTAGGATTTGCCTCATTCCCTCTTGAATCAGGTTCCTCATTGAATGTATTTTTATAAAACTGGTCACTTTCTTTAAAAAAAGCAGATACAAATTCTTTTGTAAGGTCTTCCTCAGCCAAAAGTTTGGGTTTTTCTAAAAACGTAACTTGTACTTCACCATTTGTATTAGTCATGCTAACGCCAAATGGTTCATAAATTCCTGTTTGGGGATCTTTTTGAAAACAAAATATTTCAGGGGCATAGAGGTCAGTTTTATTACCATCAATAATTTTGGGATTTAATCCTTTTAAATAAAGTTTGTTTATATTAGGGGTACCATCCTTGTTTATTTCAAAATGCTCTTCTGTTTGTAATTCCACTATGCTGTTTCTTTTAGCAATCTCATCGTAAAAGCTAATCCTGTAAAAACCTGTTCCATTATTAAATCTAACTAAAAAAGCCTGCCTGTTTACTGCCTTGCCGTTATTTGAAAATTGATATTTTAAATGGAAAATAGATTGAGCATGTGCAGTACAGCCAATAGTTACACAAACAATAAATGCGAACAATAATTTTACTTTCATAAAATTTATTTTTGGGTGATGATTAATTATATGCTTTAAATCTACTTTCAATTTTTGATAATGGCACTCTTTTTTATTTTAAATTTATATTGCAGCAGAATGGTGAGAGTGATACAGGATAAAAATAAATCAGGGAAAAATATTTTTACCTGCTAACTTAGGCATCCGGTAAATAAAACCGGTACTGTTTTACAAACTTTTTTATGAAAAAAGCATTTGCCCTTATTATCCTTTTAATTGTTTTAATAAATGCCAGGGCACAAAAGCCTGTAGCAGACAGTTTAGCGGCTTTACTGGCTGTCGAAAAAGCAGATAGTAACAGAGTTACACTGTTATGGAAAATAGCCAGTGCAAGCAATATTTATAATCCTGATACAGCATTGCTTTTATCGCAGGAAGCATTATATCTTGCCCAAAAAATAAAGTTTACCGATGGAGAATCAAGGTCATTAGGGGTATTGGCCAATTCATTCCTTAAAATTGGTAACTATCCCCGTGCATTAGAATCTTACCTGCGAAAATTGAAAATAGAAGAAAAAGGGAATAATTTTTTTAACCTTGCAAGTGTAATTATGAACATTGGTATTGTATATACTTTTCAGGAAGAATACCGAAAAGCATTGCCCTATTATTTTAAAGCAGATTCTATTATCAGAAAAGACAATGTAATTAATCTGGAATATAACAGTGCACTTAACCTTGGCGATTTGTACGACAGGCTTAATGTAACAGACTCTGCATTTATTTTTTTTAACAGGTCGTTGGTAATAGCAAAAAAGCTTGCTAACGAAGACTATATTGGTGCTTCCCAGGTTGGTATTGGGCATTGTTATTTAAAACAGGAAAAGTATAACCTTGCTTTACAATATTATGAAGAGTCTATAACCCATCTGCAAAAAGCAAACGATGAGGATCTGATTTGTGAGGCAGCCATTGGATTATCTAAATTGTATTATAAGCAGGCTAATTATGATTCTGCCCAGTACTTTGCCCATTTGGCTTTAAAGTTTGCCCAAAAAGATGGTTTTCTATCAAGGGAATTAGATGCTGCAGATTTTTTAACCAATATCTATAAAAAAGGAAAAAATATTGACAGTGCCTTTACTTTTCTTGCGTTAACACAGGCCTTAAAAGATTCTATCAGCAGTAAAGACAGGATAAGGGAATCGCAGATATTATCGAGTAATGAGCAGATAAGGCAACTGGAACTGGCAGAAGCTAAAAGAAAGGCTAAACAGGAAAGGAACCAGCAATTACAATTACTTTTTATAGGGATATTTATTCCGGCATTTTTTTTAATGACACTATTATTGAGCCGGATAAAAATACATGTAGGCTTTGTAAAATTTATGGGTATTATTTCGCTGCTGATACTATTTGAATATTTAACCTTGTTGTTACATCCTTATGTAGTTGAAATTACCAATCACACTCCTTTTTACGAGATGTTGATTTTTGTGAGTATTGCTGCCTTTTTAATACCTGCACACCACCGGGTAGAACATTGGTTTATTGAAAAATTAACCCAAAGAAGGAACAGGCTTGCACAAGGAATATTAAACGTAAAAAAGGTTAAGCTAAAAAAGCCTTCCCCTTAAAAGTATGTTTTATACTAATAGAAGAAGGCTGAATATATTATTATTTAAACTCAAATAAAATTTTGCCGCTTATTTAGCTTCCTCGGGAGCTCCGCCTGGTATAATCGGCCTTTGAGTGGTATCCGATTTTTTTGCGCTTGTATCAGCAGCAACTTCGGTTTTTTTACTCCCTTCTGAACTTGCAGATTTTGATTCACCTTCGTTATTACAACCTGTTATAGTAATAACTGTTAAAATAAAGGCTCCCAGGAATAATTTCAGGAAAAAATTTGATTTTTTATTAAGCATATAAATTTGGTTTAGGAGTATAATAATACAAAAAAATATTGTAAACCTAAAAATTCAATATTATATTTCAGGGTTTCAATTTTTTCTACTGCTGGGTATACTCTATACGTATTAAAAAATGCCGTATAAAACAGGCCTTTTAACCTTTGTCAGGGCAATAATACCTATAAAAAAACGTTATAAGGAAAACCCTAGAATATGAAAAAATCTGTACACACTTTAACGGTGTCGTTATGCATGGTTGTATTATTGAACTTTGGCGCACTAAGCAAAAATTCCATTAAACAAAGTAAATCTAAAATTGAAAACCCTACGGAAGGACTAATCTGCTTTGTAGAATTAACAGACGGATCAGTTAAACAGTACTCAACATTAGAGTTAGTTACAGGAGTTTTTAAAACCCCACATCTTTTGGCAGACGGTAAGATTATTATAAAAGCCAGCGAAATAATTGCATACCAGAACAAAGAGCATTATGCCATTTCTCAAACAAAATTCAGCACTTTAAAGTTAAGTAAAGTTGCAATTGATGCATTACCGGGATTTGTTGTAAGAGTTGCTAAAGGAAAACTAAATGTATATTCTCTTAAATACTATAATGGGCATAATGCTACACAAAAATTCTACTTGCAAGTCGGCGAAGATGGGCAGCTTTTGCCTTATACTCCTGAATTATTGAATGAGTTGGTAAAGGATAGTAATGAAGCGTATAATTTTTTCAATGATAAAAAGAAAGATGTTGCAACATCTCTTAAACTACTTACTACTGTCGATATATACAACAATTCAAAACTAATTTCTAAAAACTGATCTCTCAGAAACTGATTTTTAAAGCCGGCAATTGCCGGCTTTTTTTATTGCTTTATAAAATACAGTGTGTGGCTGCAACTTAAAATAAATGAGTAATTTGCTTATATGAATAAGCTTTTAATAATAATCGGCGCTGTAATTTTATTCTCCTGTAATAATAATAAAAACCCACAAATAATAATAAAAACAAATTTTGGAAATATAGAAGCAGAGCTATTTCCGGATAAAGCTGCTAAAAGTGTTGCAGCTTTTTTATCTTATATCGATTCGGGCATTTATAAAAACAGTTCATTTTACAGGGTATTATTAGAAGAAACGATGTCAGATTTGAATACCGGGGTTATACAGGGTGGCATTTGGGAAACTAATAATAAAAAGGCAAGAGAATTACCTGGTATTGAGCATGAATCTCCAAAACAAACAGGCCTGTCACATTCATCCGGCACACTTTCTTTGGCAAGAACAACTGCAGGAACGGCGAATAGTGAATTTTTTATTTGTATTGGAGATCAATCAGGATACGACAGCAGCAAAGCATTTAGCGCTGATGGATTGGGGTATGCTGCTTTTGGAAGAGTAATTAGTGGCATGGAGATAGTAAGGGAAATTCAAAATCAACCTGCAAATGGACAGGCTTTTACCAAAGCCACTATTATATTAAATATTGAACGTTTATAGTACCCAAATAAAAAAGGGTTCCTTACTTAGAACCCTGGATAAAACTGATTGACCTTTATGAATTACCAGGCAATAAATGCAATCAAAGCCATTACACCATAAAATGCTGCAATAATGCCAATAGCTACAAAAGCATCCGCAACAACCGGTGAGTAAATCTTTTTCATTTCTTACGGTTTAAATGTTAATAAAATAGGTTAAAAACCTGATTTTCAGGAGATGCCGAATGAAAATAAAATTTGAAATAAATTTACCTTTGAGGAGAGCGGTTATTGAAGGCTGTGGATTATAATTATAAAATTAGCACTATTATTTGTGCTTCCCAATATTTTGACAGTATTTATTTTTTAAAGGGCATATTTACTTTTAATCTTATCATAATTACACCTAAAAACGATAACAGGGAAAAAAGCATGACCATTAAAACTAATATGGTATCATTATAAATTGATTCCAGTACTCACAAAAGTATCATCTGCTTTTATATACGGGAAATAAATTTCTATTTCCTCCTCTTTCTGTACTTTCATATCAGATCATAGTTTATATATTTAAGATTTAATTTGAAACTATTTTCAACAACAAAGTAACATTTCCATTTATTTGCTTTAATTTCCATTTGCTTTAATTTTAAATAAGACAATATAAGTTGCTTACTTTTACAAAAAAATATCTTTATGAAGCTTTTTGTTGCTGGCTTGCCTTATGATTTGGATGATGCCGAATTAGAGGAAATATTTGAAAAATTCGGTACAGTTAATTCGGCCAAAGTTGCCATTGACAAAGAAACCGGTAAAAGCCGTGGATTTGGGTTTGTAGATATGCCTGACCGTACCGAGGCAAAAGATGCGATGGATAGTCTTAATGAAATATCACTTGGTAAAAAACCATTAGTAATAAAAGAAGCTGAAGAACGCAGTGGCCCACCGGGTAGTGGGGGTTTCCGTGGAGGAAGTGGTGGTGGAAATAATGGGGGTAATAACAAGGGTAACTTTAACAACAGAGATCGTAACAGGTATTAAACGGTTTTCTCAGGCGAAAAAAAATCATTAAATTTATTTGGTTTAATAAAGCTGCTCCATAGGGCTTTATATTTCTATGTTTTAAATCTTTTTAAAAAAATAAAATTATGGGTGAAGTAATACTTACAAAAGGTGCAATACACAGTAACAAGGGAGTTATAACATTTGAATTGTATGATGATGATGCACCTATAGCCGTAGACAATTTTAAAAAACTAATTACTGAAGGTTTTTACAACGGGCTTACTTTCCATCGTGTTATTCAAGACTTTGTAATACAGGGCGGATGCCCCAATGGTACAGGTTCGGGAGGACCTGGATATACAATCAAATGCGAATTAAACGGGAAAAAACAATATCATGACAGGGGGGTATTTTCTATGGCACACAGGGGATTAAACACCGGGGGCTCACAATTTTTTATTTGCCATAGCCGTAACAATACCAGCCACCTTGATGGTGTGCATACCTGTTTTGGAAAAGTAATTGACGGACTTGATGTTGTTGATACTATAAGGGCAGGAGACATTATGGAAAAAGTAGTTTTACTTTAACCCCAAAAATCAATTTTTTAGAAATAACCGTAAAGCTTATGAATAGAAAATCCGGTATGATTATTACCGGATTTTCTATTTTATTTTTAAACTGTTATAACGCTGTTTGTGCCACCAAATTCATTAACTGCTTCGCTATCTGCTTCAGGTTCGTTAAACCAGATGGTATCATTAACCCTGTATTTAAACTGATGTTCCGAATTTTTCGGCAAAGAAACATCACAGATAAAGCTGCCATCTTTCTTTTTACTCATTATTACTGAATTTTTCCAATCGCTGTTTAACCCAATCACTTCAACGGTTTCAGCATTTTCGGCGTTAAACACAAATTTCACTTTGCAATAATCTTTGGTTTTAAAATACGTCTTCTGTATCATATTCTTTTTTGTTTTTAATAATTGAATGAAAGTCTGCAATACATCACCTGGGAGTAAAAACAAACATAAATAATTGCTATAGCAGGCAGAGAGAAACGCTTCGTTAAGTGAATATCATTTTATGATCTGGCAGTATCATCAATGATACTATAGAATAATAACTGATATTATTTCCTTCAGATATTAATACTATTAGCTCAAAAAGGTAACCCTGAAATATTATTGTTATTTTTTATAATGAATTAACATTTGTTGATAACTAAATTTAAAATGATATCTGAGATGTGTAGTTATAAATATAACAGGATTAGTGCAAAAAAAACTCATAAGCACTTTAAGTAAAATGTGCTTATGAGTTAAGTTGTATCTTTCGGATCATACAGGATCGGTAATGAATTATTTCCCCTTAGGTTTTTGCAACTTATAATACAACCACATCATTTTCGTTAACGGTGGTCTTTTCTACTAAGCTGGTATTAGATGAAAATGTTTTTACATAAACGTTTTTACCTGATAACAGTTTAAAGCTTAATTCCTGAGAATCTTTTTTCTCAATTTTAAAGATTTGAAATTTAGCGCTTGTTTTCCAGCTTTGAGAATATAATTCACCTTCAGCTTTATCATTAATTTTCAAAAGAGAAAAATTGGAATTACCTGTATTAATTTCCACCTGAAATAAAAGGTAGTCATCCTGGCTGCCAAGATACTTTACTGTAAGTGATGTTTCTTTACTTACTGTTTGAGCAGATGCAGTATTTGCAAATAAAATTACTGCAATGATTGCTGTTGTGATGTTTTTTAAATTTTTCATTTTGTTTTAATTTAAAGGTTACTAATTGTTGTTTTTAAAGGTTACTATATTTATTTTAAATTAGCTGTTGTACATCACAGCCAACGGGTTATCTAGTTAACTATTTTCATTCATGTAACAGGCAAAAAAGTTATGATTATTTCTATATGGCAGGCAACGGATAAGTGCTTTTTAGCAACTTTTTAAACTGAAGAAACCGGGTTGGGGTTTAGTTGATTTTGAATTTCAGTTTTTTTATAAAGGGCATCAATTAATTCTGATGCAAACATACACCGGGTTATAATGCCGGATAAATCCAATTGAGCCTTCTTTTATTACTCCAAAGTTGTTAAAAAAAATATTAAACCCTTACTGTTATTGAGTTTCATAGAAAATACTTGATTATACCCAAATTTTTTTTAGGTTTAAAAAATGCACAAAAAAAAAGATTTTCCCTGGCATTGATCCGGTTTTGATGCCGGAATCCTCAATAAAAAATCTGTAAAAGGCTATTAAAGGTTAGTCACATTTTTTTCACAATAAGGCTTTGTATTACAGTAAATTGCCTTATTGTATTAATTTTATAAAAAATATTTACCCAAATGTTCCCTGTTTACTTTAAACGGCTGTTGAGTACCGGTTTTGTATTGCTATTAAGTACTTTATTTGTAATTGCACAAAGCAGTTTTAAATTAAAATATGAAAATTCTGCTGTATATGCAGGGATAGAGGTGGGTTCAAAAGGTGTAAAAATGAGTATTTTGGAAATAGGCAGAAATGCCCAAAAAACAGGCGCATTTAATATATTGAAAGACACTTCTGTGAATTCTGATTTTATTTCATTTTCCCCATCATCGTTTCAGGCAACACTTTCTGCTTTAAGTAACCTTTATACTTCTGCATTAAAAGAATATAATATTCCTGCTTCAAATATTTTTACTGTGATAAGCAGTGGTGTAAAAGTTCAGGCTGAAAAAGATAATAAAAATGCACAGCTACATAATCTTATTGACTCTTTTAAAACAACGGTAAATGAACCCCAAAGAGATGTGGCTGTTATTGATGTACTGCAGGAAGCTAAACTCTCTCACCTTGGCATTGTACCGGAATCAAGAAGGTACTCTACTTTTTTAATTGACATTGGTAGTGGTAATACCAAGGGAGGTTTTTTTCCAAACGGGGATACTAAAATGTTAAAACTTTTTCAACTGAGCTGGGGAACAAAAAGTACTGCTAATACAACTGAAAAAAGAACTGACGATGATAAAACAATTGATAATTTTAATAAGCAGTTATCAAGGGTGCTTACCGGAGCAGAAAACTCGGAAATAATCTTCATGGTTAATGAAAGTGGTGCTTATCCAATGAGTGACTATATTGCTTTTAGTGGTGGTATAGCATGGTCGGCCGCCACATTAATTTATCCTGAATTAATTGGTAATTCCGTAGTGCCGGTTACTTACGATGAGGTGGTAAAATTCAGCGAACGTATTTATAAAAACTATTCTTCATTATCTGATGCTGCTATAACAAAATCAATTACAGATAAAACCCTGGATAAAGTTGCCATTGCAAAAGAAGTAAAAAGAGTAAATCAGGTATTTGATCAGCGTTCTTTAATGGCCGGCACCGGGCTATTACTTAAAATAATGCGGCAGTTTGAGGGTATTTATGAAAAGAAGCAATTCTTTCTTGTAAAAAACGGCCAGGTTGGCTGGATATCTGCATATGTTGATCAGCATGTAAACCAGTAATTTACTCCAATGGAATAAATCGATATATGCAGGCAGTTTTTTTCAATAATATTTCCGGAAATTCATGAGAGATACTAAATCATTATCATTATTATTATTATCATCGGTTCTCTTCTTATTGTCTATAATATTATTGTGTACCTGGGGTTATCAATACTATCACCAGATACAGGAAGATAAATCCAAAGTGCAGATAGCAACTGGTATCCCTACGTCTGTACCTGACAGTACAAGGGATTCGCTTTTAAAAATTTACCAAACAGCTTTAAGCAGTCTTGATAACAAGGTTGATACAGCATCATATTATGCTGACTCATTAAAGGGAAATCTGAATATTAATTTAGAAGCGTTTTATAAACTTCGTGATGAGATAGCTGTTTTACTGCAAGCCAAAAATCCCAATGTTGAGGATTTAAATCTTGCCAGAAGAAAAGTCACTGAATTGCAGCAAAGAGTTGAGCAACTGCGGTACAGGAATAAAGACGTGGAAAACGAAAACAAAAGGCTTCAGGTTATAGTCGATCAGCTTTCTAAGGAAACGGCGGGTGTTGAACAAAACATAGAAGATGGTACGGTTGAAAATAAAAATCTTATCGCTAAAATCAATAACAAGGTTGTTATAATTGCCGACAATCTCAACCTTTCAGCAGTCGGAGAAAATGGTCAGAACGAAACAAATGAAGCAAAGCGGGTAGAAAAACTGGTAGGCACTTTTACTGTTAAAAATAACGGGAATAATGCTGCAAAATGTGATATTATTGTTGTGGTGCTTCAGCCCGATGGACAGGTAATACAAAAATCGGCATGGGAATCGGGAATTTTTGAAACCAGGAGTGGTAAAAAAATATACTCCTGTAAATTACTTTGCGAAACACCCCAGGGAGAAAGTAAACAACTTAATTTTTCTTTAAGTGCGGATAATTATCAAAAAGGTAATTACACCATGAAGATTTATCATAATGGTGTTTTGATTGGTAAAATATCTAAAGCGCTTTCTTAAAAATAAATGCCTGCTATTAAAAACGCAGTGCAAAGTAATATCAATATAATCATCAAAGGATAAATAAACTGCCACCATGCTTTCAGGCTTACATTTGCCAAAGCTAAAGACGGAAGAATTAATCCGGTAGGCGTAACGAATCCCATGATCCCCATTCCAAATAAATACGTATTTACAATTTCTCTACCGGGTACATTTACAATAACTGCCAGGGCGCCAATGATGGGCATGGTTAAAACGGCCATGCCGGAGGAAGAAGAGATGAATAAGGTAAACACCATGTACAAACCAAGCAGTATTACGATGAATAATGCCGGCGGCATATTGCCTGTCAGTTTTGCAGAATAATATAAAATGGAATCGCTGATACGGCCATCATTTAAAACAAGGGTAACACCTCTTGCCACGCCAACAATAAATGCCACACTTAATAATTCTTTTGCACCCTGTATAAATTGTGTGATGAAATCTTTTTCATTTAGCTTTAGTATGACGGCAAGTAAAATAGATGCCCCTAAAAATAATGTTGACATTTCTATCAGCCACCAATCAAAAAACACCACACCGGCAATCATCACTAAAAAAGTGCTTAAAAAAAGCAGCAATAATAACTTTGTTCCCGTATCCATTTCAGGAACTTCTGTAGCATCATTTTCAATTACAGGATACAATGGTTTTACAACACCATCAATACGGTAAACAAAAGAAGCGGTTGGATCTTTTTTTACTTTATTGGCATAGCGAACAAGATACCAGATGGTGATACTTGTGGAAAGTGCAAACATTAATATCCTCTCGTTCAGTCCATCCTTCCAGTTTACACCTGCGGCGTTGGAAGCAATGATGGTGGAGAATGGATTGGTAAATGAAGATAGTGTTCCCAATTGCGTACCGGCAAATATTACAGCCACAGGAACAATCAGGTCGTATCCTGCAGCCAGGAACAATGGCACCAGTATAGGATAAAAAACCAATGCTTCCTCCGCCATACCATACGATGATCCTGCAAAGGAAAATAAAAAGGTAAGAATGATGATGAGCCAGGCTTCTTTTCCCTTCATGGTATGCGTAAGCGATCGTAACCCTTTTTCCATGGTACCTGATTGATTGAAAAGATGCATAAACCCTCCAATAACCAAAATGAATAAAATAATATCAATAGAATCCATGATGCCTTTAAGTGGTGCCTGCAAAATTTTTATAAAACCCTGCCCGTTTTTTTCTAAAGGATGATAAGTACCCGGAATGGAAACAGGCTTTCGTATGGCACCTTTTTCAAATTTTTCCAATCCAATTTTGATATGCAGGCTGTCTAATGTTTGTTGTGTAAAGGGTAAGGTTGCAGCACTATCATTGGCAAGTGTTACTACAAAAGAATTCCTGGCCACAGCGGCTAAAGTATTATATCTTCCCGCAGGCACCAGCCATGTAGCAATGGCTGCAATAATAATTACCACCACCAGAATGGTAATGGGAGAGGGAACTCTTTTTGGTTTAGCCATTAAACGGTTTTAAAATGATGAGATTTTAAAAATACAGAAAAAACATTGTTTATAAATAAGAAGCTGTAAAGCAGGCAAGCTGTATTTTAGCAAAATGAAAGCAGCAACCATAAATGAACTGAAGCAGGAATTGCAAAATATACCTCCTGCTAAAGTAACCGAACTGTGTTTGAGGCTGGCCCGTTTTAAAAAAGAGAATAAGGAATTATTAACTTATTTGCTTTTTGAAGCCGGTGATATACCCTTATACATAGCCAATGTAAAAAATGAAATGGATATCCAGTTTGAGACCATTAATAAAAGCAATGTATATTTTGTAAAAAAAACCTTGCGTAAAATTTTACGCATCACCAATAAATTTATCCGCTACAGCGGTTCTGCAGCTGTGGAAACAGAACTGCTTGTTTATTTTTGTACAACTGTAAAAATATTAGGCAGTACTATAAACACCAACCCGGTAATTTCCAATATTTACCAAAATCAATTAAAGAAAATAAATAAGGCCATTGCCACAATGCACGAAGACCTGCAATATGATTATTTGAAAGAAGTAAGTGTACTGAGTTAATAACAGGTATTTATAAATAATTGATGGCAGCACTTTATTAAACTTTAAATTAGCACAATAAAAATCAGCGATGGCTACTAACCGCAATGCAGCAATGGGATTTATTTTTGTCACCATCTTAATAGATGTGATAGGTTTTGGTATAATTATTCCGGTAATGCCTGATTTAATTTCACAGTTAAAACATGTGGAAACCAATGCTGCAGCTACTTACGGCAGCTGGCTAATGAGTGCTTATGCATTAACCCAGTTTGTTTTTGCGCCAATCATTGGAGGCTTAAGTGATAAATATGGCCGGAGAAAAATTTTATTGATCTCTCTTTTTGGTTTTGCAATTGATTATATTTTCCTGGCATTGGCGCCAACTTACGAATGGTTGTTTGTGGGCAGGATAATTGCTGGTATTACAGGTGCCAGCATTACAACAGCATCTGCATATATTGCCGATATAAGCACCATGGAAACAAGGGCAAAGAATTTTGGAATGCTGGGCGCCGCATTTGGTTTAGGTTTTATTATTGGTCCTGTTATTGGCGGTATGTTGGGCACAATTGGATTACGTGTGCCCTTTTATGGTGCCGCAATCTTATGCGCCATAAACTGGCTGTATGGTTATTTTGTTTTACCGGAATCTTTGCCATTAGATAAAAGAAGGGACTTTGATATTAAACGTTCCAATCCGTTGGGATCTTTTAAGCAAATGAAAAAATATCCTGCAATCAGTAATTTACTGATATCAGTTTTTTTGTTGTATATGGCATCACATGCAGTGCAAAGCCATTGGAGTTATTTTGGAAAATACCGTTTTAAATGGGATGAAAAAATGATTGGAATATCATTAGGCGTTGTAGGTGCTTTGGTGGTTATTGTACAGGGTGGGTTAATACGTTTTATAAATCCAAAACTTGGCAATGAAAAAAGTGTGTACATAGGAATGCTATTGTATACCATTGGCCTGGTATTATTTGCTTTTGCCAGCCAGACATGGATGATGTTTGTTTTTTTAATACCTTATTGTTTTGGTGGCATTGCCGGGCCTGCACTACAGGCATTAATGGCAGGCAAAGTGCCACCCAATGCACAGGGCGAATTGCAGGGCATCATCACCAGCATTATGAGCCTTACGGCAATTTTTGGACCTTTGCTGATGAACAATCTGTTTTTCTTTTTTACGAAGGGTACCGCACCGGTTCATTTTGCGGGGGCAGCGTTTTTAATGGGTTCGGTTTTTATGTTAAGCAGCGCATTGGTTGCCTATTTTACAATTCATAAAAAACAAATTATTACAGAATGATAAAGGGGGTTACTGATTTTAAAAACGTTTTCTTCATTGGCGTTGCAGGTGTAGGCATGAGCGCCATTGCACAATACCTTGCAGGCATACAAAAGAATGTTAGCGGCAGCGACCGCTATTTTAAACCTGGCGAATACAATGAAACAAAAGAGAAATTAGAAGCAGAAGGTATTAAATGTTTTTTGCAAAACGGAGAAGGCATTTCTTCAACAACTGATTTAGTAGTGGTTTCTACTGCTATTGAAGATACTGTTGAAGAAGTGGTAAAAGCAAAGCAACTGAACATACCTATTTTAAAAAGAAGTGAAGTGCTGGCGCTGATTGCCCAAAGTAAAAAAACAATTGCAGTAGGAGGCACCAGTGGCAAAAGTACAACCAGCGCCATGCTGTTTGATATTTTGCAATACGCCAATTTACAACCCGGCATTATAAGCGGCGCAGGATTAACCAGTATTATTAAAGAAGGAAAAATGGGTAATGCAAAAGTTGGTTCCGGAGAGTGGCTGATAATTGAAGCAGATGAAAGTGATGGAAGTATTGTGCAATATTATCCGGAAGTGGGATTATTGCTGAATGTAGATAAAGACCACCAGGAGATTGATGAACTGATGCAGATATTCAGCACATTTAAAAATAATACCAAAGAAATTTTTATAGTAAATCAATCCAATGCTTTGGCAAAACAATTATCGCAGAATATCAAACATGATTTTTCTGCAGATGAAAATTCAGGGGCAGGTTATATTGCTACTAACTTTAAGCAGGAAGGATTTAGTATTCAATATTCAATAAACAATATTCAATTTTCAATAAATGCAATTGGTCGGCACAATATGGAAAATGCCCTTGCTGCAACTGCTGTTGCCAACCAACTGGGTGTTGCTTTAAAAACCTGTGCAGCAGCATTACAACATTACGAAGGCATTTATCGGCGTAATCAGATTTTAGGAAATAAAAACGGGGTTTGGGTAATTGATGATTATGCACACAATCCTGTAAAATGTGCCGCAGCTATTGCAAGTTGCCAGCCACTGGCCGATAAAGTAGTGGCATGGTTTCAACCGCATGGTTACGGACCAACACGTTTTTTGCGCAATGATTTTGTAAAAGAATTAGCGGCAGTGTTGCGTCCGCAGGATGAAATATGGATGAGTGAAATTTTTTATGCCGGTGGTACAGCAGTTAAAGATATTAGTGCAAATGATTTGATCAGCGACATTAAAGCATTAGGAAAACAGGCTTTTTTTGTAGAGGACAGAAAAAATTTTGTTGCAATAGTAAAGCCGCATTTGGCAGGCAACAGTGTTTTGTTATTGATGGGAGCAAGAGATCCTTCTTTAGAAACTTTTTCAAAATCGGTATTTGAAAATTTATAACCAATGACAACCCTTATCACCAACATACACCAACTTATTGGCACAAGGGCAACAACAACATTGCTTCGTGGTGCAGCATTGGCTGATCTTCCATCAATAGAAAATGCTTTTGTTTTAATTGAAGATGGCATTATTGCCGACTACGGTGCTATGTACGAACTTGAATTAAAACTACCGCAATTGCCCAAACATATTATTGATGCACAAGATCAAATTGTATTGCCATGTTGGTGCGACAGCCACACCCATATAGTTTTTGCAGCAAGCAGGGAAGAAGAATTTATTGATAAGATAAAAGGATTAAGCTACGCAGACATTGCAGCCAATGGCGGCGGCATTTTAAACTCTGCCAATAAACTCAATGCTGCAACCGAAGATGAACTTTTCAATAGTGCATGGAAACGTTTGGAAGAAGTGAGTAAACTGGGTACCGGTGCAATAGAAATTAAAAGCGGCTACGGACTTACGGTAAAAGGTGAATTGAAAATGCTGAGGGTAATAAAAAAATTAAAAGAGAAATCCAATCTTTCCATCAAAGCAACTTTTTTAGGGGCACACACTTATCCGCTTGCATACAGAGAAAATCACCAGGGATATATTGACAGTATCATCAACGAAATGTTACCGGTAATTGCCAAAGAAAAACTGGCTGATTATATTGATGTATTTTGCGAAACTGGTTTCTTTTCTCCGCAGGAAATGGAAACCATTTGCAAAGCAGGAATAAGCTATGGCTTAAAACCAAAACTGCATATAAACCAACTCAACAGTATTGGAGGAATTGAATCTGCAATAAAACTAAATGCCGTTTCAGTTGACCATTTAGAAACACTTACTGATGCAGAAATTTCGCTGCTGTCTTCGCAAAACCCTTCCCCCTTTGGGGGAAGATGGATGGGGGTATGTACACTTTTGCCAACGGCAGCATTCTTTTTGAGAATGCATTACCAACCTGCAAGAAAACTGATCGATAATAATTGTGCCATTGCCTTAGCCAGTGATTATAACCCCGGCTCATCACCCAGTGGCAATATGAATTTTGTAGTTGCGTTAAGTTGCATACAAATGAAAATGCTGCCCGAAGAAGCCATTAATGCAGCAACAATTAACGGAGCTTATGCAATGGAATTCCAAAACGAAGTGGGCAGCATCACCATTGGCAAAAAAGCGAACTTAATTTTCACCAAACCCATGCCTTCACTGGCTTATCTTCCATATGCATTTGGAAGTAATTTAATTGACAGGGTAATGCTTAATGGGGAATTTATTTAGATTTATTAACCTGCTTTCGGTTGTACTTAGTAGTATTCCTTTAAAGTTTTAAAACCATCTTTTTTATCATTATTTGTATCCACACAAAATAATAATAATAATTTTTTGTAAAATCCTTGCATTTTTAAAAACAAACTATTAGTTTCACACTATAAAGAATTTCTACACACTCCCAGTTTAATAGCCCCCTCCTTCCACCTGAAAAATACGTATTGCCAATACTATTGAAAGCTACGATTACTTGTAAGAGATAATCCAGGTTTTAAAATTCAACTGTGTTAACGGAATAATTTAATTCCTTTTAGAAGGAAAAGTTAATGTTTTGCCTAAAACTTAACCATTATGTTGAAGGAGAACAGTATGAATTATATAAATACAGTCTCATGCAGATTGTATTACCTGGCTACATTTTTTTTAGACTGGCTTTTTTATAAGACCTTATCAAAAAAGTATACCCTGCTTTCCCATACCAAGTTTGATCAGTACATCTATTTCAACTCGGGCTGATTCTTTTTAATAAATTTTCAAAAACTATTTTAACTATTAAACCTTTTAATTATGATAAAAAATATAAAAATTAAAATTAAGCTTATAGTAACATTGCTGTCTATAACCTTTTTTGCAAATGCCCAGCAAGCGGAACCTTTACCCGTAGTGGCTTCAAAAACGATCGATGCAATAATTACCCAAAAGAAAGAAGTTAAGAAAGAAGTTATTAAACCGGAAACAAGTGCTCCTTCAACACCCTGGCTGTTGTCGAGAACACAGGATATTTCTCCAATGGTGGCTACGCCTGCCAATGTGTTGGTAAATAATAATACCGGTGCAAATGCTACCGGAAATTTTACCCAAAGTGAAACAACTATATTGGCTTATGGCAATAATGTTATAACCGGTTTTAATGATGCCGGATCCAATGCCGGAGGAGCTAATAGGTTTACTGGCTATTCCCGTTCAACTGACGGAGGTATTACTTTTACTGACGGTGGTAATTTACCACCCAATGCAGGTGGAGATGCCGGAGACCCTGTTATGGCAAGAAACAATACAACCGGCAGGCTATACTTCTCAACTTTGGGTTATAGTATCCCCACAGTTCAGTTGTTCAAGTCTGATGATAATGGCCTTACATGGTCGCTTCCCGTAAATGCTACACCTGGTGGCGCAAGTGAAGATAAGCAATGGCTTACTGTTGATAATTTTGCTGGTGGAGGAAATGGTAATGTGTACCTGCTTTCCCGAAATTTTGGCGCTGGGAACGGGATCTATTTTTACCGGTCAACTGATAATGGAACAACTTTTGGCCCCGGCGGTGGTACATTTATTGTATCAGGTTTTCAGGGTGCTTTTATAGCAGTAGGTCCCGATCATTCCATCTATGCTTTTTGGTTTGCCGGACCAACGCTGCAAATGCGCAAATCAACTGACTTTGGCGCAACTTTTGGTGCTACAGTTACAGTGGCAAGTGGCCTTACCGGGCCGCAGGTTAACGGTGGCCTTGGCCTTACAGGAATAAGGCAGGGTACAGTTGTAGCTGCCGGGTTCAGGAGTAATTCATTCCCTCATGCCGCAGTAAACCCTGTTAGCGGTCATATTTATGTAACGTTTAATGATAATCCTGCCGGTGTTGATAAGGGAGATATCTATATGGTGATGTCAACCGATGGAGGACTTACATGGGGGCCCAGGGTTAAAGTAAATGACGATGTTACTACAACCGATCAGTGGCAGCCTACAATTGCAGTATCACCCGATGGGTTAAACCTTGGTATATTTTATTACAGCCGTCAGGAAGACCCGGTAGACAATAATCTGTTTAAATACTATGCCCGTACAGCTGCCATTACGGGTCCGGTTGTAACCTTTAGTCCAAGCGGACCGGTAAGTTCTGTAGCTGCAATACCGGAATTTGGCAGAGACAATGTTGTGAACTCTACTTATATGGGAGATTACCAGCAGGCTGCCGCAACAGCTACCCACTTTAATGTTACATGGGCAGATAGCCGGGATGATTTAGTTATTGGTCCGCCAAGAAAAGATCCCAATGTGTATTTTGCAAAAATACCATTGACAGGTGCACCAGCTGTTCCGGTTTTAACCAATACCACGCCGCCTGTAATAACCGGTGGTAATGGTAATGGAAAAATTGATCCTAATGAGTGTAATGACATTAGCATCAGTTTAACGAATGTTGGAACTGCAGCAGCTCAAAATATTTCAGGTACAATTACCAGCAGCACACCGGGTGTGATAATTACCCAGGGCAGTTCTGCATATCCTGATCTTGCTCCCGGAGCATCTGCATCAAATACCACAGCTTTTAAAATAGCAACTTCTACAGGTTATGTATGCGGAACTAATGTTCAGCTCACGCTTACTGTTAATTATACAGGAGGATCAGTTGTATTAAACTTTACATTACCCGCAGCTTCTACTACAGGCGCATCTGTACAGTTTAACAATAATACATCAACCCCAATACCAGATGTTACCACTACAAATATTCCTATTGCTGTTTCAGGATTTACAGGAGGGATAGGTAAAGTAACACTGTCATTGTACCTTACCCATACATTTGATGCTGATCTTGCGATATCTCTGATCAGCCCTGATGGAACAATAGTTCCTCTTTCAATCAACCGTGGTGGGGCAGGCGATAATTATGGCAGTTCATGTGCAAACCGCACCGCATTTGATGATGCAGCTGCAACTTCAATAACTACAGGTACGGCTCCATTTGTTGGCACATTTAAACCAGAAGGCAGCCTTGCTTTGTTTAATGGAAAATCAGGTGCACAGGTTAATGGTAACTGGACTTTAAGGATAAGTGATCAGGCAGCAATAGATGTGGGTAATTTTTTCTGTACTTCATTATTTATATCTCCTGCTATTTGTGTAAATGATGGCGCACCTATAACCTGCCCTGCAAATATTACACAAAATGTTAACCAAAGTAATTGTACAGCTGTGATTAATTATGTTGTTGGTATTGGAGTATCCACACCAACAGTAACCTATTCATTCAGCGGAGCTACAACCGGCAGCGGCAGCGGAACAGGCAGTGGCTCAGCTTTTAATATTGGAACTACCACTGTAACAGTTTCAGTGTCCAATGGCTGCGTAACAAGCACATGCAGCTTTAATATTGTTGTTAACGGAGTAGTGTCAACATGCAGTATAGCATCAATACCATCCAATAATGTATATACAGGTGGTGTATCTACTAACCTGTACCTTGGTTATGGTCCGCAAAGCACTACACTTCAGGTTTCAGCAGTACCACCAGCCGGAGCACCGTATACTTATTTATGGATAGGCCCTAATGCCGGTTTATTAAGCAGCACAACCAGTGCAGCACCAACCTTTACACCAACAACAGGTGGCACTTATCTGTTTACCGTACAGGTAACTAATGTTTATGGATGTGTATGTACCTGTTCAATCACTATCTGTGTATTGGATATAAATGTTTATAAAAATGGTTCTCCAACAGGTAAAGTATATATATGCCATGCACCACCCGATAATCCAGCCAATGCACATACACTTTCAATAAGTACAAATGCAGTACCCGATCATTTATTAAATCATCCGGGTGATAAATTAGGTAAATGTACCGATGTAATTTGTGGCACAAACGCACCATCGGTTACAACTTTTGCAGAGCCTGAAATGCAACTGGAAAAAACAGTTACAGCATTGCAGGTAAATGTAACACCAAATCCTGCTGTTGATGTATTCAGGATACAGGTTAACAGTACCAGCAATGGGCCTGTTACGATAAGGATAATGGATGCTGCCGGAATTGTACGTTCAACTACATCTGCTTTAACTAAAGGATCGGTAGCAACAGTAGGCAGAGGTTTGAAGAGTGGTATTTATTATGCCGAAGTGATACAGGGAAATCAAAGAAAGATGATTAAACTGATTAAGGTTAATTAGAACATAATAAATTTCATTTTACACAGGAGGTTGTTTAATTACAACCTCCTTTTTTAATTTAATACCTTATATTACCGTTCTTACAAATGCCTGCACAAATCCTTTGCGCCTTTGCATTTCCTTTGCATCTTTGCGTGGTAATTTTTCACGCAAAGCAGGTAAGATAATTACAAAAGACGCAAAGAAAAACTAATTTGCAGCAGCTTGTTCTTACTGTCAGCTAACAACTCATAACTAACAACTTGATTTATGCAACTAATAGAGTGTGTTCCCAACTTCTCCGAAGGAAATGATTTAAACATCATCAAACAAATAACTGATGAAATTGAAAAGATAGAAGGTGTACGTTTACTAAATGTAGATCCGGGAAAAGCTACCAACCGCACTGTGGTAACATTTGTTGGCGAACCCGATAAAGTTATTGAAGCCGCTTTCCAGGCCATAAAAAAAGCAGGTGAATTAATTGACATGAGCAAACATAAAGGCGAACATCCAAGAATGGGTGCAACAGATGTTTGCCCTTTGATACCCATTGCTAATATCAGCATGGAAGAAACCGCAAAGTTTGCACAGCAATTAGCAAAGAGAGTGGGTGGGGAGCTCCAGCTCCCAACATATCTTTACGAAGCTGCACAACCAAATGCTGCACGCAATAATTTATCAGTGATACGTGCCGGCGAATACGAAGGCTTCTTTAAAAAAATAAAACTGCCCGAATGGAAACCCGATTTTGGCCCGGCTGAATTTGATGCCAGGCGTGGCGCCACAGTAATTGGCGCAAGAGATTTTTTGGTGGCGTATAATATTAATCTCAACACAACATCAACACGCCGTGCCAACGCCATTGCCTTTGATGTACGTGAAGCAGGAAGAACCGTTGAAGTGGATGGTAAAAAAATAAACCAGCCCGGTACATTAAAAAGTGTAAAAGCCATAGGATGGTTTATTGAAGAATATGGCGTTGCACAAATTAGTATGAACCTTACCAATATCAATATCACCCCTGTGCATATTGCGTTTGATGAAGTGTGTGATAAAGCTGTTGCAAGAGGCATACGTGTTACGGGTAGCGAACTGGTAGGGTTAATCCCATTAAAAGCCATGTTGGATGCGGCAGATTATTTTTTACAAAAACAACAACGCAGCACTGGCATCAGCGAAAAAGAAAAAATAAAAATTGCCATAAAATCTTTAGGACTGGATGAACTAGCGCCATTTAAACCCGAAGAAAGGATCATTGAATATTTATTAGCCAACACTGCCGACAGTAAATTAATAAACATGAAACTAAACGAATTTGCCGATGAAACCGCCAGCGAAAGCCCTGCACCCGGCGGCGGTTCTATTGCGGCTTATGTGGGTGCATTGGGTGCAAGCCTTGCAACAATGGTGGCCAACTTATCTTCTCATAAAAAAGGCTGGGATGAACGCTGGCAGGAGTTCAGTGACTGGGCAGCAAAAGGCCAGCAATACAAAAACGAATTGCTGAAATTAGTGGATGCCGATACCACCGCCTTCAATAAAATTATGGAAGCATTTGCTTTACCAAAATCTACCGCTCAAGAAAAAACAAAACGCACCGAAGCCATACAGGCTGCAACTAAATACGCTATTGAAATTCCTTTTAAGGTAATGCAGACTGCCGCCGCCGGTATGGAACTGGTAAAAGCCATGGCCACTATTGGCAATCCAAATTCTGTAAGCGATGCAGGTGTGGGTGCCTTATGCATACGCAGTGCGGTAATGGGGGCATTTATGAATGTGCGTATTAATGCAACCGGCTATAACGATAAAACTTTTATGGCAGATATTATTGCTAAAGGAAGGGCCATTGAAGATGCCGTGATTGCTGAGGAAGCGGAAGTGTTGAAGATTGTGAATGATAAGATTGGGGTGTAGCTTTTTTTGTTACGGGCATTTGTATTTTATGGCAGCATTGTTGCGAACTTGTTCTGTTATTTATTTCTTTTAGTAAAGAAATGAATAATCACTCTTGTACGGCATATCTTTATTAAACTTTTATTAAAGCGGAGATTGAGAAGGAGTGGTTCGTGAGCCAGGTAACTTAGTGCCTGTTAGACCATGAACCAAAAAATAAATAATTTCGATATGGAAACGTTTAAAAAACTTTTGGATAAAGAGTTGCAAAAGGTACTTAATACTCCTGTAGCAACTTTAAAAAAGATTAAGCGGGCGGAGGCAATAACAACTCGTTTACGTCTTCGCCAAAATCTTTAATAGATATTCTTAGCCATTCTACTCTTTTGTTTTTTACGGCATCCATTACCTTTTTTTGTCTTTGGCTCAAAGCCGAAGTACCAGTCTTCACTTCAACAAAATATATAGAAACTTCATCTTTTTTTTCTTCTATACCATCAAAAACTATTAAATCTATAGGCGTACCTAAAAACCTTGCATCTTTTGGATTAAATTGACTGAATGCTTCGCTAAAAGGTATTAAATGTTCTGTTACCTTGCCTAACACATTTCTAACGCTTCTATTAGCTGCATCCTTTCTTATTCTTTCTTCATTTTCAATTATCCATCGTGATAGCATAGTTTTCGCCTGATCTAATGCTGCCTGTATAATTACCTTTCGATGTGTTTCTAACTCTTTTTCTTTCCACTCTGCAAATTGTTTAGTTGCAAAATCTTGAGCAATTCCTTTAGCATCTGCAAGCATTTTTTCAAGTTCTAAATCTTTGTCCTTTAAAATACCATCTTTCTTTACCAACTCTAAATCCAATTCACTGCGAAATGTTTTTAATTTGTTGGAATGGTTTGAAATAATTGAGATAATAATAACAATGAAAATAGCAAGTAGCGGGAGTATTATCCAAACAGCGTGGGAATCTTCCATAACTTTTGATTTAATTATGAAATATAGGCATTATACGCAATGAAACAAAGAGGGGAATTAAAGAAAATCTTTTACATCTACTTCTAAGGTATCTGCCAGTTTCTTTAATGCAAGTATCTTGACATTCATCAAACCGTTTTCAATTTCAGAAAGCGAACTTTTGTGTATTGGAGCCAATACAACTAACTGTCGCATAGATATACCTTTAGCTTTCCTTGTTGCTCTAATCTTTTTACCAATTGATATTAAATATTGACCGTTGTCCATATAATTACTCTTTACCTGTTAATTGTTTAAATTTTAATTCCCCTCGACAATTTGCAATAGCAGCAGCAAACCTTTCATCTTGGAATAATGCACGGTTATTAAACCTAAAGGCATTTTCATTACAATACCGCTGTAGATGTTTTGGGCTTACTGAATGGTGGATACCATCTATTTGTTTTTTCAATACATTCCAATAGCTTTCAATGGAATTTGTGTGTACAAGAATATCTTCTTTACGTACATACTCTCCGTTACGGTGATTTACTTTTCTATGTTTATATTTCTCACCAACCTTATTGTAAGCCCTGTTTTCATCCGATACCATAAAACTATCAACAGCTACAAAATCATTTAACGCTTCACTAATGTTTTCAATGTTAACGTCAGGAATTACTTTTGTTCTTACTTTACCATTACGCTGAATTGCTCCAAACACCATAGTCTTATTACTATCTCTTTTCAAATTCAACCTTTTCTTTTTGCTTGCATGGATATTTTTTAACGAACCACCTACCAGCGTTTCGTCAACCTCAACTATGCCCTCTAATAATTCAGGTGATTTATCAGTGAGCATTTCACGAATACGATGTGTAAGATGCCAAGTACATTTAAGAGATACCCCTAACCAGTTAGATAATTGCAGCGTACTTAATCCCTTAGAGTGAACGGATAAAATGTAGGTACATAAAAACCATTTTGTTAATGGTATTTTAGTGTTTTGGTAAATCGTGCCCACGGTTACAGAAAACTTACTACGGCATTGTTTCTCCCTGCACTTGAATATTTTACCATTAGGGAAACGATGTACGTTTAATGAGCCGCAAAATGGGCAGGCAGGTGTACCGTTCCACCTTTGCGCTTCTAAATATTCCCTGCACTTTTCTTCCGTGCTAAATTCTTTTTGAAAGTCTAATATGTTTTTGAATGTTTTCATTTTGTCTTACTTTGTCTTACAATATGGTTAAAAAAAATTATTTCTTCTTTGAAGTCTTTACTGCAACCTCAAGTAATAACTCGACAGTGTTGCTAAGGGTTCTCTTTTCCTTGTCAGCCATTTGCTGCAAAGCTGCTTTTAGCTCTTTTGTTGTTCTAAAGGTGATTGATTCTGTTTTATTGTCTTTCATTGTAAGACACAAGATAGGGCACAGAATTGAGATGCCCAAATTTATTTTATGTAAATTTACATAAAAAGTGCTATTTCGTGGATTTTTTTCTTATTTTTGACCTGTAAAAATACATAAATGAAAAGTACAACTGATTTCCTTCTCGAATTTGCGGAAATATTAAAGCCCATTGATAAACATATTTATAATGGGGAAGTAAAAGAATTGAAACAAATGTTTTTAGATAAACTTGAAAAATATTCCTTAACTAAATTTCAGGCAGAAAAACTCTTGGGTGTTCAAACAAGAACGTTAGATGCAATATTAGATAAATCGGCGGTCAGGGTTGATTCTCTTAATTTGTTCAAACTTGCGCAATTTTTAGGGTTGCCTATAAACGACTTTATCACATTATACATAAATGAATTGCATCAGGATGCAATAAAAGAAATAGAGATTATCCGTCGCAATGTTTTTATTCTGGCAAACTTTGATATAAAGAATTTAAAAAAAGCAAAATTCCTTACCCCTAAAAGCGATTTTGATAAAATCGAAAAACGGATCGTTAAGTTTTTTGGATTAAAAAATATCTATGAATATGCAATAAACAACAAATATATCCTCGCATTTAGTAGAACAAAACGTAGCCCCCAAATGCTTATGAGAGAGTTTTGGGTAAGTTCGGCTATTGCTCAATTTAATTTAATTGCTAATCCAAACCCGTATTCGAGGGAAGCGTTATTAGATTTAATGCCTAAAATCCGCCCTTATACTATGAATGTAGAAAATGGTCTAAAAAATGTAATTAGGGCTTTGTTCCATGCAGGAATTACCGTTATATACCAACCACATTTACCTACAATACAAGTGAGAGGTGCTACCTTTATAATAAATAAAAAACCTTGCATAGCCCTGACAGACTTGAATAAAAATTATGCGACAATTTGGTTTGCATTACTACATGAATTACATCATGTATTGTATGATTTTGATCAAATAGAAAAACAAACCTTCCACCTTACGGGGGAGATAGAATTATTTTTAATTCAAGAAAATGAAGCAAATGAATTTGCAAGAGCCTATTTGTTTTCCAAGGAAAAATCAAAAGTAATTTTACCAAATATTCAAAACCACTATGTAGTATCTACCTATGCAAAAGAGGCGCAGGTTCATCCAGCTATCATTTATAGCTTTTATAGTTATGATATGGAGAAAAGTGGTCGGGGGAACTATTGGGGTAAATTTAAAGAGTATTATCCTGACGTGAGGGCAGCTATAAAAGATTTGGAAGATGCAAGAGTTTTTGATAGCGAGGTTGTACAAGCATCTGTTAACTATATAAAAGAAAAAGTATTTAATATCTAAAAAAAGCACAATGGAAAACAACAAAAAAGAAAAGGTAGTAAAACCACGTACGCCCAGCGATGATGAAAAAATGTTAATTGTTTCTAAAGCTGATGAAATTAAAGGGGAGCAGTTAAGCATTTTACCTGACGGTAATATCAAGATTGATAATGAACTTCAATCCCTTTTAGACGATAAACTTTTTGTCGATGATCCTGAAAAGAAATTCGGAATTTATTATAGAGGTATCGAAAAACTTTTAAGAAAGCATTTGCAAAAGGGCCCTCAATTTGCTAAGGCAAGAAGTTTTATAAGAGAAGAAAAAAATGTTTACTTAACAAGAGGGAAAAGGCTAAATGAAAAAGGGTTTAGGGGAGCAGATAGCCGAATGACTTATATTGAAGACGGGCAGGAAATTTTAAAAATTATTACAAATTGGGTAATAAAAAATGGTACTATGGTCGAACTTTACACACAGCTAAGAGACTTAAATGTGAAGATGGGATATGGAACAAGGGTAATTTATTAAAAAAAGGGCGTTAAGCCCTTTTAAAATAGTCGTTCGCTTCGACAAGAAATAACAGCACCAATATATATGCTGTGAGCCCTGTAAAGTTGCCGTTCTCATTAGATGGCTTTTTGCAGGGGTTTCTTTCTTTTACAAAGATAGTAAAATTTACTACTTTTATAATTATGGCAAAAGCAGTTAAAAAGAAGTCAGCTAAAGAAGCATCTAATATATTCCATAACATTATGGCAGCATCGGTTGCAGGCAATCCTAAGCCCACCAAAGCAGCTAAAAAAAAGGCTAAATGAAACGCTGGTTGCCTTATATACCATTGGTTATTATCATTGGATATGTAGGCTATATTTTTATTAAAGATGCAAGAAAAGAACCTATAAGTCCCAGAGACATGAAAGGAGCAACTATTTTAGAAACTATCGATAGCGTTTACTACATAACATTTAAGATTGATACGGTTATCCAAAAAGAATATGAGCCAGAGGATAATAGGCCCTAAAGAAAAAGGTGGTAAGACTACCAGTCCCCCGTGGTCTAACATGCACTAAGTATCCTGAGCCACGAACCAAGGCGAGGAATGGGGATTGTTTTAAATTTGAAGGAGAGAAAAGGAATACCGGTGGCGGAAGAAGATTTTGAAATCAGTTGAAACTTTGAGTCAAACTTGAAACCAATTGAAACTTTAGTAGATGAACTAATAGATAGTTCAATAACTCTTTTTGGAAATCCAATAGGAGATTGGGTTTTTACACAATTAGAAATTAAAGATGCAGGGCCAAGTCTTTTATATTATTCAGATGATGGTGAGGTCTCAATTTGTTTATCGAATAAAATTATAAATGATAATTCCCAATTGATATTTCAGCTTTCCCATGAAATTTGTCATTTATTGCATCCAAGTAAAGAATATCCAAGTCTATTTGAGAACAAGACATTAGTAATAAATGAAGGAGTCTCAACTTATTTTTCAATTTTTTCAATGGAAAAATATTGCAATGCCAAAGAAATTACAATAAGGAACTTAAACATTGGCAATAACAATTATTATGACGCATATGTCTTAGTAGATCAGCTTTTACAAATTGATTTTTCAGCAATCAAAAAATTAAGGGAGGTACAGCCAAGAATAGATAAATTAATTTTAAAGGATTTTGAAAAATCTGGTCTTAAGATTCCTAAAAAGTTAAAACTGGCTTTGTTGGAGGAGTTCCATTAAATTTACAGCAGAATTTTCACTAAAGTTAGGAAGTCAAATACTAATTTCAATATTCAAAATTTATAAGATGAAAGACAAAGTAATTTTAACTGTTGTTTCACTGCTATTTTATTTTTCCTTAGTTGCTCAAAAGAAAGGGGATAATACCATAATAATTGATACGGTAAGAACTATAAGTGATATAAAATTAGTGCTTTTTAATAACGGTTATAATGTTGAGAATAGTGATACTTTATTTTTAACTACCACAGCAAAACAAATGAAAACTACATCAGTATTAAGATTAATGATTGCCCGTGTGAATAATAACATTATAATAAAAGGCCAGAGAAAATTACAAGTTGAGTTAGTTTTATTTGGTACAACTATTAAAGAAGATTTTATGCCAGTTGAATATTCAAAAAGTAAAAATAATTTAAACCATGAATGGTTTGAGGAAATGAATAAAATTGCAAATGGGTTAGGGGGTAAAATAACATATCTAAAACAATAATAGATATCATAGTTACCAACTGGTTCATGTGTTCACTTCCCAAAACATCAATCTACGCCGCCGCCTGTGTCTCTGACCAGCGGCGCACAATAAATTTTATTTCGATTGAACAAATGGCTTCGGAATACTCACATATTATTCGGGAAATTAGCAGTGGGCTGGTGGTGCCCGTTGGTCAGAGACCACACCCCCGACTGGCTCAAGTGTTCCCTCCAACTGGCGCAAGTATTCCCTTCCCCAACTGGCGCAAGTGTTTGGCGCAAGTGTTCCCTTTCTAAATGATTAAATTATAGACGTAATGATGATGGGATCACTTGATGCCGTTTTAGTTCTACCGGTTTGCAACCGGAGTTAAAGAACGAAAATATAAAACACACAGAACGGCTAATTAAAATGAACATCGTAATCTGTATTAAACATTTGCATTTCAAATCCCGGATACAATCCGGGCAGGATTAAAAAGCACAAGTGATCCCCCAACTGGCGCAAGTGTTCCCTTCCCAAAATATTAATTGATGAACGTAAAGATTATGGTATCAAGTCATCTTCACGGGAGGAAGATTTACTCCAAGGTATAAGATTATTTATCTGAAAGGTTCACTAATTGATTTTGCAAAAGGGGCAAAAGATTTCGGCCCTTCAGCCGTCATGTAAATACAATCTTCCAGGCGGATGCCAAATTCTCCGGGTATGGCAATGGTAGGCTCAATACTAAAACACATGCCGGCTTCTAATAATTGTTTATTACCTCTTACCATATTGCCCCATTCATGTCCGTCCATACCAATGCCATGACCGGTGCGGTGGGGTAGTCCCGGTAATTTATAATCAGGGCCAAAGCCACCATCGGTAATCACTCTACGGCAGGCCGTATCCACTACTTCGCAGGCGGCACCAATTTTTGCTGCATTAAATCCTGCAAGTTGTGATTGTTGTTCAAGGTTCCAGATATCCTGTTGCCGTTTGGTGGGTGCATTACCAAATACAACGGTTCTTGTAATATCAGATGCATAGCCTTCTACATTGCAGCCGCAATCCATTAACACCACATCGCCTTTCTTCAGGCTTCTTGGTTTAGTACTTCCATGCGGAATAGCGGAAGACTCGGCAAACAATATCAGGCCACCGCCACCATTACCACCCAATTGGTCATGTGCTTTGGAAATAATAGCATCAAGCTCATCCTGTGTCATTCCTTCTTTCAATTGGCTTATGCCATGTTTGATGGCAGCAACGGTAATATCAGTTGCTTTCTGCATCAGGGCAATTTCTGCTGCAGATTTTATCATGCGGCAGGGCATGGTAACAGGCGTGCCGCTTACATAATTATATTGCGGCGCTTCTTTACGTACACCATCGAGTATAAAAAAACGAAGCCGTTCTTCCATGGCAATATTGCCTGATTGAATACCCGCCTCTTTTAATGCATGAATGATTTGTGCGTAAGGACTTTCATCTTCCTGCCAGGCATATACAGCCTTCCCGATTTTTATTAATTCCCGCAGTCTTGATTCTTCAAAGCCAGGACATACATAGCTGGTTTCTCCTTTGGCAGGGATGATGGCTACCATAGGTCGTTCACTCGGCCACCAGCTGATGCCGGTGAAATATTTGAGTGAAGTACCGGAATCGAGAAGCAGTGCCTGAATGTTTTGTTCCGTCATTAAGCGTTGTGCTTTTGCTATTCTTGCGTGTCGTTCTTCTACGGTGATGGGTACTACATCTTTTGTCAATGAAGCAAGCGGTGTTGAATTGGTATTGATTTCTTTTTCTTCTTTTGGATTACAAGAGCTTATACCTGCTATTACGCCACCGGCAGTAAGTATAGAAAGGTTGATGAAGTCTCTTCTTTTTACGTTTATGGTATTTGTTTTAAAGTGGTTGAATGAAGATAGGAATATTTATTACAGTTTTACCTTTGTTGTTGTTTGCAAAAGCGGCAGCAATACAACGGGTAAAGAAACGGAATGGCGGTGGTTTTATTCCCTTAAATCTTCGCCGCCGTCTCCTGACAAACGGCATATTAAAAGCTGCTACAATTTTAATCAACAGTAAAAACATATTCGTTACAGCAGGAGTATAAAGCCCGCTTGTCAGGAGATGGGCGGGGGCGTTCTATATAAGAAATTATGTTGCATTTTGCCTCCGCTATGGTTTTATGTGTATCTTTTTTTATTTTTAAGTAAATTATGGCTATACAAAAAATAAAACCTGCCACCATAGCCGGGTATATTAACGCAGCTCCGACAGAGGTGCAGGAAAGATTATGGCAACTGCATAACTGTATATTAAAAGCGGCTCCCAGTGCTGTAGAAGGATTGAAATGGAATATGCCGGGCTATTCTTACCAAAAAATACTGGTGACTTTTGCAATTTTTAAAAAACATATCGGATTTTATCCAATGGAATCTGCCATAAAAGCTTTTGCAAAAGACCTTTCAAAATATAAAACCGCTAGTGGTTCGGTACAATTTCCGTTAGATACTAAACTGCCATTACCATTAATTAAAAAAATAGTATTGTTTCGTGTAAAAGAAAATAAAGACGGAATAATAAAATGGAAACAGTAAATAAATACTGCGAATAAAAAAATGTGCAGGGAACATTTCTATTTAAATCTTATAAGCAAACCCCGTCTATAATAAAAAGTGAATTATGAATCAAGCAAATAAAACCCCAACTGACGCAAATGTTCCCTTCCTAAATGATTAAATTATAAACGTAAAGATGATGGGATCACTTGATGCCGTTTTAGTTCTGCGGTTTGTAACCGGAGTTAAAGAACGAAAACTCAGTACTGGCTCAGGCGGCCCTTCTTCAGCTTTGCATTATTCGGTACATTATACGGCTGTGGCAGGAAGCGTGCAATTAATAATGATAATTTTGTAACAATCTTGTTGACAAAGAAATAGTACCTTGTACCTTCTGCTAAACATTAACCTAAAAACACGTCTATGAGATTTATTGTAAACATCCTGGTAACTGCTGTAGTTGTATTTGTACTTTCAAAACTTTTATCGCCGCATGTGCACATCAATGATATGGTAACGGCCATTATTTTTGCGCTGGTGCTGGCTGTGCTGAATTTTGTTGTTAAACCGCTGATTACTCTTTTAACCCTGCCACTTACTATTGTAACGCTGGGCCTTTTTCTTTTAGTGATCAATGTCATCATCATTATGCTGGCCGATTATTTTGTTCCGGGTATCAGGATAGAAGGTTTTCTGTGGGCCTTTATATTTGGTTTATTATTGTCGATAGTTAGTACACTGCTTAATAAGCTGGAAAAAAAGTGGACTTTATAAAGTCATTTCACTGATGCAGGTTAAAAAACCCGAACAGCCCGGCGGTGCAGGTAACACCCGGTACTGATGACGAATAAGCAATTATTATTAACCATCCCTTTTATACGAAATCACTAAATCTATAATTCTTTTTCCTTTATACTCCCAATTCTGTATGGTTATATTCCAGCCTTCACTGTATTTATTTTTCGGATTAGCCAGGTGAGTAATTGTAACAAAGCGGTCGCCATTGGTAGCTGTACTTTCTTTCAAAGTCTGTGTATCTTCCGGAAATGCTGCCAGTAACATAGCTTTCCATTCGTCTGTAGTTTTTGTGGCATTGGCTACATTTAGATTTTTGCCTATAGATGCACGCAGGGTTACATCATAGGTAACTGATAAACCATCTACCAGCGATTGGTAATTAATATTCGAGGTGCCGGTGAGTTTTATCAATGCCGGCAGGAGCGAATCTCCTTCTTCAATATCCCCGCTTAGCTGGTCAATTTTAATGTTCTCAAAATGCTCTTTTATTTCTGGCAAAGCAGTTAAAAAATCAGTGCGGAATCTGGCTGGGTCGGGTGCCTGCGTTAATACGGCTGTGGCGCTTTGGCAAAATAATAACCGGGGCAAAGGTTCGTTACCGGTTGCATGCACGGCAGCAGCAACGAAAAGTAAAGCTACGGGCAGCAGCAGGCATTTTTTCATATGTAGATGTTTAGGATAGCAAGGTAGGACTCATTTCATTTCAGCACATCAGTACTAAAGGGTATTTAATTGGTATCTGGCTAAGTTTACCTAATTTACTCTTCAAATATTTTAGTATGACAAAATCATTAAATGCTGTAAATGTATTTGCCCTGGTTTTAGGAATATACCTTACTATAGAAGGTGTACTTGGCTTATTCAACCCACTGTTGTTTGGATTGTTCAGCACTAACACGCTGCATACGGTTATTCATATATTGCTGGGTGTAAGCGGCATTTATGCAGGCCTCCGCAATCATGCCCGTAATTTCTGTTATTTTACAGGCTTCCTGTTACTGGTGGTGGGTTCACTGTTTTTTGTGCCGCTAATTGCACCACTGTTGGTTAAGTTATTTAACCTGAATAAAGCAGTAGCTATATTCAACATCATTGTTGGTATTGCAGCTGTTCTGTTTGCCATGTTAACACCAAAGCGTGCCATACCCGGCAGGCATTAATCATGTCTTTTGTATTTAATAGTTTTCACGGGGCAGGTGCCCTTCCGGCGAGTGTTCCCTTACCAACTGGCAGGTATGCAAGGTGGTAAAGAGCATGGAGAATCTGTGCCTCTAATCAATTTACAAATAATTTTCCGCTATTTAAATTATTATAGCTTAAACTTAAGTTATGAAAGCGATTGTTTGTGCTAAATATGGTCTCACCAGTGATCTTCAGTTTGTTGAAGTTCCTAAGCCGGTGCCAAAACCGAATGAAGTGTTGATTAGAATTCATGCTACCGCTGTGAATGATTATGACTGGGGCATAATAAGTGGTAAGCCTTATGTATACCGTTTACTATTTGGATTAACAAAGCCCAAAAGACCCATACCGGGTATGGAACTGGCGGGTGTTGTAGAATCTGTTGGCAGCAGCGTAAGCCATTTTAAAAATGGAGATGAAGTATATGGAGATATTTCGAATTACGGTTTTGGAAGTTTTGCTGAGTATATATGCATCAATGAAAAAGCGGTTGTGCTAAAGCCAGGCATAATGAGTTTTGAAGATGCTGCGGCAATTCCCCATGCATCCATGTTGGCGTATCAGGCCATTATAGAAAAAGGAAAAATTAAGCCCGGACAGAAGATATTGATCAATGGTGCCGGAGGCGGGGTAGGTACATTTGGATTACAGATTGCTAAAATATTTAATGCCGAAGTTACCGGTGTTGATACGGCAGAAAAGCTGGAAATGATGAGCTCACTGGGATTTGATCATGTGATAGATTATCGACAGCAGGATTTTACAAAAAACGGAAAGTTGTACGACCTCGTTATAGATGCGAAAACAACCCGCTGGCCATTTTCTTACCTGCGTTCGCTAACTAAAAATGGTAAGTATGTTACGGTAGGAGGATTTTTGTTCAGGATCTTACAAGTGCTGATCTTTAAATTCTGGATCGGCATGTTCACAAAAAAACAGTTGCATATAGTTGCTCTAAAGTCTAACAGAGATCTTGATTATATTCATGAATTATATGCGGCAGGTAAAATTAAACCAATCATTGACGGACCTTTTACCTTAAGCGAATCTGCCGCAGCTATTCAATATTTTGGCGAAGCAAAACATAAAGGCAAAGTAGTTATTACTATTTAAACTTTTGCCCAACTGGCGCCCCCGCACACGCCGCCGTCTGGTCTTATGACCAACGGTGATAGCCCCGGCAAAGGGCCTTCAATAAAAAACAAATTAGTATACAGCTCAAATTTTAATTGTTGGCCCCCAGCTATTGCATTTGTATTTTATTTACTGTACATTTATTTATTGATATCATCTTCGCTCCAATTTCCATTGAAATCCCCAGCCTCTTATCCCTGATTTTTTTATTCATTATTAAAACACAATCATTATGAAATTAAAATTGATTGGTGTCCCTGCTTTTGCATTAGCCATGGGCGCCCTTTTATTTTCTTGCAGCAAGCAGAAGCCGGACGATGAAAACAGTTCCGTGGAAGCCCTGAGCAATAATGCTTATAAGCCCGGTACAACCGAGAGCAGTAATGCTAATACTGTAAATACTTTTCACGGGCCGCAGGTACATATGGGCAATGGTAAGGCCCGTTCTTTTATCAGCATCGATAAAAGCGGCAAACCACAGGAACTGGGTATTGAAATGACCGAGGGTGCAATGTATGGCCTGCCAGAGGATGAGCATGATTTTGCAGCGGCTACTTTTGTACTACCCCTGCATCAAAAAGCACAGCAGTCTACTGCTTTCGATCACCTGGTTATTAACTGGAACGTCCATGGTCACGGAGCCACCGGGCTTATTTGATATTCCACATTTTGATTTTCATTTTTACATGATAACACTGGCTGAACAAATGGCTATTCCGCCTTATAATGTAAACCCTGCTGGTTTTGATAACCTGCCACCGCATTCTTACTGGCCGGCTACGTATGTGCCTACTCCCGGAGGCGTACCACAGATGGGTAAGCATTGGATAAGTACCAGCTTTGTGCCCCCATTTACCAAAACCATGATCTATGGTTCTTATAATGGTAGGTTTACATTTATGGAACCTATGGTAACCCGGGCCTTTATTTTGCAGGGTAATCCTTTTTCACAAAATTTTAGCCAGATGCAGGTCTTTGTACCTGACAATAAATGGTATCCCCAAACTTATAATATTTATGATGCTGATGGGAAACATTATATTTCGCTTAGTAATTTTGCCTGGCATTAATGCATCCGATTCGTGCAAAAAGGCCAGGCATGCCTGGCCTTTTTGTTTCCCCCAACTGGAGTAGATATGCACGGCGATAAACGAGGTTTGGCGTATCTGTGCCCACAAATACTGTAACAATATAAGGCAGCCAATCAATTACATTGTAAAAACTTTTACATGGCACAGATACGCTGGCCCACATGGCCGGGTCGTATAGGTACGTAGTAGTGAATTACCTCTTTTGCATCTTATCTAAATCCCCTGGTAGTTTAATATCCGGCTTAACCATTATTGCTTTACCGCAATCGGAAAATCCGGCACATTGGGGGGCGCTACCGATGTGGGATGCTGCTTTCCTTTGGTAAGTTCTTTTACCCTCTCCGAAATATAGATATCAAGACTTTTTATGGTGATCTTATTTTTAGAGCCAAAGGCTGCCATTCCATTCAATCCTTCAATTACGGCTTTGGTAAATGCACCATTACCCCACGATGGATCCTCCAGGGAAAATTCTTTTCCGGTACTGCTGGTAAAGGTAATGGCGCCGTTTTCGGTATTTGATAATTCATTTACCATGGCATTAATATCTGTTACACCACGCCTGTTGCTACCCATTACATTACCACTGTGGCAGGCATCAATAAATACCACCACTTTGCCTGCAATGCTGCTTACAGTTTGTTTCAGTTCTTCAAAATTTAAACAGGTACTTCTTATTCTTTCCATGTCTGCTGCTACAGGCAGCATATAAAAAACACCGTTTTGGTCATTAATGCCATGGCCTGCATAAAAAATCATGGCCACATCTTTTTGCCCGGTTTGTTTTTGTATCCAGTCAAGGCCGTCTGTCATGGCATCCTTGGTGGCTTCCTTATCAATCAGTTTTTTTATTATCACATCACTGAACAGCACATCTTTTTGTTTGGCCAGAGTTGCTGCAAAATCTCCTGCATCTTTAGCTGCAAGGCCCAATTTAAAATCAGGATTGTTATAGTCGCTAACACCAATGGCCAGTACATACAATTTTGGCTTAAACACAAAATCTTTTGCCGGTGCAGCAGCATTTACCCATTTTAAAAAGAGGCTGGTTTCGGGGCTGGTGCCGTTGTCATTTTCTGCCAGCAACGTTATGGTACAATCCTGATTTGGAACACTGACGTTGATGGTTTGTGTAGAGGCTGCTGTAACTTTTGCACCTCTTTCTGTTGCCACCGGCCTGCCATCAACCAGTACACGCAGGTTTTTTGCAGGTGCATCGCCGGGGCTTTTAATTTCGTAACTTATGTTTACCGTGTTATTGTTGATATTGCTGCCATTGGCTGGGCTGTGGATGATTATAGTAGGGGGCAGTTTTTGCCTGATATCCCTTTCTGTTGCGGCCACTACTTGTTTTTTGCTTTGGCTGTTAGCGAGTGTAATTGCGGCGTCTTCATTATAGGTTTCAAGAATGGCGTCAATAATGTCGGGGCGATAATATTTTTCTTTAAATCTTGAAACAGGAAAAAAGGAAGGAGCTTCATCCGGCCCGTTATTCAATTGCCAGCCTAACAGATCTTCTGCTCCGGGTGAGGCATCATAATAACCGGTGGGTGTAAACAGCACCCATCTTTTTTTATCGGGATGTAAATAAAAGGTGAGCAATGTTTTTCCATCAGCCATACTGAACCAGCGGATGGTGCCGTCGGACATGCCTGCCGTAACTACTTTATCATTGCCGCTTATATTCAGCGCAAAGGCATGGCATTCCGTTGGAGTCTGCCATTTAAGATTTGCATTTTTATCCAGCATAAGTACATTCCAGCTTTCGCCAAATACAATGGCATTGCCATTACTGCTGATATCTGTACATCCAAAACCCTGCATGCTTTTGCCTCCAAAAAGCGTAATGTCTTTTCCATTAATTTTCGGTTGCCACGAAAGCCAGTCTTTCACTACCGTACCTGCATGCGCATCTACAGGTGCAGGATATAATGATTGCTCCTGCTGCAATTTGCGTTGAGGAATATCAAAACTATATGCCTTGTCGGATAATGGAGTAAAGCCAATAGAGGTACCGTTGTTATTAATCCTGAAATGCGATTTGTCTTCCCCGATAAAATCAATTTTATCGGCACCCTGGCTCCAAATGGCTTTGTTATTAGAATTGATAACGGTCATTTCAGGCGGATCGAAACAAATGATGGCTATTGATCTATCAGGTAAGGATGTAATTTCAGAAGGGTCGTTGGTTGTTACTGACAGGTTATTATAAACTCCTTTTCCGCCATCTTCCCAGCAGCGCATATAAAGTTTTGTACCATTTTCTTCAATCAAATAGCCACCGCCATACAGTTTACTGCCATCGGCAGAAAAACAGAGCGTATAAAATCCGCCCCCTTCGCGTGACGGAACGGATGGTTTATACAGGGGTGCCAGGGTATTGGCATCCAATACTTCAACAGTTGTACTGTTTTGATAACCTATGGCCATAACATTATCAACAGGACTGAGTGCCATAGAAAAAAGTGTAAGCCCGGGCGTTGCCATTTTTTCTTTTATCAATTTAAAACGACTATTGTACAATTTAATATTTCCGCCCGCAGAAACAGCAGCCATTTCACCATTTTTTTTGAAGGCAATATTTTTGACAGCATCCTTATATACTTCTTTCAGTTTTGTTTCGCCCCAGCCCCTGGTTTCAAAAATGGAGATGCCTTTGTCTCTTTCAAAACCGGCGGCAAGCCAGTTTCCATCAGGCGAAAATTCAAGCTCGGTTATTACCTCCGGGAGATTTTTGATCCGGTAAATAAAAACACCGGTTTGTGTGTTGATTAGGTAAATGCAAAAGGAATTGTCCCAATCAAGCCCTGTGTTACCGGCTACTGCTGCAATTTTTCCATCCGGGCTTAAAGCGCAGGCATACAATGCTCCTTCATAAGAACCGCCAATGGGTATGTGGAAGGTTTTTAAAAGATTGCCGGTATGGGCATCCCAAAGCCGGGCTGTTTTATCAATACTGGCAGAGAGCAGGTATTTTCCTGATGCATCTGTTGCCATATCATAACCTTTTGAGGTATGCACCCCTGTTTCAATTTGCAGGATGGGTGCCTTAGGCTGGCCGTAAGCAATAATTGTACTTGCAATCAGGAATAAGGTGAAGTATTTTTTCATTCAAAAAATATTATAATCTAATATACACAAATAGTGATGATTTAACATTATTAAAAACTTTTCCAGTGTCGCTTTTTTAAATTGTCAGTCTCCCCAATTGGCGTAAGTGTTCCCTTCCCAAATAATTAAATTATAAACGGAATGATAATGGGGTCACTTCCCGATATGATCGGGACAGGTGGTTGCCGTTTTAAATGTGCCCAGATTGTATCGGGGAGTTATGCAAACGAAAGACCTCTTAGCCTTCCTTGGTATCACAAGCCCACTCGTCGCCATCGTTTTGTATACAGCGTTTACAATATGCATTGGTGTATCAACGATATCTCTTACTATTTATAAAAAACAGCTTATCACAAACTGTGATAAGCTATAGGCAATTTACGTTTTTATTTTTGTTTGCCTACTTCCATTCAGGTAGGTTTTAGAATTGAATAGCAGGTAAGAACACGCCCCAGGCGAAGACATGTTTTAAAGTGGATACATTAATAATATCCTCTAACTTTTTTAAAGTATTTTTAAGACTTAATAAAATACTTAATCTTTTCTTTTTTGCAAACAAACTAATTCGCTTATGAAGCATATTAAACAACTTGACAGCCTTAGGGGCATAGCGGTTCTTTTGGTACTTATTCATCATTCACCCATCAGCAGTTTTATACCTGATATTCCTACCGGACCTATCGGCGTAAATACTTTTTTTGTTTTAAGCGGATTTTTAATAACAGGCATACTACTGGAGAATAGAAACAAAGCAGAATTATTAGGTACTAACAAACTTGTGGTGTTTAAAAATTTTTTCTTCAGAAGGGCACTCAGGATATTTCCTATTTATTACCTGACGCTTTTTTTACTTTTTATTTTTTACAGTGGAACAGATACCTCAAAATTCACTTACTATCTTACCTATACTTCTAATTTTTATTTTTATAAAAAACAAGCATGGGATGGTATGTTTTCTCACTTATGGTCTTTGTCAGTGGAAGAGCAATTTTATCTTGTTTGGCCCTGGGCAATGCTTCTGATCAATAGAAAATATTTGATTCATACAATTATCTGCTTTATTGTGGTGGGCATTATATCACAATATCTGCTCTGGCAATCAGAATTTAATACAATACTTACTTTTGCCTGTTTCGACTCGTTAGGTTTGGGTGCATTACTAGCCTGGATAAATATGTATAAACCAGGCTGGCTACCTAAAACCTATACAATTTTATGCATTGCTGCACCAATAGTTTTTATTACTGTTATAGCTGAAATTATAACCCGAAACTGGTATTTTTTACCACTAAGAACCGGTACCTCAATATTTGCACTATGGGTAATAACTTATGTTGTTTACAGATATCAAACAAATAAATCGAAGAGATTTTTTATCCTGGATAATAAGATCCTGATTTTTGTAGGCACTATCAGTTATGGTATTTATTTATACCACAGAATTATTCCTTTTTTTTCTCCTCCTGTATTTAACTACATCAATAACTATTTACCATTGAATAACCCTATACGTATATCTTTTTTAGTTATAGAAAATTTATTTCTGATCATTTTTGTTTCGTGGTTATCATGGAAGTTTATTGAAAAGCCAATTTTAAATTTGAAGAAATATTTTGGTTATCAGGATCAGGAAACCGCTAAAAACGATAAAGCATTGTAAATTAATTTATGATCTTTTTAAAAAGGGAAGTTATTCCCAAATCCTTAACCTCGGTTAATGGCTCATAAACCATTCGCCAGGATTGTTTTTCGCTATTTTGTCCCAGATTTTTAAAAAATAACTCTGCCAACGGGTTAAATCTTTTTATTTTGTATTAAATCAACACCTATTCATGCAGACAACAGCCCCTTATAAATCATTTGAAACAGAACGGCTCGTATTAAAACCTTTTGCAGTAACGGATGCAGCCTTTCTGCTTACATTGCTCAACAGCCCTAAATGGCTTCAGTACATTGGCGACAGAAATGTACATACAGAAGAAGAAGCTGTAGATTACATAAATGTAAGAATGATAACACAATTAGACAGATTAGGTTATGGAAATTACCTGGTAATAAGAAAAGAAGACAATACGCCCATGGGTGCATGTGGTTTATACGAAAGGCCCGGACTTCCAATGGTAGATATTGGTTTTGCTTTTCTGCCGGAGTTTGAAGGAAAAGGTTATGGATACGAAGCGGCCAGCTGTTTACTGCAGGCCGGAAAAGAAGATTTCGGTCTCAAAAAAGTTTGCGCCATTACCTCAAAAGAAAATATCGTCTCACAAAAATTGCTCGGCAAACTGAATTTGCAATTTGTAAAAAACATTTTAATGGAAGGCAATAAAGAGGAGTTGATGTATTATGAAAAGGAATTGTGGCGTACACTGCTGCTGTTAGGTGTTCTCTTCCGCTCTTCCAAATTTAAAACAATTTCCCCCAATCTTCGCCGTCTTGTCACCTGACAAACCGTGAATTATTTAAAGCTGGTGCAATTGTGACCAACAACTAAAAGATATATGTTGCAGCTTACAGCCTTTTTTGCGAAGGGAAATCAGGGGCGTTCAAAACAGGAAATTTATTTAAATTTGAAATGGTAAACAGCATACCTGCAATGGCAGAATAAAAAATAGGCATATGAATTTAACAGCGCAAATAGCAAAGCACTTAAGAGAAGTTTATTTTGGAGGCAACTGGACTTCGGTAAACCTTAAAGATAATTTGGCAGACCTGACCTGGCAACAAGCTACCACACCGGTTTATTCTTTTAACACCATTGCGGCTCTTGTATATCATATCAATTATTATGTAAGTGCTGTGTTGAAAGTATTACAGGGTGGGCCACTGGATGCCCTCGATAAACATAGTTTTAATCATCCACCAATCCTATCTAAGGAAGACTGGGAAAAATTACTGAACAAAACCTGGACTGATGCTGAAAATTTTGCAGGCATGATTGAACAGTTGCCGGAAAATAAGCTTGGAGAAAATTTTACAGATGAAAAGTATGGAAATTACTACAGAAATTTTGCCGGTATCATTGAACATGGCCATTATCATTTGGGGCAGATTGTATTGATAAAAAAAATACTTTTACAAATAGATAAAAATTGATGCGTAAAGAAAATACCTGTTTACAACAAGCAGGTGTATTTTTAAATACTGCAGGCTTTCAATTATAAAAAAAGATAAGTAATGAATGTAATAACTAAAACCTCATTTGCTCCGCAGTTGTATATAAGAAACGGAGTTACCGATATCAGCTTTTACGAAAGAGCTTTTGGCGCCACTGAACTAAGGCGCTTTACCAATGATGATGGCAGCATTCATGTTGCTGAGCTTTCAATAAACGGTCAACTCTTTCACGTGCATGAGGAAAAGGTGATTGCCAATCAATTCAGTCCCGAAAAAATAAATGGCACCACTACGCTTATCGGATTATTTGTACCCGATGTGGATATTGTAATGAACAGTGCATTAGGTGCAGGAGCAACATTGCTTTCTCCGGCACAGGATTATGACTACGGATACCGGCAGGGAGAAATAAAAGATCCCTTTGGCCATGTGTGGATGATTGAAATGAAAATTTAAAAGTACTCTTCGCTGCAGTAAAAAAAAAGTACCTCTTTTTTAAATAAAACGAGTTAAAATACGTTCTACCACCAAACGTACCCAAAATTTAATCCGTATGAAACCTTTTGTACTTGCCCTTATTGCATTTTGCAGCCCCATCATCGTTTTTTGCCAGGATATTACCGGTCTTTGGACAGGCACGATGTACAACGATTCCACACAACAATCTTTACCGTATGAAATTTATATAACAAAAGTAAACGGAAAATACACCGGCTTATCGCATAGCTGGTTTTTGATAAACGACAAACAATACTACGGTATAAAAAAAATCAATGTACGTATTGCAAAAGATGGCAGGATAATTATACAGGATGCTGCACTGGTAGCCAATAATTATCCCGTTGCTCCGGATAAAAGTGTAGCTCAGTTAGATGTACTTGATCTTGTAAAAAATAATGACCAGACCATTATGAACGGCCCTTTTGCCACCAGGCGTACAAAGTTGTACAGCGAACTTACGGGGCATATCAATATAAAAAAAGTAAGTACCGCAAGCGAAAGCAGCCTGATGCAATATTTACAAAAGAACAGCAGCAACAATGAAGTTACAGTTGTAAAATAAGGACAACCGGTAACGGCCAGGAAACTTTAAATGGGTAAAAACTTAGCTTCCGTAAGTGTTCAATATCATCTTCCCAACTGGGCTGTGTTGCAATTTGTGTCTTTATAAACAAGAAAGAAACAAGGCAATATTCCTTGTAGTAATTTATCAGCAACAAAAGCACAGGTACACAATCAACATTCATTGCATACCTGTACTGTTGCCAATAAAATATTATTCCATCTCTTTTGTTTCCGAAGCCTTAATATCCCTTGTATTTTTTTGTACTGCAATTGCAGCAAATAAACTCAGCACAAACGACATGGCATAAAATCCTTTTTCACTTTTAGCCAGTTCGGCATTCCATAAGCCAACGGAAAGTAAAACAATTGTCAAAATGGTGCTGAACCATGCAATACCGTAATACAGGTTGGTAACAGGAATACCTTCCAGCTGGTCACGTACTGCTTTTTGTACAGAGATGGCCGAAAAAAGTCCAAACATCAATACCGTAAAATAATAACCCTTCTCATTTAGTTCCATGTCGGCATTCCATAGCCCGATAAGAAATGCAGTGATACCAATCAATAATGCCGCCCATGATGCTGCAATAAAAGCAGCTGACGGTTGTTGAATTTGTTTTTGTTCCATAATTATTTTTTATAGAACAAAACTATTGGTATCGTACTGTTGCTTTTTTGACATTAATCAAAAAGTGAAAATCCAAATGTTAAAACCTGTTGCGTATCCTGCTCAGTGTTTCCTGGCTGATACCAAGGTAAGAGGCAATATATCCTAAAGGCATTCTTTCAAGTATGTGTGGTGTTTGCTGCAGCAGGTTCTCATACCTTTCGGCGGCCGTTTTAAACTGTGCATTTACATAGCGTTCTTCAAGGCGTATATAATAATTCTCATTAATGATCCTTACCAGTCTTTCAATTTCGTGGTGCTGATTAAACAGGCCCGTTAATGTTTCTTTGGAGATACTCCATAATATACAGCTTTCCACAAGCTGAATATTTTCCACTGAAGGCTTCAGTGTAATAAAACTGTGAAAGGAGGTTACAAAATCATTTTCAAAACCAAACCAGTGTGTTATTTCTTTTCCATCTGCATTATAAAATCCTCTTAGCGCCCCTTTTTCTAAAAAATATAAATGCCTGCAAACCTGGCCTTCATTCAACAGGTATTGATTTTTTGGCAGGATGGTCTTTTTAAAACAATCCTGCAAAGCATATTGTGCCGTTGTGCTGAGCTGGTAATAATTTTTTATATGGGTTAAAAGATGTTCCACCGGTAAAAGAGTTATCAGCTGCTAAAGTTAACAAAGCAAAAATTATCACAGCAAAACAAAGTTGGTGCTTTAGGGTGAATATGCAACAGCCCGGTTGTAAATAAGCTCAATCAGTTAATAGGATTTATTTTTACAGCTTTTATTGGCGAATTATATAAACTTTTCAATCCTGCAAAAAAAAACTGTGGTGTGTTATAAAATAGTTATTTCGACAAACCTTTACCAATAATACCACCACTTATTTCCAGTGTAGTGCCATGCACAGCTTCGTTTTCCATGATGAATTTTATTGTAGCTACAATTTCATCTGTCTTCACCAATTTGCCAACAGGAATTTCATTGATAATGCCCTGCAGTATCTCCGGTTTAATGGAAGTAAGTATTGGTGTTTCAACATAACCCGGGGCGATGGCCGCTACCCGTATATTTTTTATTCCTCTTGCATGAAATTCACCTGCCAGTATTTTGGGCCATAAAGCCACCGATGCTTTGGTAGATGCATAATTCAATTGTCCCAGCTCACCGGATTTGTTGATAGAAGACATGGGTATCAGCACGCCTTCCCATTTATTATCCACCATCCTGATAACGGCTTCTCTTAAGGTTAAAAATACACCAGTCATATTTACATCAATTACCTGTTGCCATTGTTCAAGGGTCATAAACTTTTTCACCTTACCTGTTTCCCTGTCGGGTGTAATTAAAAAACTATCACGGATAATACCTGCACAGGCAAGCACTACATTGATGCTGCCAAATTGTGCTGCTGCAAAATCCATAAACGACTGTACAGATAATTCATCGGTTACATTTAATATTGCTGTTGCTGCTATTCCACCGTTTTCAATAATGTTTTGTTTTACACTTTGTAGTTTTTCTTCATTAAGATCGCCTAATACAACTTTAGCTCCGGCCGCTGCCAAAGCGATGGCTGTTGCTTCGCCAATACCACTTGCGGCACCTGTAATAACGATCACACTATTTTTTACCTGCATAATTATTTATTGAGAAAATGTTTAATTATAGATACAATCTCTTTGGCTCCTTCGCCATATAACATGGTTTGATGGTTGCCCGGCACTTTTGCATAGATACAGCTTTTCATTAACTCCACAGTTTCCATGGCGTTCTCTTCGGGTAATAAAGCGGCATCCAAATTGTATACACCGGGTGCATTAATTAAGATGGCTTCATGCGCTATCTCTTTTAAATAATCGAGCCATGGTTCCCCCAAACTTCCTTTTACCACCGCTTCCATCATGTGAGCAGGTTGCGGAATGCAAGCCACTGTTCCATCTGTATTTGTTTTTATGTCCGCTTTGTAATAACTCAACATCTGCTCATCCCAAAAAGATAAATAGGGCGCTGCTTTTACTTTATTAATATAAGCATTAAATGAAGAAAAGTTTTGGCCTAATCTTCCTAAAGCTGGTCCCAGCATTTCTTTGGTGTTGGGATGCATATTGGCTGCAGCATCCATTAAAATTAATTTATCAACCCTGCCGGGAAAAAATTGTGCCAGGTATAAAGCCAGAAAACCACCGAATGAATGCCCTGCAAAAATTGCTTTCTCTATTTGTAAAGCATCCATTAATCCAATAATATCTGCTGCGTGTTCTTGCATAGTATAACCCGTTGCGGGAGCATCACTTTCACCTCTTCCACGAAGATCAACAGCTATTATTTTAAAAGCAGGACTTAATCCAGCCGCAATCAATCCATCTAATGCATGTGCATTAGCTGTTAAGCCATGCAGGAAGATGATAGCAGGTTGTTCGCCTTCAAACTTTAGGTAATGCAGTTGAATATTGTTGCTGTTAATATAATTACTCGTCATTGTTTTAAAAATGATATTATGCTGAAAATTGTTCCCTCAATTCTCTCTTTAATACTTTGCCTGCCACATTTCTTGGCAGTTCGTCAATAATGATCACGGTATAAATTTTCTGGTAACGGGCTTCCAGGTTTTCATTGGCCCAGTTTTTTATTTCATCGGCTGTATCAACGGCATCGTCATGTAATACCACAGCAGCAACAGGTGTTTCGCCCCAATCTTTATTAGGGATACCAAATACTGCAACATCTTTTACTCCTGTATGCCTGATCAATATCTCTTCAATATCTGTAGGGTAAACATTTACACCGCCGGATATGATCAAATCTTTTTTTCTTCCGGTCAAAAATAAAAAACCATCAGCATCAACATAACCCATGTCGCCGGTAAACAACCATCCGTTTTTTATTGCTTCTTTTGTTTGTTCAGGATTTTTATAATACTCCGTCATTAGTAAAGGACCTCTGCCAATGATCTCACCAATTTGCCTGGTTGGCAATTCTTTTCCTGCATCATCAACAATTTTAAGTTCCATAAATTGCGGTGCCATTCCAACACTACCTGTTTTCTTCATCACATCATTTTTATCTAATAGGGTCATAAAACCTTCCGTCAATCCATATAATTCATAAAACACGCCGGGTATTCGTTTATTCAATTCCTGTTTATGCTCCAGTAACAATGGTGCGCCAACAGAAAGAATATATTCTACTGATGATAAATAACTTTTATTAAAATCTTCTCTTTGCAAACAACCAATAATCTGCGAAGGAACAAGAATAGTATGGGTTACTTTTTCTTTGTGAATCATATCCACAACTTCTTTTGCATCAAAGTGGCTCATCAACACATAGGTGCAGCCCAAAAACATAGCAGGCATTAAAGTAAGGAAGGAGCCATTAAAAATAATAGATCCGGAATGCATCACCACACTCTCCGGCGTCATACGATAAGCATTGGCAAACAAAGAACCATACAAAGCTCTTACCTGATGACTGATGACAATGCCTTTTGGTAAACCTGTTGTACCACTGCTGTAAATAATATTGTAAGCATCTGTACCTGTTACATCTTCAACATCCAGTGCAATAACAGCTTGTTGTTCTTTTAGGATATGATAATTTTGATAGCCTGTTTCATCAGTATCGGTTACCCAAAAATTATTGGATGGAATTTTCTTTAGTGCTGTTCGTATTGTATCAATATGTTCTGTAAGGTCATGACTTGTAATAACAAGTTTGGTATCAGCGTTGTCTAACAAATTAAATAAACCCTGCCCACGTAACAACGGACTTAATGGAACGGCCACGGCACCAATAGCTGCACATGCCCAATAGGTTTCCCATAATTCCAACGAATTGGAAAGCAGTGTGGCCACCTTGTCGCCTTTGCCTATACCTGCGGCGATAAATGCATTTGATAACTGATTTACTTCTTCATAGAGTTCTTTATAGTTTAACCGCTTGTCTTCAAAAATAATTGCCGGATGTTGCGGCCGGTAAGTGGCATGTTTTTTTAACCAGTATTGTATAGTAAGTAATTGCAAAGACATCTTTAACGTAATAAGGTGGCATACGAAAGTATGCCACCATTGTAAAACAACGGGATTATTTTTTTGTTTTAGTGCTGTTAGGAATATGTGCTTTCAATTCAACAGAAAACAAACGGCCTATTGAAGGTGAACCCACAAATTCTCTTTGTGTCGTATTGAAAAGATTGCTTACTCCTGCACCAAGATTCAGCATAGGGTTCAGCTTTACTCCTGCACTGATATCAACTGAAGTAAAACCACCCAATGCACCCCAATTAAAGTTCTTTGTATAATACCTGGGCTGGCTGTTTATGGGATTTAAACCGCCATACACCAAACCTCTTTTTCCTTGTCCTGCCGATGTTCCGATCTGGCTGCCGCTATACATATCAAATTTTTGCACCGAGCGAACAGAAAGATTGACAAACATTTTTCCCTTGCAAATATTTTGAAAACTTAATGTAGAAGCAAACCTGTTTTTTGCAGCATTTAAATTTCTTTCTTCCAGCGATACATAACCATCTTTGTTTGCATCATTTTTAATATTGTCTTTGGTAATATCCGAACCAAACCAGCTATATTTTACAGCAAAGCTGATATTGTCGGTAAAGAAATAATTGACACCAATATCAATACCATAAGATTTTACCTGACCATAGTTAAAGTAAGTACTGAACGCAGCACTCTTTAATGTATCGTTAGTTACAGTGCCCGGTATTAATAATGGTGTGGTGATTGGCAGATTTCCAACACTAAGTGCACGTCCGCCAACAGATAGTGCAGGGCTTAAGAAATTTTTGCTGATACCATAATAACCATTGATATCAATATATAGTTTCTTACTGATGGTTCCTTTATAACCCAACTCCCAGGTATTGATCTCTTCAGGATTGAGCGGAGTAGTTGTTTTTTGCTGCAATGCATCACTGAATTTGGATCCGTTTGGAATATAGGTTACCCCATTTCCGTTTCCAAATACTATACCAAATACACTTGCCCGCTGAAACAGAATAATAGGTGCAGCAAAAGCTTTACCCCATGTTAAACGAACTGCACCACCGGGTACACCTTTTACCAATCCAACTTTTGGTGAAAACAAATTTCCAAATAAACTATGATGATCCAGTCTTGCAGCAGCCACCAGTTTAAAATCGGCAGGCAATGTTTTTTCTAATTGCACAGCGCCCCCGTATTGTTTGATCTCTACTTTTTCATTTGCATCAATCAAAACTGTTCCAAAAGTTTTTGGCGCATCATGCTGATAGGTGGCACCAACAATCATGTTTAATCCAATAGTGTTGAAATTGTAATTGTATTGTGCTTCTGTATTAAATCTTTTTGATTCTTCTTTAAACATATTTCCCAAACGTGTGGCATAAGCTTGGGCAGAATCCGGCGGCAGGCGGCCCAATGCACCATATAATGGATTACTGCCGTCAGTAATAGTGCTGTGAGTGCGGTTCCAGTAATCTCTTGTGTAACCAGGTATGCCGTATGATTTACCAACATTGGTCCATGTTTCATATGCCTGAGCAAAGAACCGTGGGCTTACATAACGTAATTGCAGGTAAGAAAATTTCCATCCCTGTATCTGGTTTCGGCCTGTATTGTTTACACTAAGGAAATTATTATCGCTTCCTCCATAAGAAACTATCACATCCGATTTTGAAGTAACGCTGTAATAAGCATGCACCTCACCTTTTATATGCCGGAACTGGTAATTAGGAATTCTTTCCGGTATAGCAAGAGCCGGACCATACACACTGCCACCTGCATAAATACTGTCATGAAATTGGAAATCTTTACCGGTTGTATATTCACCAGTTAATTTATATGCCCACTTGTTATTTATTTTTGTTGCCGTACGAAAACGTCCGCTGAATACTTCCTGGTTACCACCACCGATAACTATATCAGTCCCCTGCCACTTGCGTGGATCTTTTGTAATTGTATTTGCAATACCATTGTGCGCATTAGGGCCATATAATGCAGAGTTAGGGCCTAATACTATTTCCAGTCTTTCAATATCTTCTTTAATGACGGTGTTTATTATACCTGCAGGTAAACCACTGCTTCCTGCCATCATGCTGTTACGGCCATCTGTCATCAATAATATTTTTGCATTGAATGCATTATTAAAACCCCTTGCATTAAAACCAACACCAGTAACACCGGTACGCACAAATTCCACTCCCTGAATTTTTGATGCCAGTTCGCCAGTATTGAAAGAAGAAGATTGAGCAAAATCTTTTGCGCTGATTACACTGATAGAAGCCGGGGCCCTTGTTATTTTCTCGGGCCGTTTGGAAGCAGTTACCACTACTTCATTTCCAGGCCTGTTGGATACTGACAATGCTGCATCGGCAATTGCAGTTGCGCCACTGCTCACATTAACCGAAAGAATGATCTCCTCATATCCAACATAAGATATAATAATGGTGTTTTTACCGGACTTTACAGTAATCGTAAAAGAACCAATATTATCAGTAAAACCAGAAGCGCTGCTTCCCTTTACTGTTACCGTTGCACCAATTAATAGTTCACCGGTTTGCTTATCAGTCACCTTGCCTGTTATTGTACCTGAGTTTTGTGCCAGTAAAACAACATGGATGGTGAGCATTAGCAAAAGCAATTGTAGTTTTTTCATTTTGGTTTTAGTTTGGCGTTAATATTAAAATTATTGTATAAAATTTTTGATGATAAGATTTGTTTCACTGGGTTTTTCAAACTGAACAAGATGGCCTGAATTCTCCACCATTACAACTTTACAGTTGGGTATCAATGCGGCGGACTGTTTGGCCAGTTCTTCTGTTTTAACAGAAGGGTGCAGGTATTTATTTGGTATCAGCCCGTCATTTGCACCAAATACAATCAATACAGGGATGGTCAAATATTGCAATGAATCTTTTACCGGGTGAGCCAGCATTCCTTTTACACCATTGGAAACTGTTTCGCAATACAATTTAAAATCAGCACAGGTTTTTATATTCAGGCGGTCCTGTATCAGCTGTTCGGCATCTGCAGGCTGTTGAAGAAAATTTATTTTGAAATTATTTCGGATAGCAGTTTCATCCTGTTTTTCAAAAACAGCAGCCGGAGTAGATGCAGTTAAAAGCTGCGCTTCTTTTTCTGTAAAAGTTTCCAGGCCTGCAGGTGCAACCAATATTAATTTCTTTACGTTTTTATTTTGCAAGGCAGTAATAATAGCTACCTGTGCACCCATGGAGTGACCGGCAAGGATTACTTTCTTTATCTTTTTCTTTTTTAAAAATTCACTTATTGCAGCTGCATAAAACTGCAACCGGTCTTTTCCTTTTGTATCAATATTTTTATCCGACCATCCATAACCAGGTAAATCTAAAGCGATACATTTATGCTCCGCCGACAATTCATTTATAGATTTTAACCAGTGCGACATGTTTCCACCAAGCCCATGGATAAATAAAATGGTTTGGCCCCTGCCTTTTTCCAAATAAGCCAATTTACCAAATGAAAGCTGCATTGTTTTAACAGGCAGGTTGTAAACAGGCAAACAATTTTGCTGTGCAACTGCAATGGTTGCAAAAAGCAGTACTGTTGATATCAGAAATATTTTTTTCATACTGTTGCCAATTTTCTTTGTACTGCCAACATGGTTCTTTTTGTTACCGCATAAACAATTCCACCGGCCAATAATGAACAAAGAATTGCTATGGCCGAAGCAACGCCGGGATTTCTGATGGGGTTTTGCATGTAAGGTGTTAACCTTCCATAGTAAATACTGAAATGGATAAGGATAGCTACAACAGATGCAACAATTGGAACTGCTTTATGTACATTTTTTAAAAACATACCAAATAAAAGGGGAACAAATGCTGCAGAAAAAGAAGCGTAAACTCCGTTTTGTGCCAATATACCCACACTGAGATCGGGATGCATTAATTGTTGGTACGAAATAAAAATGGTTATGATTGCCATTACAGCAATCACCAAACGGTTGATCATTAATTCATTTTTTAAATCAACTTTCCCGGTTAAAGGTTTGATGATATCAGATGTAATAGTAGTGCTTATAGACTGAATCAGGCTTTCTAATGTAGCAATGCCGGATGCAATTAACCCCACTACCAAAAACAAACTTATTGCCGGTTTAAAACTGCTGACTACATAAGCAGACATTACTCCATCTAAAGGCAGATGGATGCCGTTGTATTGCAGACCAGGGAAAACCAACCTGCCATAAAGCCCGGCAAACACCACACTAAAAAATAAGATGAGCAGGACTACTGAAACCGTAAGAAACCGGTTCATGTCTTTATCATTTTTCAGCAACATAGAACGGGTAATAATATGCGGCTGACAGACAATGGCAATACCTACAATAAACTGGCAGATGACCACTTCAAAAAAATCTCTGTATAAAGGGCTTGATGCATTAAAGGGTTTGGTAAGCTGCGGATCAATTGCATTCAGTTTATCAAGAAACCCGCTGCCATCTCCTGTAAAAAAATGATATCCCGATATAAGAATAATAACAGCCACCACCACTTTCAGCAGGGCCTGTATCATATTTGTATATACCATACTGTTGGCTCCCCCAAACATCATATAACCAAAAGTAAAAACCACAATGCCGATAAGCACATACAATACATCTGCATTTAATGCTTTGCTTAAAACCTGTGTAAGGCCAACGCATATTAATACAATGAACGTAAGATGTAACAGGGAAAGAAATGCAATATATAATCCGAACCCTTTACTCTGAAACCTTGTACCCAGCCATTGTGCAATTGTTTTTGCCTGGATGGTGCTACCTATTTTTCGGAAACGCTTTAATAAAATAACGAGAGAGATGAGTGCACCTAATGGCAGAAATACAGCCATTGATAAAAATGAACTAATACCATAATAAGCAACAAAACCGGGATTGATAATAAATGTTGCAGCGCTTGTCATACCTGCTGCCAGTGACAATCCTATTGCTGCGGGGGAAAAATGAAATGTACCGGTTGCATAATCGGCCATTGATTTTGTTTTTCTGGCACCACGGATAACAAAGTAAAGAATAACCCCTGCATATAAAGCAAGGCATATCCATACCGCAATTAACATTCCCGGTGTAGCCAGATTATTCATGTAGCAAGCAATTAGTTGTTAAATATGCTAAGAGTTTGGTAAAAACTTTAAGGCAAACAGGTGAACGCAGGATAACAATAAGGTGAACGGCTGATTTTTTTGGGTGAAGGGAATCAGAGGATGGCTAATTTTTTCATTACTCCATCTTTGTATGTTTTGCCTACCGGTATACGGATGTCAGCAATCACAAGATCACTTTCTTCAATGGCATCTATTTTATCTTTATTAACCAGGTAAGACCGGTGTACCCTTATAAAATGTGAGGAGGGAAATTTTTCTTCCACTGTTTTAAGCGAATGGCTGAGCAGGTATTGGCCATTGGGCGTTTTAATCATGGCGTAAATATCATACGCCTCCACCCACAATATATCTTTCAATAAAATTTTTTCAAGGCGTTTTTTATTTTTCACAAAAAAAACATCTTCGTAGCCCAGGTTTTCTTTAATGCTGGTGGCTGCTTCGGTAATATCTTTATTGCGGCGGGATGCATTGTGTAAAGTAATTTCAATGGTAGAATACAAAGTTTCAGGAGCAACCGGTTTTACCAGATAGGCATAAGGCTCGGCCAGTTTTGCCTTTTTCACGGTTTCTGAATCGGCCAGTGCGGTAAGAAAAATAAAAGGGATATTCCCCTCCAGTTTTAATTGTTTAGCCAGTTCTATCCCTGTCATTTCACCAGCAAGATCAATATCAAGTATTACAAGGTCGGGGTGCAATGTCTTTACCAGCTTTATGGCTTCTTCTGCATTATATATATGACCAGCCACTTCAAAACCAAGATCCTGCAGGTTGTACGCCATCTCTTTGGCGATGATCCAATCATCTTCTACTAATAAAACTTTTATACCAGCCATGGCTCAACTTTATTTTTTGCTTCAGCTATTTAAATATTTAAACGTTTAAATTTACAAAACTATCATGTCACCGCACCGCATTAAATATTTTATATACATTACCGGCATCATTATTTTAATGCTGTGTGAATGTACGGTAAATGCACAAACTGTAATTTCAATAGAACAGGAGCAATCAATCCGTAATATAAGACCTGGTGAAATGAAATGGTTAACAGATACAACAGGGCAATTGGTAATTAATAATTTAGACAGTGCCGCATTTGTTGATTTTTCGCAGACAATTTTTACAAAAGCGCAAAAGCACTGGAGTATCTGGAGCCACCTGCAATTAGAGAATCATTCGGGACTTGACCAGGAGTTTATTTTTCAAACAAATAAATGGGGATTTTTTGACGGGTACATTACTGATAAAAATGTAATAAAGCATATTGCCAGTGGAAGCCTGTTAGCTCTTGAACAGCGCTCACAGCCGTCCAACCTTAATGCCATCAGGATATTAATTCACAAGGATGAAAAGATTAACCTGTTTTTAAAGTTCAAGGCGGTATATACTATCTATCTGCATCCGGATGTGAGCCTGCAGTTAATACAACGCAGCAGCTTTGAACAAAAGGACAGACAAAGATTATTATGGCAGGGATTATTCTTTGGGATAATTTTTGTTATGGCATTGTATAACCTTGCTATACTTTTTGGTGTAAAAGATATCAGTTACCTGTATTATGTGCTCAGCATTGTAAGTATCGGACTTTACTTTGCATTTTATTATGGATTTGGTATTGAATATCTATGGCCGGATTTACCCCTGTGGGATACCTTTTGTTTTACCATGATTAATCCTTTTACAGGTTTGGCAAGAATTCTGTTTACACGTACCTACCTGCATACACCCCGCCTGCTCCCCAAAATAAACAAAATATTAAATGTACTTGCTATTGCATGTATAGTTACTTTATTTACTGGATTAGTATCTTATCTTTTTAAAATAGATCTGCTGAAACCGTTGGTTATTATTATTGGTGTTTTGGGCGCCCTTATTTTAATAATGATGCTGGTTGCAGGTATTGTGGCTTATTATCACGATCATTATAACCCGGCAAAATATTTCATCTCGGCAAATATTCTTCTTGTTATTGGTGCCATTGCATTCATTCTTCGTGAAACAGGATTGATAACAGATAATTTTTTTACCCGTTACCTGGTGCAGGTAGGTGTGTTGATACAGGCTGTTGTATTATCATTAGGGTTGGCTAGCAGGCTGAATAAAATGCGGTTGCAACTGGCTACCGAAACTTTAGAGAAGGAACGCCTGGCATTGGAAAAAGAAAAAGAAAAGAAAGAACTTATTGAACAACAAAGGCAGGAACTGCAGCAACAGGTAAAAGAAAAAACAGCCGACCTGCAATTAAAAAATACCATGCTGGAAGAAACCATCGGACAGGTAAAAGAATCGGAACACAAACTGAGCCAGCTAAACCAGGTAAAGAATAAACTATTCTCAGTTGTTTCTCATGATCTCCGGAATCCTTTGGCCACCATGCAATCCTTTTTAAAGCTGATTACCGAACATCATGAAAAGATGAGTGAAGAGGAAAGAAAAAAATTATTCTTCCAGGCACAGCAGTCACTCGATAACCTGAATGTGCTGCTCTATAATTTGCTGCAATGGTCAAAGTCGCAAATGAACCTGCTGCAGTTCAGGCAGGATAAGTTGAATGTAAAATCCATTATTGACGGAGCTGTTCAACTGGAGCAGCTGCATACACATATGAAAGAAGTTAAAGTAAAAATAAATGTGGATGAAACATTAGCTGCACATGCCGATAAAGACATGGTTGAATTCATCATCAGGAACCTCCTGAGCAATGCAATTAAATTCAGTCACCGGAATAGTGAAATAGAAATAAAAGCATTCCCCGAAAATGAAAATATCAAAATTGAAATTATTGATACCGGTGTTGGAATGAATGAAGTAAAAATAAAAAAGTTAATGGAAAATAATACCCCCATCAGCCGCAGGGGTACTGAAAAAGAAAAAGGCACAGGATTAGGTTTGTTGATAAGTAAAGAATTTATTGAAAAGAACGGGGGCTATCTGCAAATAGAAAGTGAGCCGGGTAAAGGCTCTATTTTTAGTTTTATTATACCATCATACAACGTAAAAACGATGGCAGGATAATAAAACCGGTTTAAAAATAGTTTTATAAATTCCTGTGCTGTTTGAAAAGACAGCTATCCGTCAGCCTGCTCAATTTCCCCAATCAAAATAAAATTAACAAAGGCAGGATACCACATGACAATCTATTAACGAATAAGACCTAAACTGCACTATTAATTATTAGTATAACTTGCTTTTATGAATCAAATGAAACGATTGCTTATTCTTTCTGTAAGCTTCTTTATCTTTCAAACAGGGATAGCACAAAAACTCCCGGCAAAAAAAGAAGTATTAAAAACCATTACACTGGCCAATAAATATTTTATGGATAAATGGCCCGATGCAGCAAAGCCCATTTTTGTGCCGTCGAAAAACCGAACCTGGCCCAGCCATATCTGGACAAGGGCTGTTTATTACGAAGGCCTGATGGCTTTGTATAGTGTTGATAAAAAGAAAACCTATTACGATTATGCGGTTGACTGGAGTGCTAAACACCAATGGAATTTACGTGATGGTACTAAAACCCGTAATGGCGATAACCAGGCCTGCGGCCAAACCTATATCGACCTGTATTTGATAGATAAAAAACCAGAACGTATCGATAGTATTAAAGCATCGATAGATAAAATGATGCAGACGGATAAAATTGATGACTGGAGTTGGGTAGATGCCATACAAATGGCCATGCCGGTATTTGCAAAACTGGGTGCCATTTATAAAGACACCAATTACTTTCACCGCATGTATGAAATGTATGCGTTCACCAAATACAAACATGGTGATAAAGGGTTGTTTAATGCAGCCGAAGGTTTGTGGTGGCGGGATAAAGATTTTGATCCCCCGTACAAAGAACCCAATGGCGATAATTGTTACTGGAGCCGCGGCAATGGCTGGGTGGTGGCAGCATTGGCTCGGGTGTTAAATGCTATTCCAAAAAATGAAACACACCGTGCAGAATATCTTACTGATTACAAAACCATGATGGCGGCATTAGTGCCATTGCAAAGAAACGATGGTTACTGGAATGCCAGCCTTCACGACAGTACCAATTTTGGCGGTAAAGAATTAACGGGCACTTCTTTATTTGTATATGGCATGGCATGGGGCATTAACAATAATATTTTAGATAAGAAAAAATATTTACCTGTGGTAACTAAAGCATGGAATGCCTTAGCAAAAGAATCGGTACACCCGAATGGTTTTTTAGGTTATGTACAGGGCACGGGTAAAGAACCCAAAGAATCGCAGCCTGTTACTTACGATAGAGAGCCGGACTTTGAAGATTTTGGTTTGGGCTGTTTTTTATTGGCAGGTAGTGAAGTGTGTAAGATTAAAAGATAGTGAATACAAATAGCCGTTAAGCCGGTAAGAATATAATTACCGTCTTTCAATCTTACCGGCAAAAAAAATAAACACAATAAAATGATAAAAAGATATTTGTTTCTTTGTTTTTTGCTTTTATCAACCTATGCATTCGCACAAAGGCAAAAATATAATTTCAACTCCTCCTGGAAAGTATTTGTTGGTGACGATTCTACTGCAATAACTAAAAACTACAATGACAATAACTGGAAGAATGTAACGCTGCCTTATGCCTGGAACGAAGATGATGCATTTAAAAAAGATATTTCAGATCTTTCTACCGGCATTGCCTGGTACCGCAAACATTTTAAAATTCCTGTTGCTGCAAAAGGGCAGAAAATATTTTTAGAATTTGAAGGTATCCGCCAGGCAGGAACATTTTATGTAAACGGAAAATATATCGGTCTGCACGAAAATGGCGTAATGGCTTTTGGGTTTGATGTAACCGATGCGGTGCAGTTTGGTGATGAAGAAAATGTTATTGCCGTAAGAATTGACAACAGCTGGGATTATAGGGAAAAAGCCACCGATTCAAAATTTCAATGGGAGGATAAAAATTTTAATGCCAATTATGGAGGCATCAGTAAAAACGTTTATCTGCATATTACTCCTAAAATTTATCAAACACTGCCATTATATGCCGGTTTGCAAACAACAGGAGTTTATGTTTATGCAGACAACTATGCTATTAAAAATAAATCTGCAACCATACATGCAGCAAGTGAAGTGAAAAATGAAACTGCTGTTGCACAACAAATAACTTACCAGGTTGCCCTCGTTGATATGAATGGTAAAACAATAAAAACTTTTACAGGAGATAAAATAAATATTATACCCGGCGAAACAAAAACACTAAAAGCGGCTTCACCGATTGGTGGTTTAAATTTCTGGAGTTGGGGTTACGGGTATTTATATACTGTGCAAACCAGTTTAATAATAAATGGAAAATCAACCGACCTGGTAAATACCAAAACAGGATTCAGAAAAACGGAATTTAAAAACGGAATGATTTATTTGAATGACCGTGTAATAATGGTACATGGTTATGCACAAAGAACATCCAACGAATGGCCGGCAATCGGTTTATCTGTTCCTGCTTGGATGAGTGATTACAGCAATGGATTGATGGTTGAAGGCAATGGTAATTTGGTAAGATGGATGCATATTACCCCATGGAAGCAGGATGTGGAAAGCTGTGACAGGGTTGGTTTGATGATGAGTATGCAGGCCGGCGATGCAGAAGGTGATGTAACAGGAGTTAGATGGGATCAACGAAAAGCAGTAATGAGAGATGCGATCATTTACAATCGAAATAATCCAAGTATTATTTTTTATGAGAGTGGTAATAGAGGTATCCGTGAATCCAATATGCAGGATATGAAAAATATCCGTGATCAATACGATCCGCATGGCGGCCGGGCTATTGGTAGCCGTGAAATGCTGGACAGTAAAGTGGCAGAATACGGTGGTGAAATGTTGTACACCAATAAAAGTGCCCGCATTCCTTTATGGGCAATGGAATATTCAAGAGATGAGGGATCGAGAAAATATTGGGATGATTATACACCACCTTTTCATAAAGATGGTGATGGCCCTTTACACAACGGGCAAAATGCGGCCACTTATAACCGTAATATGGAAAGCCATGCGGTGGAAAATGTAAAACGCTGGTTTGAATTCTGGAATGAAAGGCCCGGTACCGGAAAAAGGGTAAGTTCAGGCGGAGTGAATATTGTTTGGAGCGAAACCAATACGCATCATCGTGGCGAAGAAAATTACCGCAGGAGCGGAGAAGTAGATGCATTAAGGATAAAGAAACAAAATTTTTATGCCAACCAGGTAATGTGGGATGGATGGGTGAATCCGGAAAAACAACACCTGCATATTGTTGGCCATTGGAATTATACAGCGGGTGTGAAGAAAGATATTTACGTAATTGCAGCGAGTGAAAAGGTAGAACTAAAAGTAAATGGCATATCGCAGGGCTTTGGTACAAAAAGCGATGGCTTTTTATTTACTTTTAAAAATATTGAATGGAAAGCCGGAAACATAAGTGTAATTGGTTATGATACCAAAAATAAAATTATTTGCACTGATAAAATTAATACTGTTGGCGCACCAGTTGCAATCAGGTTAACGAATATAAAAAGACCAACTGAGTTTACGGCTGATGGACAGGATCTTGCATTGATAGAAGTGGAAGTGGTAGATGAAAAAGGTAACCGTTGTCCAACAGCATTGAATATGATAAATTATACAATGGATGGACCAGCCGAATGGCGTGGCGGAATGGCAATGGGGCCGGATAATTATATTCTGGCAAAAAAATTTCCGGTAGAAAATGGCGTAAACAGGTTCCTTATCAGGTTTAATACAACACCAGGATTAATTACAATTAAAGCAACTGCTCATGGATTAAAAGATGCTGTTGTTACTTTAAATTCGCAACAATTTATAACAGAAAATGGCTTGTCAAAAATATTACCTTCGTCAGGCCTTCCGTCTAATTTACAAAGAGGGCCAACACCATCAGCGCCATCTTATACTATAACCCGTACACCAATTGCAATTGTAAAAGCAACAGCCGGCGCAAATGCAGACAGTGCCTTCGCAAGTTATGATGATAATGAAAGAACCGATTGGGTTAATGATGGCAAACTGGCTACTGCATGGATAGAATATGAATTGAAGAGAAATGCAATAGTAAGTGAGATCACGTTAAAACTTAATAATTTCCGTTCAAGAGCATATCCTTTAATTATTACTGTTGATGGTAAAGAAGTTTTTAATGGCAGTACACAAACCAATCTTGGATATTATACCATTAAATGCAAACCACAGGGAGGAAAGAAGGTGAGGATACAGTTATCAGGTATTGCACAAAATAAAACTGACGATGCAGGGGTTGAAGTGTCCGGCAAAAAACTGAATGATGGTGTGGCTAGAAACGATGCCAATGCAAAAGGTACCTTAAGTATTATTGAAGCAGAGATATATGAAGGGTTGCTTCCTAAAAAATAATTAACAAAAATATACTAACCTTTGAATAATATAAGCAAAGTATATTTATTGCAGTAAAATATGGTTTGTGAGTTTACATAGCATGCATATGAAAATATTTCACCCCTTATTTTTTTTACTGAGTTTTTGTACAACAAAACTGTATGCACAAAATACACTCAAACTTGATTATACCAGGCAAAATACTTTTGTAAGTAATTCAGATAAAATTGAGTTGGCAGCCAATATTGCAGGCAATCATCACCTGTTAAGTTTTACTTATAAAGAAGATCCTGTAATATTTATTTTTGATAATGAACTTGGGTTTCAGCGAAAAATAAATATTCCCTTTAAATTTCCTGAAAAATCAGAAGTACGGATCACTGCCTTTGCTCAATTTTATTACCTCTGCATCCGTCCGCCATTTACCTCAAAATATTTCTTTTGGAAAATTGATGGCAATGGAAATGTTAGAGATATGTCAGCAGCATTTGAAAACATCTTACAATCACAATCACATAATTTTAAATTGGGTTTTCAATTGATAGCAAAGGAAAACGATTTGTATATGGTATATCATACAGCTCTGGATGATATTGAAAAAAGAACATTGGTAATAGTTCAGGCAGACAGCCTGCTGAAAGTTAATTTTAGTCATAAAGTGCTCTATGATTTTAAAAGGGATGAGGAACGGTTGCAGCAGGAGATTTTGGTATTGGGAAAATACCTGCTGGTTTTAAAAACATTACGCAGCAGTACTGCATTGGAATTAATGAAAGTAAATCTTGCCACAGGATTTACTATCCGAAATACATTTTATAGCTCAGGATATTTGTATTCCCAGTCTTCAATCGGTTTTAATACTTCAGACTCTGCAATTACGGTAACTTCATTATTGGCACCACCGGATGCTACTTCAACAAAACGGTTCATATTTATCAGCCGCTTAAATAAGATCCTTATTGAAGAAGTTCCGTTTACGATTTTAAAATCTCAATTCGCAAAAAATACCAACACCAATTTTTTATTGGTTAACCAGTCAGGTAAATGGGTACGCATCATGTCTGAATTTTGGCAACGGTCTTCCTATACAAATTCCGGTATCCGTTTTTCATTGCTCGATAAAGATTTTAAAATTATAGATGAGCGGCTGGTATCTAATACCAAAAACTCATTTACCATCAGGCCAGGCCAGTTTACCCGGTTTGATTTAAACAACCGGGAATATATGCTGGTGGGGCAGCGGTTTTTTAATAAAATAAATGGGTTGTTAATGGTAAACAGTAATAATGAAGGCCAGCTCGTTTACACCGATGTAAGAGTAAATGACCGAAACGATTATTTGTTATCAAAGTCCCAGGTCATTCCTGGAAAAGGGATTATCATACCTTACATTCATGGTCTTGAAGCAGGATTATTAAAGATCACAATAGAATATTTTTTTTAATTTTTATATATGGTTGAGCGGGTTAAAAAAATGTTTGTAATGGCCATAATATTGGTTTTATGTAATACTGATGAACTTACAGCCCAGCAACAGTTTACTAAAACCCGGCCCAATATAATTTTTATTCTTGCCGATGATTTGGGCTATGCAGACATTGGTTGTTACGGACAACAAAAAACAGAAACACCAAACATCGATCAACTGGCAAAACAGGGATTAAAATTCACGCAGTTTTATTCCGGCACTTCAGTTTGTGCACCGGCACGTGCAAGTTTTATGACGGGTCTGCACACAGGCCATACACCTGTACGGGGCAATAAATCCTTTGAACCCGAAGGACAGACGCCTTTACCAGACAGTACCATCACCATTGCAAACATCTTACAGCAAAATGGTTATACCACTGCAGCTTTTGGTAAATGGGGGCTTGGTTATATCACTACCTCAGGCGATCCAAACAAAAAAGGCTTTGAAACATTTTATGGTTACAATTGCCAAACGCTTGCACATAATTATTATCCCGATCATTTATGGAGCAATCACCAGCGTATTGATTTTGCAGAAAATCTGAAAACCGATGCTGTATATTCTGCAGATAATATCCATGCTGAAGCAATGAAATTTATAAATGCACAAAAAAATAATCAACCTTTCTTTTTATACCTGCCTTATACTTTACCGCATGGCGATGTGATTGCACCGCACGACAGTGTATACAATTATTACATCAAAAAATTTAATGAAGTGCCGATAGCAAACAAAGCTGTCAATAAAAAAGGAAAGTTTTCTTTTGAACCTTACCCACATGCTGCATTTGCAGCAATGGTAAGCCGGCTGGATAAATTTGTGGGGGAGATTGTAAAAGCAGTGAATGAAAAAGGTTTGGCGGAAAATACACTCATCATTTTCTGCAGCGACAACGGCCCTCATAAAGAAAATGGCGGCGACCCTGAATTTTTTAAAAACAATGGTATCTACCGTGGCATAAAAAGAGATTTGTATGAAGGTGGCATACGTGTACCTTTCATTGCATATTGGAAAGGAAAAATATTACCAGGCGTAACTGATCAACCCATTGCTTTGTGGGATATGTATCCCAGTTTTCAGCAACTGGCCGGAATGCCAATTGCTAAAGGCATTGATGGAATATCCATTCTGCCCACTTTATTAAAAAAAGGGAAGCAGGTACAGCATGAGTATTTGTATTGGGAATTTCATGAGAACAATGGCCGGCAGGCCCTGCGTTGGAAAAACTGGAAGGCCATTCAATTAAATGTGAACAAAGCCGCAGATACAAAATTTGAATTATATGACCTGTCGAAAGACCTTTCCGAAAAACACAATGTGGCAGATCAATTTCCTGCAATAGCTTTAAAAATGAAACAAATGATTTCTAAAGCACATGTTCCCAATGCAGATTGGCCCTTGCTGCCCGAAGAGTTGAAGGGAAGAACGGTGGTTAATGAGTAGTAATGGTCATGTAACTACAGGATGGAGAAGAAAGTTTTATCTAATAAGTTGTGCTTCATTATTCCATTTAATAACGATTGCACCCGATGCTTAAATTTTCTATCATGAAATACTTCATCACTTCTTTGCTATATGCTGCGCTGTTTACCCAAATATATGCCCAGGAAATTTTAGAAACAGGCGGTAAAAAAATGCCCAATGAATGGATAGATAAAGATACCCATCATAAAGTGGTCAAATTATCTGCCGGATTATCGGGCAACAGCCTTAGTTTTTATTTTCATAACAGCCCGTTTATTGGTAACACAATGGTCTTTTACAACAACGGCAAACAAAAAGCTGCTGATGTAACCGATATGAAAAAGGAAGCCACACCTGTAACCAATATCAATAACACACAAATATGGAGCATTGACCTGGCTACTAAAAAATTAACGCAGCTTACTTTTCATAACGCACCCATGAGTGGTGAAGTAGTATGTGAAAAAATCAAAACCGTTTTCTTTCAGATTAAAGACAGTGTTTTTTCTTTGAACATAAAAACAAAAAAAGAAACATTGGTATTTGTTTATCCTGCAGATTTCAAATCCAATATTTCAACAGTAAATGTTGATGGTACTTTGCTGGCTGGTTCAAGAGCTACCGATTCAGAAAAAGAAATTTTAAAGAACAATCCAAATAAAAGCAGCTACTTCAATTTAATTTATGATGCACACCTGCCTAAAACTTTATTTACTATTGATGTTAAAACCGGGCAACTGAATAAAATTTTTACTGATAGTGCATGGCTGAATCATTTGCAATTTTCCACTACCGATCCTGCGTTATTATCCTTTTGCCACGAAGGCCCATGGCATAAAGTAAACAGGATATGGCATATTGATGTGAATACAAAAAAAATCACCCAGGTGCATCACCGTACCATCGATATGGAAATATGGGGGCATGAATGGTTTGGTAATAGTGGCAAGACCATGTGGTTTGATCTGCAACAACCCAAGGGGCAAACATTTTTTGTTGGCGGTTATAATGTAGCTACCGGTAAAGAAGTTAAATACAGTCTGCCACGTAACGATTGGAGTGTGCATTATAATTCCAATGCCACAGAGACTTTATTTGCAGGTGATGGTGGCGACCCCGGTGCAGTAGCCAAAGCGCCGGATGGGCAGTGGATCAATTTATTTACGCCCAACGGCGATCATTTTGATACAGAAAAATTAGTAAACATGAAACACCATCAATATAAATTAGAACCCAATGTGCATTTTAGTCCTGATGGCAAATGGATCATCTTCCGTGCCAACTTTGAAGGGGAATCGAATGTGTATGCTGTGGAAGTGAAGAAATCGTGAATGGTGAATCGTCAATAATGAATGAGTCGTTTACTCAAACCACAAACTACAAATAATAGACCTGAACATGAAAAAGATAATTGCTTCGCTGGTATTTCTTGTCACTATAAACTTAACAATGGCGCAGGTAAAATGGCCGGCTGTTACCAATCAAACCAAACCATGGACAAGATGGTGGTGGATCGGCAGCCAGGTTAAAAAAAATGATTTAACCACGGTGATGCAACAATATCAGAAAGTTGGGTTAGGTGGTTTGGAAATTACTCCCATCTACGGTGTACAAAAAGAAGATGACCAGTACATTCCTTTTCTTTCAAAAGAATGGATGGATGTTTTTGGTCATACTTTAAAAGAAGGCAAGCGTTTGAATTTAGGAATTGATCTTGCTAACGCTACCGGCTGGCCATTTGGCGGGCCATGGATCGGTGATGAAGACGCCTGTAAGAATATGCAGGTGAAAATATATGTACTTAATGGCGGAGAAACTTTAAAGGACACTATTAAATTTATACAGGAGCCTTTAGTGCGTACCGAAAATTACAAGCCTGTAAAAATTGAAGATGTATGGCAACCCATTTCAGCCAATAAAAATTTACAGGCACTGTCTATCGATCAAATAAGATTTAGCCGCCCTTTACCTTTGCAAACATTGATGGCTTATTCTGATGCCGGAGAAAATATTGACCTTACCAATAAAGTAGATGCATCCGGTAAATTAAATTGGACTGCACCAGCAGGGAAATGGAATTTATATGGCTTATTTATGGGATGGCATGGCAAACAGGTGGAACGTGCTGCACCGGGTGGAGAAGGCAATGTGATCGATCATTTTTCTGCCAGTGCATTGCAGCATTATTTAAAAAAATTTGATGATGCGTTTAAAAATGTTAACATCAGTGCACTGCGTGGATTCTTTAATGATTCTTATGAAGTGGATGATGCAAGAGGACAATCCAACTACACCCCATTATTATTTGCAGAATTTAAAAAGCGAAGAGGCTATGATTTGAAAACGGAATTGCCTGCGCTCTTTACCAAAACACATACCGAAAGAACTAACCGCATTCTTTGCGATTACAGGATGACCATTGATGAACTGATACTGGAAGATTTTACAGGCGAATGGAAAAAATGGGCACACAGTAAATGGAAGATTGTTCGTAATCAATCACATGGTTCACCTGCAAATACATTAGACTTATATGGTGTTGTTGATATACCTGAAACAGAAGGCACAGAAATTCTGCGTATCAAATTTGCGCCATCCACTTCTCATGTAATGGGTAAGCAACTGGCCGCATCAGAATCTGCCACCTGGCTCAATGAACATTTTGTGTCATCATTGAGCGATGTTAAAAAAGCATTGGACGTATATTTTATTGGCGGCGTAAATCATATTGTCTATCATGGCACATCTTATTCGCCACCATCGGAAGTATGGCCGGGAAGATTGTTTTATGCAGCTGTGGAATTTACACAGGCCAATCCTTTCTGGAATAATTTTGCTGCATTAAATACTTACGTTACAAGAACACAATCTTTTTTACAACAGGGTAAACCGGATAGTGATGTGCTGTTGTATTTTCCTATCTACGATAAATATTCAGAGCCGGGTAGAGATTTGCTCTTACACTTTGATGGAATGAAGCCGGATTTTAACGGAACACCTTTTGAAACATCCGCACAAGCCATGCAGGATAAAGGTTATGCCTTTGATTATATTTCCGACAGGCAGATTTTGAATCTGCAAGCTGAGAATAAACAAATTGTTACAGGGGGTACATCTTACCAAGCTATTTTATTGCCCGATGCAAAATTCATGAAACTGGAAACTTTGCAAAAATTAATGGAACTGGCAAAGAATGGGGCCACTATCGTTGCCTATAAAAATTTGCCCAATGATGTTCCCGGCTTTGGGCAGCTGGATAAAAACCTTGCAGCATTTAAAAATTTAATTAGCAAATTAGATTTTGTTTCAACAGATTTTGGTGACGTACAATTGGCAACAGTAGGCAAAGGGAAATTTTTGATTGGAAATAACCTGGATGATTTGTTTAAAGCAGCTGCAATTAGAAAAGAGAACATGACAGAAAAAGGTTTACAGTTCAACCGCCGTAAAAATGCCGATGGTTCCAATATATATTTTATTGCCAACCGAAGCGGCAAAAAAATAGAAGATTGGGTAACACTGCAAACCAAAGCAAATGGGGTTGCTTTATATAATCCAATGAAAGAACAAGCTGGTGTTGCTCAATATAGAAAGAAAGCAGATGGTTTTGTGGAAGTGTATTTGCAAATGAATACGGATGAAAGTTATATTGTACAAACATCGGGCAAAGCAATTTCAGGTACAGCGTATCCTTATATAAAATCAACAGGAGTATCAACTGAAATTACTGGAAAATGGACATTACAATTTACAGAAGGCGGCCCTTCGTTTCCGGACCCGATGCAATTAAATCAATTAAAGCCATGGACGGAACTGGAAGGTAATCTCTTTAAAATATTTTCCGGTACTGCATCATACAGTACGCATTTTAAAAAGCCATCGGGCAATGCAACACAATATGTATTGGACTTGGGAAAAGTTTATGAAAGTGCAGAAGTGTTGATTAATGGAAAGAAGATCGCAACGTTGATTGGTCCTGATTTTTCTGTCGTTATTGCAACCAAAGATTTAAAAGCAGACAATCTTATAGAAATAAAAGTAGCCAACAGTATGGCCAACCGCATTATTGATTTGGATAAGCGGAAAGTATTCTGGAAAAAATTCAACAATACCAATTTTCCTGCAAGGCTGGCGCAGAACAGGGGAGCAGATGGAATTTTTGATGCTTCAAAATGGGAACCAAAAATTTCCGGACTTGCCGGGCCTGTAACTTTAACTGAAATAAAATAATACGATCTGGATTAAAATTATTTTCTAAAACTACATTCATGCAACAGTATTCATTTATAAAATCCTTTGTGTCACTTTGTGTCCTTTGTGCCTTTGTGGTTAATTGCTCCGCACAAATTGGCAAACGTTTTCCATCCGAAAAAAAAATAGTGAAAGACCCTTTAACAGGAACCATGCTCACTTTTTTAACCAGCACACAAGCTGGTGATTCAAAAATTTATCAAACGCATAATCAATGGACATCCGACGGGCAATGGCTCATCTTCCGCAGCAATCGTGTAAAAGGAGAGGCTATGGCGGTGAATGAACAAACAGGTGATATGGTACAGGTAACTGAAGGCGGCTACACGGGCATGTTAAACGTGGCCCGTAAAACCATGAAATTATTTTTCATGCGTAACGAAAAAACAGATACCATTCCCACTACGCCAGGTGATACTGCACGTCGTCGTGTGCAAAGGCCGGTACAAATCATTGAAGTTGATCTGGCAAAATTATTTGCCGACAGTAAAGCAGGTACGTTAAAAAAAGCAGATGCTTACCAACGCATTTGTGGTACCACTCCTGCAGCATTGGGTGCAGGTGGTGATATGGCATTGGATGGTGATGAAACATGGGCTTACTTCCGTGTGGGATTGCAGGAAGCAACAAAACATTTGGCACCGGACACAAAACTCGAAAAAAACTTTGGCCCCCGTAACATGGGTGCAGGCCCATCAGGTATTGCTGCAATGAATGTTAATACCGGCGAAATAAAATATGTGGTGAGTGTTCCTTTTCAAATTGGTCATATACAAACCAATCCCTGGGTAGCAGGAGAAATTATTTTTTGTTGGGAAACCGGCGGTAAATCGCCACAACGTACATGGACTGTAATGAGCGATGGCTCCGGACTTCGGCCATTGTATCCCGAGAGTGAATATGAATGGGTAACACATGAAGCAGTCATTTCGAAAGATGAAGTGGCCATTGCCATTATGGGACATAGAAAAATTCCGGGCACAAATATCAATGCTGAAGCAGGAACACCGGTGAGTGGTGCAAATCCCGGGCAGGAAGCAGCATGGGGACCATCTGGTACTAGAGAAAAGCCAACAGGGCTTGGTATTGTAAATCTTCGAACAAGAGAAATGACGATTGTTGGGCAAACACCTTCTGGCAGTGGGCTCTGGCACGTGAGTGGATCGCCTGACGGAAGATGGTCAGTAGGAGATGATTTTGCCAGGAATATTTATTTGATAGATCGCCATACAAGAGAAATGATATTGTTATCTGCAGGACATAAAACCACAGCAGGAGATCATCCGCATCCTACTATGAGTCCGGATGGTACAAAGATTGAAATACAATCAGCAATGCTTTCAGCAGATAACCGAAGCATGAATATTTGTATCATCCCAATTCCGGAAGAATGGTTGAAACGCAGTTATAAAAATTAAATGAATAAAATATATTTAGCTTTTAGTTTTCTTTTTTTTGCAACAGTATTGTTTGCCCAAACAAATATTGCACCCAAACCTTTATTTGATGATCCGGTATATCATGGCGCAGTCGATCCGGTGATTATCTACAATAAACAAAAAAAGAAATGGTGGATGCTGTACACCAACCGCAGGGCTTCCATAAACGATTCAACAGTACAATGGGTACACGGCACAAGAATTGGAATTGCCGAAAGTAAAAATGGTAACGAATGGAAATATATTGATACTGCAAATATTAATTACAGGCCGGATGCAGGCTATACATTTTGGGCACCTGATGTAATTGAACACAAAGGCATTTATCATATGTACCTCACGTACGTACCAGGAACTTTTAAGGATTGGAGTCATCCACGGGTAATTGTGCATTGCACCAGTAAAGATTTATTGAATTGGAATTACGAAGCCACATTAAAACTGGTAAATGAAAAAGTAATTGACGCATCAGTCTATAAAATAAATGATTCACTCTGGCGTATGTGGTACAATAATGAAAAAGATGGAAAATCTATCTGGTATGCCGACAGCAAAGACTTATACAATTGGATTGATAAAGGAAAAGCAATTGCTGCAAGAGGAGAGGGGCCAAAAGTTTTTGCATGGCAGAATAAATATTTCATCATCATTGATGCATGGGAAGGGATGGAAATTTATTCATCTGATGATATGCTTGCCTGGAAAAAACAAACCGGCAGAATTTTAGAAAATCCCGGCAAAGGAAAAGATGACCAGGCCATTGGTGGCCATTGTGATGTAGTGGTAAATGATAACCGGGCTTTCGTCTTTTACTTTACCCATCCCGGAAGAACAAAAGATAAAACAGTTTCTAAAACAGCTTTTGATCTTAAAAGAAGTGTAATTCAACTGGCTGAATTAAAATATATAAATGGAGAAATTTATTGCGACAGGAACGAGCCAATAATTATAAAATTAAGACATAATAAATGATCATGAAATATTTATTTAAAACAATTGCATTTTTATTAATTAGTGTATTTGCGTTTGCACAGATAAAATTAGCCAGCCCTTTTGGCGACCATATGGTGTTACAACAAAACGCATTGGTACCTGTTTGGGGTACAGGAGCTGCAGGCGAAAAAATTACGGTTCTATTTGGTAAACAAAGAAAAACCGTAACCACTGGTGCAGATGGTAAATGGATGATAAAGTTGAATAAACTTAAAGCAGGCGGTCCATTTGAATTACTGGTAATAGCAAAGAACAGCATTCGATTAAAAGATGTGTATGTGGGTGAAGTCTGGTTATGTTCCGGTCAGTCCAATATGGATATGACCGTGGCAAAGGAAGATCGCTATTGGTGTGGTGTAAATAATGAAGCAGTAGAAGTAGCCAACGCCAGGTATCCTTTAATAAGATTATTTGATGTTGATTATACACCGAGTGATGTGCAATTAAATGATGTAAGCGGCAAATGGGAAATTACTTCGCCTGAAACTGTAGGACATTTTTCTGCAGCTGCGTATTTTTTTGCAAGAGAATTGTATAATAAATATAAAGTGCCCATTGGTTTAATAACTACTGCTTATGGTGCAAGCACTGCCGAAGCATGGATCAGTAAAAAAACATTAGAAGCTAATCCGCTTTTTGCAAAGTTGCTGTCGGAATATGAAAAAAAGAAAATGCAGTATGATACTGGTGTTGTGGCAAAACAAAAGTATGAGGAGGCACTGGCCAAATGGAAAATAGATTCTGCAACAGCTAAAATTGCCAATAAAGAACAGCCCCGTAAACCACGGATTAATGACCCCCGGAAAGACCAGCACAATCCTTTTATTTTATATAATGGCATGGTAGCGCCGCTAATTCCCTATGCTATTAAAGGAGCTTTATGGTACCAGGGTGAATCGAACGGGCCATCTAAAGATATTTATGATGCTATTATGGAAGCATTGATAAAAAACTGGCGGCAGGATTTTGCATTGGGCGACTTTCCTTTTATCTATGTACAATTGGCTAACTACGGAAAGGCATTAGATACCATACCCGGCAAAGGTGGCAGCACTACTGTGGTACGTGACAAACAATTAAAAAATCTTTCTGTAAAAAATACGGCTATGGTGGTGGCTATTGATAATGCAGATGATCCGTCTAATGTGCATCCAAAAAACAAACAGGAAATTGGATTGCGTTTAGCTTTGGCTGCGGAGGCAAAAGTATATGGTGAAAAAATTTCTTATTCCGGCCCTGTATTTAATGCAATGAAAATTGAAGGCAACACCATTAGGCTTAACTTTAAGTATACTGATGGCGGCTTAACTATTAAAGGTGATAAACTCATTGGTTTTGCCATTGCAGGTAAGGATAAAAATTTTGTGTGGGCCAATGCTGTTATTGATGGCGAAACTATAATTGTTTCAAGCCCAGGTATTACAGAACCGGTGGCAATACGTTATGGCTGGGGCGATAATCCGCCTGTTAGTCTATATAACAAAGCCAATCTGCCTGCATCACCTTTTAAAACGGATGATTGGTAATTTAATTTTGTATAATGAAATTTATATCCATAGTATTATTTTTATTTTGTCTGCGGCTGTCCTGCTTTAGTCAGTTAAAGTTTACAGTTGATGTGGATTATAATCTTACCGAATCAAAAGTTCCCTCATACAATCTACCAGACGTATTGCAGATGCCCAATGGGAAAAAAGTACATTCAATAAAAGAATGGAATGCCGTACAGCGCCCTTATATCTATCATTTGTTTGAAGAAAATGTGTATGGAAAATTTCCAGTAAAAAAAATACAACCTGTATTTAAAATAATTGCTATTGATAACAATGCAATGAATGGTACAGCCATTCGTAAACAGATCAGGGTTTACTTTACACCAAAAGATTCATCTGCTAATATGGATATTTTGGTGTACCTGCCACACAATAGTAAAAAGCCGGTGCCTGTTTTTGTGGGATTAAATTTTGGCGGCAATCAAACCATTGCCAGCGACGATGGAATTAATATTACCAAACGATGGGTGAATAAAAGCAAGGGTGTTGTTGATAATAATGCAACTGATTCTACAAGAGGTGCATCGGCTTCGCAATGGGATCTCTCTCAAATTTTATCAAGAGGGTATGGATTGGCAACGGTATATTATGGCGACCTGGAGCCGGATAATATTGATGGATGGAAAACCGGTATTCGTTCCAAACTAAAAAATATTTTACAAATACAACCACAGCAGTGGAGTGCAATGGGTGCATGGGCATGGGGTTTATGCCGTGTGATGGATTATTTGCAAACGGATAAAAATGTAGATGCAAAGCAGGTGGCAATAATCGGCCATTCACGTTTGGGCAAAGCGGCATTATGGGCTGCCGCAAGTGATGAACGTTTTGCAATGATAATTTCTAATGAGTCAGGCGAAGGTGGTGCAGCATTATCAAAAAGATTTTATGGTGAAACGGTAAGAATCATTAACCAAAAATTTCCTCATTGGTTTGCAGAAAAATATAAAAGCTACAATGATAAAACTGATCTGTTGCCTGTAGACCAGCATATGTTATTATCAATACTTGCTCCACGACCGTTGTATGTAGCAAGTGCAGATGGTGACCAGTGGAGTGACCCTAAGGGAGAATATCTTGGTGCAAAAAATGCGGAGCCCGTCTATCAGTTATTTAATAAAAAAGGATTAGGTGTTGATACAATGCCCTCATTTCATCATCCTGTTGGTAATGTGATACGTTATCATATACGTACAGGTAAACATGATGTAACTGAATATGACTGGCAACAATACCTTGAATTTGCAGATAGGTTTTTTACGAAAGTAAAATAATATAAGGTTGTATTTTTTATAAGTAGTAATATTGTATAAATTGCAATAAAATAAAAAATTACTTATGGCTTATACTGCTGCTGAAAACCGTTATCAAAATATGCAATACCGCCGTTGTGGAAAAAGCGGTATTCAGTTATCAGCAATTTCATTGGGGTTATGGCACAACTTTGGAGATGATGATTTTGAAGCCAATTATCGTAAAACATTACATACCGCATTTGATTGCGGCATCACTCATTTTGACCTGGCAAATAATTATGGTCCGCCACCTGGCAGCGCCGAAATTAATTTTGGTAAAATATTGCACGAAGATTTTCATTCCTACAGGGATGAAATGATCATCAGCAGCAAAGCCGGTTATTATATGTGGCCCGGCCCTTACGGCGAATGGGGGAGCAGGAAAAATCTGGTGGCCAGTATGGACCAAAGTTTAAAAAGGATGCAGCTGGATTATGTTGATATTTTTTATTCTCATCGTCCTGATCCGGATACACCATTGGAAGAAACAATGGCAACATTAGATTTGTTTGTACGCCAGGGCAAAGCATTATATGTTGGTATTTCTAATTACCCTTCAGATAAAGCGGCGCAGGCATTTGAAATATTAAAACAATTAGGTACACCCTGCTTAATTCACCAACCAAAATATTCTATGTTTGAGCGTTGGGTAGAAGGTGGATTATTGGATACTGTAGAAAAATATGGCGTTGGATGTATTCCGTTTTCTCCATTGGCACAAGGTTTATTAACCAACAAATATATTAACGGAATTCCTGAGGGATCAAGAGCAACTAAAGGCGTATTCTTAAAGGCAGAACAAATAACGGAAACTGTGCTTAATAAAATAAAAGCATTAAATGCCATTGCTGTTGAACGAAATCAAACTTTAGCACAAATGGCACTGGCATGGTTGCTTAAAGATAAGAGGGTAACATCTGTTTTAGTAGGTGCCAGTTCATCGGCACAGTTGCTGGATTCCATTGCCTGCTTAAATAATATTCAGTTTGAAAAAGAGGAGCTGGACAGGGTTGAAGCCATTCTTAAATAATTGCACAGCCTTGCATTATTTTCAATTTTACAAACAAGTTGTTTTGTAAGTAAACTAAACTGTTGATTATTGTTTTTTATAATTATTCTTTTCTGAAAAATTAGCGGGCAGATAAATTTTATATTTTCTTAATGGAAAATTCAGGAAAGTATTGTTGATTTTAATCTTTATGGTAATTAATTATTGAAACATGTTAATATTTTACAACTCTACTTCGCAAGTCATTGATAATTTATTCATAGTAAGTTTTATTCTTAAATTCGATCATTTATTTTTGTTATCCGCCAGCGTGAAATTTCCCCTAAAAACCTTTTAACTGAATATCTTATGAAAATCAATATTCATAAGGGTTTAGCAGTATTCAGTAAGTAATTAATTATTGCTTTATGGAATTTGTTTAGTGTGCGTTAATTTGCTTAACGGGATGGTACAGGATGATAAGCGATATATACAATTATAATTTTATTTTATAATTGTACAATTCTACTCATCTAAAAACTGCTATATGAAATTAAATCACCTTTTAGTAAAAAGCATGCTACTGCTTTTTTTATTCACTCTATTTTATTCAAATCAATCAAACGCCCAAAATGCGCCATCCTCAGTTACCGGCAAAATAACAGACGAAAATGGTAATGGGTTACCTGGAGTTACTATTCATGTAAAAGGTACCAGTACACAAACTGTAAGTTCGGGTGACGGCACCTTTAAGATCAGTGGTCTTACAAAAAAAGAAACGCTGATCTTTTCTTATGTAGGATATCAGGATCAGGAAATTATTGTGGGCAACAAGACGGCTATCAATGTATTGCTGGTTATATCGCAAAAGATATTGGACGATGTGGTTGTTATTGGTTATGGTACACAAAAGAAAAAGAATGTAACAGGTGCGGTAAGCAGACTAAAAAACGACAATTTTAATGAAAGAGCCATTACCCGTGTAGATCAGGCATTAGTAGGGCAACTGGCTGGTGTAACAGTAAAACAAAATACCGGCATACCTGGAAAAGCTTTTAGTGTTCAGGTAAGGGGATCAGGCTCTATCAGTGGTGGTAATGAACCTTTATATGTATTGGATGGTTTCCCTTTATCTGTTAATGCAAGCAATACAACCAATGGATCATTTTCAACCGGTAATCCTTTGGATAATATCAATCCAAACGATATAGAGAGCATAGAAGTATTGAAAGATGCAGCTGCTGCTGCAATTTATGGATCAAGGGCATCAAATGGTGTTGTATTGATTACCACAAAAAAAGGGCAGATTGGAAAACCAAAAATTACTTTTAATACTTATGCAGGTTATAACCAGGCTGCAAAAAAATTAGCCATGATGGATGGTCAGCAATGGATTGACCATGCTACTGAAATAATTAATGCACAATATGTATTAACCTATAGCGCCAGTGGTGCAACAGTAAACGATGATTATGCCACCCGCCTGGCAAAAGTAGGTAGCTTGAATGCTAACTTTATTGCTGATCCAAGGTGGGCACAACCAGGACATCCCGGTTTAAGATTTATAGATTGGCAGGATGAAATAGAAAGAAAAGGCCAGATGCAGAACTACGAAATTTCTGCAAGCGGCGGAACAGAAGCTGTTAAATACTTTATCTCCGGTAATTATGCCAACCAGGATGGCTTTGTAGTCAGCCTGGGTTATAAGGCATATTCAATGCGTGCAAATGTGGAACTTAACTTGTCGAAAAAAATAAAATTTGGAATGAACGTTGCACCAACTTTTTCTATTACACAAGATCCTGGTGTTGATGGAAAAGATGCTATTTTTCACCAGTCTCTCAGCCTTGCTCCTGTACAGGAAGATACGATGGGCCTCTTTCCCAATACCGGTAAAAACGGACAATATCTGTGGAGCAGTACAACCAATTCTCCAATGGGCAAATTGACGTACAATAAAGGCACCACTAAACGGTACCGTACATTGGGCAGTTTATTTGGAGAGTGGCAAATTATAAAAGGCTTGAGTTTTAAAAGTTCTATCAATTTGGATAATACTGATAACGCTTCAAACACTTATGTGCCTTACATAACAGCCGGTACACAGGCCGGAAGAACTTTTACGGGATCAAATAATTTACTGGCAGCTACTTCGGGTACTTATAACAGCTACCGAAGGCAGACTTTTGTAAATGAAAATATCCTCAATTATTCAAAAAACTTTGATAAATATCACAGCAATCTTAATGTTTTGGCAGGATATGCATATAACTGGGACCGTTTCGACAGGACTTCATTAAGTTCAAATGGAGGGTATACCAGTGCTGTTATACAAACATTAAATGCAGCTGCGGCGGTTACAGGTAATACCACATCAACCCAAAGCGTTTTAATCTCTTATTTTGGCCGTATGCAATACGGTTACAAGGATAAATATTTTCTATCAGCAAGTTTGCGCAGAGATGGTTCATCCAGGTTCGGTCTCAATACCCAATTTGGTACATTCCCATCTGCTTCATTGAAATGGATTGTTACTGATGAGCCATTCATGAATGCCATACCCGTAATCAGTGATTTTAAGTTAAGAGCTTCTTATGGAGTAAATGGAAATAATAATTTACCAAATGATTATCCATGGGCTGCAACTATTGGCTCTGCCGGTTATGTTTTTGGCACACCTGCAGCTGTAATAGGGCAGGCACCAAACGTTTTAGCCAACCCGGATTTAAAATGGGAAAAATCGCAAACTTATGATATTGGGTTTGATTTTGGGATACTTAATAACCGTATTACAGGATCATTCGATTATTATAATAAATTAAATACCGATCTTTTATTAAACGTTCAGGTGCCTGCGGTAACTGGCTTTCAAACCTATCTTAATAATATAGGTTCTGTAAGAAATATAGGTCAGGAATTTGAATTGACTTCACGTAACATAGTGAGTAAATTACAATGGACCACTTCCGTAAATCTAACGCATAATACCAATAAGATAGAAGCCTTGGCTCCGGGACAAACCCAGATTATTGTACCTAACGGATTTACAGTGTCTGATCAGATATTACGGGTTGGTTCTCCATTAAACAGTATTTATGTTTTAAAAGTTGCAGGCTTTTTAACTGCCAAAGATATTTCTAACAATGTAGCTCGCTATGGCGCAAACCAGCAGCCAGGCGATTTTAGATTTGAAGATTTAAATGGCGATGGTATTATAACAGAAGCGGATAAACAAATAGCAGGACACCCCAGTCCTGATTATACCTGGGGTATTACCAATACCGTTCGCTATAAAGGTTTCGATCTGAATATTCTTGTTCAGGGCCAATGGGGAGGTTCAATTTATTCGCAATTGGGCAGAGCAATTAACCGTCCGGGGCAGGGCAGATCGGATAATCATCCGGCATCTTTTGTAAACAGGTGGTATTCTGAAAGCAGCATTGGAGAAGGTAGATTTGGTAAAGCTTATTCTACCTATAATAATCCTATTACTGCTGCAACGGATTGGTTGTATTCATCAGATTATTTCAGGGTAAGAAACATAACACTAGGTTATAACCTGAAAAATCTTTTTAAAACCAATGTTTTTCAGGGAGGAAGGATATACTTTACTTTAGAAAACTTTTTTGGACATGATAAATATACCAATGGCTTAAATCCGGAAGCTGCCAATACTGCTGTAAGTTCTAACGGTGCATTTCCCGAAGCAGGGGACTATGGTGGTATACCACTGGCAAAATCTCTGATATTTGGATTAAACATTACTTTTTAAACCATCCCAATCTAAAAAAATGAAAAAGATATCTTTTATAACTATTATATCGGTTGCCATACTTGCATCATCATGCGAAAAGGATTTAAACCAGGTACCCATTTCAACGGCAACAACTTTAACTTTCTATCAGCAGCCAAGTGATTTTATACAGGCCGTTAATGCAATTTATAATTCGCTCAGAGGCTATCCCGACAGATTACTATTTCTTTCGGAAGTAAGGTCGGATAATATTTATCCAACAAACGATGTTGGACGTGACCCAGATCCAATTAATAATTTTGCAACGGGAATAGCGCCTAATACTTATGTGGAAGAAGCATGGACTGCAAACTTTAGCGGCGTGTTCAGGGCAAATACTGTTTTAGATCAAATTGCAAAAAACGGCAGTTATATTAATTCACCGGCTTTAGCAACCAGGTTAACAGCTGAAGCCAGATTTTTACGTGCCTTTTTTTATTTTGATTTAGTAAAATACTATGGTAAGGTACCTGTTATTGATCATCCGGTAACGGCAAGCGAAGCAAACAGTATTGGCCGCAGTGCTCTAACCGATGTATACGCCTTCATTATTGCTGATCTGCAGTTTGCAATAGCAAACTTACCTGCAAATTATTCCGGTACTTTTCCTTCTTATACTACAACTGATGTGGGCAGGGCTACTAAATATGCCGCAGAGGCAATGCTGGCAAAAGTGTACATGACCCGTTCAGGTGTAACGTATGGTATTGAAGGGCCTGGAATGGGATTAAGCGAATGGAATTTGGCGCTGCCTTTATTGCAGGATGTTATTACCAATGGCGGGTTTGTTTTCAATACTAATTTTGGCGGTGCTACAGGTGTTTTTTCATACACCAATCAAAATCCAACAGCTAATAAAGAAGCCGTATTTGATATCATGTACCTTACCGCACAAACCCCTGTTTTAGGTGCTACATTTACCTGGCAGCTGGTGCCTCAAAATTATTTTAATTCCTTACCGGCAGGTAATACACCAGCTAACGGTGCACTGGGTACGCCGTCAGTTTCAAAAAATTTGGTGAATAATTTTACCGCTGCCGATGCCCGTAAATCACCAACGCTGCATACCAGCCCTTACACTTATAGCGGTACAATATACACAGATGCATTTTTTAGAAAATATTTAGATACCACCAAAATTCCGACAAGCCGTTTTGACTGGGCCATTAATTTTATAGCCATAAGGTACACCGATATATTGATGCTTAAAGCAGAATGTATTTTACGTGGTGCCACCGGTACACAGGCAGATGTAGATGCTATTGTCAATCAGGTTAGGATGAGGGCTGGCCTGCTTCCATTAACAGGCCTTACATTACCACAATTGTTTGATGAACGCAGAAGAGAGTTTGCTGCAGAAGGTTTACGCTGGTTTGATCTGCAAAGAAGCGGCGACCTCATAACTACCATGAATGCATGGATATCGGTGGAAGATGTAACGCTTCACAAAATGAGCCTGGTAACAAAAGATTTTATAATTTATCCAATTCCGCAAACACAAATGGATGCGGCTCCGGGGCTATATAAACAAAATCCCGGTTATTAAAAGTCTCATTAAATAGCAGCTAGCTATTAGCAATCAATAAAGCCCGCTATTTCTATAGCAGGCTTTTTGTTTTATAGAAACTATTTATTTAAAACAGTTCCAGTTCTTTCCTGTATTCCCTTGGACTCATTTTTTTTATCAGCTTAAAAAAATGATTGAAATTAGATACGTTATTAAAGCCGCAACTATAAGCAATTTGGGTAATGCTTTCTTTATTATCACTTATTAATTTACAGGCATGGCCAATTCGTATTTCATTTATAAATTGTGTTAAGGACTTTTGTGTACGGGATTTAAAAAATCGGCAAAAAGCATTGGGGTTCATTGCTGCAATACCGGCAACTTCGGAAAGTGTTATTTCCCTTGTAAAATTTTTTATCAAAAAAGCATACACTTCGTTCATTCTTTCGTTTTCCCTGCTTTGAAAATGATTGGTATAATTACTTTTGGAAAGTAAAGCATACTCACTGGTTGTACTTAGTATATGGATTATTTTAAACAGGGTAATAATATGTTCAATACTATCTTTTTCTTTTGACACTTTTTTTAATAAACTTATTAATTGTAATTTACTCTGACCAGCGATCAACATGCCCCGTTGTGCTTTTTCAAATAATTTCCTGATCTTTTGTACATCGCCGAAACCGGTAATATGATCTGTAAAACGGGCAGGTGAAATGAATAAAGATAAAGAAACTGAATATGATTTTTTACTCTGGATATACTTCCTGTCGGTGTTGTACCATACATGCGGAATGTTGGAGCCAATAAAGACCAGTTCATTTTCTTCAAAATGAGCCACTGAATCTCCAATTATTCTTTTACCCGAGCCTTTGATTATATACACCAGCTGGCATTCTTCATGAAAATGGAATTCACTCGAAAAAAATGGTTGTTTTATCTCACGGATAAAGAAAATACTTTCTGGTGCAATTATGGCCTTAACAGGTTTCATATTGTGCTTATTTAAAAGAATGACATTGAAGCAATACTTTTTTCACAAGATACTTAATATATTTTTTTTAAAAAGCTAATTTTCCATTGAAACATATCAATATGCTGCAAATATTGTAAGCTTTCTGGTGTTACTTTTAACAGCTACCATTTTTTAAATAAATAATCAACAGTTATATTATGAAGATCATAAAAAAGACGATTGTTACTACAGTTTTTTTGCTGCTATGTGCAGCTGCCTTGCTTAAAGCCCAGCCTTTAAAAAATACAATAGTTTTTTCTGCCATTACCGGTACTGCAGGTAAAACAGAAGTTATCACCCTGCCACTAACAGTAAAAACTTTTACATTGGTAAATGGGGATATGGCTTTTTTTAAAATGATACCGGTAAATAAAAGAAAATTGCAGTTGTCATTTATTCCGGTAAATGGATTTGTTGGTGTGGCTAACACAACACTGCAATTAAAGAATGCAGCCGGTAAGCTGATAACACAAATTGCAATTACGGGGCTCAGTACTAAAGGGCTTGAGGGAAAAAATGAACCGCCCCTTTCAACAATTGTAGCAGCGCTGGGTTATACTACCAATGTTGGCTGGGAAACATTAGATAACAACAGCCTTCCCATAATGCAGGGAGAAGAGATACCTGCAGCACTATTTAAAAAAGCAGCAAATGAAAAAGTGGAAATGATTCCTGTAGCAAGATATTCACCTGATTTTGAATTGCCGTTTGGATATTATTATAATAATAAGCAAATGCCCAAAAAACAACAGGCAGGCGTTTTAACAAAAGCCGGTGCATATCCTGAACATCAGATTTTATTTCCTGCAACAGTGTCTGGCACAAATGTATTCGATCCCGGTAATAATACTTTTGGTTTTTATGCAACCGGACCAACACACAATATATATTCAGAAGATGTTTGGAATATGTTATTGCATCCGGCAAATGCTGTGCATGCAGTAAGAATTTATCCTTTAAAAGATGCTAAAAAAAATCTTATTAAAAATACATACCTGCTTTGTTTTGAAGAGGCTAAGAACGGAGATTTTAATGATTACGTTTTCATAGTAAAAAATATTACCCCGGTAACCGATGAGGGATTCACCAAATTGTTCAATGGGCGATCATTGGAAGGATGGCATACTTTTCTTAAAGACATTGGAACAAACAAAGACCCTGATAATAATTTTAGAATTGAAGACGGTGCTTTACATGTAATAGGTAAGGATTTGGGATATGCAATAACAGAAAATGGATACAGCAATTTTCATTTTAAGGTAGATTTTAAGTGGGGCGAAAAAAGATGGGCACCAAGAGATACTGCTAAAAGAGATGCAGGTATTTGTTATAATATTCCGGTGAATGAACCCGATTCCATATGGCCGCAATCTATAGAGTGCCAGGTGCAGGAAGGTGATGTGGGAGATTTTTGGTTATTGGGCTTTAGCACTATAAAAGTAAACGGCATAGAGAATAAACCATCTAATCATACCCGGATGATGAAGTATAACGATGCTGAAAAGCCCGCAGGCGAATGGAATACTGTAGAGGTTATTTCTTACAATGGTAAATGTGTGCACATTGTAAACGGGGTTATTGTTAATGTTGGAGAAGATGCCAGTATTAAAAATGGAAGGATATTATTACAATCGGAATATGCGGAAGTATTTTATAAGAATGTAATGATAAGAAAACTTTAAATTGCATATCTGAAATCTTTTTAAAAATAAACACGCTACATGAAAAAAAATTATTTAGTATTTACAGCCTTGGTAATGGCAGGTTGTTTTGCCAACGCACAAACAAAGGAGTTTGATCCGGCTGCTACAGAAATATGGAACCCGGTACCAAAAGTAATAACGGCTGGTAAATCTGCTGCGGATGCGCCATCAGATGCAGTTGTTTTATACAATAATAAAAAAGATACCAGCAACTGGACAGGCATGACAACCACATTATTTGGTTGGAAAGCCGAAGATGGACTATTTACTGTTACCCCAAAAACAGGAGATATACATACCAAACAAAGCTTTGGCGATTGTCAGTTACATTTGGAATGGAAAGAACCAGTTTTAGTAAAAGGCGAAGGGCAGGGCCGTGGTAACAGCGGTATTTTTTTTATGGGGCGTTACGAATTACAGGTATTGGATTGTTTTAACAACACCACTTACTCTAATGGGCAAACAGGCAGTATTTACAAACAGCGTATTCCATTAGTTAACGTTTGCAGGGCACCCGGCGAGTGGCAAACGTATGATGTGGTCTTTACAGCACCACGGTTTTATAACGATAGTTTACTTAAATCTCCTGCACGGATTACCGTTTTTCAAAACGGCGTTTTAGTACAAAACAATATAGAAATTTGGGGTCCAACAACATACAGGGGCATACCTAAATATATAAAACATGCTGAAAAAGAACCATTGGAATTACAGGACCATGGCGACTTAGTAAGCTACCGTAATATCTGGATAAGGGAATTGTAATAAACAATACAACATTTGGCAGCAGTGTAATTTAACTAACCAGCAAAACAATATGTCAGCAGATAATATCCAACATATATCTAAGGAAAAGATGTACCAAACCTTTTATGATATATTGTTAAGGTTTGGTTTTTCGGAAAATAATGCAGATATATGTGCAACAACTTTTACACAGAACTCGGTTGATGGTGTTTATACCCACGGCGTTAACAGGTTTATAAAATTTATACAATACATTAAAGATGGCAATATCAATACTGCCGCTGTGCCAACTTTGCAAAATGGTTTTGGTGGTATAGAACAGTGGAATGGAAATTTTGGTCCCGGGCCTCTAAATGCCATATATGCTGCTGACAGGGCAATGCAACTGGCCACAGTAAATGGTATCGGTTGTGTAGCATTGGCAAATACTAATCACTGGCATCGTGGCGGCACTTATGGCTGGCAAGCTGCGAAAAAGGGATTTGCATTTATTTGCTGGACCAATACCACTGCAAACATGCCTGCATGGGGAGCAAAAGATGCAAGGCTTGGTAATAATCCGTTGGTGTTTGCTTTGCCGTATGGCGATGAAGCCATAGTGCTGGATATGGCCATGTCGCAATACTCTTTTGGTGCAATGGAACTGGCCGTAATGAATGATACAAAACTGGCTGTTACCGGTGGATATGATAAAGATGGAATGCTTACCAACAATCCTGCTGAAATATTAAACTCACGAAGGCCATTACCCGTAGGCTATTGGAAAGGCGCAGGCTTATCTTTATTGCTCGACCTGTTGGCTTCAATACTTTCCGGTGGCATAAGTACGCATCAAACCACAGCAACGGGAATTGAATTTTGTTCGCAGGTGTTTATTGCAATTGATATTTCAAAATTGAACAATGCCTCAGCAATTGGCAATATTATTCAGCAGATAATCGATGACTACAAACAATCTGTACCGGCTGCAGCCGGCAATAAAATAACTTATCCCGGAGAACGTATACTTCAAACAAGAAAGACAAATACCGAAAATGGCATCCCGGTATTTAAAAAGGTATGGGAAGAGATTATTGCATTGAAATAACCTTTCTCTTTTACAGGATGCAACAGGATAGCAGCATAGTTACTTAAAGATACTTTTACTGACTAAGATTGTTATGCCATGAAATGTAGCCAAACAGCTATTCTTGCTTGTATTTTTGTTCTTTTTACAACTTCTTTACTTGCTCAAAATAATAGCTGGTTTACCCAACAACAAATAGACAGTGTTTTATCCATCGGTTCCGGACTAAGCGGTGCAGGAAAGCCAGTTGTGGGTGATGGTGGCGGAGGCTGGCGCAGTGGTTCCAGCGGTGTTATGTACAATGGAACTGATACCAAACCAGAGTGGACAAAAATGCCTGCTGATAAAACATCTGGTTCTGTTATAACGCAAGGATTGCTGCCTCCAATAAAACCTTTACTGGAATTACATCTTCGGGATGCAGTGATTTGTGTTGGAGGGGATGGTAATTATTATATGACAGGTTCCTCCGGCGATAATATTTGGGCATGGGCTCAAGGTGTTGAAATATGGAAAAGTGCCGATTTAAAAAACTGGAGTTATTTAGGTTTGGTATGGAGTATTGAAAAAGAAGGCATCTGGGAAAAACAATGGCAGAATCTGCATGGTAAACCAGCCCGTGCATTATGGGCCCCGGAATTACACTTTGTAAAGAATAATTATTTTATTGTACTTAGTATGCCGCCAGGTGGTGTGGCTATTTTAAAAAGCACTACCGGTAAATCCGAAGGGCCTTATATACATGCTACAACAGTTACCGATAAGCCATTTGTAAATGGTATTGATCCAACATTATTTGAGGATGATGACGGCAGCGTTTATTTTACCTGGAGCAGTGCTACACGAATTGCAAAAATGAAAGATGATATGAGTGATATTGCAGAGCCTTTCCGCAATATTGTTTTGCAAAATCCCGACCATGATTCTGCACATCATTCACTTAAATGTATCAAACGTGGTTCTAATGATCTGGGACATGAAGGCGCCATCTTATTTAAAGCAAACGGAAAATATTATTTAGGTGCTGCCGATGAATATGAAGGCCGGTACTCCAGTTGTGTAGCCATGTCAGATAATATTTACGGGCCTTATGTTAACCGTCACGAATCTGTACCCTGTGCTGGCGGCGGTAATTTTTTTAAAGATAAGAAGGGGAATTGGTGGGCAACCTATTTTGGTAACGATGATCAAAGCCCCTGGAGAGAAAAACCGGGTATTGTAAAAATTGATTTTGATGCAACGGGAAAAATTATAGTAGCAAAATAATAAGCATGAAAAAAAGTATCCTGGTTATTGCAGTATTATTTTTTATAACTGCAACTGCATTGTGCCAGCCACCACAATTCAATAAAATAATTGAGAACAATGGATTAAAGGGTAACCTGAATGTTCACGATCCGGTAATGATAAAGCAAGGCAATACTTATTACATCTTTTCTACCGGCATGGCTATAAAAACTTCTACCGAGAGGATAAACTGGATGAATGCTGGAAGTATTTTTGGAAGAGACAGCATAAAATTTGATTGGTGGAAAAATGATATTCCTGATAAAGTTGGTTTGTGGGCACCTGATGTACATTACAGCAATGGTAAGTATAATATTTATTATTCAGTATCGGCCTGGATGAATTTTAATTCAAGCATTGGTTATATTACCAATACTACATTAGATAAAAATAATCCTGCTTATAACTGGATAGATGAAGGCCAGATAATCAGTTTTAAAAATGGCGGCGAAGGCGTAAATGTAATTGACCCTAATATTTTTTGGGATAAAGACGGTAAAGAGTGGCTGCTGTATGGTTCGTACAAAGCTGGTTTACGTATGGTAGAATTAAATTCAAAAACAGGGAAAACATTTACAGATAAACCGGAACTAATTACACTCACTACTTCATTGGGCGAAGGCGTTTTTTTAATTAAGGATAAAGAATACTATTACATTTTTGCATCGAGAGGAAGATGTTGTGCTGGTAATGAAAGCACTTATGAGATTGTAATGGGGCGTTCAAAAAATATTAAAGGACCTTATCTGAATAAAGAAGGAGAAAGTTGGGTAGATAATAAATACAGTATTTTTCTTACAGGAGATACTATGGAACCGGGCCGTGGGCATAATGCTTTCTTTACCGAACATGATACCACATTCAATATATATCATGCTTACACACGTTCGCAAAATGGAACTTCTTTGTTAAATATAAAACCCGTCTATATGGATAATAATGGTTGGCCCACTATGACGGTAACTGATAAATTATTTAAAAGAGAAGAATTTATACCCGTTACGAAAACGGTTAAGTAGATATAAATTAGATTATTGTATTTATCCGGTCAAAACAAATAAATTGCTTTTCTTCTATAATATCTAAAATACTAACGATGCCAATTTCAAGACGAAATCTTATACGAAATCTTGCTTTAGGAATTCCTGCGCTACAGTTAAATCCTGGTTCGTTATTAGCAAACGATAAAATTTTACTGGCTGAAAACGCAACAAATACTCCTTACCAGGGAGGTGCATTCGCAGCTACAAGAGCTTCGTTACGGGGATATGAAATACCAGACTGGTTTAAAGATGCCAAGTTTGGTATTTGGGCACACTGGGGCCCGCAATCTGCAATTGAAGCAGGTGATTGGTATGCCCGTAATATGTACATGCAAGGGCATAAGCAGTATAAATATCATGTAGAAAAATACGGGCATCCATCTAAATTTGGATATAAGGATACTATACCGGCATGGAAAGCAGAGAAATTTGATGCAGATTATTTATTGGGCTTATATAAAAAGGCAGGCGCAAAATACTTTATGAGTATGGGGGTACATCATGATAATTTTGATTTATGGAATTCTAAACACAACAAATGGAACAGTGTAAACTTGGGCCCCAAAAAAGATATTGTGGGCATGTTTAAAAAAGCTGCTGATAAGCATGGGTTAAAATTTGGTATCAGCGATCATTTATGGATAAGTTATAAATGGTTTAGCACCAGTAAAGGTGCAGATAAAGACGGACCTTTTGCAGGTATTCCTTATGATGGTGCCGACCCAAAAAATTTTAGCCTGTATGGTAATTGCGAACAGGTATTTAATAAAAGATTAGACTGGAATGAAAACTGGATACCGGAAGCCTGGAAAAAACATTGGTACGACAGGATGATGGACCTGGTAAATAAATACGATCCCGATTTATTATACTGCGATGGCCATTTACCTTTTGAAGAACAGGGTTTGGCATTGCTTGCACATTTATATAATAAAAATGCCACTAAAAATGGCGGTAAAACCCAAGCTGTGTACAACAGTAAAAGGCCGGAAGATACCGATGGCGAAACAGGCATTTGTGTATATGATGTGGAACGTGGTGTGGTAGATGGTATTTGGCCAAGGCCATGGCAAACCGATACCTGCATTGGAGATTGGCATTATAATAAAGACCGTGTAGGTAAATATAAATCTGCCAAAACAGTGGTGGATTTATTAATTGATATTGTAAGCCGTAATGGTAATTTAATGTTGAACATCCCTTTGCCTGCAAGCGGAATGCCCGATAGCGAGGAATTAAAAGTACTGGATGGTATTACCCAATGGATGATGGTTAACAGCGAAGGTATTTATGCCACAAGGCCCTGGAAAATTTTTGGTGCAGGACCACAATCGGAAATTACCAAAGGCGATAAAGGGGCAGTGTTCGATAACCTTCAATTCAACGAAAAGAACAGAAAAGAATTTAGCAGCGAAGATGTAAGGTTTACAACAAAAGATAAAACACTGTATACATTTTTTATGGGCTGGCCCATTGCATCGCAAATTGTTATTAAACCATTGGCAACAAACAGCGCACAAAAAACAGGCACAATTGAAAATGTGGAATTGCTGGGTGTAGGTAAAGTTGCTTTTATAAGAGATGAGGAGGGATTGAAAGTTACGCTGCCTGTACAAAAGCCATGCGATTATGCATATTGCTTAAAAATTAATGGGGTTAATCTGGTTTAAAAATTAGATATGAAGGAAAAACAATTTTTATATTTCAGCCTTGCAATTTTAGTTGTACTAAATGGCTGCAACAATACAAAAATGCCGGCTGTCTCAGGTAATAATTCTAAAATTACAATGCCTAAACAAGGCAGATTAATAAATAATAAACCTGCAGGAAAAGGCTGGGTTAATTTAATCGGCAACTTAAATGATTGGAACGCTGATAAATCTTATTGGAAATTAGATAATGGAATTTTGCATGGTGATTATGAGGGTGGCAAATTGCACAATTACGCTTACACCAAAACCGAATATAAAAACTTCGAGTTGAATGTATTGATAAGAATGACTGGCAAGGAGGCTAATTCTGGTATTTGTATCCGAATACAACCTACCGATGCTGATAATGCACCCGGCTACCAGGTAGATATGGGCCCCGGTTATTGGGGCTGCCTTTGGGAAGAACGAAAAGCTGGCATGGTGCAAAAATATCCCAAAGAGTTAGCAGATAAATTGGTAAAAGAAAATGATTGGAATCATTATTATATCGTAGCTAAGGAACATCATATTACCGCATGGTTAAATGGTGTTAAAACAATTGATACCATTCATCTTGCCGGTTTTAGCGAAGGTGATATTGGATTACAACTTTGCCATGGCGATAAGCATACTGTTGTAGATGTAAAAGCTTTGTACATCCGTGAAAAATAAATAATTTAAAATAGTTGCACATGTCTTCTCAAAAAAACCGACGCACATTTTTAAAATCAGGTATTGCATTAGGGGGAATGTTACTTACAAAACAATATCTTCTTGCTGCTACCGCTGAAAAAGGTTTAGGAAAAAATTGGAAAGAAAATTTTACTTTCCTTTTCCAGGGAGATTCCATTACTGATGGAAACAGAACCCGTAATACTGACTGGAACCATGTAATGGGGCATGGATACCAGTTTATAATTGCCAGTAAACTGTGGTACGAATTGCCGGAGAAAAAATTTCATTTTTTTAACAGGGGTATCAGTGGTAATAAAGTAACCGACCTGGAGAAAAGATGGGATACAGATACCATTGCATTGAAACCTGATTTGTTGAGTATATTAATCGGTATCAATGATATCAGTACTTCAATAGGCGGAGATAAGAATTTTACTGCAGAATCGTATGAAGAAAAATATCGTAACCTGTTGCTAAAAACAAAGAACGAATTGCCGGCTGTTCAATTGGTATTATGTGAACCATTTATATTACCTGTTGGTAACGTAAAAGACAAATGGGATTTGTATGATACTGAAATAAAAAAATACCAGGCTGCCGTAAAAAAACTGGCAATCGAATTTAAAGCCATCCATATTGCCTTTCAGCAAGCCTTTGATAAAGTATTACAAAAAGCACCTGCGGACTATTGGATATGGGACGGTATTCACCCCATGCCGGCAGGGCATGAGTTAATGGCAAGGGAATGGATGAAGCAGGTTGGAAAAAAAATAAAATTTATCCGCTGATTAATTATTTAGAACCAAAAGTATAATGAAAAAAATATTTACCATTTTATTGGTTGTTGTTGGCCTGTTTACCAAAGCACAACAGGCTGCAACAGTAATTTTTAGCCCAGATGGAAATATTGCTTTTAAATTAACTGCACAGGATAAAATGTTGAAGTATGCAGTTGAATATAGAAAGCAGCCTGTTATTAAGCCATCTTTACTGGGCTTGGTTATAAATGGAAAGTTAGTTGGAGAGGATGCTGTAATAAAAAAAAATGAGCAATACAAAATGAATGAAACTTTTGCTCAACGTGGTGTGCATGATAAAGCAATTAATAAATATACACAGGCAACAATTTATATTAATGGCGATATGCCTTTTGTAATTGAAGTAAAAGTTTTTAATGATGGTGTTGCATTCCGTTACATTTTTAATAATAAAGATTCATCAACTGTTGAAAAAGATAATACCGAGTTTGTTATGCCTGCCGGTAGTATTATGTGGATACAGAGTAATATAAAATACTACGAAGGCAAATACTTTAAAGCCGTTAGTGATACAATAAAACAAGGCCAATTGATTGGGCCACCGGCTACTATTGAATTACCATCAAATGCCGGCTATGTAACTATTACCGAAGGTGGCTTAACTGACTTTGCTGGTATGTCACTTATTGCAAAAGGTAATAATAGTTTTGCTGCAAATCTCTCCGGCAAAACCAAAAAGCCTGGAAAAATAGAAACACCATGGCGCATTATTGAAATTGGTAAAGACTTAAATACATTGGCGAACTGCGATATTATCAGCAGTGTGTCTCCAGCGTATGATAATAAATTATTTCCCGGCGGATATAATACCAGTTGGATAAAACCCGGCAGAAGTGTATGGAGCTGGCTGGCAAAAACAAGATTGGTTACGTTGCAAAATATGAAACATTTTAGTGACCTGGCCGCACAATTAGGCTTTGAATATAATTTGGTGGATGAAGGCTGGAGCAACTGGAAAGACAGTATTAATCATAAAGACAATTGGGATATGATTAAAGAGCTGGTTGATTATTCCGCAGCAAGAGGTGTTAAAATATGGGTTTGGAAAGCATACCCCGACAGAAAAGGTATTACCGGAATTAAAGAAGAAAAACAACGCAAAGCTTTTTTTAAAAAATGTAAAGACATTGGTATTGTTGGATTGAAAGTAGATTTTTTTGATAACGAAGCACAAGACATTATTCAGTTTTATCAGGCAGCATTGCATGATGCTGCGGAATATCATTTGATGATGGACTTTCATGGTGCTAATAAACCAACAGGAGAAACAAGAACATGGCCTAACGAAATGACGAGAGAAGCCGTAAGAGGTTTAGAGAACCGGCCACCTTATGCATATACCAATTCAATAATTCCCTTCACCCGTTACCTTGCCGGTCATGCTGATTTTACACCGTTGCATTTTGGCGACAGGCTTGGTGAAACTACATGGGCACACCAGGTAGCCAGTATGATTGTTTTTACTTCACCATTTTTATGTTTGGGTGCAGATCCTCAAAGTATATTGGATAATCCCTGTAAAGAGATGATTCAAAGTATTCCCACTACATGGGATGAAACAATAGTGTTGCCGCAAAGTAAAATTGGAGAGTTGGTTTTGTTTGCAAGGCGAAAAGGAACTGCATGGTTTATTGCTGCGATGAACGGTACTAATGAACCTGAAAAAATAACGCTGCCCCTTAATTTTTTAAAAGGAAAATATAATTTTTCATCAATCCAAGATGATTCAAATAAACAGGATAGTGCGGTATTAAAAAATATAACAGTTTTATCCGGTGCATCAATAACAATTAACCTGAATGCAAATGGAGGTTATGTTACCAGGCTGACAAAATAAGATTTGATAAATTTATTTATAATGAAATTCAAAAAAATAATACCACTTTTTGTAGTTTTCTTAGCTGTGGTTTCATCAGCTGCATATAGTCAGAAAGAACTTACCCTTTGGTATAATAAACCTGCATCTACCTGGACGGAAGCTTTGCCCGTTGGTAATGGCAGACTTGGGGCAATGGTTTTTGGCGGCGTAGAAAACGAAGTGATTCAATTGAATGAAGCCACATTGTGGAGTGGTGGTCCGGTAAATAAAAGTGTAAATCCAACGGCGTTCGGTTACCTGGCAAAAACGAGGGCTGCTTTATCTAACGGTGAGTATGGTAAAGCAAATGAATTAGCCAAAAGTATGCAGGGTTTATATTCGGAAAGTTTTATGCCACTTGGAGATTTGACATTAAAACAACAATTTTCCGACACTTCTTCAACAGACTTTTACAGGGACCTGAATATTCAGGATGCCATTGCCACTACAACATTTAAGTTAGACGGTGTTACTTATAAACGGGAGATATTTTCATCTGCTCCTGATCAGGTAATTGTGATCCGCATTTCTTCAACCGGTAAAAAAAATATCAATTTAAACATTGGTACAAAAAGCCAGCTCCTGTTTTCAACCAAAGCCATTGCTGAAAATATATTGATGTTAAAAGGAAAAGCACCTGCTCATGCTGCACCCAGTTATGTAAATTATGAAAAGGAGCCTGTTGTTTACACAGATGCTTCCAACTGCAAGGGCATGCGTTTTGAATTGCTGATTAAAGCCATCACTAAAGACGGCATTGTTGGTACAGATTCAAATAACATCACTGTAAAGAATGCAACAGAGGTAATAATTTTATTGTCTGCTGCAACAAGTTTTAATGGCTATGATAAATGTCCTGATAAGGAAGGAAAGAATGAGCATCAGCTGGCGGTAAGTTATCTGCAAAAAGCAACAGTAAAGCCTTATTCTGTATTACTACAAAATCATCTGAAAGATTTTCATAAATATTTTAACCGGGTATCACTTACAATAAATAAAGAAGAAAAGCCAAAAACAGATATGCCTGTTGATGAAAGACTGGAAGCATATACAAAGGGAAATGCGGATGCAGGTTTGGAAGCATTGTATTTTCAATACGGACGTTATTTATTAATTTCTTCTTCCCGTACAAAAGATGCACCTGCAAATTTACAAGGCATATGGAATAAAGAATTAAGGCCACCATGGAGCAGTAATTATACCAGCAATATAAATGTGCAAATGAATTACTGGCCTGCAGAAGTTACCAACCTGCCGGAGATGCATCAGCCATTATTTGATTTGATAAAACATTTGTCAGTGACTGGTGCTAATACTGCGAAGAAGTTTTATCATGCCAATGGTTGGGTAGTGCATCATAATACAGATATCTGGGCTATGAGCAATCCTGTTGGCAATCTTGGAAAAGGCAGCCCATCATGGGCCAATTGGTATATGGGTGGCAACTGGTTGTGCCGCCATTTGTGGGAACATTATTTATATTCCAATGATAAAATATTTTTAAAAGAAGCCTATCCAATAATGAAAGGAGCAGCACAATTTTGTTTAGACTGGCTGATAAAAGACAAGGACGGTTATTTAGTTACATCGCCCAGTACATCGCCTGAAAATGTTTTTATTTACGACAGCACAAAAAAAGGCAATGTATCTGTTGCCACTACAATGGATATGGGCATTATTAAAGACCTGTTTGCAAACATTATTGAAGCATCCAAAGTTTTAAGTATTGATGCTGCATTCAGAGATACACTCATTTCAAAAAAGAAACAATTGTTCCCTTTTAAAATTGGTGTCAATGGAGGCTTGCAGGAATGGTATAAAGATTTTGAGGAAGAAGATCCTCATCACAGGCATACTTCTCATTTGTATGCGTTGCATCCGGCCAATCAAATATCCATACTCAATACTCCGCAATTGGCACAGGCAGCAAAACGAACATTGGAACTTAGAGGTGATGATGGTACTGGCTGGAGCCTTGCCTGGAAAGTAAATATGTGGGCCAGGTTGCAGGATGGAGACCATGCCTATACTTTATTTAAAAACCTGTTGAGATTAACCCGGGAAGGGGGAACTAATTACAATAAAGGTGGTGGCGCTTATCCAAATTTATTTGATGCTCATCCGCCTTTTCAGATTGATGGAAATTTTGCAGGCACAGCGGGCATTGCAGAGATGCTGTTACAAAGCCAGGATGGAGATATTAATTTATTACCTGCACTGCCCGCTGCATGGAAGAGCGGGAAAATAACAGGCCTTAAAGCAAGAGGCAATTATGAAGTTGATATAGAATGGGCCAATGGAGAATTGGTAAAGGCAACGATACGGTCTCTTTCATCAAATAAACCGGCTGTACGGATAAAAAGTAAGACAGCGATAATTGACAGTAAAAAAATTATTTTAATCAGGCGTTAGTAATAGCAGTATATACTTTAAAAATGGAAACACAACAATAACAATTGAATTAAAAAATAAAAACCTTGTAATAAGCCAGGTTGAAATTTATAAAGTACAATAACATGCGTAATTTATTTTTAGCTCTTAGCATTTTTACAGCAGTTATTGCATCTGCTCAAACCAAACAAATTCAATACCTCTCAGGTACCGATACCAAGCATACCGTGCAATGGGATTTTATGTGTACCGCAGGCCGTAACAGCGGTATCTGGAAAAAGATTGAAGTACCCAGTTGCTGGGAACAACAGGGTTTTGGTAATTATAATTATGGAAGAGATTATAAAACCAATGGTAAAAATTTTCGTTTTTATGATGAGAAGGGAATGTATAAATATATTTTTAAAGTGGCGCCAACCTGGAAAGATAAAAACATCAATATTGTTTTTGATGCCAGTATGACGGATACCGAAGTAAAGATTAATGGTAAGAGCGCCGGTGTAATTCATCAGGGTGCATTTTATAGGTTTAAATATGATATCACTTCATTGTTGTTTTTTGATAAACCCAATACACTTGAAGTAACGGTAAGTAAAATGAGTGCAGATGCAAGTGTGAACAATGCAGAACGGTTGGCAGACTATTGGGTGTTCGGTGGTATCTTTCGTCCTGTGTTTTTAGAAGCCATGCCAAAACAACTCATCGATTATATAGGTATTGATGCAAAAGCAGATGGCAAATTTGCAATGCAGGTATGGACAAAAAACCTTTTCGTAAATGCAGTTGTGGTAACTACAATTACTGATGTAAATAAAAAAATTGTCAGCATTGTAAAAACTCCGGTTACAAAAACTGACGAAAATACTATTGTAAATGCGCAGGTAAATAATATCAAAACCTGGACTTCAGAAACGCCCAATCTTTATTCTGCTAATATAGTGTTACAGAATGCTGCAGGAAAAATGTTATATGAACTAACAGAAAAATTTGGTTTCCGCACTATAGAAATAAAATACGGCCAGGGTATTTACATCAACGGCGCACAGGTAAAATTTAAAGGCGCCAACTGCCATTGCTTTTGGCCAGAAACCGCAAGAGCATTAAGTGATGAGCAGCAATTACAGGATGCACTGTTAATAAAAGAAATGAACATGAATGCAGTGCGTTGCTCTCACTATCCGTCGGATAAATATTTTTTACAACTCTGCGATAGCCTGGGTATTTACGTATTGGATGAACTTGCTGGCTGGCAAAAATGGTATTCCACCAAAGCTGGCGAACCATTGGTAAAAGAAATGGTGTTAAGAGATATCAATCATCCTTCCATCATCTTTTGGGATAACGGAAATGAAGGTGGAACCAATAAAGAACTGGATGATGATTTTGTAAAATGGGATTTTCAACAACGCCCTGTAATTCATCCCCACCACCGCCCCGGCAATCAATTCAATGGTATTGATTGTAACCATTACGAAGATTATTACAGCACACAAAAAATATTGAACGATTCTTTGATTTATATGCCAACCGAAATGTTGCATTCGCAGGATGATGGAGGTGGAGGTGCGGCCATGGATGATTTCTGGAACCTGCATTGGAAATCTCAAAAAAGCGGAGGTGTATTTATCTGGGCATTGGTAGATGAAGCCATTGTGCGTACCGACCTTAATAATGCATTGGATGCAAACGGGCTAAATGCCAATGATGGTATCCTTGGTCCGCATAGAGAAAAAGAAGGTAGCTATTATGCATTGCGTGAAATTTTTTCTCTCATAAAATTAAATATGCCTGTAGAGTTGCCTGCTGATTTTACCGGACGTATTGAATTGGATAATCGTTTTCATTTTATCAATGCCAATCGATGTGCATTTTACTGGGTGCTGGTAAATTACAGTAAACCATTCGACAGGTTTGATGGTTATGTGGTACAACAAAAAGGAAATATTACAGCGCCTGATATTGAAGCAACAAAGCAAGGGGAATTACAAATTAATTTACCTGTTGATTATAAAAATTATGATGCGCTGGTAATTGTGGCAAAAGATAATAATGGAAGGGAATTATATAAATGGACTAGCAAAATAAAAAGCAATCAATCTATCATCAGCAATTTAGTGTCTGCAAAAACTGATGGAGTTTCAGTTAAAGAAACGGATACCATATTTGCAATTACCGGTGGAGAAGTAACTGTTACACTGGATAAAAAATCAGGTAATCTAATCACGACAAAAAATTCCAGCAACGATTATACCCTATCATTTAATAATGGCCCTGTGTTGGTAAAAGGTATAGCAACTGTAGTTAGCAGTAAAACCTATAAAGAAGATAATGAACAGGTGGTGGAATTTACTTACAACGGTGATATGAAATATACCAAGTGGAAAATTAATGCAGCCGGATGGGTAACATTGGAATATGAATATAATGAAGCAGGTGATCAACCATTTGCGGGTATAAGTTTTAATTATCCCGAAAATTATGTATTGAGTAGCCGCTGGTTAGGTAAAGGTCCTTCACGCCAATGGAAAAACCGTTTGCAGGGTACACCGGTAAATGTGTGGGAGAATATTTATAATAACACACATACTGGTTATTCACCTGTAGCGTATCCCGAGTTTAAAGGATATTATGGTGAAGTAAACTGGATGGAATTAAGTACAGTAGAAGGTAAATTATATATTGCCAGTAAAGACAGCGGTTTATTTGTACGCTTATTTGATTTTTATGCATTAAGTAGTGCCGGAAAACCTCATCCTGAATTACCCTTGGGTAATATTTCTTTTTTAGATTGCATTCCGCCGATAGGTACAAAACTGGCAACAGGGTTAACCACTAATACAAAAGCCTATGGGCCAAAAAGCGAATTGAATCATTTAAGCGGCAGCAAAAAGCGTACATTGTATTTTTACTTTGGTATGCCAAAAACAACGGATAGTAAAGAAACCTATAGCAGGCCTGCTGTTGATAATGTATTTTAAATTTATAAAAAACAGATAATTAAATAATTGCTGTAATGATGGGGTACTACAAAAAATTGCTTCTTTGCTTCTTAATGCAATGTGGCTGTATTGTGCTTTTTGCTCAATCAATAAAAAATGTACATACCGTTTTTGTTGATAGTGGCTGGGCAAACAATTCTGTAAACACCGTGGTGTTTCGCAAAAATTCATTATGTACTTATAAAAACACACAATACATTTCTTATTATAACAACAATGGTTTTGTTGTGTTAGGAAAAAGAACACCGGGCAAAACAAAATGGGTTTTACAAATAACAAAGTTTAAAGGCGATGTAACAGATGCTCACCGTTCTATCAGCATTATAACCGATGGCGATGGTTATTTGCATATGTCGTGGAATCATCATGGCAATGAATTACATTACAGTAAAAGTATTGTGCCAGGCAGTTTACAAATGACGCCTGAATTACCTATGACAGGTATTGCAGAAACAAATGTTACTTATCCCGAGTTTCATACTTTGCCCAACGGGAATTTAATTTTTTTATATCGGGATGGTCAATCGGGGCAGGGTAATTTGGTCATCAACCGTTATAATACCAAAATAAAAATATGGGTACAACTGCATAAAAATTTAATTGATGGAGAGCGGCAACGCAATGCTTATTGGCAGGCCTGTATTGATACAAAGGGAACGATACATCTTTCATGGGTATGGCGTGAAAGCCCGGATGTTGCCAGCAATCATGATATGTGTTATGCCAAATCAACTGATGGAGGTATAACCTGGCTAAATTCCAAAAATGAAAAATATGCATTCCCCGTAAATGCCGCAACAGCAGAATACGTTTGCCGTATTCCGCAAAAAAGCGAACTCATCAATCAAACCAGCATGTATGCTGATGAAGACGGTAATCCCTTCATTGCTTCTTACTGGAAAGATAAAAGCGACAGCATTCCGCAATATCATATCATTTACAATACCGGAGGGCAATGGCAAATTAATAATACCGGGTTTAGAAAAACTGCTTTTAGTTTAAGTGGCGCCGGTACAAAAAGAATTCCTATCTCACGGCCGCAAATTATCAGTTTAAATAAAGGAAATAAAAATGCTGTAATTTTAATTTTTAGGGATGAGGAAAGGGGAAGAAAAGTATCAATAGCAATGAATACTGATATCAATAGCAGTAATTGGCAATTAAAAGATATCACTTCATTTTCTGTAGGCTCGTGGGAGCCAACTTACGATACAGAGTTATGGAAGCAAAAAAAGCAATTGCATTTATTTGTACAATACACCGATCAAAAAGATGGAGAAGGTAAAGCAGATATTGCGCCACAGGCCGTGCAGGTGCTGGAAGTAAATATTAAAAAGTAAAAATATGAAGAAAATAAGCTCTGTAATTTGTTTGATAATAATTGGCTTTGCTGCAACAGCACAGCAAAAATTTAAAGCCGATAAAAAATTATTGCAAATTATTGATCAGAATTTTATTGATGCAACAGCACAATACAAAATTTTAGCTAAAAATTTACCTGCCGATAAATTCCCTAAAACCTATTTCCCAACAACAGATAAATATGAGTGGAGTAATTCCGGATGGTGGTGCAGTGGTTTTTACCCGGGCACATTATTATACCTGTATCAACAAACCAAAGACACTGCTTTATACAATGAAGCAATCAGGATATTGGATGTACTTAAGAAAGAACAATTCAATAAAGGTACACACGATCTTGGCTTTATGATGTATTGCAGTTTTGGCAATGCCAATGCCATCAATCCTTCAAATGCTTATAAAGAAATATTGTTAAATAGCGCTAGATCATTATCCACCCGTTTTAATCCCGCAGTAGGTTGCATCAAATCGTGGGATAGAAAACCCAATGAGTATTTGGTGATCATCGACAATATGATGAATTTAAAATTATTGTTCTGGGCTACGCAGGTAAGTGGCGATTCTTCATTTTATAAGATTGCTCTATCACATGCCAACACTACAATGAAAAATCATTTCCGTGCAGATAACAGTTCTTATCATGTACTAAACTATAATGCCACCACCGGTGCAGTACAGCAAAAGAAAACTGCACAAGGCTTTGCAGATGAATCGGCCTGGGGCAGAGGACAAGCCTGGGGATTGTATGGCTATACTGAAACCTACAGGGAAACAAAAGATAAAATATACTTAGTGCAGGCTAATAAAATTGCAAACTTCATTTTATCTAATCCCAATTTTCCAAAAGATAAAATTTCGTACTGGGATTTTAATGCGCCTGATATTCCCAATGCATTACGTGATGCATCTGCTGCAGCAATAATGGCTTCCGCATTTTTGGAGTTGAGTGCTTATGTAGATAAAAAATTATCCAAAAAATATTTTGCTGTTGCAGCAACCATTATTAAAAATTTATCTGCACCCGATTATAAAGCCGCAGCCGGTACCAATGGCGGCTTTATTTTACAACATGGGGTAGGGCATATGCCTAATAAAACCGAAATTGATGTGCCCTTAACTTATGGCGATTATTATTTTGTTGAAGCGATGTTACGCTATAAAAAAATGACAGGTAGTAAATAAAATTTTCTAACCTTGCGATACCATTATCATGTTAAAATATATAACCCCTGTTTTTTTTGCTTGTTTTTTTAATTACAATGTACAGGCGCAACAACCTGTTCACAATTTTGCATTAGGTGATTCTGTTTTTTTGCTGGATGGAAAACCTTTCCAGATGATATCGGGAGAAATGCATTATTCCCGTGTGCCAAAAGAAGCATGGCGGCAAAGAATGCAGATGGCAAAAGCGATGGGATTGAATACCATCGGTACTTATGTATTCTGGAATTTGCACGAGCCACAAAAAGATAAATTTGATTTTACAGGTAATAATGATATTGTAACATTTGTAAAAATTGCAGCAGAAGAAGGCCTTTGGGTAGTGCTTCGCCCCAGCCCGTATGTATGTGCGGAGTGGGAGTTTGGCGGCTACCCTTACTGGCTGCAAAACGAAAAGGGATTGACCGTTCGCAGTAAGGAAGCACAGTACCTGGCTGAGTATAAAAAATATATTAATGAATTAGGGAAACGTTTAGCACCACTGCAGATCAATCATGACGGTAATATTTTAATGGTACAGGTAGAAAATGAATATGGTTCTTATGGTAATGATAAAGCCTATCTCGACATCAACCGTAAAATGTTTATTGATGCCGGCTTTGATGGCCTGCTCTACACCTGCGATCCTGTACGTGATGTAAAGGATGGTCACCTCGATGGTTTATTGCCTGCAGTAAACGGTACAGATAAGCCTTCGCAAATAAAAAATTTAGTACGCAGCAATCACGATGGCAAAGGACCTTTTTATGTTGCAGAATGGTATCCTGCATGGTTCGACTGGTGGGGAACAAAACATCATACTGTACCTGCAGAAAAATATACGCCGGGCGTGGATGCAGTTTTAGCAGCAGGAATTTCTATTAACATGTACATGTTTCATGGTGGTACTACAAGAGATTTTATGAATGGTGCCAACTACAATGATAAAAATCCTTACGAACCACAGATCAGCAGTTACGATTATGATGCACCATTAGATGAAGCCGGTAATGCCACTTATAAATTCATGGAGTTTAGAAAAGTGATTCAAAAATATTTACCTGCAGAAAAAAAACTTCCTGATGTGCCTGGGGCTAAACCATCCATGAAATTGCCTGCAATACATTTTACGCAAGCCACCAGCTTATTTGATGTATTGCCTGCAGCAAAAACCAATACCACACCTTTAACTTTTGAAGCATTAAACCAGGCTTACGGTTTTGTGTTATACCGCACCACTCTGAATAATGCCTCATCAGGTATTTTAAAAATAAAAGACCTGCGTGACTATGGCATTGTATTCATCAATGGAAAACGTGCAGGTATTTTAGACAGAAGGTTAAAACAGGATAGTTTACTGTTAAACATTCCAAAAGGAAATGTTGTGCTGGATATATTGGCGGAAAATCTGGGACGTATTAATTTTGGTCCTTACCTCTTAAAAAATACCAAAGGCATAACAGAAAAAGTTTTGCTGGCTGGAAAAGAAGTAACCAGCTGGAAAATGTACTCCCTGCCGTTTGATAATATCAATTTAATAAAACTACTGAACAGGAAAATGTATTCAGACATACCTGTAATTAAATCGGCCAGCGTTAATTTAACCACTGTAGCAGATACCTACTTTGATATGAGCAATTGGGGAAAAGGCATGGTTTGGGTAAACGGACATAGCCTGGGAAGATACTGGAGCATTGGGCCACAACAAACCTTATATGTGCCTGCAGAATGGCTGAAGAAAGGAGCGAACGAAATAAAAGTATTGGAATTGATAAAACCCGAACAGGAGTTGCTGGAAAGTTTGGAGCAACCAATTTTAAGCCAATTAAATATTGCGCAATAATTTTTACAACTATGGCTATTATGAAAAATGTATTGCTGCTCATTTGTTTTTTTGTTGCAGTAAACCTGTCAGCACAAAATAAAATGCCTGTAAGCACCAGGGCACAATGGCTTTCTTATCTCGATAAAATTGCAAGACCTGTGTTAACCAATCTTGCTGCCAATACATTAAAAGAAAAAATGCCATTGGTGTTATCAGAAAAAGTAGACAACAAAGCGGTAAGAAGTAAAGTGGCTTTTTTAGAAGCATTTGCAAGAACAGTTTCCGGAATTGCACCCTGGCTGCAACAGGAGGAAGGAGATGCTGCTGAAAAAAAATTACGTAACGAATTTCGACAATTGGCTTTAAAATCTTTGGCCAATGCAGTTGATCCCAATGCAAAAGATTATTTGCAATGGAATGGCGCACAACCATTGGTTGATGCTTCTTTTCTTTCACTGGCATTGATACGTTGCCCATGGCTTTGGGAAAACGCTGATACTGCAACACACCGTAATGTAAAAGAAGCTTTCTTACTCACCCGCAACGCCGTTCCTGTGTACAGCAACTGGTTATTGTTTACTGCCATGATAGAAACTTTTTTCTGCAAGTATAATTTGCCTTATGATAAAGTAAGAATTGATTTTGCGGTGAAAGAATTTTCCAATCACTGGTACACCGGTGATGGGATGTTTGCTGATGGCATGCAGTTTCATATGGATTATTATAACAGCTATGTCATTCAACCTTATTTACAATGCATCATTTCGGTGATCAACAAAAAAGACAGTACCTACAAATTGTTTGCACCAAGACTGGATAAAATTACCAAACGTTATGCGGTGCTGCAGGAAAGAATGATCAACACCGATGGCAGTTTTCCTGTTACTGGAAGATCAATTACGTACAGGGGAGGAGCATTTCATCATTTGGCCAATATGGCATTGCTGCACCAGTTGCCGGAAGAACTGGAGCCTGCACAAATACGCAGTGCATTAACTGCAGTAATAAAAAAAACACTGGATGCACCGGATACATTTAATGAAAAGGGTTGGTTGAATATCGGCCTTTATGGTTCGCAACCCAACTTAGCCGAAGGCTATATCAATACCGGCAGTTTGTATTTATGTACCGAAATATTTTTGCCATTAGGCTTACCACCAACAGATGATTTTTGGAGCAAGCCTGATATGCCATGGACATCAGTAAAAATCTGGAGTGGACAAAATGTGCCGGCTGATCATGCGTTGGAGTAGTGAATGTTAAATGGTCAGTAAGATACAGGATCTGAAAATAATAGCAACTATAAAAAGCTGGTTTAGTCAATGAAATAAAATGATGTTCTACATGAAATGCTTCAATAAAAAAAATAGCACAAATGTCTTTACAAAAATTATCCTTTGCATAATAATTATTTGCTGTGTTCCTACAAAACTTACGGCTCAAAATAATCCTGTTTACCTGTTTTCTTATTTCAATAATAATGGTAAAGACGGTTTGCATTTAGCTTACAGCAATGACGGTTATAAATGGACCGCATTAGACGGCGACAGTTCTTTTTTAAAACCCACCGTTGCCAATGATAAATTGATGAGAGATCCCTGCATCATCCGTGGCGCTGATAGTTTATTCCACATGGTATGGACGGTTAGCTGGAACGACAAAGGCATCGGCTATGCCAATAGTCCCGATCTCATTCATTGGAGTACACAGGAATTTATTCCGGTGATGAAAGACGAAGACAGTGCAAGAAACTGCTGGGCTCCAGAAATAACTTACGATAAAAAGAAAAAGCAATATATGATCTATTGGGCCACCACCATTGCCGGAAAATATAAAATGGATACCGCAGTAGAGAAAGGTTACAACCACCGCATGTATTATGTAACCACAAAAAATTTTAAAACCTTCAGTAAAACAAAATTATTGTACGATAAAGGCTTTAATGTAATTGATGCCACCATTGTGCCCGACGGAAAACAATACGTCATGTTTTTAAAAGACGAAACAAGGATACCGGTACAGAAGAATATTAAGATAGCTACCAGTAAAAATTTAACCAAAGGATTCTCCGCTCCATCAGCGTCCATTACCGGAAAATATTGGGCAGAAGGGCCCACTACATTAAAACTCGGCAACACCTGGACCGTTTATTTTGATAAATATACCGAACATAAATACGGTGCCATACAATCCACCGATCTTAAAACCTGGACAGATATCTCCGAAAAGATTTCGCTACCCAAAGGAATACGGCACGGCAGCATTTTCACTATTACAAATAAAGAGCTTGCGAAATTATTAGGGAAGTAGTGAATGGTGAGTAGTGAATCGTGAATAAAAACGCCAATGCAAAAATATCTTCAAAAAGAAAATTTATTAAATTCATAAAATAAAAGAAATTAAAATCATTCAACTGTAAAGTTCTCTCGCCTTGGGCGGAGGCGGAGGGGTTTTATTCAATCTCCTTAACCCTGCTTATTAAATAACTGATCCCCAATCCTAAAAATGCAATCGTCATAAATGAATATTGCAACCCTGCCAACTGGGCAATATACCCTATTAATGGAGGCCCCATTAAAAACCCTAAAAAGCTAATGCTGCTTACCGTAGCAATGGCCATGCCCTTACTCACTTTTAATTCAGCCTTGCCCACCGTGCTGTATAATAAAGGAATGATGGTACTCACACCAAAGCCAACAATTAAAAAACCAATGGTAGCCGTTATTAAATAGGGGAGTAACACAGCAAACATCATTCCGCTGAAAATAAGTACGCCACTCACCTGCACCATTTTTTTACGGCTGAATTTTTCCGCCAGTTTATCACCCACAAATCTTCCTGTGGCCATCATTATCATAAACGAGGCATAGCCTAAAGAAACCAAGGAGCCTTCCGCTTTTACCACCTGTTTAAAATATACACCACTCCAGTCGAACATACAACCTTCGCAACTTAAACAGCAAAAACCAATAATGCCCAGTTGCAATAACAAACCATGCGGCATACTGATGCGTTTAAAAGATGCAGCCGACCTGCTTGTTGGCGTATGCAGTAAATACCTTGCAAATACCTGCGATAATATCATCACCATGCCAGCAATTATCCAGAAATGTATATAAGGGATTACATGCAGTTTCATCATCAGCAAACCCGTTAGCGCACCCGTAAAACCGGATGTACTCCACACACCATGAAAGCTGCTCATAATAGGCCTGCCATACAAAGCCTCTGCATTTACGCCCTGTGTGTTTACCGAAATATTGCACAGGTTGCCACTAACACCAAATGTAAACAAACACAAAGCCAGTTGCCACGGTGCTGTTACCAAACCAATATTGGTTAATGCAAATGCATAAAACAAAATGGCAATGCGCATTACATTTTTACTGCCAAAGCGGGTAACTGCCCTGCCGCTAAAAGGCATGGTAACTAACTGGCCAATGGGTAAACCCAATAAAATGGTACCCAGTGCCGCTTCACTTAAATGCAGGGTGGTTTTTATATCCGGTATGCGGCTGGCCCAGCTGGCAAAAGATACCCCCAGGCAAAAAAAATACACCGATACCGCAATGCGGACCTGTAGTTTGCTATATGCCGGTGGTAAAGTGATTGTAGTGCTCAAATTGTGTAATAGTGACACAAAGATAATTGAAAATTGATGTTGTTAAAACTTGTGTTTCGGGTGCCAGACTTACGAAGTTTTTAAAACTTCGGAAGTATTGTTACGGGCTGGGAAGCTTTATTCAACATCGTTGTGTCACTCACTTGTACGGCATATCTTTATTGGGCTTTTATAGTAGCGGAGAAAGGTTGCTTTATTAAACGTGTTACAAATTATCATACAAACCATTTTTTCCAAATAAATCTTTTCGGCTATATTTACCCCATGAGTATTTATGCTGTTAAAACCTATTTGAAAGAATTAGAAGATCTGAAGCATTATGGGGGCACCACTAAAGAAACTGCTATACGTTTTGCCTTTCATAAATTGCTCGACAGCTATGCCGCCGGTAAAGACCTAAGGCTGGTGGCTGAAATTTCATTAAAAACAAAAAGCGGCAAAACAGTAACACCCGATGGAACGCTGAAAGACCAATTAAGATTAGATTGGGGCTATTGGGAAAGTAAAGATGAAAGTGATGACATTAATGAAGAGATAAAAAAGAAATTTGCCAAAGGATATCCCAACGATAATATTTTATTTGAAGATTCTGTAACTGCAGTATTGATACAGCATGGCGATGAAGTGATGAGGGTAACAATGGAAGATGAAGCAGCGCTGGATAAATTGCTCACTAAATTTATCAACTACCAGCGCAAAGAAATCATTGATTTCAGGGAAGCCATCAATAAATTTAAAGAAGATATTCCCAAAGTAACAGCAGCAATCAGGGAAATTATCGACAGCCAGTTTGCTAACAAAACAAATGCAGCATTCAACACAGCACTGCAATCTTTTCATGAACTCTGTAAGCAATCCATCAACCCTGATATTACAGAAGATGATATGAAGGAAATGATTGTGCAGCATATTGTAACCGCCGATATTTTCAACACCATTTTTGATGAGCCGCATTTTCACCAGGAAAATAATATAGCACGGGAACTGAATAAAGTAATTGAAACATTTTTTACCGGTGTCACACGCAGGCAAACACTCGGCGGCATTAAACATTATTACGATACTATCAATGCCGCCGCCGCAGGCATTGCCGACCACCACGAAAAACAAAAGTTTTTAAAAGTGGTGTACGAAAATTTTTACAAAGCCTACAACCCCAAGGCGGCAGACAGGCTGGGTATTGTATATACTCCCAACGAGATTGTGCAGTTTATGATTAAAAGCACTGACTATTTATTGCATAAACATTTTGGAAAAGTACTGGCCGATAAAAACGTGGAGATACTTGACCCTGCCACCGGCACCGGCACTTTTATTTGCGACATTATTGATTACCTGCCCAAAAACAAAATTGAATACAAATACAAAAACGAAATACACGCCAACGAACTGGCCATACTGCCCTACTACATTGCCAACTTAAATATTGAATACACGTACAAACAAAAAACCGGCAGCTACGCAGAGTTTGAAAACCTTTGCTTTGTAGATACGCTTGATAATACCGGCTTTCACTGGGTGGGCAAGCAGGGCGACCTGTTTGGCGTGAGTGCAGAAAATGCTGCCCGTATAAAAAAACAAAACGACAGAAAGATAAGCGTGATAATAGGCAACCCACCGTATAATGCAAAGCAGGAAAACTATAATTTTCAAAATGCTAACAGGGGATATAAAGAAATCGACAAGCGAATAAAAGAAACTTTTATAAAACACGGTAAGGCGCAAAATCAAATTGTTGTATATGACATGTACACAAGATTTTACCGCTGGGCAATGGACAGGTTAAATGACAATGGTGTAGTTGCAATGATTACGAATAGAAGTTTTATTGATGGAAGAGCTTTTGATGGATTTAGAAAAATAGTTGCAAGCGAATTTAATTATATCTACATAGTTGATTTAGGAGGTGATGTTAGAATGAATCCTAAATTATCTGGTACAAAGCATAACGTATTTGGCATTCAAACTGGTGTGGCTATAATGTTTTTGATAAAGAAGAATAACAAATTAGTTGCCGAAACAAAAAAAGAACTTAAAGAATTAAAAAAAGAATACTCTATTGTAAGTGAACCCATAGTTGAATATGGCAAAAAAGCATTTTACTCTACAGAAAATGTAAGAATTGAATATGTAAGAAGACCAGAGATGGAAACGGCTGCAGAAAAACTGATTTGGCTGAGTGAATCAAAGATTGAAACAATTGACTTTGAGAAAATTGATGCTGATAAAAATTATAATTGGATCAATCAGTCTGAGAATGATTGGGATAGTTTATTGCCATTGATTGATAAGGAAACAAAAAGTGGTAAATCTGAGAAATCAATTTTTAAACTTTTCTCAAGAGGTGTTGCAACTCAAAGGGATGAATGGGTATATGATTATTCGGAGGAAAGTCTTAAAAGAAAAATACAGTTTTTTATAAGTACTTACGAAGAAACAAGAAAAGATAAAAACTATTCTGATAAAAGTAAGATTAAATGGGATAGAGAATTAAACAAATATTTGGAACGCAATATTTCAAAATTTTTTTCATCAGGTCAAGTAAACAAATCACTTTATAGACCATTTATTAATCAATATTTTTACTTTGACAGAAATTTGAATGGAATGACTTATCAATGGTTTGATATTTATAAGAAAGATTCTTCTAATAAATATTTAATCTTGCCAGGTTTATCTTCTCCAAAAGATTTTTTTCTTTTGTCATCAAAATATATAGTTGATCTTAATTGTCTTCCAGCAGGTTGCCAATGTCTCCCTTTTTGTAGTTACAAAAACGATGAAAGAATAGAAAACCTCACCGATTGGGGTTTGCAGCAATTTCAGCAGCACTACGCAGATAAGACTTCCGAAGTTTTTAAAACTTCGGAAGTCTCTGCCACTGCAAAAGCTTCAGCCATAACCAAAGAAGACATCTTTCATTATGTATATGCGGTGTTGCATCATCCTGCGTACCGCAAAAAATATGAGCTCAATTTAAAAAGAGAGTTTCCCCGTATTCCTTTGTACGATGATTTTTGGCAATGGGCAAAATGGGGAGAGCGACTGATGGATAAACATATCAATTATGAAAAAGCAAGGCCTTATGGTTTACAAAGAACCGATATGGTAGTTGATATGGCAGCCGGTGCCAAAATGGAAAGCTTCAGCAAAGCAAAACTAAAAGCTTACAAGCCTGAAGGAAGAATTGAAATAGATGGCTATACAGAACTAAAAGGTATTCCGCCACAAGCATGGGAATACAAACTCGGCAACCGCAGTGCCATAGAATGGATACTTGACCAGTACAAAGAAAAAAAGCCTGGCGACCCTACGATAGCAGAAAAATTCAACACTTATAAATTTGAAGATTATAAAGAACAGGTAATTGATTTGATACAAAGGGTGTGTACGGTAAGTGTGGAGACTATGGAGATTGTAAACGAAATGAATAAAATAAACTAGTATGGCTAATCTTCGCCTTGGTTAGTGTATCTACGAATCAAAATGCTGAAATACAACTAAGTTCTTAAACAATTAAAGTAATAAATAAACCGAATCATAAATCACTCTATGGCTTTTTTACTTTTAGGCACAAAGACTGAAATTAAGTGGATAAATGATATAGCAAAAACACCAATTGCAGGAGGCGCTTTTATATTCATTTTGATGTTTGTTCCTGCAGTTTTGCTTTCATTTCTTTTTCAAAAATCATACCTGGCCTAAACAATGATGTTGGGTTTACAAAAGGCATGTTAGTTCTGCTTCCAGGCTGGAATCTCTTCCTATGGCTTATTAGAATTAGGTTATACTTATTCTTTCTGCCGTCCTGCATTTTATTAGGGGGAATTGCAATTATTAAAGCCATTTTATTAATCGCAGGTATTGACAACGGACAATAGTCTTCCGTATTGGTTATGACACACGAACGTAACTGCTAAATACTGCTAAATACTGCTAAATACTGCTAAACCTCCACCTTGGTTGGTTAGCTACGAACCATTTGCTTTTTTAAGAATAGATCCGTCGAGACACTAATATCGGCGTAGCAAAAGTATTTCCCCATCTTGCCTGCAAGTGTTATTTTTATGTTGTAACAAAACACCTATGGTTAATTTCCAGGAAAAAGTATTAGGCTATCCCCAATATTGCCGGCAGTTTAGCTGTGGCGATTCGTTGATCACTATTTTCAATTGCCCACCCGAAGCCCGGTTAATGCAAAATAAGTTTGCTGATCTGTGGTGCCATGAAAATTATATTTTTTATGTACTGGAAGGAAAAAAAATTTGGCATACCAGCCATGGTGCTTACGAAATTGGTGAAGGCAGTTGTGTGCTGGTAAGAAAAGGTGCCTGTATACTGGAACAGTTTTTTGATATTGGTTTTTGCGTGGTGCTGTTTTTTATACCCGATGAATTTATTTGCGATACACTCAAAAGCCGGTCGGCTCCCATTGCTAAAACCAATGAAAAATACAATCCTGTCATTATACTTAATGCTACAGAAACGCTGCAATCTTTTTTTGTTTCGATGTATGCTTATTTTGCCAGCACCACGGAGCCTGACAAAGCATTGCTGGAATTAAAATTCAGGGAGCTGATATTAAACATTGCAGACAATCCAAAGAATGTGGAGGCATTGTCTTATTTCTGTTCGCTGATGAGTGAACCACAATCTGTTTCATTGGAAAGGGTGATGAATGATAACTGCTGTTTTAATTTAAAACTGGAACAATATGCCTTGCTGAGCAACCGAAGCCTCTCTGCCTTTAAACGTGCTTTTAAAAAACATTTTAACAGCACGCCGGGTAAATGGCTGTTGGAAAAAAGATTGCAGCAGGCTATGTTCCTGTTAACAGGCAGGGATAAAACGGTAAGCGAAGCAGCATTTGAAAGTGGCTTTGAAAATCCTTCTCATTTTAGCCGTAGCTTTAAAGAACGTTTTGGCATTTCCCCAATGGCAGCCAAAAAAGCACCAGCCTCCTGATGCCATCAGAAAAGATATAAATACTTTAACTACATTTCCTATAGGGTAAATCGTAAACCCCTGAACCGCTAAGCAAAATATTTGAACGCTACAGTAATGGCAATTTTTTAAACCGCCAATAATTTTGTGCTGTAATTAAAATGAAGGCTGTTATTTTTTAAACTCTAAAATAAAACACAATGAATCCAAACAAAGCATTATGGGAAAAAGGCGATTTTACACGTATTGCCGATACCATGAGAGAAAGTGGTGCAGCATTGGTTGCTGCACTGGGCATAACTGCAAGCATGAACATTCTTGACCTGGGTTGTGGTGATGGCACTACAGCTATACCGGAAGCAAAGTTGGGAGCCAAAGTTTTAGGTGTTGATATAGCAAGAAACCTGGTGGAAGCAGGTAACATCCGGGCTAAAAAAGAAGGACTTAACAATTGTACCTTCCAGGAAGGAGATGCTACCGATTTAAATGAATTGCAAGACCATTCTTTTGATCTTGTAGTAAGCATCTTTGGTGCCATGTTTGCACCTAAACCATTTGATGTAGCTAAAGAAATGGTTCGTGTCACCCGTAAGGGCGGACGAATTGTGATGGGGAACTGGATACCAGGAGACCCGACACTGGTTGCACAAATATTAAAGACCAGTGCCGCCTACACACCGCCACCACCGGAGGGTTTCATTAGCCCGATGCTGTGGGGAGTGGAGGAGCATGTTATTGAACGTTTTGTTAGTGTCGGTATAACAAAAGAAAATATTTCGTTTGTAAAAGATACGTTTACATTTAATGCACCCTATGCTGCAGCAACACTCGTTGAAAATTTCAAAAACTTTTACGGTCCCACTATGAACGCTTTTGAAGCAGCAGAAAAAAATGGCAAGGCTTTGGAATTGCAGCATGAATTAGAAACGTTGTTTAACAGCCAGAACAAAAGCGCCACACCAAATACAACATCCATTTCTGCTACTTTTTTACGGGTAACAGTAAAGTGTTGAGGATACCCCAACTGACACAAGTGTTCTTCCGCAGGAAGTTCACTTGTGTCAGTTAAATCAAGCGGTCTTTAACAGCAGCAGCGAATAACCCAAACAATATAACCTGGCAAATTGAAAATACACTCCAAAAAAAACAATAAGAATTACGCCGCCGGAAAATGCACCACCAGGTCTTTCATATCTTTCCTCACTTTTGGTGCATTAATTAAATAATCATTCACTTCATCCCTATAACCCAAAACCAATAAAGCAACACTCTTAAGGCCCAATTTGTTTAAGCCAAGTATTTCGTCAAATGCGACGGGATTAAAACCTTCCATTGGCGTAGCATCAACTTTTTCTTCAGCAGCTGCAATCAGCGCTGTGCCCAATGCAATATAGGCCTGCCTTGCTGCCCAGTTAAAATTGGCTTCTTCACTCCGGGAAACAATATTGTTGGTGAGCATGTCTTTAAAACCTGCCAGGCTTTCCAGCGAAACATTTTTTACTTTTGCCTGTAAGTTCATATACTCTTCTACATGTGCTTCAGTTATATTTTCATAAGCCGCAAAGATCAGCAGGTGAGAAGCTTCTGTTATTTGCGGCTGATTATATGCTGCAGGTTGCAATTGTTTTTTCACCGCCTCATTTTCTACCACAATAATTTTATATGGCTGCAGGCCTGCAGAGGATGCTGATAAACGGGTGGCTTCTAAAATAGCATCCAGTTTTTGCTGTGGCACTTTATTTCCATTCATTCTTTTAACTGCATAACGCCAGTTTAAATCTTCAATCAATTTCATTTTTATTTTTTTAAGTTGTATTAAAAAGTAATTATGCCAATGCAGTTTTACCGTTGTTTTTCAAACTCACCGGTACCAGTGTATTTTTTTTGTACAAATAAATATTTGATACCACTAAAACCACAAGGAAAATAATTGGCATTATCGCAACAGCAGCAGTATCGCCACTGCTGAAATGGCCAATAGCTGCAGAAATGAACGTAATGCCAAAGCCTGCGTAAGCCCATTCTTTAATTCTGTTGGGTAATTGTGGAATGAGTAATACCAACACTCCTAAAAATTTAGCTGCGGCCAGTTCGATCCTGAAATAATCGGGAAAGCCCAGGTGTTTAAATGCCGCCATAATTTCAGGATTGGTTAAATAGCTGTAGGCGCTGAATGTCATCATCAGGCCAATCAGGCCGGTGCTTATCCAATAAATAATGTTATTCTTTTTCATAATTTCTTTTTTTTGTTTGTAAAAATTTGTTTGATACTGCAAACTTATGTACATTTACTATACTTTATATAGTACTATACTTTTGTATAGCACTATACTTCAGGATAGTGATAAAAAATTTAAATTATGGCAGTAATAAAAAAAGGACAGGTACACGACCCTAAACAATGTAAAATGATGTTATTACCCGTAAGGGATTCATTGGAATTTTTAAGCGGCAAATGGAAACTGCCCATCATCATTGCGTTATCTTTCGGCAATAAACGCTTTAAAGAAATGGCCACAGAGATAGAAGGCATTTCTGATAAAATGCTTTCCAAAGAACTGCGTGACCTGGAGCAAAATCAATTGGTAAAAAGAACGGTGTATGATTCGGTGCCGGTAAAAGTTGAATATTCGCTTACAGATTATGGCAATTCGTTAGACAAGGTAATTATGGAATTACGCTCATGGGGCGTACAACACCGCAAAAGGATTATGAAGAAGTGAGTTTTATGCCAACAGCACTTTATAGCTAGCAGGATGCAACAGGATACCATCCCAACCTTTATAATGTACTTTACAAGCTTAATAATTGTTTGCTATGATGTATAAAATGTGTTTACCAAAATTTTTGGTTGTGTTTCTTTTAGTTTCTTCAACTGCTGTTGCACAAATTCCCAAAATGAATTGGGTGAGTAAGGTTGGAGCAAAGTCTTTTCCAACATCAAAAAAAAAATACAGTGTAAATGATTATGGCGCCGTAAGCGATACGGTTACTGTAAATACCAAAGCCATTCAAAAAGCCATTGATGAATGTGCAGCAAAAGGTGGCGGCATTGTAACATTTAATCCCGGCACTTATGTAAGCGGCAGCATTTTTATAAAAAGTAATGTGGTATTACAAATTGATAAAGGTGTATTAATATTAGGTTCACAAAATTTTAATGATTACCCGGATATTAATACAAGGGTAGCAGGAATGGAAATGGTGTGGCCTGCAGCTTTAATAAATATTATGGATGCAAAGAATGCTGCCCTTACCGGAAAAGGTATTGTAAATGCAAGAGGCAAATTTTGCTGGGACCTGTATTGGGCTACCCGTAAAATATATGATGCCAAAGGCCTGCGCTGGATAGTGGATTATGATGTGAAAAGAGTAAGAACTGTATTGGTACAGAATTCAGAGAACGTAACGGTGAAAGAACTCACGTTTAAAAATGCCGGTTTCTGGACGGTGCAGTTACTATATTCCACGAAAGTTACTGTTGATGGCGTAATTATAAAAAACAATGAAGATGGCAGCGGACCCAGCACTGATGGTGTGGATATTGATTCATCTACATGGGTGTTGATACAGAATTGTGATATTGATTGCAACGACGATAATTTTTGTTTAAAAGCCGGAAGGGATTGGGATGGCTTACGGGTGAATAAGCCCACTGCTTATGTGGTGATCCGTAAATGCGTGGCAAGAAGAGGAGCAGGATTGATAACATTGGGCAGCGAAACATCAGGTGGCATCAGGCATATTTTAGCAACCGACCTGTATGCCAAACATACCGATAATGGGTTGCGTATAAAATCTGCTTTTACCCGTGGCGGCGTGGTGGAAGATATTTATTTTCAAAACACAGTATTGGATTCGGTGCGGAATGTTTTCCAGTTTAATTTAAACTGGTATCCTGCATACAGTTATTCAGAATTGCCCAAAGGATACAATTACGATTCGATTCCTGCACACTGGAAATCGATGCTGCAAAAAGTAACGCCGCCTGAAAGGGGTATTCCTGCTGCAAAAAATTTCTATATCAGCAATATAACTGCCACACATGCAAAAGTGGCTTTTGATGCAGCAGGATATCCACAATCAACATTAAAGAATTTTGTATTTGCCAACAGTACAGTTTCTGCAGAAGTATTGGGTACTATGGAATACACTGAAGGATGGAAGTATAATAATTTTAATTTGAGTATTGATAAGGCTGCGCTACCTGCAAAAGTAGCTGGTATAGAAAACCAGGAACGGTTGAAATAAGTTTTTATTACACGAATTAAAACTAATTATACGAATTGGTTTTATTAATCAATGATATTTAATTCGTGTAATTTGTAAAAATTCGTATAATAGTTTTAAATACCAGGTATGAAATTCAAAATTGTTTTTATTGTTTGTCTTTTTATCCAGATAAAAAGTTTTACTCAAAGCCAGTTAACGCTATGGTACAACCAACCCGCAAAAGACTGGAATGAAGCATTGCCCATTGGGAATGGTACTTTAGGTGCCATGATATTTGGCAGAACCGGGGAAGAATTAATTCAGCTGAATGAACAAACATTATGGACGGGGGGGCCTGCAAATTTAAACCCTAATCCAAACGCATTTCAATATTTACAACCAGCAAGAGATGCAATTTTAAAAGACAGTATTAACGATGCAGTAAAATTATTGAAAAAAATACAGGGCCCCAATACACAAATGTATCAGCCATTGGGGGATATTATTATCAAACAAAAATTTAGCAGCGAACCAGCAAACTATTACCGTAATTTAAATATTGGCAATGCAACTGCCACTACAAAATTTACTGTTGACGGTGTGGAATATACAAGAGAAATATTTGCATCTGCACCTGATAAAATAATGGTCATTCGTTTAACATCATCTAAACCTAATGCATTAAATTTTACGGTTGACGTAAAGCATGAATTAAAATATCAGAAACTTTTGACTGCAAATAAAGAACTGGTTTTAAAAGGCAAAGCAAGAATAGGTAGTGACGAGAGGAGAAATCCTAAACCAATTATTTATGAAGATTCGGCTGATAATTGTAAGGGGATGCGTTTTCAATTTCGAATACAGGCAATTAATAAAGATGGTGTTGTAACCAATACTGATTCTTCCTTGATCATCAGCAATGCAAGCGAAGTGGTGTTGTTTGTTTCCGCAGCCACAAGTTTTAATGGATACGATAAATGCCCCGACAGTGATGGAAAAGATGAAGAGAAACTGGCTTCAGTTTTTTTGCAAAATGCAGTGCAGAAAAATTATGCTCAATTATTATCGGCACATATAAAAGACTATCAAAAATATTTTAACCGCTTAAGCATTTCTTTTCCCAATACTGTTGCAGCTACATTACCTGTTAATGAAAGATTAGAAGCTTATAGAAAAGGCGCATCCGATCCCGAACTGGAGCAATTATATTTTCAATTCGGCAGATACTTATTAATATCAAGTTCAAGGCCCGGAGGTCTGCCTGCCAACTTACAGGGTATCTGGAATAAAGAAATCCGCCCCAGCTGGAGAAGTAATTATACGACCAACATTAATCTGCAAATGAATTATTGGCTGGCAGAACCTTGTAATTTGTCTGATCTTACACAACCTTTGACAGCACATATTCAACGCATGGCAAAGAATGGTACGGCCACAGCAACTAATTATTATCATATGAAAGGATGGGCTGTGCACCACAACAGTGATGCATGGGCTCAAACAAATCCTGTAGGTGAAGGTAACGGTAGCCCGAGTTGGGCTAACTGGGCAATGGGCAGCCCCTGGTTATCGCAACACTTATTTGAACATTACCGCTTTACCGGCAATAAAAAATATTTGCAGGACACTGCTTATCCTCTTATGAAATCTGCCGCATTATTTTGTATGGATTGGTTAGTGGAAAAAAATGGAAAATTAATAACTGTACCATCAACATCACCTGAAAATATTTATTTACACCCCAATGGATTTAAAGCCGCTGTTACCATTGCATCAGCAATGGATATGGAAATTATCTGGGACCTGTTTACCAATATTATTGAAGCAACAGAAGTATTGAATACCGACAAAGAATTTGCCGCTTTAATAAAACAAAAAAGAGACAAGCTCAGTCCTTTAAAAATTGGTAAAAAAGGGAATTTAGAAGAATGGTATGGCGATTGGGAAGATGAGGATCCGCAGCACCGGCATGTATCGCAGTTGTTTGCCTTACATCCCGGCAGAGAAATTTCTCCTTTGATAGATACAGCATTTGCAAATGCCTGCAAAAAAACTTTAGAAATAAGAGGTGATGGAGGAACAGGATGGAGCAAGGCATGGAAAATAAATTTCTGGGCAAGATTATTAGATGGCAATCATGCCTATAAAATGTACCAGGAATTATTGAAGAATTCCACCATGAATAATTTGTTTGATACGCACCCGCCATTTCAGATAGATGGTAACTTTGGAGCAACAGCTGGCATTGCAGAAATGTTTATTCAAAGCCACCTGAATTTTATTCAGCTTTTACCTGCCTTGCCGTCTGCATGGGCAACAGGCACCATAAAAGGTTTATGCGCAAGAGGTGGTTTTGTAATTGACATGGATTGGAAAGATGGAAAACTTACTCAACTAAAAATATTTTCCCGTAACGGAGGCATTTGTAAAATACAATTACAGGGAAGTACAACACCTGTTGCAGGATTAAAAAAAATAACAAGTATTGCACAGGGAAGTATTTATAGCTTTGATACAAAAAAGAACAGCATGTATAATTTTAGATTTAAATAACCTGCTGACGGATAGCGGCAAATAATTTTTCCACATCTTCCAGCCTGCATAATTCTGTTCCGGGATTTATTGTGGCAGCGGTACCGGCGGCTACACCATATTTTGCAGCAGCCAGTATTGATCTTCCCTTTGCAAGACTTAATACTATACCTGCCACCATACTATCTCCGGCACCCACGGTACTTTTTCTTTTAACAATAGGTGCTGTTATTTGTTGTGCTATATCTTTTGTAACCACCATTGCACCTGTGGCCCCTATACTGACTACTACAACTTCACACTTTCCTTTAGCAATTATTTCTCCTGGCACATCAGCAATAAAATCTGTGTTTATTTCTTCTTTACCGGCTAATAAACTTAATTCTCCCAAATTAGGTTTTAATAAATACACACCTTCATCAGCTGCATGTTGTAAAGCTTCGCCTGAGGTATCAACAATGAACTTTGCTTTTTTCTTTTTTGCAATAAACGCCATCCTGGCAAAAATATCCAGTGGTACACCTGCCGGAACACTTCCGCTTGCAACAATAAAATCAGCAGCATTTATTTTCTCAATAGCCTGCAGTAATTGCAGCCATTCACTTTCTTCAATTACAGGCCCGGGCATACCAAAACGGTATTGCAGGTTTACAGCGTTATCCACTACAATCAAATTTTCTCTGGTATGTTTTGCTGTTTCATTACTATCGATTCTATTTCTTCAGTGCTGAGTAATTGTGTGAAAAATTTTCCGGTGTAACCACCCGCCAGGTAAAGTGCCATAGTATTGCCCCCTAATTTTTTAATGGCCCTGGCCACATTTATGCCTCCGCCGCCGGATTCAAAAAGCGGGGGAGCACATTTCATATTTTTTTCAGGCACCAGTATAGCTACTGATGTGCTTTTATCAATTGCAGGATTAAACGTAACAGTTATAACAGGTGCCATATTTTAACAGGTAAGCCTAAACATTTACGGCATGGCATTGTTGGTTTAATGGCGGCAATGGAAATCATAGGAAACGATCTTATATCTTTTCAGCAACAACAAATTAGTATTTACCGTGCTGTGGAATTACATGATATTTCTTATGGCCTGTTGAGGGAGTTTAAGACAAATGGTAATTTACCCCAAAAGGAACGATTGCAGTATATTGGCAATAAAATTCATGTACTGTCCGGCGCAGGTTTATTGTACCTGCTTATTTTTAAATTAGCCGATATTCATGGCCATGCTGATATCGATGATGTTATCTGGTTCTATAATGTTGTAAAGGAAAATAAAAATTGATTTACCGGTTCCGGAATAAAAAGATATGCGCTGATGTTTCAGTATTTAACCTGTTAATATTATCTATCTATTCAAGAACCAATTCATGTTTACTGTATGCTTCTACCAGCTTCCGCTGTGCATCATAAGCAACAGGTGCATATTCCAGAAACTTCATATTAAAACGGGCACGGCCCTGTGTTAAACTTCTTAGCGATGAAGAATACTGATACATTTGTGCCAATGGAACTTTAGCGGTAATTTTTTGAAAATGGCCATCTGCTTCCATTCCTTCCACCACAGCCATACGTGTTTGCAGATCACCCATTACAGCACCAACCTGGTCATCGGCACAAAATACCTCCACTTCATATAAGGGTTCAAGCAATTGCGGATCTGCGTTTGTAAATGCTTCACGAAATGCCTGTAAGCCGGCAATCTTAAATGAAATATCATTACTGTCAACCGGGTGCATCTTACCATCATATACACTTACCCTTACATCCCTTACATAACTTCCTGTAAGCGGACCGTTCTGCATTTTTTCCATTACACCTTTTAAAATAGAAGGAAGAAAACGGGCATCAATGGCGCCACCAACTATGCAATTTAAAAATACCAATTTGCCACCCCAGTCTAAATTAATTGTTTCGGTGGCACGTACATTTAATCCATTTGGCTGAGGCATTCCTTCGTACCATGGTTCAATCCGCATATATACTTCACCAAATTGCCCGGCACCACCACTTTGTTTTTTATGGCGGTAGTTTGATTCTGCCATTTTACGAATGGTTTCCCGGTAAGCAATTTTGGGTTTATCAAATCTTACATCAAGGTTATGAATGTGAGCAATTTTCCATTGCAATACCTGCAGGTGCAGTTCGCCCTGGCAATGCAGTAATATCTGTTTCAATTCGGGAGATATTTCAAAATGAACAGTGGCATCTTCCTCAATTAATGTATGCAATGCCTGCGATAGTTTTTCTTCTTCGCCTTTATTTACTGTGGCAATGGCAATGGTAACATTTGTTTTAGGAAATACAATAGGGTCCAGTTCTATATTGGCACCCTTATCATGCAGGGTATTGTTTACATGTGTACTACGCAGCTTAATGGTGGCGCCAATATCACCCGCCACCAATTCAGTAACAGGCATACGGTTATGTCCTTCGAGTAATAACAGTTGATTGAGTTTTTCTGTGACACCGGTATTTTCATTTACCAGTTCGGTGCCTGCTTTTACTGTACCACTGTATACTTTAAATAAACTCAGCTCGCCAATATGCGGTTCTATAATAGTTTTAAAAATGAAGATACATGCGGGACCATTTACATTACAGGGTAATACACCACCGGTCTTTGTTTTTTGCGGAGGCATTTCATTGGCAGCCGGGCAAACATTATCAATAAAACCCATGATACGGCCACTGCCCATATTTTTTTCTGCCGCTGCACAGAACAGGGGGAAGATATCGTGTTTTATCATGGCGTTGTGTAAACCAATCTTCATATCATCTTCGCTTAATTCACCCTGTTCAAAATATTTATCCATTAAACCCTCATCGTTGGAAGCAATGGTTTCCACCAGTTCTTTATGCAGTTGTTCTGCCTTTTCTTTTTCCTCATCGGGGATAGCTAATTTTTCAGGTTTGCCGCCCTGCGGACCAAACTTATACATTACCATATTTAATACATCTACAATACTGTTAAAGGCGGCACCGGTTTGTACAGGATACTGCACTGCCACCACATTGGCACCAAAATGAGCTTTGGCATCACGTAATGTTTTATCAAAATCTGCGTCATCCCTGTCAACCTGGTTTACCACAAAAAGGGTGGGAGTTTTAAATTTATCGGTGTACTCCCATATAATATCGGTTCCTACTTCCACACCCATTACTGCATTTAAGATCATTACACCCGTATCAGCAACCCGTAAAGCACTTATTACTTCACCGGCAAAATCATCGTAGCCGGGGGTATCAATAATATTTATTTTATAATTGCGCCATGGTATATGCAGCAACGAAGCAAAAACAGAACTTTGTCTTTCTGTTTCCAGTTCATGATAGTCGCTAACCGTATTTTTTGCAGCAATAGTGCCGCGGCGTTTGGTAATGCCTGCTTCATACAACATGCTTTCGGCCATAGTGGTTTTGCCACTGCCTGCATGTCCCAGCAAGGCGATATTTTTAACATGATTTGAATCGTAAGTAGCCATAAAAAAAATTTTATGATGATAAAATCATCCCTAAAGCAGTCAGCCAGTCTGGTATAGACTGGCTGACTTTATAAGAGAAGTTATTGATTAATGAACTGATGAAAATCCTCTTCCAGTTTATCAAGGTTTGCTATTAGCAGGTCAAGTTTTTCTTTTATATAATGATGGGGGATGCGGTGACCAAAATTCGGATGCCTGTCTGCCTCATTGATATGAAAACGTATTTCGTGTTTTAAATCATGAATGTTGATGAGCTGGATATGAAACTGGTTATGATAATGTTCAATTCCCGTCACAGTATCAAGCGCTGTTTTACCCGGCGCAAAAAAGTATAATTCTGTTTTAAGCTTGTTTATTTTTTCACGGTATAATGCCAATACACTATACCATTGTTTACACTCATCAATAAGTGTTTTGTGTTGTGCTTCGGTTACCATTTTAATTAAATTTTATGGTTAAATAATTAGATTTTTATTTTCTATACTAAAGGTAGAAAAAATGATGTAAAAAAAAAGAATGATATCTGTCATTCTGTGAAATAAGGAATATCATTAAAAAAGGGGGTGAAATTGTTGTAAATATCACCAGCTCATCAGCCAAACATTAACAGGGTTTTATTAAAAATAGCCACACTTAAGCACAATAATTGTGTTTAAATAGTTGTTGGTAGCAGAGTAACATGTTAATCCACCTTCTACCCACAATTTTATTCATTTAAAATCTATTAAAATGGAAACTCCCCAAACAAAATCACCCTTACACATTGTTGTACAACAGGTAACCAATAATACTACCGCATGGATTGGCCACAGGAAGGCTGATAATAAGGATATTGTTGCAGGGCAAACTTTTACCTGCCCATCAGAAGGCGATCTGGATGCTATTGAAATTTTTTCGACACTGGTAATGAGCCCGGGAAATGTAAAAATGACGATGCATGCCTTTGATGCCGACACTAAAATATGGGGACCTGTTTTAAGTACTTCATCAGTCGACTTTAACAGGCAAGATGCAGAAAAATGGATATCATTTCCGCAAACAGGCCTGCATTTGCAAAAAGGAAATACTTATGGCTTTCGCCTGCAAAGCAACGATAGTTGTGTTGGAATAGGAGAGGCTGCAGGCAGTCATTTACAACCCCCGTTTATCGGCGGACAGGAATGGATTGCAAACGCAGAAAACCAGCCGGGTAAATATTTTTCTTATTTAAGCCTTGCTTTTAAAGTTGGATTAAGAGCGTAAAAAATAATCAGCAATTAAGCCAGGTGGCTTAAAATTATTTGTAGCGATATTAAAGGCATATATTTCTGCTTATTGCAAAAGTATATGTCTTATTTTTTAATAAAACTGTTATTGACCTGTGCTGGTTTAATATTTATATCTTTACAAAAAATCTCTTTATAATGCTTAGCAATAACGATATTCTAAAAAAATTAAGAGTGGCACTTGCATTGCGTAATGATGATATAATTGCAATATTAAAACTGGTGGATTTTGACATTAGTAAAGGTGCATTAGGCGACCTGTTCCGTAATGAAGATCACCCGGGATATGAAGAAGCCGGCGACCAGATACTCCGTAATTTTTTAAATGGCCTTATCATTTATAAACGTGGCCACCTGCCACAGCCTAAACAGAATCTTAAGGAAGAAGATATAGTGAAGAAAGCGAAGGAGCCTTAACGGTTGCAGGATTTAACCGTTTTATCATCCGCCCAGTTGCTTTAAACCTTCTATTCACTACTAGTCAGGACTACATTTTCAATAGTAAAGCAAATAATTTCCACTTTAACATTTTTTGGTAAAGAAATTGGAATACTCCTGAAAAATAAACGATGCGATACAAATTTCCGGCGGTATATGTTGTACTGGTGGTATTGCTTTTTAGCTGTAGGAACAAACACCTGCCCCAAACTGCGGCAAAGCCAACTATAATTTATAATGGTAAGCCTGTACCTGCAGCAAATGAGGTTGCAACACCTGTGGCTACATCAACAGTAGTAAAAAAAGCGGTGGTAAAAAAAGTGTCTGCGCCGCTTGCCAAAGTGATTATTGTGAACGATAAAGCGGCAAAAAAAAATATTGACGGCCGTTTATATTATGATGTGGAAGGACATCGTTACTGGAAAAATTATAATGATGGTAAATATTATATATTCAATAAAGCAATGTACAGCGACAGTGCATTTATTCCTCACTGATCTTTTACATTAATACATTTTTACACACTTAAATATTTTATATGAAAAATCTGTTTTGCCTTTTACTGTTTATAACAATTGCTGCATATACCAATGCACAACTTAAAACCACCCCTATATGTCCCACCATTGAAGTTGATATACTTGAGGGAAATGTAAATGGCATTGAACCTAATTTTTCATCGGCCGATATAAAAAAAACATTTCCTTGTTTTACTGCCGAAGAGCCGGATGCCACAACTTCTAAATGTGGCGGCCTTATCAGCTATAAGGATAAAGACATTTATTTTTATACCACAAAGGGATATATAGAAATAAGGGAAAAATTTAAAGGCAAACTAAGTTTACCATTACTGGGGGCAGCCCGTAGCAGTTTATTTAAATGGCTGGGATTTCCTAAAATTAAAGATGTAAGCTGGGATGCTTTTCAAACCAAATATGGTATTCTTGTGCTGCACTATAATAAAGCCAGTAAAATAAACCTGATACAGTTTAGCAGAAAAACAACAGAAACGATACAGTTGTGTGAGTGATTATATAGATACAGGCCTGAATGCAGTCAGCGGTTCCATAACAGATATCACCCGTCTGAGTAAATTATTCCACACTATAATTTATACATAGACGGGGCTGCATATTTACCACTCCATTTTACCCAATTTATTTAAGGTATGTTTTTTGAACAGGTTATGATAAATAAATTATTATGACTGAAAAGAACAAAAAACAATTTGGCGTATGGATGGACCTGCATAATGCCACCGTTACAGGCAGGGAAAATGTTGACACAGGAAATTTTGTAATACTGGGCCATATTGCAAACCCTGTTGCTGAACCAAATACCAACGAAAAGGCGGCCAACAATGCTGAAATAGGATTGCAGCTTAAATACTTTAAAGAAATAACGGCACTAATGCAAAATGCTGAAGAAGTACATATCACTGGGACCGGTATTGCACAGGAACGGTTAATGCATTATATGGCAGAAACGCCACAATTTAAAAATACCATTACAAAAGAAAGCACCAGCAATAAAATGAGCGACGAGAATCTGACAATCTATATTGCTGCGAAATTCAAAAAAGCCGGTAAGGTTGTTTTGCCGGTGTAAAAAATGTAAAATTAACCGCCTTTAAAAAATAATTAATTAAATTAATTTTACTCCGCAGGCGGCATTGCTCCTTGCGGATTTTTTTTGTGAATGAAGTGCAATTGTTATTTTTTTATTTGCTTTACCCCATCCATAAACTCCCATAATGCATCAGTTGTTTTGTCAATCAAATCCGGTGACAGGTGTTCATAAATATCTATGGCATTGCCGGCATTTGCTTCTGCAATGGCATCCAGTAATTCAGGTATCGTCATTTCTTTAAGGCGTGCTATGATGTAGGCTTGTTCCATCTTTCAAAAGTAATTTTTACAAATTAGTTTATTTATCTGTCATTATCATTTCATAAAAGAAGATGATCCGCTTCAGATCAGTAACAGGAATACGTTTATTAATACCATGAGAGCCCTGTGCATTTTATATGGAAAAAAATTAAATACCGCATTGCTGAAAGAACGTTAATACCTGGAGTCGCTTGCACCAACCACCAGGTAAGGCGATACCACAGTGCGGTTTAATTCTTTAAAACGTTTGGGATCCACCTGCCGGCCTTCATCTAATACCAGTTAGGGGTGAATATGTTGTTCTTTAAACCAGGCAGATATTTTTCAGCACCCCTTTTACCTGCAATTTTTTCAGCGTGCCCGTAGCATAAACAAATAGTTTGTTCAGGCTGAAAATTTTCTTTCAGCAATTGTTCGGTGGCTTCAAAAATAGAAATAACACTTACTTTATCATCCACAGCACCTATTCCTCAAACTGTATCTTGTTTTATTAATCCGCTGAAAGATGGTTCGGTCCAGTTTTTTATGGCAACAGCTTACACCGGTAACACATCCATGTATGCCATTATTACACACATGGTTTTAGTGTTGTATCTTTTCCCTTCCAGGTATATACATAACTAAACTTACTAAAGATCATTGGGGGTAATTGCTGATGTACTGTTGGGTAAGTTGTTTGCAGGAACATACAGAATTTGTTGAACTCTGCGGTATCAACAGGAAGTATATTGCGAAAGGAAATTGTTTTTATGCGTATGCCAGTACCGAGGTGTGTAGCCGCTGAATTACTGATGCCGGTTATTGGAACAGCAGGATAGGAGGGAATGGACCTGGTATAGTGCCAGGTATTGAACACCACAATAACAATAAGTGCAAAGATTGCCAGTAAACACAGGTAAAGAAAATTTTTAAACATTATGGGTTATTTTCAGCAAGGAAGATACAACAGATTCTATAAACAGATATTTGATGGGGTGATTTAAAAAAGGCAATATTTTATGAGCTGATTTTAACGCAGACTTAATCTGCATATCCTGGACATTGATGTATAAGCTGCAAGAGGAAAATTAATTATCCATTTTTCCAAAGTAAGTATTACCTTTCATTTTACAATCCCGCCCGTTGAATTCTTCCCTATCTTAATTGTCATTAATCTTTAAACAAAACCTACACAATTATGAAAAAGATTCTCTTAGGCCTAAGCCTTTCGGTATTTTTATTTTCCTGTAACAGCGGTGAAGAAAAAGCTGCCGCACCTGCAGCTGAAACACCTGTTGTAGCCACTGCAGATAAACCTGCTGCAGATCTGCCTTATAAAGCTTCTTATTCCAGCACCTGGAGTACCGATGTATCGGATGCTGATCTGAAGACTGTAATGATGTCGTACAAAGATTGGGAAACCAATAATATGCCGGGATTACAAGGAGCTTTTGCCGATACTGTAACGGTAGAAATGAATAATGGTGATCACCTGGTAAAATCAAAAGGGGATCTTGTAACATTCTGGAGCAAATTTCGTGACAGCCTGAGCAGTGTTCGTATTGATATGGAGGGCTGGCATAAAATGTATTCGACTGATAAAAAAGAAGGGTACGTAGTAACCTGGTACAAAGAATATGATACCTATAAAGGTGGTAAAGTTGATTCGGCCAGTTACCATGATATTAACCAGTTAAAGAACGGAAAAATATCCTGGTACTCTCAGTATAAAAGGAAGTTAAAATAAATAATACTGTTGTATAAATAAGGATTCCCTATATGCAGGGAATCCTTATTTATTTTACGGGCAAACTGTTTACCTGTTAAACAATATCTTTAAATAAAAAAGAGGGTTGGTAAATTTTTTCCTGATATCCACATTCTCAAACATACAACTGATGGTTTCTCTCAGTTCTTTACTTCGGCTGGCCTTGCTGACTACAAAATTAAACAGCCCGGGTTTGCTGGATAATATTTGCAGGTAATAGCTCAGTTTTAATTCTGTCCATAATTTTGTGTACAAGTCATCATCATATTGTTTTAAAAAAATTCCGGAAAAATCATTTGCTGTTACTGCCTTCTTTATAACCCTTGATGCCACCAATCCTGAAACCATTGCATTGCCGATGCCTTCGCCGGTAAAAGGATCAATCAACGAACCTGCATCACCAGTTAATAAAAATCGGTTGCCACTAAGTTTTCTTTTTTTAGATCCCAACGGAAGCCCCCATCCTTCAATGGCCCCTTCCATAGTTGCATTTGCAAAACGATCTTTTAAATTCGGATGCGTTTTAATTGCATCAAGCATTAATCGTTTAAGGTTAATTTTTTTCAATGAGATGCTTTTGCTGAGCATGCCCACGCCCACATTGGCGGCACCATTGGCTAAAGGAAAAATCCACAGATAGCCGGGCTGCAATTCTTTTAAAAAATGCAGCTCAATATAATTCTTGTCATGCAGTCCGCCTACATTTTTATAATAGGCCCTGATGCCTGCACTGTAATGCGCCGGTTCCATTGAATGGTGTGCCATTCTTTTTGCCACAATACTGCCCCGGCCTTCGGCACCAACAATCATTTTGGTAAATATCAGTTTGCGTTCGCCGTGTTGTTTTATTGTTACCAGTAAACCATCCTCTCTTTCTTCGATATCTTCCAGCAATGTATCGGTAAGCAATGTTGCGTATTGGTTGTCAATTAAACCTGCGAGTGTATTGTCAAAATCAATGCGCTTACTTACAAAGCCGGCAGGGTTGTGTTCAATGGTATTTTTTAATAAAAAAGGTATGTCAAGGCAGGTGTTGTTTGGAGCGGTAAATTGTATGCCGGTACTGATGACTGCCTTGTTTTTATCGTATAGAAAATAGTTCTGCCATGCAGGTGTTATTCTTTTTAGTATTCCCACCGATTTACCGCTGAAAGCATCGCCACAAATTTTATCACGTGGAAAGATAGCTTTGTCAATTACTATGTGACTGATATTTTCTTTTGCTAAAAAAATAGAAGTGCTTGCGCCGCCCGGGCCTGCCCCCGCTATCAGTACATCGGTTGTATAATGTGGATTGTTCAATTAGGTATGTTCATTAAATTTATTTGTAAGATGCAAAATAAGACAGTAATTTAATATTGCTGTCATTACATACATTCTGGCAATTTAATGTATGTTTTATGGATAAAATTATTTGCGCTGTTTATCTTTATTCCATTCTAATTTACCAAACCCAATTCGGAACCTGGAAACAAGATAATTTTTATACTGGATTAATTGTTATACATAATATCATGCAACCGCTAGCCATGGGGATCTTTATTATTACACTATATTAAAAAGAAAATAATAAGGTTGAAACTGACCTAGCAGGAAATATAACATCGTAAGTATTACCTGCTTTTTGCTCCTTTGTATTTTCAACAGGATAGGGCATCATATCTTCTCCTGCTGTTGCTGTTGTTACATATCGTTTAACCAGTTTCATCTTTTTTGCATTTGGCAAAGCTTGCAACACAAAGCCTGCGATGGTATTTTCTATTGTGTAATTGATA
>JAYVPT010000020.1:0-73728 GCA_043757165.1 Ferruginibacter sp.
TATGCAGGTGATGGACCTGGGTTGCGGCGGTGGTTTTCCGGGAATACCTTTAGCTATACTTTTCCCTGATACACATTTTCACTTGGTGGATAGCATTAATAAAAAGCTAAAAGTGGTTGCCGAAATTGCTGCTGCCATTGACCTGCCTAATGTAACCACACAACATACAAGGGCCGAAGATATAAAGAACAGAAAATTTGACACTGTAGTAAGCAGGGCTGTTGCACCCTTAAAAGATCTATGGCATTGGAGTAAACCCCTGCTGCAAAAAAATAAAAATACAGCGTACGGAGTAAATACTCCCAATGGATTAATATGCCTTAAAGGCGGCGATCTTACCCAGGAAATATTTGAAAGCGGTTGTAAACCAAGAGTATGGGAAATTGAAAAAATTTTTCCGCCTGAATTTTTTAAGGAGAAATATCTTTTATATGTTGGTTTAAAATAATAATTACCACTTTGTGGTATTGTTTATATTGATTTTTTAAATCAGTTTTGCATAATAATGAAGATACCTGTTGCAATTGTAGAAGATAATAATGACATCCGTTTGGCATTGGAGCAAATTATTACTATGTCGGATTACTCCGAGCTGGCGGGTTCCTGCATAAACGGCGAAGAAGCGCTGGTAAAGATACCGATACTAAAACCTAAAGTAGTGCTGATGGATATCAGCCTTGGTGGCATCAGTGGTATTGAAGTGGTGAGGGAATTAAAAATATCTCATCCCGAAATATTATTTATGATGTGTACCATTTATGAAGATGATGAACAGATATTTGAAGCTTTAAGTGCCGGGGCAAGTGGATACATTTTAAAAAAGACCCCTCCGGGAAAATTACTGGAAAGTATACAAGAGTTAATGGAAGGTGGCTCTCCTATGAGCAGCCAGATTGCAAGAAAAGTGGTTGCTGCTTTTCAAAATAAAAGATCAGAAAATCACACTTCAGAACCTGCTTTGGATATCTTATCTAAAAGAGAAAAAGAAATACTGGAAATGCTATCCAAAGGTTTGTTGTACAAAGAAATAGCTGAAGCCATGTTTATCAGTATTGAAACGGTACGCAAACATGTATACCATGTTTATGAAAAATTACACGTTACCAACCGGGTGGAAGCAGTAAATAAATTTTTTGGCAGATAAAACATATTCGGAATCGGAACAAGTACAAATGCAGGCTCCCGGAAATTTCGGGAGTCTGTTTTTTTTATAAAAATTTCCAAAACCAGCAATCAGTTTGGGGGGTGCTGCCAATAGGAAAATCATGCGTATGTCCGGAGTTTACAAAATCATATTTTTCATAAAATCTTTGTGCCCTTATATTATTTTCCCATACACCCAGCCAGATAACTTTATAACCGGCCTGCTGTGAAAATTCAATTATAAAGTCCATTAATTTTTGTGCTATACCCTTGCCATGATGTTCTTTTAAAACATAAATGCGTTTTAATTCCATGGCCTTCCATTGTTTCATAAAAGGAAAGCTGCTGTAATCTTCCATAAAACGGGTATAACCAACAGGTACACCATTTACTTCTGCAAAAAAACAAAGATCATTTTCGTTACTGATTTCTTTTACCAGTTGTTCTTCATTAAACACTTCGTTTAAAAAACCCTGCATATCGGTTTCGGTACAGGTAGTGGCAAACGTATCATAAAAAGTTTGCTTTGCCATAGCAGATAATACAGATACATCTGCCGGTGCTACTCTTCTTATTGTTATCTCCATCTGTATTACTTTATTACCATTTTAATTCCAGCAAATTATTTCTTCGTTCCATATCTGCCAGTCTTTTTGTTGGGTCAATGTCCACAGCTTTTACATCAAGCAGGCTATGATTAAATTCAACTACATAAGTGGTATGTGTCCAGCGCCACTCTTCATGCACTACCCTTTTTTGTTCAGCTTTTTCATTAGGTTTTTCACCAAACATCATGTTAAGTGGTATGTAATGCATTTCGGTACTGCCATCTTTAAAAGTCAGTTGCAGGTCAATGGGCATGGGCATTTCCCCAATTCTTCTTAAGCGTATTTTAGAAATACCGCCTTCTTCCCATAAACTGTCAATGCTGTAATCAACAGTTTTAAGTGTGTTCAGCATATATTCTTTATACCATTGCAACTGCATGCCACTTGTATTTTCAGCCACTTTTATAAAATCATCGGGTTTAGGATGTTTAAAACGCCAAAGCCTGTAATACTCCAATAAAATTTTTTCCATTGTCTGTTCTCCTACAACATACCCAAGCTGGCGCAGAAAAACAGCGCCCTTATAATACGAGTTAGTGTTATAAGCCAGATTGGTTGTAAAAAAATTGGCATTCGTACTCATGGGTTCATCAAAATTACTGGCGGCTAATTTAAAGTACTGTCCGTATTCTTCTGCCACAGCAAAAAAATCTTTGTGGCGCAGCCATGCCAAAACCTTCGCCTCAGCATAATCTGCAAAGCCTTCATCCATCCAGGCGTATAAATTTTCGTTGGTACCCAGCATCATCTGGTACCAGCTGTGGCACCATTCATGTACGGCAGCTTCAAGCGAATAATTTTTAATTAAAGTTGCCATTGGATATTCGGTACCGCCGCCACCACCATGTAAAAAAGAATAAACGGGATATGCATAAACACCAAATGTTTTGGCCATATACGGATACATCATTGCACAGGTATCGGCTGTAGCCTGCCACTTTACTTCATCAGGGGTATTGTTTTTATAAATAAAATGAAGCAATGGCCCGTTTGCAATTTTACGGGTAATGTGTTTGTAATCCGGATCGGCAGCCCATACAAAATCATGTACATTTTTTGCTGCAAATTTCCAGGTGCGTAAGTCTCCGGATATTATTTTTAATGGCGAGCCCTCTTTATCGTAACCCCAGCCAATTGCTGCTGCATTTTGTAATTCGCCGGTGGCGCCTAATTTATAATTTTTATCTAAAGTTATATTCACATCATAATCGCCCCATACACCATAAAACTCCCGGCTTATATAATCATCTGCATGCCATCCTTCATTATCATACTCCACTACTTTTGGATACCACTGGCCTAAACTATACCTGATACCTTCAGGATTATCCCTTCCGCTACGACGTGAGAGTTTTGGCACCTGGCATTCAAATTCTGTATTGAATACCGCAACCGATCTTGGTAATATTTTTTTATCGAGATCCACTTCCAGAATTGTTTCGTGCAGTTTGGTTTGCTGTAATTTTCCATTTAAAGTTATTTTTAGAATCTTACAATAGCCTTGCTCCTCAGGAGTCATTTCAATAATTCGTTTTTTAAACCGGCGGTCAAAATCGGTAACCGTATTTCCGGAAGCAGTTCTTCCTAAAACAAGATTTTCGGTACTGCGGCTGCTTACATCCATCATACTGTTTGGCTGAAAAGCATTCCAGAATAAATGAATGAATATCCTGTTCAATGTATCCGGAGAATTATTGGTGTAAGTGATCGTTTGTTTACCTGTAATAATGTTTGTAGTTACATTAAGGTTTACATCCATCACATATTTTATTCTTTGCTGCCAGCGGTCTGGCTGAGAAAAACCTGCAAGAGGTAAAAAGAAAAATAAAACATAATAACAGTTCTTCATAATTAATTTTATAAAAATTTATTGATAATAAAAACAGGGACTGATTGATTTCACTCTCCCATTAGTTTTCGATTGAATTTAACAAGTAATTTAAACAAATCTTCATGTTCATTTAAAGGCAGGGTTGCTGCCTTATCAAATACATCATGATAGGCTTTTATGCCGCCTAAAGTGTAAAAGAAAAAAGATGGTACGCCTTTCTCGGTAAAAAAATAATGATCGCTGTTGGCTGCTTTACCCCTGGAATTAATTTTTACCAGTAATTTATTTTCATCATTAACAGCATTCATCATGGCAAACTCCTTAGGAAATTCTGTGGCATTAACTACAGTAATGCCCTCTTCGCCGGTACCTGCCAGATCGGTGTTAATTAAAAAGCGGATATTTTTTAATGGCATTAATGGATTTTCAGTAAAATATTTTGAGCCGATCAAACCAGCTTCTTCGCCAGCAAATAAAATAAACGCAATGGAATATTTTTGTGGATGTTGTGCATAATAATGTGCCAGGTTCAATAATAAAGAAACGCCACTGGCATTATCGTTAGCGCCGGGAAAATAGGTAGCCGCCCCCATACCACCCAGGTGATCGTAATGAGCGGTGATGAAAATCATTGAATCGGGTTTTACTGTGCCTTTAACCAGTCCGCAAACATTTGCCGTTTTAAAATTACTAACGAGTTTATTATGGATATTTGCTTTAAAACTTTTTGGATTACCGCTTATTGCTTTTTTATCAACAAGAATTAAGGAATAAGATGCCACTTCAGGTGATATATCCCAGGTGAGTTTATCCTGCATTTTTATTACCACCATTTCTTTGCGGTTAATAAACTGGATGCTGTCTAATTGCTCGAAGTTACCAGATGCTTTTACGCCTTTTGTTTCGGGACTTACAATAAAATCAACACCAGGTATTAATTCTTTACCATTAACAATTACTTCCATTTTACCGGGGAAGGTATTAACAGGGTAACTGAAGTTTTGAAAGTAATTTTTCCCATTCATGGGTTCCAGCCCATAAGTTTTAAATTCTCCTGCTAAAAAATCGGCGGCTTTTTTCATCCCATCATTGGTATAGCCACGTCCCCAGAAATAAGGAGAACTAAGTGTGTCCACCATCTTTCTGCCAAAGGAAATATCCTGTGCCGAAACTGCAATACCATTTAACAGCAATATAAGAGTGAATAATTTTTTCATTACAAATTTTTGTAACGGTAAATGTCGGCAAAACCGGGGAAGTAAAAAACTGAATTGTGTTAAAGTAAAATTGATATTTAAAAAGGACAGATAAGAGAGTAGATTTCTTACAGATCGTATCTGAACCGGCTCTTCCTTAAAATAACAGCGAAGTTTTATAATTGTTACACCTAAATAAAAGTTAATAAAAGATATGTAGTTGATGAGTGATTATTCTTGCCGCTGAGGCTTAACAAAATTTATCAGCCCGTGAACAAAAAATAAACCCGGAATGATATTCCGGGTTTATTACAAATAATTGAAGCCGATACTAACGCATTACCTTCCGTGGTTTTAGCAGGCGGTTTATTTCCTGTTCCCAATGATTTTCATTTTTTAGCCCATATTTTTGCTGGCTTGTTGCCTGCGATTTATTTATTTTGATATGTGCTTTACTTACGCCATCTACCTGCTGTGGCGTTGCAGTAATACGGTCAATCCTTGAACGTAAACTACCCTCCAGCATATCCATCTTTCCGGAGATATCGTCCACCCTGAGTTGTGTGCCAAAAAATGTTGCCTGCCACCATTTACCGGTAGCCTGATCGAGCCAGCTTAAATAGCCGCCTTTTAAAACCTGCTTTGGCTTGGTAAGTGCGCCGGTAAAACTATAGCGTATAGATGGTGCTGTAACCGGATCGAAATAATGTGGCGTGTAAAAATCGCTGAGCATAATGCCGTTTACTGAGTAGGCAAATGTGTCATCTTCCGAAGGGTCGCAAACTTCCACCAGATAATTTACCCTGCCCTGCCCTTCTTTTATTGAGCCCGAAGATACCATCCGGCTCCCAAAAGGATCAACCAGCATTTCACACATTTCGTGGCTGCAGGTAAGTGGCCAGCCATCATCGTGTTTTACCAACGCAAAAGGCTGCCGGTATTTGTCACTGTGGTAGCCTTCGGCAGAAGGGTCATCAATTTTTTCTTTGATGATGATTGGCCAGTAACCTCCGGGTACATCTTTTAGCCGGGTAAAAGCATCTACCGTTGCCTCGATACCCCAGATGGGGCCAAGATCACGGGTGGCTTGTTTTTGCAATGCTGCAGCTATCTGCATTAACTCACTGCTTTTAATTTTATTTGTCTTGCTTACAAGAGCGATGTGTTTGGATAACATAAAATAAAATTTAAGTTTTAAAAAAATAAATCTACTCATTAAGTTTATGAAATGCAATACCCTAAAGCGGGGATATGGCATCAGGCAAAAAAAGTTAAATATATTATCAATGCTTTTTTTAAATAGTTTTTTCTTCTTTCCAGAATTCCCTTCGTATGCCGGTTAATAAATCGGCGTTATTAATGGAATTATCGTTCCTGTTTATGGCTTTTAGCGCTGCAAACTGCATGATGTTTAAAATAGATGCCCCGCTTAATTCATACTGTTGTGCAATTTCAGTAAGGTTGGTATTGGCATCCAATTGCAAATTTTGTGGTAAAGATTTTTGCCAGATCAACATGCGTTCCAGTGCATTGGGCATAGGGAAGTACACCATAGCATGAAAGCGGCGTGTAAAAGCCTTGTCTAAATTATTTTTAAAATTAGATGCCAGTATAAGTAAGCCCGGAAAATCCTCCACCCGTTGCAACAAATAAGATACTTCCTGGTTGGCAAACCTGTCGTGTGAGCTGCTTACATTGGTACGTTTGCCAAACAATGCATCTGCTTCATCAAAAAATAAAATCCAGTCTTTGTTTTCTGCTTTACTAAAAACTTTCTCCAGGTTTTTTTCTGTTTCGCCAATATATTTTGATACTACCTGCGACAGGTCGACCCTGTAAACTTCCTTATTAAACTCCTGCCCCAGTAACGAAACAGTTAAAGTTTTGCCAGTACCCGGCGGGCCATAAAACAAGGCACGGTAACCGGGTTTTATTTTACGGGAAAGATTTTGATCCTGTAACAAAGTATTGTTATGAGACAACCATATTTTTATATGCTCAATTTCTTCTTTGGTTTGTGGATGCAAAATCAAATCATCCCAGTTCATTTTAGAGGTAATTTTTTTTGCCGGAAAATCGGGGCTGAATTTTGGCGTGGATTCTTTATTGAATAAAAATTTATCTACCCAGTCTGCCCCCAATAACAGTTTACCACTCATTACAGGCTCGCCATCTTTTACATACTCCAGCCAAAGGATGCCCTGTTTATAAAAAAAATGATCGGGGCTAAACATTTGTTGCAGGTGCAGGCGGCGTGGCAAATCGTTGCCGGCCAAAATAAACAATACCGTTTCGCCTGTTGGTAAAATGCTGCGTTGGTTATTTCCTTTTATTGCGCCAAACTCTGCAAAGTCGCCACCGTTGGGCAAAAACTCTTGAATAATATTTTCGAAAAAAGCAGGTTGCACATGTGGCACTAATGCAATCAGCAGTGTAACATATTCTTCCACGGTAAGTTTATTTTGTATAATAAAATCATTCAGCGGAGATCCGTCTTCGTCTATTTTAATACAAGGAAAAATTTCTTCGGGTGTTTTATCTTCTTTTTTAAAATGAGATTGCAGGCGGGAGTGGATTGCCTGCTTTAAAATCTGCAATGAATTAAAAATGTATTGTGCCATCAGGTATAAATTTATTATTCAACTTTCCAGTTATTTCCATTTGTGTTAGCAGGTAGCTGCTGTGCAGTAATTTTATTTAACGCATCTGCAAAAAAAGCATAATGGCCTCTTTTTATATCCATACCATGCGCCATGATATTTGCATTGTCCATTACATGTAATTCATCAGCAGCCTGCTTATCTACCATACTGACAACATCGTTATAGTGTGTTGGCTTATCGCCTCTAAAACGGGTTCCGTTATTTATTTTCGGATCTTTTGTTTCTTCTACATATTCATCCCCAAAACCCATCATGTGACCAAATTCATGTGCAGACTGGTTCTGTGATTCCAGATCCGGCTCGTCTGTATGCTTATCATCAATCAATACATCTACCCGCCTGAATTTACTTTCAAGCGTGGCATTGGCAGCACCACTTGTATTGATCAACATAATCCCGAAAGGGCTGATATCGCTGTTAATTTTATCGAAAACCGCTTTTGCCCTTTCCTGACCCAACTCCTTATTTCTTTGTGCATTGCCATCGGAACTGGCACGTCCTACAAACGTAATACTTACATTGGGAACAGTAGGGTCATCCATCTGTGGAATTGCCTGAATGATCTTCTCTGCTTCTGCAATCCCTTCATCACATTTTGGGCAATGGGCAAGATCTGATTTACCAATATCAAAATCGCCTACCTGCCGGGCATGATCGAAGTGGTCGATGTTATTAAGCTGCTCTGTACCTGCATGTGTTTTTTTAAGCTCCCCTGTATGGGTTGTTTCAGAGCCCGGTTCTTTAGCTTTTCCTTTTACAGACGGCCTGTGTAATTCATCCTTTACGGTAATGGTAGTGTGGGCATCAGCTGGTTTGTCTACTACCTGTGCACTAACATCCACAGCACACTGATGAGGTGCAAAATTGGGAATGTTTAAAGTCAGCAAATGTTTTGCACTCCAGGTATCATGAATAATGGTGGCAAAATCAGTTTGAAATTTTGTCCTTGCTGCAGCATCCATAGAAGCAGGAAAAGTAAAAAATACTTTGTGCGTAATAAAAAAAGTACCTGTTTTTGGCTTTGGTCCATCTACAACATACTGTACATCAAAATTGGGAAAATTGCCACTTACAAAACTATCTGTAGTAAAACCGGGTAATGCCGGCTGCTGGCCTGTTAGTTGTGCAGGATTAAATACCTGGCCAAAAAAATTATTGGATGAATTTTTTCCAAAGAAACTATTATTGTTAATAGTTGAAGGTTGCGTTTTTTCTATCGTTTCTTTTTCAGGCATAAAAATAATTTAGAATAATTGTTTCGTTAACCCATCATTGTAAAAAATGAATTTTATTATAATAGTGTTTTTATTTTTTAAATTATAGTTTATCTCCTTTTAAAGCCATTTCAAAAATCAATTGAGCCATTTTTTTCTGGGCCTCCATAATTCCTCTTTGTTTTGATCCTTTGGGAAAAGCTGCAATACGATTATCATACATTATATCAACTCTTCTTCCTATCTGCCCTAATACTCCTTGCAACATTCTTTTTTCCAAACCAATTTTTTGTAGCCTTTGTATATACCGCAATACTTCGTGCTGAAGCAACTGTGCACCACGCAAAGATTCCTGGGTTCCGTCTGACTTCGTTACTGTTACATCGGGTTGATGCGTTAACTGTTGTAAATGAACAAAGATTTCTTCTTCACCATAAGCAAGAGTTTCATATAAAATCTGCGATATTCTTTTTTGTTGTTGTTCTTTTGCAGCCACAGGATCTTTAGCTCCTTTTCGGGTTGCAATTATTTGAGGATGATCAACAAGTAAAGCTGCAATAGAATTTTTAAAAGGAGCAAGTGCCCGTTCCAGAACTGAAGGGTCGTAAATAACGTGACTTAATTCATGCACAATTGTGCTGGCAGAAAGTTCAGGAAAATTATTATTCAAATGAATTTGACTGATATGAACAATAATGACTTTCTTTTGGCCTGTCGGATCATTCGGATCCGGAACCGCCTGGTTATAACCGCTGAAACGATTGCCGCCTTGCAAATCAGGGAAAATAAAAATTTCGTTGGTATTGAAATAATTATTCCAAAATGGTTCGTCTTTTACTAGCTTAACGGCTTTTTTATATGCCAACTGCCCTTGGGCAGATAAAGCATCTACAAAAGTTTTTTGTTGTTGTGCCAGAGATGTTGTTGTTGTTTGTCCAACTACCTGTGTACTTAACGAAGAGGAGATTTGTGCCATTTGTGTAACAATGGTAGACATAGATAAACCCCAGAACTTGATCAGTTTCTCTGCATCTTCAGGTGTAGAGGCATCAATTCCCTTAGCAAATCCTGCTGATTGCAGTATCTGGTTTTTCATTATTTTACCCTGCTCTTCAGAAAAGCGTTTCTGTATTTCAGCAAATTCTTTCCGTATCTCTTCAGTAGGTTCTTCATTGGTAACTGTCGTTGGCTTTCGTTGTATTTGTGTAGTTTGCTGCACCACATGCGTCAACTCATGCCCCATCAATCTTTTACCACTATCACTATTGGGAGAATATTGCCCGTTATTAAATACAATATTATTCCCAGATGTATAAGCTAATGCATTTATTGACTGTGCCGATTTTGCTGCAATACTATCTGTATGCACTTTTACATTGCTAAAATCATATCCAAAACGTGGTTCATAAAAATTACGGACTTCATTGGATAATTGCTGCCCACTACTGCTTAAACTACCTATATAATTTTCTACACTGCTGTCAGCAGTTGTTTCTTCTCTGTTTATTTCTTTACGGTTTACTTTTTGTTCTTCGCAATGTGCACATTTGCGTTGTAAAGAAGTTATGGACAATGGTTTTAACTGAATGCCCGGCTGTTCCATCCGCATTACTTTATCTGCCATGGCATCGGCTTCCTGTTCGTATTTATCGCTAGGGTTATTGATAGTAAGTTTCGGTTGGAAGAAAATACCCGATGCTCCAATTACTCTTGAAGAAGCATTCACTTTATTTTCCGCCAGTGTTTGAGTTTTATTAATCACCAGGTGAGAATTTTATTTTTATAAATCTTCAGCCGATTTTATTATTTTATCCGTAAAATCTTTTCTAACTGGCAGTAAAGAATCCGGGTCATATCCTAATTCAACTATTCTTTTCAAGCGCCTTACTTCTGGTTTTGCGTAAGCAATAATTGCTTCATTTCTGGTATTTTCATTTTTATAAATCCCTAATTTATCAAAAAGATAGCCTAAATCTTCCATTAATATAGTTCCGTCCTGTGCCCCTAAGGGGTCTTTTCTGCCGCCTGTTTCTCTTACCGGCTCATCTTCAAAAACTTTTCCTTTACCTGGTTTTATACTTGTAACTGTAAAATACCTGTCAACCAGTCCGAAAAGATGCAGCAGTTCATGTCCCAAAACTCCAGGTAATGTAATATGCAACGGAGGAATACTTATTATGCCACCATCGCATAAAGGATCAGTAATTGAAGTTGGAATATCAGGGTCTGGCTGCGGGAGGCTGCAACCAGGATAAATTGCTTTACCCTTATTTACCTTTCTGATGTTAATTAACCAAAAATCATGTTTTCTGGCAACTCTGTTATCAATTAGTGTAAACGAAGGGATAATGGAAAATTTTTTGCCGCCAAATACTTCATCAGTTAAAGTATGATTCCAAACAAGGTTAATACCTGCCTGTACATTTGTTTTAAGCGTATCGAATTTGTCTTTCATTGAAGCATCTTCAAAAAAGGCTTGAAATTTTATAGTAACCACTATATCTGAATCATTTTGAGAAATATTTATTGGCAATTTGTTAAGATTGGCTAAATTATTTTCTTCTGTGGCTCTTTTTCCCGGCATATTCAAGTCCGCTGCATTATCGTCAATTCTTTTTCTTGCAGCAAGTATTCTTAACCTTCCTACTTCAATGCTTAACTGTCTGTCTTCGGCTTTTTGCAATAGCGGTTCTAATTTTGCCAATTTAGCCTTTGCAATTTCAACTGTTACTTTATCCTGGGGCGATTGTACTCTTTTATCTTTTTCATTCCGTTGAATTATTTTTCGCTTTATTATATTATTCTGCTGCACCACATGCGTCAACTCATGCCCCAGCAATCTTTTACCAATATCACTATTTGGAGAATATTGCCCTTCATTAAAAACAATATTATTACCCGACGTATAAGCCAACGCATTTATTGATTGTGCCGATTTTGCTGCAACAGTATCGGTATGCAGCTTTACATTACTGAAATCGTAACCAAAACGTGGCTCATAAAAATTTCGGGTCTCGTTGGGTAATGGCTGGCCGCCGCTTTGCAATCCTCCAACATAATTTTCTAAATTATTATCAGCAGTTTTTTCTTCGCCATTTATTTCTTTGCGCTGCATTTTTTTTTCTTCTTCTTCACAATGTTCGCATTTTCGTTGTACAGGAGTTATTGGTAAGGGTTTTAACTGAACTTGGGGCTGTTCCATCCGCATTACTTTATCTGCCATGGCATCGGCTTCCTGTTCGTATTTATCGTTAGGGTTATTGATAGTAAGTTTAGGTTGAAAAAATAAACTGCTGTTACCGTTATTTTTTACAGTTTGTATTTGCTGTTTATTATGTGTAATAATATTCATTTTTAAAAAATTAGTCTAAACTTTGTATACAGGTGCCTGTTATGTTAGGCACATTTATATTTGTTTTTAACGACCTTGCTTCAAACCTTATATAAAAATGAGATAGCGCTGGTGAAAGTGTAACTTCATAATCTCCTCCTTTTCCGGGGTCGCCTATAACTTCTAATGGTGCACCCTGCCGGTAACTTCCGCCCGGTTCATTTGCAATAAAAACATGCAGTTTTGTATGGCTGGGTAAAAAATCAATATGAACAGCCAGTGTTATTGCATTGTCTTTATTATTGGTAATACCTATTGAATCGGGTGTTGTAAATGTATTACGTGGCGGTTCTGGTTCATTACCTGGCAAGTCTGTTTCTTGTTTTTGTATTATTGCTGTGGCCCTATTGTTATTTGCAGGAGAAAAGAATGGTTTGTTTGATGAAACACCATCCGCAGACAAGGCATTTATTTTATTTTGAAGTGGCATATATAATTATACTAATGGTTCAATAGAAAAAACATCCAGTTTAGATTGCCTGAAATTTCTTACCCGTTTTAAAGCAGCAGTACCATTACTTGAACCACCACCGTTGGTGTTTCCTTCTGCTGTTTCAAAAACATCGTTACCAATGGATGTGATGATACCAGTGTGCACCCAATCGTGAGGTGTTTTCTGCAATAAAAAAATATCCCCCGGTTTTACAATGGATGGATTGTTTCGTACTGCTGTATAACGATGCAATAACCCTTTTTGTAACCCTGTTGTACCAACCGTATCGCAACTATAGGTTAATGGCATCAGCGTTTTAAAATTTTTGCCTTGTGTTGATGCTGCCTGGTCAATAACAACCTGTACAAAACCCATACACCAGAACCAAGGTGTGCCTTCGTTTGCATCCATATAGGCCCTTACCCAGGGGCCACAGTTGCTTTGTTCTTTTATAACAAGTTCAAAAGGGTGATTTTTTAAATGCTGCTGCGCCGCACTTAATATTAACTGCCGCAAATTGCTGCCGCTTAAATTTCCTTCAAACGCATTTTTCATTGGTGCACACATTACAGCAAAGGTTTCCTGGTTAACAATGCCCGACTGCGGTAAGCCATTAGCTTTTTGAAAATTGATAACTGCTTTTTCAGTACCAAAACCAAAATCACCATCAACAGAAGTGGCCGTGCCGACTACAGGATTGAGTAATGAAAAAAGTGTAAGCCATGACTGTATTTTCATCACGTCTTTTTTTGTGTTGTTAGCACCATTCTTTTTTTGCGTGGCAGTTAGGAGGAGTTCTTTTTGGTAGTGTATTTTTTGCATGGTAAAGTAATTATTTTTGTTAAAAATTTATTTTTTTAATCAGCATTAAAAAATTAAGTATGTTATTAAAATACTTTTACATTGTTACCCACATAAACTGTCCTGTATCAATATTAAACCTACCGTATCTTATGACTCCCGAGTCCTTCATAAATTGAAAAAGATATCTGCCATCTTCTGATGCTAATTGAAAAAACAATGAAGTTTCCGCTGGCGCTCCCCTTGTGGCAAACCCTATACGATTAAAAAATGTTAACATAACTTGTACTTTTTGTGCTGCGGTTAAATTGCTCATTGCAGAAAGCTGTCTTGCAGCAGCCAACATTTTTTGTCCATTACTACCGATTGTTGATACAGAAGCCACTAACTCATCTGCCACCGTTGCTGCACTAAATGCAGGTGCACCTGCTACCTGAGGTGTTCTATATCCTGATAACATTCTTTGCCGGATTCTGCTGCCTGCACTTGCTCGTGGAGTTCGGGTTGATTGTATCGCAGTACCAGCTATAGAAATTATAAATATTATAGCTGGCAAAGCTGCTAACATAAATTCGTAGTTAAACTCCTCCATTCTTCTTATAGCCTCCTGCCTAACCCGCCATAGATTAGGTAATGTTCTGGAATTTAAATCTCTGGGGAAAATACGATTACCGGGGCCAACATGACCATGAGACATTGACTCAACAGGGTTATATGCAGGATTTGCTTCTTCACGTAAATCATAGAAATTGAAATCAATCATAGTTCCGTCCCGGTATTCCAATACTACCCATGTAGATAAATTTCCGCCAACTGAACGGTAATCTAAATCATAATAAGAGTTAGTAAAAATGTCGAGATAATTATTAGCTGGCATGTCTGCAACTTCGGGGTCAATTTGCGTTTGTATTTTTCTTGGGGTAATACCATTACTCTGCTGCACCACATGCGTCAACTCATGCCCCATCAATCTTTTTCCACTATCTGTATTTGGTGAATACTGCCCGTTATTAAACACAATATTATTCCCTGAAGTATATGCCAACGCATTTATTAATTGTGCCGATTTTGCTGCTACACCATCCGTATGCACTTTTACATTACTAAAATCATAACCAAAACGTGGCTCATAAAAATTGCGAACTTCATTTGGTAATGGCTGTCCGCTGCCACTTAAACTGCCAACATAACTTTCTAAATTATTATCTGCGGTTATTTCTTCGCCATTCATTTCCTTGCGCTGCATTTGTTTTTCTTCTTCTTCGCAATGTTCGCATTTACGTTGTACAGCAGTTATTGGTAAAGATTTTAACTGAACACGGGGTTGTTCCATCCGCATTACTTTATCTGCCATGGCATGGGCTTCCTGTTCATATTTATCGTTGGGGTTATTAATGGTTAATTTAGGTTGAATACCTTTAAAGAATAGATTTACATTTTTAGAAGCTAATCCATAACTTTCTTTTATTGACGATTTGTTACTGAACTTTTGCATTATTTTTTTCTGAAAATTTTGTCACTAATTATTAATTCTTCATAATCCCCTCATCTAAGGGCATTTTGCAGGGTCGTATTTCAGCTCTGTGCTGCCTGTCCTGTTTCTATTTGTAAATGCCTGTTTAAAAATTGTTTCAATAAAGCTTACCCAATCTTTTGCAGGTTTAACCATTCCACCTGAGCCTGTACCATGTGTTGAACTTCCCCTTGCTTCAAATTTTACCAGGTTTGTATCTTTTTCTCCAGCTTTGGTAACTACATCGAATTTTCCCATTGCGGCACTTCCTTCCTTAAGTGGAGACAATAAATCTTTTCCACTTCCCATAATACTTATCAGCCAATCATAAATAGCAGGGCCTGCAAGCCTTTTTGTACCGTGCCCATGTTTAAAAAATTTTGTTTTCCGGTCAAGCCCCAACTCATTTAGTATAATATCTTTCGTAATAATTTCTTTAAATATCTTTTTTTCATCTTTACTCAATAGAGAATCATAAACAGATGAAAAGCTTGTTCTGAACATTAACCTGAAAGCAAATTTGGCTGGATCTCCTTCAGGCAAACCCGGATTGCTAAGGTCAACATCCTGCCCCCTGTTTATGTAGTTAACTATAATCTGAAGAAACCCTAAAAGATTAGCTAAACCTGAAGCCGGGAGTTTTGCAGTATTGGCAGTATTCAAAATATTTTGTGCTCCTGAAAGAGTGGAAGTAACCCGGGCTGGTTTTTCGTGTTCTCTCAATAAAGACTCATATTGTGGAAGTTCTATCGCTTCAGAAGCTTGAATTTTTGCTTTCCAATCAGGGTCAAGAATTTCAACCTGGAGAGATTCTCCTGTTTTTAATCCTGAGGGAAAAGCCTTTGTTTGTTTAAGTCGTTTAATATCAAAAGGAAATTCAACAGTATTAATTCCTCCGGTTGTTGATACAATTTTTGATTTACTGATCTTATCAGTCATGTCAACTGCTTCCTGAATTCGTTCTTTAAGTTCACACCAATTACGAAACCACTTTGGTGTTTCAAATTCTACAAATCCTCCATGCTCAGATTGCAACTCAATTGCCGTTCCCTCTTTTCCTCCCTTTGCCGGTTTACCCTTAGTCCCTTTAACAAGAAAATCGTCCGGGCCAAATTTGCGTGGAAGTTTGGAAGATGTTTTAGCATTAGTTCTCCAGATAATATTTTCAGTTTGCAATTCAAATTTCATAGCACGTTGAATAACATCTGCAATTCTGGTATCAGGATTAAGAACCTGTTGTTGTAGCTTTTGTTTGGAATATTTTTTTATTGAAGTCCCCTGCTGTAATGTATGACTTAATTCATGTGCCAGCAACCGCCTGCGACTATCAGTATTTGGAGAATATTGTCCATCATTAAACACAATATTATTTCCTGAAGTATATGCCAACGCATTTATGGATTGTGCGGATTTTGAAGCAACACTTCCAGTATGAACTTTTACATTACTAAAATCATAACCAAAACGTGGCTCATAAAAATTACGGACTTCGTTAGGTAAGGGTTGACCGCTGCTGCTTAAACTGCTAACATAATTTTCTAAATTATCATCAGCCCCTATTTCTTCCCCTTCTTTTTCTTTGCGCTGCATTTGTTTTTCTTCTTCTTCGCAATGTTCGCATTTACGTTGCACAGCTGTTATGGACAAAGGTTTTAACTGAACACCGGGTTGCTCCATCCGCATTACTTTATCAGCCATGGCATCGGCTTCCTGTTCATAAGCATCGTTGGGATTGTTGATGGTGAGTTTGGGTTGTATCACAGGTTTAAAAAACGGAGAAGAGTTTTTTTTCCTGGAAATGAACGCAGGTAATTTCTGATTATCAGATTTTGATATCGAAATAAAGTGTTGCAAGGTTTAATTATTTGTGTCGTTTAAAATTATCGCACAATTGTATTTTTTAGTCTCGTTGATCTTGCCCCTGCCGCACTTGCAGGTATTTCAAAACCCCATTCGCCTTTTGGCTCTATCCCTTTGTCATTGGAAGCACTTACTGTCTGCAACACATGGTACTTGTCATCAACCAGGTCAAATTCAACTGACACAAAAGAAATATGGGTGTCGTTCAAATTCTTTACTGTACCCGTTATAGTCTGACCATTCCATTGTGATTCAGTAGTTGTCTGAAACTGCTTTACTTCATTTTTTGCTTTATTCCCTTTGCACCCAATAATAAGAAGGGATAATAAAAAGATTATCGCTATTTCTTGCATGGCTTTCAATAACGCATTGGTGTCATAATGAACTACTTTTTTCATAAAAAATGTTTTAATGATAAATAAATTTTTAAACTTCCATAAATCTAATTGCCTAACAATTTTTGTCATCCCATTCTACATAAAATATTTCTTTCATCCAGGGCAGTCTGATTGTTACTATTTTGAAGCAAAAATATCAGGATGAACTTTTACATTGCTAAAGTCATAACCAAAACGTGGCTCATAAAAATTAAGTACTTCATTTGGTAATTAATGGCCTCTGCCACTTAAACTGCCAACATAATTTTCTAAATTATCAGCAGCCCCCACTTCTTCCCCATCTTTTTCTTTGCGCTGCATTTTTTTTTCTTCCTCTTCGCAATGTTCGCATTTGCGTTACACCGAACTTATTGGTAATGGTTTTAACTGAACCCCGGTTGCTCCATCCGCATTACTTTATCGTCCATAGCATCGGCTTCATGCCTGTACGCATCATCAGGATTATTGATGGTGAGTTTTGGTTGTATGAATAAACCCGGATTTGTATTGGAGTTTCCAAAACTGCTTTGCCTGTTTAATAATGCTTTTTCCATACCAATATATTTTTAAAATATCACGGCTGCGCCTTCTTTTACATCAGCAGCTTTGTAGGTGGCATCCTGTATATTATTTCCCTGCGGATTTATCAGGCTTATGGTTGCCCCCTTATTTGATAATTTTATTTTTGAGGGATCGGCTTTTATATTTATGGCCTGGCCGCCATTAATCTGCCCGCTTAAAATTTGTTTTTTACCCTTTACTGCAAATGCCCATCCTGATAAATTAAGTTGCTGTGCCGAATTATTGAGCAGCGAAATAGTTTCATTACCGGCATCATCACCCACAGGGTTTACCAATGCTGCAATAATTTTAAGGCTGGCCTGCCCGTTAACGCCGCCCCTTAATTCAACGGCTTTTTTTACTGCATTAAAAGCATCCACTCTTCCATGCCCAAACCAGGGGCTCCATGTGCCATCTGTACCGCCAACGTTTTTAAAATCGCCTTTATCAAATGGCGCTATTGGAGAAATATCCCAGGATGTATCTGTATCAAAATTTCCTGGCGGTGTTTTTGCATAAGCCAGCATGTTTAAATCTTTTGAGGCAGTTTGTTTTAATACCCCCAGCACTTCGGTTGCTGTTAAATTTGCGTTGGCTGCAATAACCAATGCTGCAATACCTGCAACAAGTGGTGTTGCACTTGATGTGCCGCCAAATGTATTTGTAACGTTACTGCTGGTTCCGGTAGTGGTTGATATACCAAGCCCTTTTACCGTCATGCGGTGATACTCATGTGAGTTGCTTGATGGTGCACAAATGCCTATGCCTGTACCAAAATTAGAATAGTGGCTTCGCTGTGCAGTGCTGGCCAATGCTGCCACATGCATTACACCGGGTATGCCTGCCAGATTATTTGTAAACCTTTTTGAAGTTTCCACACCGGCCCATACCCATTCATTATTTTCTAAAGCAACGCCATCGGTATAAGGTACATCAACAGTTGCAGTATGGCTGATTGGGCAGTTTTCGTTTCCGGCAGCAAAAAGAAAAACAATACCCTTGCCCCTTTTACCACCTGTTTGTGCAAGCTGTGTAATTTTACTGATGACCTGCGATGACCATAAACTGATGGGGACATTTCCCCAGGAATTAGAAATAATATCTACTTTGTCTGACAGGTGATTTAATACCGTTATAAATTTAGAATCGCTTATAAAAAGGCTTGGCCCGTTACTCTCCCACTGCACAGGAAATAATTTACAACCAGGTGCTGCACCAACCGTTAAAGCAGCATCTGCCTCTGCTCCAATTACCCCTGCACATGATGTACCATGATTGGAACCTGCTTTATACATTTCACCCGGGGCAGCATCAATATCTGCATTGTTAACCAGGCGTGTGCCCCTTAAATAACCCCAGCCGGCAAATTTCCCCGGCGAGTTAAAATCTGTATGATTGATGCGGCAGCCATCGTCGGTAATACCCACCACCACATCGCTGCTGCCGTAATTGTCTAATAACAACCATGCCTCTTCGCAACGGCTGCAGGAGCGGTTATCAAAATCTGCATTAACCATATGCGTATGCAAATGCCATTGCCGTTCATAAACCGGATCGGTTGGCAGGACTAATGCATATGCCTTCATGCGTTGGTTTAAATCATTTTCTGCAAACTCTATCAACGGTTCATTTTCGGTAAGTTCCACTACTAATTTTACAGGGTTTTTACCTGCATATTTTGTAACCTGAAACAGGTAATCCTTATCAGTATATTTTTCAAGCAGCAGCAATCCATATTTTGCCATCAGCTTATCAACTTTTTCCGGTGGCACTTCTTTTTTAAATGTGATTAAAATTCTGTCGGTAATTAAAAATTCTTCTTTACTGTTTTTAAGATAATATGCATGATGTGTTGGTGCAATTTCCCGGCTTTTAATCATCTGTGCATCAAGATTATTTTCATTAACGGTTACTTTTGTTGATGCTGAGGAAACCTTATCAGCTTTTTGCATTGTAAGCGATTCTAATTTTTCGGGAAGTGCCCGTACTACAAATTCATCGGCAGCTTTATCGAGTAATAATTTTTTTCCGCCACGATAAGTATATACTGCATTACCTGCTGTAGCTGTTGTTTTATTTGTTGCCATAAAATAAGTTTTATTATTAATGATTATAGATACTTATTGTTTACCATTCTGTTACCAGCGCCTGTTTCATCCAGGGTAATTGTATATAAGAAAAGCCCCAGGGTATCTTATCTAATAAAATATCCACGGCTTTTCTTTCCACCTGTAATTTCCAGTAGTTGTCTGTTTCATTAAAACTTAACTTCCCATTTCGCTGTAAAAAAGTTTCCTGCAGGGCTTCGGCAGATGTGTTTTTTAAAGATGCCCAGTGCGACAGCACTGCATTTAATAATTCATCAGCTTCTTTTATTTCAGTTTCTTCCAATTTTATAAACCGGTTAATATGTTCTTCGCCTGGCACGCCGCATAAAATTTTATTCAGTGGCATTATATATTCGGGCAATTGCTGCTGTCTGTTGACTAAATATTGTAACAGATGTACCGCTTTTTGTTTGTTGTAGCCATCTATAAAACTATCCCCCTGCATTAACCCTGTTGCTATAAACAGTTTTTGTAAAAATGGATGGAGCAGGACAAGGCCGGCATTTTGAATATACATTGCCTTGTCTACTTCTTTCCCTGGAACTTTTTCATTCAACTCATTTTCATTATCTGCCGGTTCATCTTCTTTATCAGTTTTTTGCGCTGCAATTTCTTTTTCACTCCCAGGCGTAAAAACATTAAATAATTTTTCTGCAATGGTTTCAATTATTTCGTTAAGTCCAGCAAATATTTTTTCATACCCACCTTCCGAAAATTGTTTACTTATCCATGCAGTTAATTCCTGCACCTGTTGGGTATCAACTGTATTTTTATAACTTAATAAGCCGGGTAATACCTGTATAAATATCTTTTTACGCAACATCTTAGTATCTGCTGTAAGTATTTTATCATTTAATATCTGTGCCAGGGAAATAAATTCCTTCTTTACTTCAGGGCGATACAACTCAATCAATGATATTATAAACCCGTCGTCAAACTGCAATATTAACCGCTCAATTGCCCGGGGGTTTTTTAACAGAAAAAAACTAAACCCTTCTTTAAAAAAATCAGTTTTACTTTTTATAGCATCCGTAATTGAATATTGCCATTGGCTAAAGCTGATACCATAATTTGCCCAGGGCATTTTTCCTGATGCCAAGAAATAAAAGAATTGTTCAATACCGTTTTCTTCTTTTTCAATCCTCACCATTTCAGTTTTAACCGGTGAATCTTTTTGAATATGAATTGCTTTTATTGTACTGGTAAACCCTGCCATACATTTTGCAATAAAATCTTTTTCCAAATCCTCCATGGTTATATCGCCAAGGTCAATTTCTATTTTATTTATCCGCACAATACCATCCCCGGGGAAATAAGTGGATAATAATTTGTCCATATCACCTGCCAGCTCTTCCTTAACCAATTTTATACAGCGGTTTTGCAGGGCATGGCTTTGCTCACGGCTTCGTGTTTGCAGTTCAAGCGCAAATTTTTTTATAGTATGGTTTTGAGCAGTCATCCAATTATTTTATCAGTAATAAATCTTGCCTTTTATAAAATTTATTTATTCCCTGCCAGTTTTTTTGCTTCTGTAAACCATTCTTCTTTTATAGTATGTGGCAGGCGCCCCATTTCTTTTGCCAAACTATCGATATCATCTTTAGTTAAGGTTGATAGTTGTTTGTAAGTTTCAATACCAATTTTATTTAGCTCCGTTTCAATACCCGAACCAATTCCTTTTATTTTTTTAAGATCGTCTTTGCCATTTGCCACACCTATTTTATCACGTATTGATTTAATACCGGCATCTTTTACAATTTTAGCAGCTTCTTCAAACCATGCTTTATTTATTTCTTCTTTTTTCAATTCCAACATTGCAGCCATTACGGGAATATCAGCTTCGGTTAATTTACTCAACTGCAAATAAGAATTGATACCGGCCTCCATTATTTTTTTTGCTATAACTGCAGTTATACCATTTATTTTTTGCAGTTCGTCAGACGTTGCTTTTGCGGCACCAATCCTGTCGATTATCTTTTTCCATTGCTCTCTTATTTTTTGTTTGTCATCAACCGGCGGCGGAGGAGGAGGTGGTGGTGGTGGCGTAGAATTCTTAGGCTCTCTTACAAACATAAAAGGCAACTGAAAATCTGCAACCACAATTCCGGGATTTGTTTTACTTTCTCCATCGTGTAATAAAAGAAATGTATATCCTTTTTGCACACCGCATACATGTTCCAACCCATATGCGGCAAATTCATCATCGTCAAATGGCTGGGAAAATAATTTTTTTAAATCTTCGAATGTTATGGGCACTACATCAAAACTCAGCGCATATCTCTTCCTTAAATTTCTTATTGCAGTAACAGCATCGGGCATTTTCATTCCTGTATGCCCTTCAATGCGGTAGAATGGATACTGGCTTAATGAAAACACAAAAGGGTGTACCACAAAATCCAATTCAGCATAACCCGGCTCTTCTTTATTAAAAAAAGATAACTGATGATCTTCCCTGTTGTGTTTGGCAGATAGATAATCCCAATAATTTTGCATGGAATACGGACTGTTGGAAAGGTTGTAATAAAACGGAATAGTTTGCTTTCCCAATAGCTCATTGAACATGCGGCCTGGTGTAATGCGAACGGGTAATTTAGGATCCTGTCCCAGTTTTTTTTCTCCTTCTATCTGCAACACATCGTAATAACTCTCATCACTAAAATCATCCAGTTCCCAATCGGGTACATAAAAACATTTCATCATTATCACCATACGCCAGTGTAAAAAACGTATCTGCTGCAAACGGTTGGCATTGCCATTATAAACCGGAGGTTGTAAATACTGCTGCCGGAAAAGAGAAGGTTGAAAACTTACTTCTTCTTTTATGCGGCCCAGCATAAGGTGGCGGGGAAAGCAATCGGTGCCGGAACAGCAATCGTTTACCAATTCATATAATTCATTCAGCAATTCATTATACGTATCAATCAGGTCTTTTATAAAATCGTAAAAATATTGTATGCTCTCCGCAGGTTTACGGTTCTTTTTATATACTGCCCATTTTTTATTGATGAATGTAAAATAGTTATTGAAGATCTTGATATTGTGCACCTGCAGGCCCGTTTCGGTTTGGGTATCGGTATTAACCGGGTTGCAGGGAGATTTTATTTCATCCCCCATCTCTTCTTCCTTGCAATGGCAGGCATCAATCATACAGCCAAAATAATTATGCAGCTTATCTATTTCATCATCTAAATTTTTTAATGCTTCGTCAATTATCAATTCATACTCCCGGAAGAATTTTTCCTTTCTTTTTTCAGGAGTACTGTCAGTAAAATCAAAATTGGGTTGCAGGTTTTCTTCTTTACCATCACCAACATTCAAATCCCCAATATCCACGCTGCCATAACCAAAACGGCGTATGGTAATAGCATTGAGCATATATTTTTTATGTATGGCATTGTATAATTCTTCATCTCCGGGTAATGCACCTTCTGTATCCTTATCAAAAATAGAAAGATTTTCATCTTCCCCCGGTTCTGTTTGAATACAATGTGTATCCATAATGCAGGTACATTTTAATATGGCCCACATATCCTGCTCATCAACTAATAGAATCCGTACTGTCATTTTAGTTTCATCTTCCAGATAAAGCAATACTACTTTATCTTCTAAAAAAGGTTTATCAACCGCATCAAGGTTTTGCGGTACAATTGATATGGCACCATCTTCCCTGTGTTCCAGTAATTCATATACAATACATTTTTTAGGCTCAGTGCCGGGTTTGCAATTTATAAGTGTATTAAAATAATTATTGGGGTCGGTATATTCTTTATAATACTTTACTGTTTTATCGGTAATACAAATTACATGGCCAAGGGATGTAACACCAATGCCTTTGGTAATACTTATAAAACACTGGGAATCCCTGAATACTTCCAGGCAACAAACAATTCCTGTACCCAGTAACTTAACCCTTGTTACCTGGCTGGAAGAAAGATTTGAAACATTATCGCAGGTTGTCATAAAAATAAGTTTATCAATTAAATAAGAATCATTTTTTCATGGTTGGTGATACACCAACCATGGCGTGAAATACAATTATAAAACCCGTATGCCTTGAATGATCTTTTAAAAATAACAGTTTCGTTTCCATACTGTGGTTGGTGAAGACATCAACCACGGTGTAAACACACAGTGTAAACAAAATTTATTTTATCATTTTACATTATCCATTTCATTTTCTTTTGCTGCTGAACTTACATTAAAACAAGGGTCACCGATTTCCCTTATGCTGAATTTGCATTGTTTCATTACAGTAATTAAATTATTTACGTTCCCGGTAAGTTCCCTATCGTTTGGTTTTTCCAATGCATTTTCATACAGCCATTTTAAATATGCCGTTTCAAACTGGTACATTTCTTTGGGGGCCATCCAGCAAAAACGTACTACAATATGTGCCGGTGTTTCCCTGCGTACCAATTGCTCAAACTGGTATTTTGCATTGATATTATTTTTGAATTGTGGTAACCAATCAGGTACTACTACAGTTATCCAAAAAGAATAACCATCTTCAATTAATAAATCAGTTGGTGTTGCATTTACTTTTACTGACAGCATATCAGGTACAACAACCGGATCAAACAATGGTGTAAAGTCATCGTCTTTTGGCCTTAGCAAAATATGCTCTACAATATGAAAGCCTTCAATTGCACAACAGTCAGGGAATGCCAGCAATTCAATAACAGTTTTTAATTCATCTGCATCTTTTTTCTTTATCATTTCACTCTGCAAAGCATTATTATCTTCCCTGTCTTTTACATACACCCTTACAAACCCATTTGCATCAGCCGCAGAAATAAATATTTTTCCCCGTACCACCTGCTCCCGTAAATCTTTGGCATCTTTTAATGCATTTTGCTGTTGCTTATAATCTTTTAATCCATCCAATAAAAGTTTACCTGTGGTATCATCTAAGCGAAGCCTGTAAGTTTGTACCCGTCCTTCGGTTATTACACGATAGGGTTTTATTTCAAACTCCGGCGGGCAGGTTAATGTTTTGCGTTTATGATCGGGGAAACCCAGATATGCACAAACCCTTTTCTTTACGCCTTCTACATTATTGGTATCCCATACATCAGGGCGGCCACAGTCCAGTGCTTTATAATTAAACCCTTTGCCCCTTTCGCTGCTTAACTCAGGAATATTTTTTAAAAACCCGGCTTTATCTTTTAGTTCTTTATCTGCTATCTGCATCCCTTCCTGTGTGGCAGTGCAGCTGCACTGCTCTTCGTACACCTGAGTTACATAAGCAGAAAATGATTCGCCAAAACGGGCCAGCAAATGATCTAAAAAAATATTTTTACGTTGTTTTTGTTTTGTTGTTGTTTCAATAATTTCTTTTAACCGGTTTACATAATTATTTTCGCCGCTGCTAAATTGTTCCCATGTAACAGCTTTATCTGTTCTTTCAACAAAGGGTTTAATTAAATCTTTTACTCCAGGGATATTATAAAGTGTTTGATAAAAATAACTGTGCTCTTCGGGCTGACTTATGGATAACAGGTCTTTTACCCTTGACAACTGCATGAGGTAATTGGCCAGCATTTCATCAAACAACACCAGGTAACCTTTAAGTTGTTTTACCTGCGCTCTTCTTAATATGCTGTCATTTTCAATAAGCTGCCCTTCTGCAATTTTATAGGTGAACGGAAATTCATTTTGAATAGTAAAATATTCTTCCAGGTTACGGCCGGTACCTGCATCAAGCAATGGAGTGGCCTGAGATTTTTTTACCGGCCTGTGTAATTTTTGCTGCAGCGCTATGCGGTCCTGTACTTTTCTGTCATCAGGATAAATACAGTCAAATTCTTTTTGAAAGAAAATTTTAGAACAGCTTAAAATTAATTTTGGTTTATGATATGCATCAATCTTAAGGCACCAGTTTTTATCCTTCGGATTAATTACAACCACATCATCTCCATTGCATTTTTTAATGGCTAGTTTTTTTATGCCTGCCACGCCACATACATCCATAATTACCTGCCACAAATCCGACACATAAATTTCTTTCCGTAACTGTGCCTTATCCAGTTCAGTATCATCAATAAACCCGTTACACAAAACAGGGCCTTCAAAAATTTCTTCACATAATTTCTTTTTCTGCTCATACATTTCTTTAAAACTGTAGAAGGGAATTGTTGGTGTAAGGTATTCCTGTATAAAATAGTAAATATCCCCTGCCACTTTATTCACATCTGCACCGGGGCATAATTCCAATTGTGCCTCAATACCAAATTCCATTTCTTCAATAACATTTACGCCAACAAAATCTTCGCAAAGGTTACGGTGCTTCCATAAAGTTTGCCAGGCACATTGTGTTATATCATTTACCCTGTCAAGATCTTTTTGATCGACATCATCTTCCAGATCGATATATACATCGTACAAACCGTTTAGTTTAATTTCAGCAGCGGTATCGCCTGTTTTTTTAAACCGGGTGTACCATTCTTTATTGGCATTTTTATCTGCAGCCAATTGCATTTCCTGGTGTGTGGTTTTTACAAGCCAGGCATTTTTTATTCCTGCCACATCAATTAATATTTTCCTGAAATCATTTTCAGTAGCCGGGTTACACGTTAAAATTTCCAGTGCGCTAAAAAATTGTTTTTGCCCGGGATGGTTATTAGAAGAAGCTAAAATATCTTCAATGGAAAAATTAGTACGGTACCCCAAATCTGTAATGGCATAGCATAACACTTCCAATATGGTAATGCCTGGGTCGTGCAAATTATAATCGGTCCATAATTTGCTGCCCATTTTTTCAAAATGCTTTATCCCTAAATCACGCAATACCTCAAAGTTCATACTGGTAAAGGGCGGGGCAGCTTTTGATATGGTTATATTTTCAGTCATAGCTTTTCTTTTTAAATATTATACTACTTAAGCAACAGGTTCCTTCATGGCATTTTTTGTAACAGTAATACCACATGAAGGGCAAGGGTTGTTTTCATCGTAAGGGACAGCTTCTATATCATGCTCATACGCTGAACCAATATCTATTTTATTGTATGATGTAAGAACCGAACGTGATGTGGTGGGTATTATCCAATCGGGATCATAATCGGGTTGCGCCGTTCCGTCTTTATAATGTACCACTTCAAAACCCAATACCACATCCACATATTTTCTTTCTTCAATAAAATTGAGTATGGCCGATTTATGATATGCAGATCCAAAATTGATTTCCTTATTGGCATCAAATGCCCATGGAGAAAGGAATGCTTTTAAATCCTGGTTTAATACATATTGATAATAAGCAGCATCCAGCCCTTCGTAAAAACGAACACAGGTTTTTACTTTTAGCGGTTCGTACAGTGGATTCAATACCTGCAAATAATCAAGCTTATCGGTGTAGTGTGATGCTACAAAAAGATTGGTCCGTTTTTTCAAAAATACTTTTATATCATCCAGCACACCTATCGGTACACGGGGTTCCAGTTTATTAATGGCATTTTTATTTCTCAAATCCGGAATTACAGATACGGTTACAAAGCCCGGCGTAATTTCCCGTAACTTAAATATATTTGGCTCTAATAAATTGGGGGCAATACCTGTATGGTTAAGGCATTTTACTTTATGCAGTTGCGGAAATGCCTGTAATACCAGGCGTTCGTAATCCCAAATACAAATGGCCCGGTTTTTATGCCGCAGGCGCTCACTTACCCTTGTATAAAACTGGTTATCGTTTTCCGGCATCTGCCCGTCAAAAGAATTAAAAGGCTGTTCCAATTTTTTTATAGCAGCACGGCTGTCGATAAACTTGGCAATTGTTTTTGCAGGCAATGGTGTGGCCAGATGAGTTAAAGAATTATCATGATTTTCAAATTGAGCAATCCCAGCCTGTGCAATTACAGCCACCAGATCGGGCAAGGCAGCAATGCGTTGCAGGCCAAGCATAGAATCGCTGTCAGTTGTTGTTAACTGGTCTTCATGTGCTGTTGCCCGTATCCATAATAATTTTGAATTTAAAATAGTAGTCGCATCACTTGTGATGGCTTTTGGCAAACTGAATTCGATAATGCCTGATTTTAATAAACTTTTTTTAGAATTTTCGTCTGCTCTTGTGTGATCTTCTATCTCAAAAGGTTTAAATACCACCCATTGATTATTTACCAAATAACTCCATTCAATATCCGGCGGTGCAAAACGGTTATCCCCTGTGCCATCCAATACCTGGAAGAGGATATTTACTTTTTGCTCGTGTTCTGCATCTTTTAAACCGATGTATAGATTGCCCTGTGTAAATAAAACATCATTCCCTTTTTTAATTGCATCCAGTTCTGCCTGTGTGGGTTGATGGGCATATAAAAACTGCGGTAATAAAAACACTTCATTCAATTTATCAATTTCTATTTTTTGATATCCAAAAGGAGTAATGTGATAAAACTGTTCGATAGTGGCGTTATAATTATTTGCACCAAACAATGTACGCTCTGTTGAAACATAAAAAAGTGAGGTGCTTTTTAATTTTGGTGTATAAGGTTCATTAATGAGTTGAGCATCGGAAAGCGGCGTTGTTTGCCCCACCACAAGTTTTAATAAAGATTTAGGATAAGCTGAATGCAGAAAATCCTGTGGCGTTAATGCCAAACGCATAAAACCACGATTAACATTCACTGTGTACTCGGCAAAATCAGCCAGATAAGGGTCCCTTGCAAAAGAACGTAATTCAAACCCACTTTGCAATTGAGAAAGGTTATTATTGTTTGTTGCAAAACCAATCTCTCCGTTAAATTCTTTTTCATTTGTTTTTATTGCACCTAAAAGAATTATTGATTTTCCCTGAAAGCCTTTATTAAAAATTTGCTGGCCGTTACCCCTGAAAATGTCCTGGTAAATATTACCATTAAGTAATTCTGTATTTACCCTGAATGAATTATCGTTGATGGTATTATTATCGTTGCCAACATAATGCAGGTAATAATTATCGAAACTTGCCGGTTTACCTGCCCAATCCAATTGCAAGCCAACAAATTCCAGTTTCTTTTGAAACACTTCTTTATTGCCTACATAAAAATACGAACCTGGGTAAGGGCTTGCAGTAAAAGGTTGTATCTCTTTTGAATTGTCTAATATTGCGGTGTCATTTTGAACTACCAGCCCCTTCATTCCATAAGCAGCCACCCTCATATCCACTCCTTTTATCTGCAATTTTTTTATAGCATTATACCTACAGCTGATTTCTCCCTTTGCATCAAAATTATTTTTTACCAATGTTTTTATTACCGGCCATTGAGATTGTATATCCGGATTTTTTTCATCCACAATTAAAGGTGCAAATGCAGGAGCCGTGGTATTTGCTACAATAATAAAATCAAGTTCATTCCTGTTAAAAACAGTTTCTTCAATTATTTTTTCATTTTGAGGATCTGTGGGATCTTTCTTTTTAATAATATCATATACATCTCCCATCCTGTTTATAAATACATGTTTAATTGCAAGTATATCACTACGTACCTGTAATAGTTCTTTACGCAATGCTTTCTCATCAACAACCACATCAACATCACCTATTTTAATATTTGCTTTTGTTACAAATTTTTTCTCTTTTATATTTGTTGTTGTATTAAAAGAAGAAATAAAATAATCTGCAATAGTATTTACATCCAGTTTTTCTATAATGCCCAGTGCATCAGAAAAATTAAACTCATCTGAAATTTTAATTGCCCTGGCCTTTTTTATCACAATATTGCCGGGTGAGGCAGCCGATACTATCGGTGTGCCTGTTTCTGTATTGCCGTCTCTTTTAAAAAAGAAATTTTTTATTTGATCAAATAATTTGTTAACCAGTTCTTCTTTGGCAGCGGCTGTAACTGCTTTATATAATTTAGAGATTTCAGGATACTTTAAAATAATTCTTTCAATAACATCAAATATATTTTCAACTTCCACCCACTCTTTACCAGAACTGTATAATAACCTGAAAATTTTATGTGTTGATAATATATTTATGTTGGCAGCAGTTTCTTTTTTTATATGGTAACTTATCATTCCCACCCTTAGCCCTTCTTTCAAAAAAAACATGGGGGAGGCTAATGCAAAACCCACTTCATTTAAAGGATTATCTGTACTGCCCAGCGCTTTCCATTGCGCCTGTTCATCTTTATTAAAAGCTTCGGCAATACCATCTTTGGTATCGGCCTTTGGCGCAGCATGTACCACGCCACTGGTTTCATTTATATATACTGTTTTTATTTCTTCCACTTTTGCTTTATTCACTACCACTTCTTCCATCAATGCATACGCCACCTGTTTGCCGGTATCATCTTTACCGCCATTAAGCAAAGTACCTTCTTCAATTAACTGCGTATGAAAATTTTTAGCCAGTTCAAAAATTACATGCACTTTATCCGGCACTTCTTTTAGTTTATGAAGGCACAATACCTTTTCGTAATAGTACAATAAATGCGACCGGGTTAAAGTATTTAAATGATCAATTGCGTATTGAAACAGGTACAAAAATGTAAGAAATAAAGTTACATGTGGCTGATGGGCATCATTTTTTTCAATACATTCTTCAAAATAAATTTTTGCCTTTTGCTTAATCTGCACCAGTGTAATAAAAAATATATAGAATAGTGTTTTTAAAGTTTCCAGGCTAAAGGAATTATCAGGATAAATACAATCGTATCCTTCCCGGTCGAGCTGCCATGCTTTAGTGCAAATGCAAAAATTATTTTGAGGGGATTGTATAAATGCATTGTAATCATTTAACGGCGCCAGGCTTCCTTTATCAAAGCCAATTAATTTAATCAGTGCATCCTGTTGCCTGTTATCAATAATTGCTAAATGCAGGTCATTTGTAATAAGGGCGATTATCTCTTCTTTAAGCAAATGCCCGTCGGGTAATTTTTTACAGGCTTTTTGTATTTGTATGGCAACACTGTAAATAAGGTTTATTATTTCGTCATAATAACCGGGTAGGGGATCGGCTTTATCGCCTTCATGTTCATCACAATCTTTTTGGGTGAGGTAATTATTAATTTTCTCTTCTATTTTTTTAAAGGCAGTTTCAATACTGTCGGTATCTGTTGTTGCTAATAAGGCTAACAAAATGCAGGGGTCATTTTCATAAAAGCATGACCAATCGCCGCCATCAGGCTTATTATCGGTGTTATAAAAACTAATAAGCTTACTGTATTCAGTTGCAAAAGAAAGTATGTCTTCAATTTTTCGGTCATCAATTTTTGCATTTTCCGGCAGCAATGCTTTTAGCAGGCGGTCTTTCTGACTGGTGCCATCTCTTTGTAACGGGTTCTTTATTATTGCACACATAGCTGATTATTTTGGTTGTTGTTCTGCTTCTTTTAATAAAAAAGGATACACCATGTTATATCTTGAATTGGTGGTCCGGATAACATATTCCAGTTCTATCAATAGTAAACCTTCCAATACCTGGTCGGTTATTATATCTATTTTTTTTAAATCAATTCTTGGTTCATGATACAGTATTGCTTTTTCAATAAGGTCTTTTACAAAAGTGATGAGCGATGTGTTGATGGGTTCAAATAATAACACGTCTAAATTACAGCCATACTCGGGTTGCATAATGCGTTCGCCGTGGCGGGTAGATAAAAGAATTTTTAAACTCTGTTCAATATCTTCTTCATCCGATACCATTTCCACCCTGCAGGGGTTTTTATAAAACGTTGGGGGAAAAGACCAGCCAACACCGAGAAAAGATTTTTTTGCTTCCATATTTTTAATTTTTGCAATGCCCTTAAAAATTACCCTCCAATAATCACAGTAAAACTTCCTAAAGTAATTGAACCGCCGTGTGCTGTTGTGTCTCCAACCCTTGCTGCCGGCTGGCCGCCAATTTTTACCGTGGCAGAACCTTTTGTTATACTATCCGGCGGGCCCGTACAGGTAAGTAAATCTCCCATTCTTGCAGCAGGTTTTCCTTCAATTAAAACAGTTATGCAACCCGGCGGATTAACAGGCCCGCCAACATGTGGCACCGGTGGTGTACCCGGTGTTACCATCGGGCATGTATGCATATCTCCAACTCTTGCTGCGCCTGGCATAAAAAATTTTTTTAGTTTATCATTACTGTACCGCCTTTTATTTCTGTTTGCCCGCTGCTTTGCAATCCGGCTTTTGTATTTCCCTTTGCAGAAAATTCACTGCTGGCTTCGGCTTCAATCTTTACCCCTTTTATACTTACATTATTGGTTGCTTTTAGTATCAGGTCTTTTGCACTCTCCACTGTTATACCATCACTGTTCATCGTTATTTTATTATTGTTCTGATCCTGCAATACAATACTTCCATCATCATCATTAATTACAATTTTATTTTCGGCAGGTGTTTGCAGTGTGATGATCTTTTTATCATCATCAAAAGTGAATTTGAGTTTGCTGCGGGTTAAAAAACCTTTGATGTTATTTTCATCTTTTTCAGGAAACACATCTGTTGGCACAGGTAAAGCGCTGCTGTTGAACATGCCTAACACCACAGCATCCCGGGGATCATCATTAATAAAACCAACAATTACTTCATCACTTACTTCAGGGCGGAAATAACTGCATCTTTCATTGCCTGCATCCAAACAAGCCACTCTTGCCCAAATGCCATCGGCTGCAGCATCAATTACAGGTACACGTACCTGGATGCGGTGTTCGCCATCAGGATCATTTTCTAATTGGGTAACAATACCAATCTGTAAACCGGATATGGCAGGAATTAATCCTGATGCAGGCATGGCAGACACGTCATCCTGCTGCGAAAACCATTTGGGAGAAAGCCCTACATTAATATCGGTGTACCAGTTTCCATCATTAATACTATGGCGCACTGTTGATACAAAAGCAATTCCGTTAAACCTGTCACCAACGCCTTGCAGTTCCACTAAACATCCGGGTTTAACATCAGCAAAACCTAAAAATTTTATACGCCCTTTTATTTTCGATAATTTACTTTTTAATAACTGTGTACTTGCCCATCCCCGTAATTCCTGATCGTTAACATTACCGGAATGAAATAATTTATACGTATCTAAACCCAGCACATCAGATAAATCACGGCTGCTGATATTTCCTTCTTCCTGCAAAACCGGTTCAACTGCATCCTGTTCTGATAATTCCTGGTTGGAATAGTTCCAGCCGGATGCTGTTACCCCTGCATATTGATAAGTGGAATCCATCATCGCTTCCAGCTCCAGAATATTTCCGCCGTATTGCAATACTGCAATAGGCTGTTGTGTAAAATCGGGTTTCTTTACTACTACATTCCCATCATCGGGCATTACTAATTTACCACTTACTTCGGCACGGCAAACAATAAAATCCCAATCGGTTGAATAATACTGTACCACTTCTTTATGCGTTACATCTGCGGCATCTGCTGTTGCATCATTTTGTATGGAGTAGGTGTTTAAAATTTCTTCAATTACATCTGTATCCTTACTATCGTAATAATATTTATTTTTTTTACCTGCTGTAGTTTTTATTGCCACGTCTTTACATTCTATTTCCAGCAAAGAATGCCTGTCACGTAAAATTTTAATGCCATGCTTTACAATAATGCCTTTAAAAATGGTGCTTTCGTCTGAATGATAACCGGCCTGAATTTCAATTTCGTTGCCCGGTTTAAATGTCTCCTGGTTGCTTATTTCAAAATCTTCTGTGGCCACATCCCCATCCTGTATAATAATTTTTGCCCAGGGAATTTTATTTACTTCTTTATTTACTGCAACAGACACCACACCAATTTCTTTACCCACGGGCAAGCCATTAACCGTCAGGCTAAATGTTACCAGGTCGGTATTTCCCTGATTGGGTAAAAGGCGCAGGTTAGACATTATTTACTTTTTTGAAAATATTGTATGTCGGCTTTTTTTTATTAATTAACCCGCCTTCGACAAGCTCAGGCTGACAGTTTTTAAAAATCACTTTCGCTATCTTATTTACTTTTTTCAATTGGTGGAAAAACAATTTTATCCCCCACTTTAAGTTTACGAAAATGGTTAAGGTTATTTACCCTTGCCAGTTCCATATAATATTTTGAGTTTTTATAAATGTTGTAACTCATTAAATCCAACCGGTCATTTTCAATTACAGTTCTTACATGTGTTACATCAGGTGAGCTGAGAAAATTTTGTAACTGCTCCAGAACCGGTGTGGTATATTCTGTAAAGCTTGCTTTAAGTGTAGCTCTTAATGGCGTACCATCCGGGCGGAACAAAGTGTAATCAATCGTTAATGAAGTAAGTACACAACGGGCTAAAAATGTTCCCCATTGAATAATAAGATATGTTGGCCTGTGGGTATCCCCAATAAAACCACAGGTGGCTCTAAATAAAATAATATCTGCAAGCACTTCTCTGGTTTCACCCGAAGCTCCGGTACCATCCACTAAAAAATCGAAATTAAAAGTACGGGGTTGCTCCCTGTTAAAACGTTGTTCGCTGCCGGTAGCGCCGGGCCTGCGGTCGGTATTAAACAAACTCTGCTTGGTAGTACTGTATTTTTCCGGGTTGAACATACCAATATAAATACTGAATGGCACACCCAGCGAAGACTCTGTAGCTTCTTTAAAACCGATGATTTTTATTTTATCTAAAAAACCGCTCATGATAAATATTTTTTAGCGTTCTGTACGATGGCGTAAAATTTCCAATACCTGCTCTACACATTCTTCCACAATTGCCTGCTGCTGAATATTATCGCCTTCGGTGCTGTTAGCCGGCGAAGTTGCAGCCACGTCAGTACCCAACTCCTGTACATTAGCCCTTACAATAATTTCCAGAATTTCTACAGGCATACAATTATTTTTTTAACCCACTTTAAAATATTGATAACTTAGTTCCATTGTTTCCACCACTATTTTACTTTCCTGTGCATTAAAGTCGGACACGGACCATTTTTTGGGCCATGCGTTAACGATATTATACGTTTGCAATGGCGTATTTTTTTCGTTGAGCAGTGTAACTACAACTGTTATCGGTTTTATATCGAGGTTTTCAATAGCATCTTTACACCATTTTACAATGGCAGAGTCTATTATCAGTCCACGTTTTAAAACCAGGTCGCTGTATTTTGCACGTGTGGGTAATGTTTGTGAATAGCGGTTTTCGCCACCCTGCCTTACTTCTTCGGTAAGTAACTCAGCATTAAGGCCGTTTACTTCCTGAAACATAGCATCGGCATTGCCCACGCCGCCCAGCTGAAACTGAACCCGGAAAAAAAAACCTACCGGTGGATAGTTGTTTGCCATAATCAATCGCCGTTTTGCATTACCAAACCTTCATGTGCCAGTTCGATAGTTTCGATGGCCACGCCATTATCATCGCTTTTTAAATCAGTTGACTGTACTTTGGATGGCCAGGCATTTTTTACTTTCCATACCACAACAGGCTCATGATTTTCATTTAACAGACTGATGGTTACATCCCGCCTTTCGATGGTGTTTAATGCAACGGTGTTCCACCATTTGTAATAATCGTTATCACCCTGAAAAATGCCACGTTTCATAGTAATGTTGCCAAATTTTTGCATGCCCGGCATTTTTATTTTATGAAACTCGGGGCTGCTGCCATCACGGTATTCCACCACGTCTGTTTCTACAGATAAGCCGCTTACTTCGGAAAAACCAATTTTTGCGCCACCCCACTCCACACGGAAGTGAAATTTTGGTAAGGGATAGTTTGCCATAATATTATTTGTTTAGATTGATGAGATAATTTTTGTTTACTGTTTGTCGTTTTTAAATACCAGGCAGGTAAAGCTGAATAAGGAGTTGCAGTTGAAGAGTGCGACGCCAATAAAGCCAAATAGAATTACTAAAGCCCGGCACAAAAAAATCATATTTCCATTCTATGATTCCTGCATTTTGTGAGAGAACTTGAGCACAATAAATTCTGCCGGACGTACTACTGCCATTCCTATTTCCACATTCATGTATCCTTCCAGAATATCCTGCGCCGTCATGGTTATATTAAGCCCCACTTTTACATAAAAAGCATGTTCTGGTTTTGCGCCGGCCAATGCACCCTGCCTCCATAACACGGTCAAATAATTTTCTATCATCGCCCTTACCTTAACCCATGTGTTGGCATCGTTGGGTTCAAACACAAATTGATAAGTCGCTTTTTTTACAGACTCCTCCACCATATTAAAAAAGCGGCGTACAGAAACATAGCGCCATTCATTATCGTTACCAGCCAATGTTCTTGCACCCCAAACCAATGTGCCTTTTCCTGTAAAAGCACGGATAACGTTTATAGATTTTCCGGCTGTTACATCTATATTCAGTCCATCCTGGTCTGCATCGGTAACTTTTACATCGGGGCCAACAACATTTGAAACGGGGACGTTTGCCGGAGCTTTCCACACGCCTCTGTCACGGTCAACAGATGCATAAATACCGGCAACACTTGATGCAGGGGGCAATGTGATAAAGAAAGAATTCAGTTTTGCTTTTACCTGGTTGGCTAAACTGTTGTCAATTGCTTTTATACCATCAAGCGTAGGGTTAGCGCCAAGTGGTGTTACAATATTTGTACGGCTTTCTGTAATTTTTATTTCAGCTTCTTTATAAGCGTAAGGAAAAGTTGTTTTGATATATGGATAGTAACAACCGCCATACTTCAATTCATCCAAAGTGCCTGCAACATTATTACGGAAAGTTGCAGCGTTTTCGGCAATCGTATCTGTTTTATCAACTTTTACATCAATAATAACAAAGCGGTCTTTTAATTCTTTGCATTGTTTTAATGCATCGGAAATTATAGCGCCGTGATTGGCATCATCCAAACCTAATATGGCTTCGGGAAAAATAAGCAAGGTAGGCTCGTCTTCTTTTTTAATAGCATCAAGGCCATCTTTAAGTTTTCCCTTGTCTATTGTGCCTGCAGCCGCTGCTGTAGTTCCAACAGAAACTATGTAACATGGGCCGCCTCCATTTGCAAAAAACATTTGCAATGCGTAATACATTATGTGATTGCTGGGGTTTTGGCCGGCAGCAAAGCTTACATCAATCACCGTTTTAACTGTAGCATCGCCTGATAATGTTACTGCAATATCCTTTTCAAATTCGGGCAATCCAAAATACTGCACATACTCCACCAGCGATGTAATACGTGTGGGGATCAGATTTAATTCATCATTGGCTTTTTTTGCTTTTTCGGTAAAGCCAATAAAAGCCGGAATAGCGGTTTCCACCTGTGCCACCGATGGTGGAAAGAGCGCTATCTCTTCGATATACACACCGGGTGTTTTGTACGTTCCCATAATTTATAATTTTTGATGGTTAAAAATTTTGTTTTTATTTAAGTGTCAATTTTTAAATACATGTTTGCTGAAAAAAAACCCGTGGTGCCATCCTGTTCAAATACTAATTTTTCCACTTCGGGGTTTTTTAAATTTTTTATTTGTTTTCCTGTGGCTGTTTTGGTTGCTGTTAATGTTGCCACCGGTGTTTCTGTAATTGCTATTGCTTCTTTTGATTTTACCGCTACAGCACTGTTGGGTAAAAAAATTTTGGGTGTAAGAGAACTGTCAGCCACACCTATGTTGCCGTTTTGAGAAATATATTTCCAGGTAACAGAACGGTTTTTAAACCAGATGCTAAAAACAGGTTCGGGTATTTTAATATGCCCGAGGGATGTAAGCAATTTAAAATCGGCAGGTACCTTTTCAAAATGGTGTATTTCAATAATGCCAAAAACATTTTGCTGTACCGCATTGGTATCAACGTAAAGCCAGGTATCTGCTTCGCTGTTTACCACTACTTTGTATTTGCCGGGTTTTTGTCTGGTAAGGTCAATAGTTATGGTTTGTTGATTTAGAGAAAATGTTTTCTCAACGGTTTCCAGTAAATTATCATAAGGCAAATTATTATCTGCCTTGTTAAGGCCAAATATTTTTATGATGATATTGCTTGCAGGTGTTTGCAAGGTATAGCTGTAATTACCACCTGTTACAATCACTTCGTCATTATCACTTACATAAGGATTATTGGCCGCAGCTTTTTGCCAGTAATTGGTATTGGCAATATCTTTAGATGCTGCTGTGCCATCACTGATACGTAAGGCCTCGTAAAAATTATCATCGGGGCCTTTAACCAAATTACCCGGTGCATATATTTTGCTTAGTGTAAATGCAGCAATGGCGTTGGTTAAAGCCATTGTACTGCCCACTTTATTTTTAGAGAGGTTGTTGAAATACAATCTTTTTCTCTCCCCTTGTTTTAAGGCTATTGAAGTAAAGTTGGCAAAGTGAGGGTTTTTCAAAACCAAATAATACCGAAACACCAACCCATCATAAAAATTTAAAAAAGGGGTAAGTTTAAAATCGGGTGGTGGCATATCATTAATTTCTTTACTGGCATTTATTACTGTAAGTAATTTATTATTGTAATTTTTATGCAGCACCTGCATATTTTTCATCTGCAATGCACAATCTTCAGCAGGCACAATATCAAAATCCATACACTTATTATGATGCCTGTCATAATAATCATGCAACATTTGTACAGTAAATAACGATTGAAATTGTACGCTCATAATTTTAATTTTCTACAACGTTTACATTTTTAACTAATTCCCCAATGCCTGATTGTAAACCTTCGTCAATAACCACCAGCCGCATTTTATATAATACCGATGGCAGGTATTTACCCCCCAACACAGCCCACAAATGATTTAACTGCTCAAACCCTAACGAATGTAATTCCATTAACAATTTTTCAATTCCCGGATCCAGCGCCGGTGAATTGCTTGCGGTAAAAACATTGCGGTGCTGAAAAAAACGGATTACATAAGAGATATAGAGTAAGGCTTCTTCGTAATGATTTGTAGTTTCTGAATCGTTTTCACCATGGTTGTAGGCGAAAAGGCAATACAGGTTTAAGTGGATAGGCGCATTTTTATATACTACCTTATTATCATCGGTTTTATAAAAATTATCCGGATTTTTAGAAAGCCTGTCTTCTTCAATATTTACAAGGGAGAGAATAATTTTATTGGTACTTCCACCGCCGCCGCTATCCTGCAGTTTGGCAATGTTATCCAAAACTATTTTGCTGGGGTCGGCAAACGACAATTTGGTTAACAGGTAGTTGTTAATTTCTTCTGCAATAAATTTTAGTGCCTTGTCAATCATAAACCAATTATTTTTATTTCATTTCAGGCAATACTTTACCCTTTACTCAATTAGTAATTTTTTTAAAATCACATTTGAATTAATACAATAAAACCGCAGAGTTCATTTTCTATAATGACCTGCCATGTAAATCATTCATGCTGTTTTTGCTGAAGTTCAGAAGGGGGTTAATAACAGGAAAGTGGAGTTTGGAAAGGTTTCACAAATATTAAAAAATGAAAATCAGATTGTCAATACCACAAACTGGTATTTTTTTAATTTAACAATTTAGTAAAATAAAAATTTCCCGTTTTTTTATAAAACCCTAAAAAGAGCGTTACCTAAAATTTAGCTGAAAGCGTCATCTGCACTGATTTACAAAGAATGCGTATCTTGTAAAAAATGAATTTATGATTACCAGAAAAAATATTGCCGGTTTCCCTTTTATTTCTTTTGAGAGGGATACTTACGATAGCGAAATAGTGAAATTACGGTGCAGTTCCTTTTATAAATGGATGGATGAAAGAAGAACATGCAGGGATTTTTCTGATAAACCGATTACGAAAGAAGTAATTGAGAAAATAATTCTTACCGCTTCTACTGCACCAAGTGGTGCACACAAACAACCATGGACATTTTGTGTGGTAAGTAATCCTGAAATAAAAAAGCAAATAAGGGTTGCAGCAGAAAAAGAAGAACAGGAAAGTTATAACAGAAGAATGCCGGAAGAATGGTTAAAAGACCTTGCCCCAATTGGAACAGACTGGCAAAAAACTTTTTTAGAAATGGCCCCTTACTTAATAATTGTTTTTAAACGCAGTTACGAACTGGAGGCCAACGGGCATAAACATCAAAACTATTATGTTACCGAAAGTTGTGGTATTGCCTGTGGTTTTTTATTAGCTGCCATACACAATGCAGGCCTGGTGGCACTTACACATACACCCAGCCCAATGAATTTTTTAAGCAAAGTTTTAAACCGGCCCCAAAACGAAAAACCATTTTTATTAATCCCTGTTGGTTATCCAGCATCTGAATGTTGGGTGCCGGATTTAAAGAGAAAAGAATTAAAGGAGGTGGCGGTATTTTATTAATTATTTCTCCCTTCCACTACAATCACTATTTCTCCCTTCACAGTTTTTTCATTAAAGTAATCATGTACTGCCTGTAGAGTACCTCTTTTATTTTCTTCAAATTTTTTAGTGAGTTCGCGGCTTACGCAGCATAATCTTTCGGCGCCAAAGTATTGAATGAATTCATGTAATGTTTTTACCAAACGCATAGGGCTTTCGTAAAACACCATGGTGCGTTCTTCTTCAGCTAATTTTTTCATCATGGTTTGCCGACCTTTTTTTAAAGGCAAAAAACCTTCAAAACAAAAACTGTTGATGGGCAGGCCGCTATTGACTAATGCAGGTACGAATGCAGTTGCGCCGGGCAAACATTCTACTTTGATATTATGCTTCACACATTCCCGTACCAATAAAAAAGCCGGATCACTAATACCCGGTGTTCCGGCATCTGTAAGCAAAGCAATTGTTTTTCCTGCTTGTAATTGTTCGGCTAAATGTTGTACAATTTTATGTTCGTTATGCTGATGATAAGGAGAAATGGGTTTTTGAATCTGGTAATGATTCAGCAGCACAGAAGATGTCCGGGTATCTTCTGCTAAAATAAGATCCACAGATTTTAAAACTTCAATCGCTCTGAAAGTCATGTCGGCCAAATTACCGATTGGTGTGGGAACAATGTAGAGCATACCCCCTAACCCCCTGAAGGGGAAACCTGGATCATAAATATTCAACTTCTTTTCATTAATCAAGCTGTTGCAATTAATTAATATAGTGCCGTAATTTCAGGCTGAAGCCTCTTTAGGGATTTGGGGCTATTGTTAATTCATAATATTCCATCACAGGGTTAGCCAGTAATTTTTTTGTAGCTTCTTCTGCAGACTGCAATGCTTCTTCTTTTGTATTGGCTTCAATTTGAAGATCGATATGTTTACCAATTCTAACATCGGTCGCATTTTTTATGCCTAAATTTTGTAAGCCACCCATTACTGCCTTTCCTTGAGGATCCAATAAATCTTTTAACGGCATTACTTTAACCTGTACTGTAAATATCATGATTGTTTTTGTTTGTAAAGCAAAGATAAAATAATGTAGGCAATGAATACCACCGGAACCGCCAGCCATTTTAAAAGAATAGCAGCAACAAGGGCAATTATCACTAAAATTATTTTAGGCAAATTATTTTTTATGGTAAAATCTTTAAACTTTAAAGCCATTAAAGGCAATGTGGACAGCATTAACCAACTTACTAAAGCAATAACCGTATATAACACCCATTTATTGGTAAGCCAATCGCTTACATCCAACAAACTATTTCCAAAATGTAATATCAATGGAAAAGAAGCAATTAACAAACCTGCCGCAGGTATTGGGACACCTTTAAATCCGTAGGATTGTGAGTTATCGAGATTAAATCTTGCCAAACGGTAAGCACCGACGCATGCTACAATAAAGGCAGGCAGTAACCATAAAATTGAAGTATCCAAACCACTTTCCTCTTTAATAAAACTGGTACGTAATAATTGGTATAAAATCATTGAAGGTGCTACACCAAAACTCACCACATCACTTAAAGAATCGAGTTGCTTACCCATTTCGGATGTTGCATTTAATAAACGTGCCACAAAGCCATCTAAAAAATCCACTACTGCCGCAGCAAAAATAAAATAAGATGCAACTGATAATTTTTCTGGAATGTTATAATGTGTGCTTAAATCTTCTCCAACAAAAATAGAAATACTTTCCGTTTGTAAAGCAAAAACAATTGCAATGCAGCCAAGAAAGAGATTAATTAATGTAAAAAGATTAGGAATCTGTTTTGTCATTGGTTACTTTCTATTTTTTCATTAACGTCTCTATCTCTTCAACAGTGATTGGAATATTCTTCATCAAATCTTTATTGCCATTTTTTGTTACCCAGAAATTATTCTCAATCCTCACTCCCATTTGCTCTTCTTCAATATAAATGCCGGGTTCAATGGTAAATACCATTCCGGGCTTAATAGATTCGGTTCTGGTACCCAGGTCATGTACATCAATGCCTAAATGGTGGCTGATACCATGGTATAAATATTTTCGGTAAGCCCTGTCATTGGGATCTTCATTTTTAATATCACTCTTTTTAAGCAAGCCTATTTTTTGAAAGATGATTGTTGCTTCGTCGCCAATTTTTTCGGTGTAATCAACAATGCTGATGCCGGGTTTTAAAATACCTGCAGCATAATGATGTAAGTGCAGGCAGGCATTGTACACAGTTTTTTGCCTGCGGCCAAACTTACCACTTACAGGAATTGTTCTTGTCAGATCAGCACAATAATTTCCATATTCGGCACCAAAGTCCATCAATATCAATTCACCTTCCTTACATTCCCTGCTGTTCTCTACGTAATGTAAAGTACGTGCCCTGTCGCCACTGGCAATAATAGAACCATAAGCAGTACCTGTAGCCCGTTGCTTTAAAAACTGGTGATAAATTTCTGCTTCAATCTCATACTCCATTACGCCGGGCTTGATAAATTGCAGTAAATGCCTGAAAGTATTATCGGTAATATCAATTGCTTTTTGAATCACTTCAACTTCAAGTGCAGTCTTAATGCCTCTAAGGTCCTTCATCAATCTTGCACTGCGTTTGTAATTATGTAAAGGGTAACGCTGCTTCATTGCTTCTGCATAACGGTAATCTCTTACTGGAACAAGATTTGCTTTGCGGTCGTTTTCATTTGTATTTAAGTAGATGGTATCGCTTAAATGGATCCATGGTTGTAACATGCCATCTAAAACATCTAACCAAACAATTGTTTGTATGCCTGAAATATCTGTGGCTTCATTTGCCCTGAATAAATGACCATCCCATTTTTCTTTTAATGCATTGGGCCTCACCAGCACCAACACTTCCCTGTATTTAGGATCGGGATTATCGGGGAATAATACCAGCATGGTATTTTCCTGCTCGATACCTGTTAACCAAAGCAGGTTGCTGTTTTGTTTGAATTTATGAAGAGCGTCACCATTCATTGGCAATTCATCATTGCTATTGAAGATGGCAATCGAATTCTTTTCCATCCGCTCTGTAAAACGCTTTCGGTTTTGAACAAATATTGCAGAATTAAGTGGTAGATATTTCATAAATAATATTTATTACTGCAATATACACAATAGGCTTTTTAATACAATGCCTTTTAAAAATAAGCGACTTATGATTTAGGAGCGCACAAATTTTAGGTTAATAAAATCAATATTTAAGCGTTTTGTTTTCTTACATATTTTGTAAGGATAATAATTAACTGGCCTTCTACCTGTTCCATGTTATCATCCACCAGTCGTATGTTTTTAACAACAATGCCCATTTTGGCATTGAATGTACTTCCTTTTACATCCAGTGATTTTATTAATGAAACTGAATCCCCTGTTTGCAGCACATTGCCATTGCAATCCATATGTAATTCAACTGCCGAATCGTTTTCATCATCGCCGGTTGCTTTTGCCCAGGCAAGATTCTCATCATCGAGGTAAATCATATCCAGACTTTCGCTTGCCAGCTTTCGTTTCTTAATCGGTTGAGCAAACACCATAATACTACCTGAACTACCGGCACTTCACTCCACATACTTTCTGTTAAGCAGGCCCAGTGCTTACTGTCTAACGCCTCTTTTTTTATCAAGCTGAGCCAAACATTTAGCACATATCAACAGACAATCCTCTTCCCTTGTGTCAGATTTTGTTGGTACTTCATAAATTTTCAGATCGCTTTCTGCCTTGTATAATTCGCATTGATCATCAGCCCTATTCTTATGTGATTCTTCCAAACTCATACTTATATTTATTAAGGGGGCGTAGGTATGGATTTTATATAACCCTTATACTGATGAAAATCCTGTTAATTATAATGATGGCAGATACGTTTTTTAAGCAACAACAAATCTGTCTCTTTAGAAAAAATTCAACATATCCAATTATTTAACATCATTATTTAAAAAATTTCAACAAATCAGGCAATAATTGAATTTATGCAAACGTTTGCGTAAAACAAATTTAAACCCTTTAATTTATCAGGTTATAGTTGCAGGCCCTTAAAGTTCACAAAGTTTACCTTTGTGGCAACGATTGCGTAAAACATTAAACCATTAATTACCTGCCATGTCAGTACCAACAATGATTGCCCTACCCAAAACAGCACTTGAAGATTTGGGTTTAAAAATTTCTAATGATGTTCATTACCACTTATCTCCGGAAGAACTTACAGATCAAACCATTAAACGTGGAGAAGGTGTTTTAAATGATACCGGGGCATTGGTTATTAGAACAGGAAAGTTTACCGGCCGCAGCCCAAAAGACAAGTTTACCGTAAAAGATGCCATAACAGAAAACACCGTACACTGGAATGATTTTAATATTGCCATAGAAGAAAAATACTTTTTTCAGCTTAAAGAAAAAATGCTGCAGTACTTAAGTGGTAAAGAAATTTGGGTACGTGATTGCTACGCCTGTGCAGATACAAACTATCAGTTGAGTTTACGGGTAATAAATGAAAACCCATGGAGCAATTTGTTTTGCTACAACATGTTCATCCGCCCCAAGGAAGAAGAATTGGAAAACTTTACGGCGCAATGGCATATTATACAGGCACCCGGTTTTAAAGCTAACCCTGAAATGGATGGTACAAGAGCTGAAAATTTTGCCATTTTAAGCTTTACACATAAAACCATTTTAATTGGTGGTACCGGTTATACCGGCGAAATGAAGAAAGGCATTTTTACCATGCTGAACTTTGTACTACCCCATAAAGCAAATGTGTTAAGCATGCATTGCAGTGCCAATATAGGTAAGGGTGATGACACTGCTGTATTTTTTGGATTAAGCGGTACCGGAAAAACTACGTTGAGCGCCGACCCTAACCGTTTTTTAATTGGTGATGATGAGCATGGGTGGACAGCTGACGGTGTATTTAATTTTGAAGGTGGCTGTTATGCAAAAACAATTGATTTAAGCGAAGAAAAAGAACCAGAGATCTTTAACGCCATAAGGCCGGGAGCTTTAGTGGAAAATGTAACTTTTATTGAAGGCTCCAATAAAATTGATTTCAGCAGTAAAAAAATTACAGAGAATACAAGGGTTAGTTATCCGCTGGATTTTATAAGTAACGCTTTAGAACCTTCAATTGGTAAAACACCAAAAAATATTTTCTTTTTAACCTGCGATGCTTATGGTGTATTGCCGCCAATAAGTAAACTAACGCCAGGGCAAACCATGTACCAGTTCATCAGTGGCTATACTGCAAAAGTTGCCGGTACCGAAGCTGGTGTTACCGAACCTAAATCAACATTCAGTGCCTGTTTTGGTGCCCCGTTTTTACCATTGCACCCTGCTAAATATGCAGAGATGCTCGGTAAAAAAATGAAAGAGCATAATGTAAATGTGTGGTTGATTAATACCGGCTGGAACGGTGGCCCATATGGCGTGGGCAAAAGGATGAAATTAAGTTACACCAGGGCAATGATAACCGCTGCTTTGGAAGGAAAATTAGATACCGTGGAATACGATACCACGCCCTGGTTTAAACTGCGTATCCCAAAAACATGCCCTAATGTACCAGCCGAAATTTTAAATGCAAGAAATACCTGGCCAACACCAGAGGCATTTGATAAAAAAGCACAGGAATTAGCTATTGAATTTGTTGAAAATTTTAAAAAATACGCCAGCGGCGCTAATGAAGAAATTCTGGCCGCAGCACCCCGGATACAGTAATACCAAAACAAACTAAACTTAAATGCCAGCATCCCTCCGGATTAATTTTCGGGGGGATTTTTTTTTCATTCCGAATGTAGAGAGGAATCTGCCGGGATTTATTTACTGCTGCTCCTATTTAACATAAGGTAAAAAAGCATGGACTCTGATGGCTTCACTATGGCGTTGCTATGGAGTCTCTATGAGATTGGTATGAAGTAGCTGGCAATTGTGGATTGTAAAAATATTTTTTCTTATTAAAAAATATTATATTGTATAGGAATTGATTCGTATATCCTTTTGATAAAATCTTCTTTAAAATTGGGGAGAGAGATAAGAAATAAAAAAGCCCAACCTAAGCTGGGCTAAGAATCTTCGGTAACTCTAAAAGAGTACCTTATTGTGATAAGCTTTCAAGACAAATGTATAAAATAAAATACTAAAAATGGCAAAAATACTAGGTATTGATTTAGGAACAAACTCTTTGGGTTGGACTTTAATAGATAGCCAACATAATGAGATAATTAAAGCGGGTGTAAGAATATTTCCTGAAGGAGTAAATAAGGATGCTAAAAGTAGTGAATCACCAAAAAATATGGAACGTAGAGTTGCAAGGGGAATTAGAAAAAATAATTTCCGTTTTAAACTAAGAAGGAATAGACTGATTAAAGAATTAAAAGTTTTAGGTATGATGCCGGATGAAACATTCTTTACGAAAGAAAAAAAAAGAAATTACACAGAAGAGGGCAAGAAAATCAAATATTATCATAGCCTCGAAATTTACGGGTTAAGAAAGAAAGCATTGAATGAAAAGCTGACTTTACATGAATTTGGAAGAATTTGTCTACACTTAAATAATCATAGAGGTTTTAAAAGTAATGCCAAAGAAAAAGCTGAAATAGCATTTAGTGAAAATGAAAATAAAGCTAAAGCACAAGGAATTGTGGCAGATTCGGCAACTAGATTACAAAAGAAAATAGATGAAGCAAAAGCTAAAGGGGAAATTACTTATGGTACTTTGGGAGAATATTTTTATTCATTATTGATTGCGAATAAACAATCTCACAATATTAATGAAGCTATATCTAAGATTAGAAATAATGATGAAGGCGAAGGCCATTATACATTAAGAGAAATGTTTGAATCAGAATTTGATTTAATTTGGAAGAAACAAGAAGAATTTCATAAAAATGATTTGAAAATAAATGCACTTTTCACAAATGCAAATAAAAAAAAGTTAAAAGATGATTGTATATTTTATCAAAGAGATTTACGCTCCTCAAAACATTTAATAGGCAAGTGCCCATGGGAATTTACTTCTTACAAAAAGAAAATAACTGAAAAAGACAAAGAAGGAAATATAGTACAAAAAATAATTAGTGAGAAATCATACTTACCATGTTCGAACAAAAGTGGCTTAATATATCAGGAATACAGAATTTGGGATGTACTAACAAATTTACGCTATAAGACTGATGAAATAACTGATGAACCATTAACGTTGGTTCAAAAACAAATATTAGCAGATATATTAGAATACAAAGATGTGCTTTATTTAAACAAGCCTAACAATCGGTTTAAATTAGATAAAGAAAAGCGAAAAGAGATAGAAGAAATTACAATTCAAATTCGTAATGATTTAGGGTTACCTAAAGACAGTAATTTTAACATTGATAGAATTAATGGCAACCGAACAGTTAGTAGAATTGTTAATGCCATCGGGAAAGAATTTTGGGAAAGCCTAAATTCACCAAACCGTAATAAAACTTTCAACTGGATTGATAAAAGCACCGGAGAAATAAAAGAATTAAACTCTTCTATTGAATATTCTACAGCTCAACAAACTATTTGGCATACGATTTATTTCTCTAGCAACTTTGCGAATAGTCAAGAATGGCTATTGAGAAAACAAAATAGAAAAAATAATAGCCTCGATAAAACTTATAAATCTTTAGGCTTAACACTCCTACAAATTGAAAAATTATCTGGTGTAGTTTTAGAACCTGATTATACTTCATATAGCAATAAGGCGTTGAATAAATTATTACCATTTTTAAAAACAAACTACGAATTACATCAGGCAGAGATGTATTTATACAAAAAATTGAATAGTGATATAAGAGTGAATGATGAAATGCTCCTACACTCTATCCCTATAATACCAAATAATTATTTAAAAAATCCAATTGTACAGCAAGGAGCCAATGAAACCATTCGTTTAATAAATGCAATTATTGAAGACGAGGAATTAGGCAGGCCTGATGAAATAAGAATAGAGCTGACAAGGGATTTAAAAAAACCAAAAGACCTTAGAGAAACGCAAAAAAGAAGGAATGATGAAAAAGATAGCGAAAGAGAAAATTATTCAAAATTTTTAACTAAGTCATTAAATCAATATATTTCTAAAAGTGATGACAGAATAGAAAAATTCGAACTATATCTACAATTAGCCTGGAGCAAGGAGTCTTTTGAAACTATTAAGGGTGAAATAAGTTTAAAAGAATTTCAAGATTTCGCCAACAATATGGATGATGTAAAAATTAAAGATTACAAAAGAAAATATGACCTATGGCTGGAGTGCGGCCGATGGCTACCATATACTAACGAAATAATTAGCTTATCTGAATTGTTTTCTAATGATATAGAGATTGAACATATAATACCTTATAGCAGGTGCTATGATAATTCATTTGCGAATAAAACATTATCAACTAAATCTTTTAATACAAAAAAAGGAAATTTAACTCCTTTAGAATATTTCGAAGGGAAGTCTAAAAAAGAACTAGATGAATTTAAAAAAAGAATAAAGGATTTACCTGAGAGTAAAAAGAAACGTTTTTTAATGAAATCGGATGAAATAGATACATTTAAAAATAGCCAATTAACAAATACAGCTTATGTTACTTCTCTAATTTCGGAACATTTACGTAAATCCTTTAAAGCCGATCAAATAAAAATAACCAACGGAGCTATTACCAGTATTATGCGTAATATACTTGGATTAAATACACTACTAAATCCACCGATAAAAGTACAAGGCTACGAGAATGGTCGTTATTGGGTGGTATTTGATGAGGATGGAAATTTGTTTACTTTATTTTCAAAAATAAGCGACGAACAGCCTGAAGTGCAAGCAGGACACAGCGTAATTACAGGTTACGTAAATAATGAATACTTAAAAATTGGTAAAACCAGAAATGATCATCGTCATCATACTGTAGATGCAATCGCAATTGCATTTACCAACAATAGGATAATTCAATTTTTATCGACAATTACACAAGGTTATTATTTAAAAGATGGGATTCGGATTAAAGAATATACAGATGAAGCAATTTTTATTAAAGCATTCGATACTAACGGGAAGTTTACTAACGAGGTTTGGAATGCTATTATGGAGGAAGCAAAACAACAGTATAATATTCGGCATATAAGGCATGATGCCAGAGATGCAATAAAAGAAATATTAGTATCACATAAATCGACAGATAAATTAACATCATCTGGCAAAAAAAAGATTTACACTTCGTCTGGCAAAAGAATGAAAGTAATAAATAAGAATAATGAGGAGGTCGCTTTCATTAGTGGAGGCGATGTTGCAAGAGGACAACTACATGAGGCTACCTTATATGGGAAAATTCACTACAATCAACCAAAAGATGAAGATAAAAAAGATTGGATGCAAAGAGATGGAATTTTTGTTTACAGGGTTCCGTTAAAATATTCTTCAAAAGGCTTTTTTTCAAAACCAGATCAATTAGAAAAAATTGTTGACCCTGTAATTAGAAACTTAGCCATTGACGCAGTAAAAAAAGAAGGATTAAAAAAAGCTTTAGATGACGGGATTTTTTTACCCAATAAATCAAAAAAAAATGATAGAAAAGAATTAATAAGAAAGCCAATAAAAGTAAACCATATAAGGATAGCGAGTGATTCCAGAGATTTAACAGCTATACGTTCATTTAAAGAAGAAAAAAAGGATTACAAAAAGGCCTATGTAGAGACTGGAGAGAATTATTGTATAGCAATATATGGTGATTATGAATGTACCAATCGAGATTTTGAAAATGTGACTTTCCTGAATGCAGCAAAAAGAGTTTCCTTAAACAAGAAAAATATTACGCCGTTACCATTTTATTCTTTAACTAAAAAAGGATTGCTCTTTTTAATGACATTATCAAAGGGAGATTTAGTTATAGTGTATAATGAACACCCTGACGAAATAGATATTACAAATGATAATCAGGAATTATTATTTAAAAGATTATTTAAAGTGATAAAATCGGACAAAAATGGAATTATTGTCTTAGGCAGACATAACTTAGGTAATATAAAGGCTGATAAAGATAAATCTGTGAAAGATCTAAAATCAGCTGAAGGGACAGTAATAAGATGTAAATATTCAACAATAAAAGCAATTAAAGTACACATCTCCCCACTTGGCAAAATAACTAAACCAATTAAGTGATTAAACGCACCCTCTATTTCGGTAATCCTGCTTATCTTAAAACAAAAGATGAGCAGTTGGTTATTGTATTGCCAATAGAAATGGTAAACGGCCAGCCACTGCCCGAAGAAATTAAGACGGTACCAATTGAAGATATAGGCGTGGTAATAATCGACCACCAGCAAATTACCATCAGCCAGGCATTAATAGCAAAGCTTTTAGAAAACAATGTAGCATTTATTACCTGCGATAACAGTCATCATCCAACAGGGCTTTTACTAAACTTAGACGGGCATACTTTACAAAGCCAAAAATTTCAGGCACAGGTAGAAGCCACAGTGCCGCTAAAAAAACAATTGTGGCAACAAACTGTAAGTTATAAAATAAATAACCAGGCGGCACTATTAGAAATGGCAAGAGTGCCTGTAAAAAATATGCGTAACTGGGCTGCCGAAGTAAAAAGCGGTGACAGCGACAACCACGAAGCAGTAGCTGCGGTGTATTACTGGAAAAATATCTTTCCCATTTTTACAGATTTTAAAAGGGAGCGTTATGGCGACCCTCCCAATAATTTATTAAACTATGGCTATGCTATTTTAAGGGCCGTGGTTGCCCGTAACCTTGTAGCCAGCGGCTTATTGCCCACGCTGGGTATTTTTCATAAAAACCAATATAATGCCTACTGCCTTGCCGACGATATTATGGAACCTTACCGGCCTTTTGTAGATAAAGTGGTAGTGAATATTGTAAACTTAAATGGTAATTTTTTAGAGCTTACTCCATCCATGAAAAAAGACCTGCTGAATATACCTGCAATGGATGTGGTGATAAATAATGAAAAAAGCCCGTTGATGGTGGCAGTGCAAAAAACCACGGCATCATTAGTAAAATGTTTTGAAGGCAAACAACGGAAAATTTTATACCCGGAGTTTGTATAATGCTGATGGTTGCTGTCATCCCGAGGAACGAGGGATCTGCTCAACATTTATACTAAAGCCCAACAGATCCCTCCTTCGTCGGGATGACAGGGAAATTTCAACAATTGTTCTTTCATCAACTATACAGAATCAAACACATTTTTTCAATGAAAATACCAGGAGGCCATAATTACTATATTTATATTGTTACCAATAAAAATAAAACTGTTTTATACACAGGTGTAACTAACGATTTATACAGAAGACTAAAGGAGCATGAAGAAAATTCAATCCCTTTCCGTCATCCCTCATTTGCCGGTAAATACAACGCATACTTTTTATTGTATTACGAACGTTTTGAACATATAGAAACTGCCATAGCGAGGGAAAAAGAAATTAAGGGCTGGAGAAGAAGCAAGAAAGAAGCATTGATCAATGTTTTGAATCCTGAGTGGAAATTTTTAAATGATGAAATATAGCTGTCATCCCGACGAAGGAGGGATATGATGAGCTTTGGTACCAATGTTCAGCAGATCCCTCGCTATCGCTCGGGATGACAGCTACCAATGAACTTTGCATAACCGCCTAAACGCATACCGCATTATGTGGGTACTTGTATTTTTCGACCTGCCAACAGAAACCAGCGCTGAACGGAAGATTGCTGCCCGTTTTAGAAAAGATATTATGAAGGATGGTTTTCAGATGTTTCAGTTTAGTATTTACCTGCGGCATTGTGCCAGCCGTGAGAATGCTGATGTGCATATAAAAAGGGTGAAAAAGATATTACCCGAAAAAGGCCATGTAGGTATTATGTGTGTTACCGATAAGCAGTTTGGTATGATGGAGATTTTTCATGGTAAAAAAATAACGAGTGCTGCTGCACCGGTGCAGCAGTTGGAAATGTTTTAGCTGTCATCCCGAGTGCAGCGAGGTATCTCCCCGGACCTTGGTACTAATGTTGAGCTTTATCAACAAAGCCGGGCAGATGTTTCGCTAAGCTCAACATGACAAAAAGCCTGCATTGACTTAGTCAATGCAGGCTTTACCTTTTAACAACAATTCTTTTGAGCAGGTCAGGATTAAAAAAATGAGCCGATAGCCGGATTTTTAATCCTGATTTTTAACTTAAATTCAATACCACAAAGCGTTTCAGCCAATTCAGTTGTTAAAGAACTAAGTTAAATACATTTTGAAAGCAAATCACAACCCATTGGTGGCGGTAATGCTTACATAATAGTTGTTAAAGAACTAAGTTAAATACATTTTGAAAGCAAATCACAACTTATGTCAAATTTGCTGCTGTGCTTACCTGGTTGTTAAAGAACTAAGTTAAATACATTTTGAAAGCAAATCACAACTTGCTTGTCCTGCAAAGGCTAAGTATCAAAGTTGTTAAAGAACTAAGTTAAATACATTTTGAAAGCAAATCACAACTATGGACAAAATTCGGTAAAAAACCTGCTGGTTGTTAAAGAACTAAGTTAAATACATTTTGAAAGCAAATCACAACCTGGAAGATATTAACCGCCTGCTAACACAGTTGTTAAAGAACTAAGTTAAATACATTTTGAAAGCAAATCACAACCCCGGTTGATTGCTTTGCTTGCGGATGCAGTTGTTAAAGAACTAAGTTAAATACATTTTGAAAGCAAATCACAACAGTCTTATTGCGGCTCATTATTAACTAATGGTTGTTAAAGAACTAAGTTAAATACATTTTGAAAGCAAATCACAACTGGTGTACCTGGCTGCTTTACTATCTGCAGTTGTTAAAGAACTAAGTTAAATACATTTTGAAAGCAAATCACAACTAGCTGACTTAATGGCTTTCAATATTTCATGTTGTTAAAGAACTAAGTTAAATACATTTTGAAAGCAAATCACAACGGCACTATTGGCTCACCTTTAGCTTCAAATGTTGTTAAAGAACTAAGTTAAATACATTTTGAAAGCAAATCACAACCAGGCGGCATAAATTATACCAGTACTACGCGTTGTTAAAGAACTAAGTTAAATACATTTTGAAAGCAAATCACAACAATAAAAATAAGATGGACGAAAGCACGGCAGTTGTTAAAGAACTAAGTTAAATACATTTTGAAAGCAAATCACAACCCATGCTTGTTCAATATTAGTAAATATGCTGTTGTTAAAGAACTAAGTTAAATACATTTTGAAAGCAAATCACAACTGTACCTCATAAAATAATATGCGGCTCTGGGTTGTTAAAGAACTAAGTTAAATACATATTGAAAGCAAATCACAACATACTGCAGCTGCAGAGCTTGCAAACGATTGTTGTTAAAGAACTAAGTTAAATACATTTTGAAAGCAAATCACAACCAGCACCGTTAGCGACATCGCTGAAAACACGTTGTTAAAGAACTAAGTTAAATACATTTTGAAAGCAAATCACAACGCACTTCGGACACATTACCCCGGCATGAAGGTTGTTAAAGAACTAAGTTAAATACATTTTGAAAGCAAATCACAACGATGTGGCTTGGCTTTAGGTGATGTTGAAAGTTGTTAAAGAACTAAGTTAAATACATTTTGAAAGCAAATCACAACACTCTGCTGTTGTAGCTGATGGCCGTACTGTTGTTAAAGAACTAAGTTAAATACATTTTGAAAGCAAATCACAACAGGACTGATAAGCAATGCAAATCACACCGGGTTGTTAAAGAACTAAGTTAAATACATTTTGAAAGCAAATCACAACGTAGAACCTGCAGGTACTACAAGTTATTTTGTTGTTAAAGAACTAAGTTAAATACATTTTGAAAGCAAATCACAACACCCCCATGAACCTGCCGATAGCACCTTCAGTTGTTAAAGAACTAAGTTAAATACATTTTGAAAGCAAATCACAACGCTGTTGCCCGATGTTACATAAGAAGCGATGTTGTTAAAGAACTAAGTTAAATACATTTTGAAAGCAAATCACAACTACAAACCAGCTTATACGCTATGCAGATACGTTGTTAAAGAACTAAGTTAAATACATTTTGAAAGCAAATCACAACTACAATTCCCTTTTCGCCCTGCAGTTTATAGTTGTTAAAGAACTAAGTTAAATACATTTTGAAAGCAAATCACAACAAAGCATAGGTTGCTTCGGTATCAGTTCTGGTTGTTAAAGAACTAAGTTAAATACATTTTGAAAGCAAATCACAACACCTTACCCGAAACCGTTACCATATTACCAGTTGTTAAAGAACTAAGTTAAATACATTTTGAAAGCAAATCACAACCTAAAAATTGGTGGTACTTTGGCAGATGTAGTTGTTAAAGAACTAAGTTAAATACATTTTGAAAGCAAATCACAACAAGTACACCCTTATAATTATTGTTGTTGCGTTGTTAAAGAACTAAGTTAAATACATTTTGAAAGCAAATCACAACAGATACCCTGGCGGTAAGACAAGGGCGGTGTTGTTAAAGAACTAAGTTAAATACATTTTGAAAGCAAATCACAACACAAAACGTTTTGGAGAAGGTGCAGCAGAAGTTGTTAAAGAACTAAGTTAAATACATTTTGAAAGCAAATCACAACAAATAGTGATGGCGTTATAGAAAATTGGCAGTTGTTAAAGAACTAAGTTAAATACATTTTGAAAGCAAATCACAACAGAACATTAATTTTAGTACCTGCGGCGGCTAGTTGTTAAAGAACTAAGTTAAATACATTTTGAAAGCAAATCACAACTAAACCACGTTAACGGTAAAGAATTATTAGTTGTTAAAGAACTAAGTTAAATACATTTTGAAAGCAAATCACAACACAACAATAATTGTAATGGCTGCATTTTTGTTGTTAAAGAACTAAGTTAAATACATTTTGAAAGCAAATCACAACCGTTGCCTTTTTTTAACCAGTGATTGTCAAGTTGTTAAAGAACTAAGTTAAATACATTTTGAAAGCAAATCACAACACCTTCGGTAAGATTGGCTTCTTTAAATTTGTTGTTAAAGAACTAAGTTAAATACATTTTGAAAGCAAATCACAACGCAAGGCTTAAAGGCTGCTGTAAAACCAGCGTTGTTAAAGAACTAAGTTAAATACATTTTGAAAGCAAATCACAACAGAGTTGCTAACGCAACCACCTGGGAAGTGTTGTTAAAGAACTAAGTTAAATACATTTTGAAAGCAAATCACAACGTACGGTCTTCTTTTGTCCACTCTATATTGTTGTTAAAGAACTAAGTTAAATACATTTTGAAAGCAAATCACAACAAATAATTCAAGTTCGATTAAAGGAAAGTAGTTGTTAAAGAACTAAGTTAAATACATTTTGAAAGCAAATCACAACCAACCCTTACTTGTGTGCTATCTTTTTTCAGTTGTTAAAGAACTAAGTTAAATACATTTTGAAAGCAAATCACAACTGTGCGCCTAATTGTGTTGGTGTAGGGTAAGTTGTTAAAGAACTAAGTTAAATACATTTTGAAAGCAAATCACAACTGCATTTCGGGTACTTCTCCTTCCACAATTATCTTCCCTGCTGTTTTCGCCACAATTTCTTCTACAGATACTCCCGGCGCTCTTTCCAATAATTTAAATCCATCAGCAGTAACATCAAGCACTGCCAGTTCTGTCACAATTTTTTTTACGCATTGTTTGCCGGTGAGTGGTAAAGTGCATCTGGGTAATAATTTACTTTCGCCCTTGGGGCTGGTATGCATCATGGCTACAATAATATTTTTTGCACTGGCAACAAGGTCCATTGCGCCGCCCATTCCTTTCACCATTTTACCCGGTATCTTCCAGTTGGCAATATCGCCGTTCTCACTTACTTCCATGGCACCTAAAACAGTAAGGTCAACCTTACCTGCCCTTATCATGCCAAAGCTCAAGGCACTGTCAAAGAATGATGAGCCGGGCACTGTGGTAATAGTTTGCTTTCCGGCATTAATTAAATCTGGATCTTCCTCTCCTTCAAAAGGAAATGGCCCCATACCCAATAAACCATTTTCGCTTTGCAGAACCACATTGATTCCATTAGGAATATAATTGGCCACAAGCGTAGGAATGCCAATACCAAGGTTTACATAAAAACCATCTTTTAATTCCTGTGCAATTCGTTGTGCTATTTGTGCTTTTGTTAAACTCATGGCTGTATTTTTTTTCTTACAGTACGCTGCTCAATCCGTTTCTCGTAATTCTCTCCTTTAAAAATACGATGCACATAAATACCGGGGGTATGAATATAATTCGGATCAAGTTCTCCGGCCGGCACCAGTTCTTCCACTTCTGCAATGGTTATTTTACCAGCCATTGCCATCAATGGATTGAAATTTCTTGCCGTTTCCTTATAGATCAAATTTCCGTCTGTATCTCCTTTCCATGCTTTTACAATGGCAAAATCTGCATCAAAAGCATATTCCATTAAATATTCTTTACCATTAAAATTTCTTGATTCCTTTGCATCTGCAACCTCAGTTCCCACTCCTGCCGGTGTAAAAATTGCAGGCATTCCATATCCGGCTGCCATACATCTTGTTGCCAGTGTTCCCTGCGGTATCAGTTCCACTTCCAGTTCGCCGCTCAATAATTGTCTTTCAAATTCTGCATTTTCGCCAACATAAGAAGATACCATTTTCTTTACCTGTTTTTGTTTCAGCATCAACCCTATTCCAAAATCATCCACACCGGCATTGTTAGAAATACACGTAAGATTTTTAACTCCTTTTGTAACCAATGCTGCAATACAATTTTCAGGAATACCACATAAACCAAAACCACCTAACATAATAACTGCTCCATCAGTAATATCTGCAATTGCATCCACAGCATTTTTATATACTTTGTTCATTTCATTTTATTGATTTTAAAGAGTCGTGAAGTGGTTTTGCTTTTGTTTCTATAAATTTATCCCGTGTTTTTTTATTGATCATGCTGTCTAACACAGGCTGCATTATTTCCGGATGCTCTTTGTAATATTCATAACTTTTGTAAAACTCATCTTTGGAAATTTTATGTATTGCAAATATTTGTTGCTGCAGTTTAACTAATTCCTGTTCCGGTTTTTTTGTAGAGTCTTTTTGTACAAAATCAAAAGTAAATACATCGGCCCGTAATACATCCCATAATACCGCCTGCATTTTTGCCGGTTTTAAGATTCCAGAAGGGATGGGATTTTTATTTCCGCATGAAAATAAAAAAAAAGCACTTATCAATGCAATCCGCTTTACTGTCATTTCAATTCGTCTTTATATTTATTAGCATTGGTAATATCCATTTTTTGTAATAATTCCGATGCCCTTACCTTATCCTGTTGTGGTGCTTTTGAAAATAATTTTATCAACTCGGTTGATTTTCCCTGGAAGAAGAACTGGTTGATCATTTTATTTGGATTATCTGTATTAAAACTGTTTAAAAGATTTAATACATTTAATACTTCTGCCCTGGCCTGGTTTTCATCCTCATACAGTTTATCCATGCCCAGCCGGTAATAATTATAATACACATCATGCATTATCGTGTAACGGCTGTTTAACATATTTTCCACCAGCCAGTACCGGTTACGTACGCCATCAAATGCTTTCCATCCCGAAATACCCCTGCCATCCGGCGCATTATTCACAATATTTTGTGCTTTTTGAAAATAGGTATCGCCTCCATGTATAGAAAAGGAATCATAGTCGAAACCTAATACCATATAGGCATAATAAGCAAATACAGCTGTAAGGTTAGATGCTGATGCATCGGAACCTGACACCCGGTTTTCGTTAAAATCCAGTTGCTGAAATTCAGCATACTTAAATGTTATATTTTCATCACGGAAGTTAATTATCGGAGAAAGATAAGAAGTGTTGTAAACCGGCCTTGCAGCCTGTACGGTAAGGCTGGCACTGTACACATTAACATCAGCCGTAGGTTCCAGATTCAACAAAAAGTTACATTCAATTTTTTCGTTGGTCAAAAAATTATCACTGGTCCATTTACGATTATTCATGAAATTATTTAATGCCGTTTGCAGTGTACGGAAAACTCCCGGGTTTACCGAGTTGCCTACCTGGCTGCTTATTACTGTTACAGTGGCCTTTAATTCCTGTGCCTGCAAAAATTGAACAATAAAAACCAGAGTGAATAAAAAAATAAGTTTACGCATGTAATAATTTAATGATGGTATTTACAATATCTTTTGCCACTTCTTTTTTTGGCTTGGTACTGAAAGGATATTCATTTCCCTGCTTATCAAAAATAGTGATTTTGTTGGTGTCGTGTCCAAATCCTGCACCTGTATCGTTTAAAGAATTTAAAACGATCATATCAGCATTCTTTGTTTGCAATTTTTTTAAGGCATATTGTTTTTCGTTGTTTGTTTCCAATGCAAAACCAACCAGCAGTTGTTTACTTGTTTTTCTTTCGCCAAGGCTTTTTAAAATATCTTTTGTTTTGGTAAGTTCTATATTAAAAACATTTTCTGTTTTTTTTATTTTTTCTTTTGATAAACTTACGGGTGTATAATCAGCTACTGCCGCACTCATTATGGCAATATCCATTGTATCAAAATATTTAATACATGCTTCGTACATTTCATTTGCAGACTTTACTTTTATTACCACAATGCCTTGCGGCACTTTGATTGCCGATGGCCCCAGGATCAATACAACATCAGCGCCCCTGTTTTTCATTTCTTCAGCAATTGCAACCCCCATTTTACCTGATGAATGATTACCAATAAAACGAACGGGGTCAATCGCTTCGTAAGTAGGTCCTGCTGTTACCAAAACTCTTTTGTCTTTCAATTCAAGCTTATTAAAAAAAAAATCGTTCAGCCAGTTTACTATTGTTTCCGGCTCGGCCATTCTTCCTTCACCAACTAATCCACTGGCCAGCTCCCCACTTTCCACCGGAACGATATGATTGCCAAAAGATATTACTTTAGCAAGGTTATCTTTTGTTGACTGATGGTGCCACATATCTTCATCCATAGCAGGTGCTGCAACAACAGGGCATGTGGCAGACAAATAAACAGCCATCAATAAATTATCACACAAACCATTGGCCATTTTAGCAAGTGTATTACAACTTAACGGTGCCAGCAACATAATATCGGCCCAGCGGCCCAGCATTACATGATTGGCCCAGGTATCATTATCAGCTATATCCCATAGCACATCATTTTTTGATAACGTGGATAAAGAAAGTGGCGTAACAAAATCTTTGGCCGCAGTTGTCATAATAACTTTTACATCAGCTCCCTGCTTTACCATTAACCTTACCAGCATTGTCGCTTTATAAGCTGCAATACTTCCGGTAACCCCAAGTAATATTTTTTTTCCTCTTAACATAAAAAATCCCGTCAGCCATTAATGCCAGACGGGATTAAAATTATAACTTCTTATTTAAAAAATATTGGTAATTTATTTCTGTTATTATTAACTAAAAAGATCTTCATCATTTCTACGGAAGTAAATTTTATCTTCCATAAATTCGGTTGTTGCAAGTAAAGCCGGATTAGGCATACGTTCGTAAGCTTTAGAAATTTCAATTTGCTCCTTATTTTCATGAATTTCCTCCAGGCTGTCTGTATGGCTGGCAAATTCTTCCAGTTTATTATGGAGCTCTTCTTTTAGCGTAATATTTATTTGATTGGCACGCTTTGCAACTATTGCAATAGATTCATACAAATTACCTGTTTTTTCCTTTATGGCAGATAACTTTTTAGGTTCTACCGAACTGCTGGTATTAGCGCTTAGCTGACGACGTAGTTTGCTCATTTTTTATTTCTTTAATATTATTTTGACTTAAATTACTATAACTCTCTGCTTCCTTTAATAGTTTACTTTCGGGATATCTGTCTGCAAAATCCTGAAATTCACTAATCACTTTTTCATAGCGTTCAATCTGCTTATCTATAAAACTCAATTTTGCAAATTTATAATACGCTTTTACAATTTTAAGTTTATACTCATCCCCTCTCTGCGATTCGGGATAAGTATTTATTAAATTGGTAAAAGCTATAGCTGCTGCTCTGTATTGCCCCAGGTTATAATATAATTCTGCGGACCTATATTCTTTTTGCTCCAGCTTTACCCTGCATTTATCAATGATTTCAGTAGCCTCTTTAATACGGACAGACCCCGGATGTGTATTAATAAAAGTCTGCATCATCCCAATAGCCTTGGTGGTATTTACCTGCTCCAGCTCAAGCTTTGGTGATTGTTTATAAAAACAATAGGCATGTAAATAGTCAACTTCCTCGGCTTTGGGGCTATTAGGAAAAACTTCTAAAAATCCCTTAAATAAAGATTGCGCCTGCAAATAATCTTTCATATAATAAAAGCAGAAAGCATCTTTATAATACAATTCCTCAAACTTGGTAGTTCCTTTAAAAACAGGAAACAACTCCTGATACAATTGCTGAGCTACCTTATATTTTTTTTTGGCGAAAAATTCATCTGCCATTTTAAGCTTATACTCGTAATCTTTGCTTTTATAAATCTTATTGTATTTATTGCAGGATGTTGCAATACTCAATAAAACCAGCCCTGTCAATAACAATTTAAATACTCTCATATAAAAGAATGCGAAATTAAAGGAATTTACTCAAAAATGCCAGTAAATAAACAATCTGCCAAAAATGAGTAGTTAAGACTTTGATAAATGACCGCATGTTTCAACTACTTTATAAAAAAGCCCCCCGGTACATCGGGGGGCTATCATTGAGCAAAAAGTGAGAATCTTAAAAATCCTTTATATTAATTAGATTTTATATCAACTGTATTCTTATCACCGCCACCAACTTCGCAATTAGTAGTAATTCTATCTGCACTTATACCTTCTTTCTCAACAAGGTATGTTTTTATAGCGTCTAATCTCTTCTGGCAATTGGCTTGAGAAGCTTTAGATGTTTCAGGATAACCAGTGATAGTAATGCTGCAATTAGGGCTGGCTTTTAATTTAGCCGCCACAGTTGCTAACATTGCTTTACCGTCAGCGCTTAAAGCAGAAGCATTTCCTTTATAAGAAAGGCTTGGGTAATCGCTTGGGCAAGGAGGAACCGGAGGAACTATATTTTTGCAACACTCAGGATCGGGGCATTTACCAATACCATCAGCATCAACAGGTTGACAAGATGTAGGAGTAATTAACTCTTTGTCTTTACAATCAGGAACACCATCTCCATCAGTATCTGCAGTTACACCGTGAGTATTTACAGGGCAGCCTGCAGGTGTATTTGGTTCTCTGTCTAAATGATCACAAACGCCATCTCCATCAGCATCAGGACATTCCATTTTTGGTATCTTAACATGACGGTGATTCATTAACTCATCATATGCATAATCCAATGGATTCATCCACCATAATGGTTCTGTAGATTTAGCACCTAGGTTAAAGTTTAAACCAACAGAAGCATAGTTATATGAATCAAAATCACGTGTTAAACTTGCATCTCCGGTGGCTTGTTCCTGCCAGCGTTGTCCGTCTAATAGATCGTCTTTGATAAAAGTCCATCTGTCTTCTATAGCCAGATTGATTCTTTTACCTAACTTAAATGCAACACCTGCTAATACAGTACCAGAAGGCTTTAAAGTATTTTTACCGATTTTTGGACGACGTGTACCTTGGTTCTCAGCTTCAGTTTCGTAAGTCTTATCCATGTTATCTTTTAATTTCTTTAACACATCTTTACGGGTACTGTTAGTACCGCTTGGTGTTCCGTCAAATAAAGATTTGTATGGATTACCATTTCCATCTAAAGCATTAACCATTGTATGGTACAAGGTTGCCCCAATACCGCCACCGCCATAAATTACAATGCCGGTCTTTTGTTTATGAAACCGGATATTGTTTAAAGTAACAATACCTTGTAAACCTAAATCCTGAACCTTGGTTTTGTAGTTGTAGTATACCTGATTTTTGGCTCCAACATTACCAGCTCTATCAGTATATACCAGACTTCCGTTATTTAATCTTTCCGGAGAAAAATAACGCTTACCTACGGGAAGGTTAGCATTCCAGGCAGCATTTTTTCCAAAATTTTCAGATGCCAGCCATTGCATACCTTTACCAGTAGTGTTCATGTATTGTAAGCGCAATGAGAAAATATACCCAAAAGCTTTTCTTACATGCACAGCAAAATTTGGTGCTGTGAATACTTTTGCAGGTACATCTCCACTAACGGTAAAAATACCGGTGGAAACACCTACTTCCCACATGTTACGTGGTTTTGCTGGAAAATTGTAGGAATTATTCCAGAATTCATTTTGCTGTGGCATCCTTTTAGCAGGAATCACAGATGAATCATAAACGCTTCCACTTCCTCCAACCTGGGCAAATGAGCCTAAGGCAAGTAACATGAAAACGGTTAATAATAAATTGTACTTTTTGCTTGTCATAATTTAATGATTGATAAAATTTCTAAATGTGTACGAGTTGATTTATTGCAAAAATATCAAATGCGGATTATAAACCCAAATTTTTTAACGTTTTATTTTGTTTAAATATTATTCTGAAAAAACTCTTTTTTTTGCCCAAGTCCGTCAGTTCCAGTTAATTCTTTATGATAAAGTTAGAGTATTTATTTTAGTCTCTTCCAATAATTATTAAATTATTAGAAGAAATACTTAAGCAAAATAATTTGATAAGGGTTTTTACTGGCTTATATTGCCTTCATTTTACACATGAAATTTGTAACGAATATTATTGGGGAAGAACTTAATATTTTTGAAAAAAAGTTCACTGAAGCTGTTAAAAGCAATACTCCATTGCTTGACCGGATAATGAAATATATCATTAAACGAAAAGGCAAACAGCTTAGGCCCATGTTTGTCTTTTTGAGTGCCAAATTACATGGCAGTATTAACGAAAGTACCTATAGAGCTGCTGCATTGGTGGAATTATTACATACAGCAACATTAGTACATGATGATGTAGTTGATGAATCACTGGAAAGAAGAGGTTTTTTTTCCATCAACGCCATCTGGAAAAATAAAATAGCAGTTTTAGTAGGCGACTATCTCCTTTCCAAAGGGCTTTTATTGTCAACTACAAACAATGATTTTAAACACCTGCATATCCTTTCTGAAGCAGTAAAACAGATGAGCGAAGGGGAACTGCTGCAGATAGAAAAATCCAGAAAATTGAATTTGAAAGAGGATATTTATTTTGAAATAATAAAAAATAAAACAGCCTCCTTACTTTCTTCTGCCTGTGCTGTAGGTGCCTACACCACAAGTAAAGATGAAGCTATAACTGCTAAAATGAAATTATTTGGAGAAAAAGCGGGTATTGCATTTCAAATAAAAGACGATCTTTTTGATTATGGAAAAGAAGATATAGGAAAGCCTACCGGTAACGATATTAAAGAAAAAAAACTCACCCTCCCTTTAATTTATACCCTGAATAAAATTGAGGCAAAAAAAAGAAGGGAGCTGATTTACATTATTAAAAATGAAAATAGAAATGCTGAAAAAGTAAAGCTGGTTATAGATGCTGTTGTAGCTTGCGGCGGCATAAGTTATGCTACCGAAAAAATGAATGCATACAGAGATGAGGCTTTAAAAATATTATATGAATTTGAAGACGGGGAAGTAAGGCAGGCATTGGAACAACTGGTACGATATACTACTGATAGAAAATATTAAATCTCAATCCCCCTTGCGCAGCATCCTGCGGAAAAGGGGCAATGGCAGAAGTTGATAAGGATAAGATAATGCCCTTTATCTGATTTTGTGGATACTATACAAATTTAAAAAATTGGAAAAACGCTGGAACATATTACAGGCCGATGAAAGCAAGGTAGAAACTTTGCACCAGGCACTTAAAATTAATAAAACTATTTGTGGCGTTTTAGCAGAAAGGGGCATTGATACATTTGAAAAAGCAAAGCAGTATTTCAGGCCGCAACTTAGCCATCTGCATGATCCATGGCTTATGAAGGATATGGACAAAGCAGTACAACGCATCATTACTGCTTTTGAAAAAAAAGAAAAAGTTTTGGTATTTGGAGATTATGATGTTGATGGCACAACCAGTGTGGCCTGTATGTACCAGTTTCTTTGTAAAATTTACGATAGGTCATTGTTAGACTTTTATATCCCACACCGGTACAGAGAAGGCTATGGCATAAGTAAACTGGGAATTGATTTTGCAAAAGAAACCAATTTCACTTTAATTATTTCGCTTGATTGTGGTATTAAATCTGTTGAGCTTGTTGCCTATGCAAAAACCCTGAATATTGATTTTATTATTTGTGATCATCATTTGCCCGACGAGCAAATTCCCAATGCAGTTGCTATACTTAACCCTAAACAAAAAGACTGCAATTATCCTTACAAAGAATTGTGCGGCTGCGGCGTTGGCTTTAAATTAATTACCGCACTGGCACAACATTTCAACATTGAAGAAGAGTATTATCACTGTTATTTAGACCTGGTAGCAACTGCCATTGCTGCTGATATTGTGCCCATGACAGATGAGAACAGAGTGATGGCTTTTTATGGATTACAAAAAATAAACAGTAATCCAAACCCCGGTATAAAAGCATTGATCCATTTAGGTGGCATTCAAAAAAAGCTATCCATCAACAATGTGGTTTTTGTAATTGCACCAAGGGTAAATGCAGCCGGCCGGATGGATGATGCCCGTAAAGCAGTACAATTATTTATTGAACCGGAATATGATAAAGCACTGGCCTTTGCAGAAATGCTGCACAGTGATAACAGCGACAGAAAAGAAGCAGACAGTAATATAACTGAAGAAGCACTTGCCATCATCAACAACGACGATGCTTTAAAAAACAAAAAAACAACTCTAGTATTTAAAGATCATTGGCATAAAGGCGTGGTGGGCATTGTAGCATCCCGCCTTATAGAAACTTATTACCGCCCCACCATTGTGCTTACACAAAGCGGCGATGTAGTTGCAGGAAGTGCCCGGAGTGTTCCGGGTTTTAATTTATACGAAGCCATACATGCCTGCCGTGAACATTTATTAGGATATGGTGGACATTTTGCAGCTGCTGGTCTTTCCTTATTGCCCAAAAACGTAACAGCCTTATCCAGTAAATTTGAAGAAGTGGTTGCTGCAACAATAGCACCGCATTTGCTCATTCCCGAAATCATAATCGACACCCCAATAAAATTTTCAGCAATCAACACTTCTTTTTATAATATCATAAGCCAGATGGAACCATTTGGCCCCGAAAATATGCGGCCGGTTTTTATTGCCAAAAATGTGGAAGATACCGGCTATTCAAAAATTGTAAAAGACCTGCATGTGCGGTTTGTGGTAAAACAAAACAACATCACTTTTACTGGCATTGGGTTTAACATGGCAGAAAAATTTTATTTACTGCAAATGAAAAAACCATTAGATATTGTTTTTACTATTGATGAAAATGAATGGAATGGAAATACCAGTTTACAGTTGAAAGTTATTGATATCAGGCTGACCCCCTCTGCCCCCTAAAGAGGGAACTGATTACGGAGGAGATTATAAAATTTTATTTTTTTGTAACCAACATTATTAATTCTATTTAACATCGTTGTGTCACTCACTTGTACCACATACCATTATTCAGCTCTTATCTTAGCATAGATTTAAAACATGAAATTCTTCCCCTACATAAAATATTTTTTTTACCTCGCTATTAACTGGAATGTAAAAATTGCCTGGCATATTAGTCGCCAGGAAATAAAAGGCGAAAAAAAATATGGTATCAATACAACGGGTGCAGATGAATTAAAATCTTTAGAAAAAAAAGGAATTGATATTGATCATTCCACTATTTATATGCCTGTAAGTTACGATCTGCTGGAACAGCTTTTTAAGCAACTAAATAAACTAACTGCTAACCCCACAAATCATTTTATTGATATTGGCTGTGGTAAAGGCAGAGCTATGTGTGTGGCTGCAAACAAGGGGTTTAATAAAGTAACAGGTATTGATTTTTCAAAAGAATTTTGTAATGCTGCAATGGAAAATCTTTCTCTTACAAAACAAAAATTTCCTTCACTTAATTATACTGTAATAAATAATGATGCATTTTATTTTGAGATACCCCTGGACACAGATTGTATTTTTTTATTTAACCCCTTCGATGAAACCATAATGAGTGGCGTAATAGAAAACATAAGAGAAAGTTTTGAAGCATCTCCAAGGAAGATCACCATAATTTATGCAAACCCCATACACAAAGAATTATTTATTGACGAAGACTTTAAAGAAGTATTTGCCACCCAAAAAATGAATTATTTAGAAGCTGTTATTTTACAAAACTAAATTATCAGCCTAAAACGAAACATCCGAAGTTTTTAAAACTTCGGATGTTTCGGATGTTTACTTAAAGAGTTTTAATACCCTTAACTCATCATCTCCACACTTCTGTTTATAAAATCAGTCAAGCTGTTTCCCTTTAATAACCCTTGGGAAAGTAATGCCAGGTCTGCAAGGTTATGTACTAATTTTTCCTGCTTTTCCTTCGCAGCTTCTGCCAAAATATTTTTGTACACCGAATGATTACCGTTTACTGTAAGGGTAACTTCATCAGGCATGTTAGCGTAAAATGCTCCCATACCTCCGGCACCCTGCATGGCAGCCATATCTTTCATACGGCGCATAAATTCGGGCCTTGTTGCAACAACAGGTGGTGCATTATTACTCAACCCTTTTACTTCTACTGTTACATTTAATTCAGGAATTTTTACACCAAATAATTCTTTCAGTATGGCTTCCTCATCTTTACCCAAAACACTTTCGCCACCTTCCTGCTTATCAATTAAATTATCTGTAATATCGCTATCAACTCTTACAAACTGTACCTTCTCCCATTTCATTTCCATTTGCTGTATAAACCCATTGTCAATAATAGTCTCAAGCTTTACTACTTTGTAACCTTTCGCAACTGCCTGTTGTACATAAGCATCTTGCTGTACCGGATTGGTGGTATACAAAATAACCAGGTTCCCATTTTTATTTTTCTGCAAAGTTTCTGTTGCCAGCCTGTACTCTTCTAAAGTATAGAAAGTTTTTTCAACTGCATCCTGCATGATGTGAAACTTGTTTGCTTTGTCTAAAAACTTATCATCCGTCATCATACCATACTTAACAAACAGGCCAAGGCTTTCCCATTTTTCCTCAAACTGTGTTCTGTCGTTCTTAAATATTTCTTCCAGTTTATCGGCCACTTTTTTAGTTATGTGGCTGCTGATCCTTTTTACATTCTGGTCGCCCTGCAAATAACTGCGGCTAACATTCAGCGGAATATCCGGGCTGTCAATAACACCATGCATCAGCATTAAAAATTCCGGTACAATTTCTTTTACTTCATCGGTTACAAAAACCTGGTTACTGTATAACTGTATCTTATCTTTTTGTATCTCGTAACTCTGCTTAATTTTTGGAAAATATAAAATACCGGTAAGATTAAAAGGATAATCAACATTTAAGTGTATCCAGAATAATGGTGTTTCTCCGTAAGGATATAATTCTTTATAAAAGTTGATGTAATCTTCGTCAGTTAATTCAGCTGGTTTCTTTGTCCAGGCGGGTGTTGGATTATTAATTGATTTTTCTTCCGGTGCAGTTTCTCCTTCCTTAAATTCTGCAGGTTTTTCATTTACATCCTTAAAATAAATAGCTACCGGTAAAAACCTGCAAAACTTTTGCAATATGGCTTCTATTCGGTAAGCATCTAAAAACTCCTTATTTTCTTCGTTAATGTGCAGCACTATATCTGTACCCCTCACTTCTTTCTCTACTTCTTCCAATGTAAATTCCGGACTTCCATCACATTCCCATCTTACTGCTTTTGCATCTTCTTTAAAACTTTTACTAAACACTTCTACTTTATCACTCACCATAAAAGCAGAATAAAACCCCAAACCAAAGTGCCCGATGATATTATTCTCATTCTGGCCCTTATATTTTTCTAAAAATTCCTCGGCGCCACTAAATGCCAGCTGGTTTAAATATTTATCAATTTCTTCTGCTGTCATTCCAACACCCCTGTCGCTAATGGTCAATGTCTTTTTTTCAGTATCCAGTTTTACATCAATCCTTAATTCGCCAATATCCCCTTTTGCCTCGCCAATAGAAGAAAGGGTTTTTAATTTTTGTGTGGCATCTATTGCATTACTTACCAGTTCCCGTATAAAGATCTCATGATCGCTATATAAGAATTTTTTAATAATTGGGAAGATGTTTTCCGTTTGTACCCTTATGTTTCCTTTTTGCATATAATTGATCTTTGTTATTTATGCCTTTTAGTCAAACAAAATGCCAGTTTTCAATTGCTGACAGGATGTCAAATTGTTAATAAATTCTTTACACCAAAATGACTGTTAAACAGATTAATGAAAGTAATTTTGCAGGTTCGAAAAAACTAAATTAAAGCATGTATGAGAAAATTATTTACAATTAAAATTGTATTGCTACTGCTGTTTATTACAGGGCAAACTATTAAAACACAGGGGCAAACCAATCCTTCTGCACAGGCATTACCTTACAATCAAAACTTCAGTACGTTTACGGGTAGTACCACGGTTTATCCTGCAGGGATACAAGGTTGGGGATTTGGTTCAACTGCAATAAGCACCAGTTTTAATACAGCTGCCCCAACTGCAGATCAAGTGCTGGCAGGAGCAACAAATGCTTCAACATCAGGGTTTGTTGGAGATATGAACGCAAAAATTGGCGTATTAGCTACCGGAACTAATATTAAAGCTATTTGCTTAGCCATTAATACAACCTCCCTTACTAATATTACTGTTTCATTTTTAGCCGCAACCCAAAGACAACAAACTACAGATCGTGTTGGCGAACTGGGTGTTCAATACCGCATTGGTATTACAGGAATTTTTACCAACATTACTGGCAGTACCTATCAAAACAATGTTGCTGTTAATAACACCACAGGTACTGGTAGTGTTAACCCAGTTACAGTTAACTTCACCCTCCCAGCGGCATGTGTCAATCAAGCTATTGTACAATTGAGGTGGATACAAAGAGATGTGAGTGGCGCAGGTGGCAGGCCTAGTTTTTCTGTTGATGATATTGCAATCTCTGGATCTCCATTATTATCTTCAAATGCCGATCTTTCCAATTTAACTTTAAGTTCAGGTGCCTTATCTCCGGCATTTGCACCGGCTACAACAAGTTATACCGCAAGTGTTGCAAATGCTGTTACCTCAATTACAGTTACACCAACTGCAGCAGATGCCAATTCAACCATTATGGTAAATGGTACGGCAGTAACAAGTGGCACCCCATCAGGAGCAATTGCATTAGCGGTAGGCCCAAATGTAATAACAACTGTTGTAACCGCACAAGATGCTGTAACAACAAAAACATATACCGTAACTGTAACAAGAGCGGCAGCAGGTGTGCCAACAGTATCGGTAACAGCTTCTTTACCCGATTTTGGAGCTGTTTGTATTAACACCACAACAAGCGCAAATTCTTTTACAATTGATGGTGCTAATTTAGATGGCAGCAATATCACTCTTGCAGCACTTACGGGTTTCACCTATTGCGAAACCATCGGCGGTACTTACACAACTACTCTAAGTTTTTCTTATACTGCTCCGGGTTTTACAGGCAAAGTAATTTATGTAAAATTCAATCCCACAGCAATACAATCTTACAATGGCAATATTAGTTTAAGTGGGGGCGGACTTGCAGCAAGCCTGCTTATTCCTGTAACAGGTTCGGGAGTTAATACTGCTGTTTCTGTTACAACCGGCGGAAGTTCTGCAGTAACACCAACCAGTGGTACAGCAGCAGGAATAATTAGTGTTACCGGTTGTGCCGCTATTACAGCTTATGGTATTGAATACAGTACAACATCTGGTTTTGCTGATGGAACCGGAACTAAAGTAAACGCAACGAATTTGAGTGCAGGTAATTTTTCTGTAAATCTTACCGGCCTTGCACCAAATACAAGGTATTATTATAAAGCCTATGCAACAACTGATGGCGGTGCAACCTTTAGTTATGGTACCCAACAGGCTTTTACCTGTTTACCATTACCGGTACCAATGTCTATTCAACCAGGGTTAAGTTATACGCAGAATTTTAGTGATGTTGGCACCTGGGGCGATTTCTTTACATCGGGCAATGGTGCTAATCACTTTGGAGGTTTATCTGCCAATGCAACAGGAACAATTCCTGATGGTATAAAAATTACAGCATCAACAACAAATTTTAATGGCTCCAATTTTACCTCCTCTGGTGGTGTACACCGGTTTATAGATGCCACCACGCCTACTCAATCCATTATTTTCTTATCAACCGGCTCACCGGATAATACCACATCTGCAGCACTTGATTTTTATATGGATTTTACAGGAGTAAATGCCGGCACATTAAGTTTTGATTATGCAACCATAAACAATTCAACCGGCGACAGAAACGGTTCTTTTAGAGTTTACACCACTACCGACGGAATAACATTTACAGAGTTAACTTTTGCAAGTGTTTTAAATTTCACCAACAATGTTCCTATTTCCGGATCAAAAACAAATATTGCTTTACCGGCATCATTCAATAACAGCCCCACTGCCCGGTTAAGATTTTATTATCATAACGGAAGCGGTAATACAGGATCAGGTTCAAGACCAAAAATAAGTATCGATAATTTAAATGTTACTGCTGTTGCCACAACGCCTTGTGTTAGTCCAACAGCTCCGGCAACTGCATTAACCTTTGGCACAATAACAGATGTATCTATTGCCGGAAGTTTTACTGCTGCCAGCCCTGCATCAAACGGATATGTAGTTGTAATGAGTACCAATAGTGCACTTACCGGCAATCCTATAGACCAGGTAATTTATAATATTGGTGACAATATTGGTGATGGCTCTGTTATTGCTAATGGAAGTGCAACTACATTTACTGCAACCGGTTTAACACCACTTACCACGTATTACTTTTTTGTTTTTCCGGTTAACAGTGTTTGTACAGGAGGCCCGTTGTATTACACCAGTTCGGTACTTAATGGTAATGCAACAACCATTGCAGGTCTGCCACCTTGTGCTGCACCTGCAGGGCAACCGGTTAATTATGTTTCCGGTACCACAACAAGTAATTCTATACAAGGCTCATTTACTGCTACAGTTGCTGATGAATATCTTGTTTTAAGAACAACAGCAGCAGCATTAACCAATAACCCTGTAAATGCGCAGGTATATAATGCCGGTGATATTTTAGGCAATGCTGTTGTAGTGCAAAGAAGTGCCGCTACTTCATTTACTGCAAGTGGATTACTGCCTAACACTACCTACAATTTTTTCATTTTTGCTTTAAATTCCCAGGCATGTTTAAACGGGCCGGTCTATAATATTGTTTCGCCATTAACCGGCACCCAGGCAACGCAGCCGTTACCGCCATGTGTCACACCATCTGCGCAACCAACCAATCTTGCATTAACTCCCGCCAATACTGCTGTTTCCGGCACATTTACGGGTGTTATTAATGCGGATGATTATTTGATTATAAGAAGCAGTTCAAATACATTATCAGCATCGCCGGTTGATAATACCGATTATAATGTGGGAGATAATTTGGGTGGTGGTACTGTTATTGCCAATAGTGCAAATACCGGTTTTCTTACAACCGGCCTTACCCCTAATACCATTTATTATTTCTTTGTTTTTGCAGCAAATAAAAACTGCTCGGGCGGTACAAAATATTTTGTACCCTCGTTAACAGGAAATACCACAACAACAAATACAATTACCAATAATTATTATTTTGGTACCCTGCATGCCCATTCCGATTATTCGGATGGTAATAAAGATAACCCTGGTTATACTCCTGCAGATGATTATAATTACGCACTCAGTTCGCTTTGCATGGATTATTTAGGTATATCTGAACATAATCATTTTTCATCGCCTGATAATCCCGGAAACAGCATTACCAACTATCATCTTGGTTCAACCCAGGCCAATACATTCTCTTCTTTACATGCTAACTTTTTGGCATTGTATGGCATGGAATGGGGCGTAATTTCCGGTGGCGGACATGTGGTTATTTATGGTGATGGAATGGATAATCTTTTTGGCTGGGAAAGCGGAAGTGGAGGCTGGGGAGCAACAAACAATTATGATGTTTACGTTCCTAAAAGTGTTTATACAGGAAATACAGGTTTGTTTAAAGTGGTAAATGATAATATCGCTACAAATACTTTTGCTTCACTGGCACATCCTAACTTAACCGACTTTAATAATATTGCCAATATTGCGTATGATGCAGTAGCAGATGATGCCATTACCGCAACCACAGTAGAAAGCGGGCCTTCAACATCTACCAATACCACTTATTCAAACCCGGGTTCTTCAATGGGGTATTTATTTTATTATCAAATGTTACTGGCAAAGGGTTATCACGTGGGCCCAACAATTGACCATGATAATCATTACACCACTTTTGGCAGAACAACTACTTCAAGAACGGCTATCATTGCACCATCATTAACAAAAACAGCAATGGTCAGCGCTTTAAGGAATATGCATTTTTATGCCACACAGGATTGCGATAGTAAAGTTGATTTCAGCATTAATACAAGAATAATGGGTAATATCTTTACCGACAGGTTTGCACCCAATATTGCTGTTACACTTACAGATGCAACAACAAGCACTGCCACTGCAATAATAAGAGTGATGTATGGTGTACCGGGCAGCGGAATACTTCCTGTGAAAATTGATTCTGTTATCGGTAATACATTAACCTTTACTGATAATAACCTGGCCAACCTTACCACCGGTTATTATTATATTGATATTACCAATGGCACAAGCAGGATTGTTACTTCGCCAATATGGTACAGCCGTAATGATGTCAGCGGGCCATTACCTGTTACATTGAGTTCTTTCCTTGTTGAAAAAATAAATAACACTGCTAAAATAAGCTGGAGTACCGAACAGGAAACCAACAGCAGCCATTTTATAGTGGAAAGATCAACTGATGGAAGAACATGGAACAATATTGCAACACTAAATGCAGCAGGCTTTAGCAGCAGCCGTATTGATTACAGCATTTACGATAATGCGCCAATGAAAGGCATTAACTATTATCGCCTGAAGCAGGTTGATAAAGATGCCAGATACAATTACTCTGTTACAAGAACTGCTTTGTTTAACGCTAAGTATGCAGTGGAAGTGGCACCAAACCCTGCAAAAGATGTAGTGAATATTTATTTAGCAAAAACAAACAGCCAGCCTGCTACTATTCAACTGCTGAATGCCTCAGGAAAAATTGTTTACAATACTATTTCCAAACAATTGCATGTGCAAATAAATACAGGCAGCATGGGCAAAGGATTGTATTTTGTAAAAGTGATAGCTGCTGATGAGGTAACTGTAATAAGAGTATTGATACAATAAAATAAACCTGTGAGGCTTTGCAAACTGTAAAACATCCGAAGTTTTAAAAACTTCGGATGTTTACAAACTGAAATAAAAAACTCCTGTTACAAATGCAACAGGAGTTTTTTATTTATTAAAGTTTATACTACACATTACGAAGTAAAACTACGGTGGATAAAGATATTACAGAAATCCCTTTAGTGTTTGCGTTAATTATATTAAATTAGCACTGCATTTCGTTTTATGAAAATCACCCCCCCCAACATAAAATTTTTAACTAATATAATAGCCGCTCCTGCTATTACTTTTCTCTGTAACTATTTACACAAACATTTTCAACCACCATAGCGTTTTCATTTTCTGTTATAGCTCCGAAACCTCACCAGTAAATTAAGCATGAGTAGAATTTCGGTCTTTAATTTAATAACAGATAAATACACATACAATGAAAACAAAAACGTTCCCC
>JAYVPT010000021.1:0-152313 GCA_043757165.1 Ferruginibacter sp.
GTGAAAAATTGTAAAACATGGCCAACATTACCTCAAATTTCCTCGGTATAAAATCCCCCAATCCATTTTGGTTGGCGAGTGCGCCCCCGACGGATAAAAAATACAATGTACTCCGTGCTTTTGAAGCCGGTTGGGGCGGTGTGGTTTGGAAAACATTGGGCAGCCAGGTGAAGAATGTTTCATCAAGATATTCTGCGGTGGATTACGGCGGACAAAGAGTTATGGGTTTTAATAATATTGAACTCATCAGCGACAGGCCATTGGCAATAAATTTAAAAGAGATTACAGAGTGTATCAAATTATTTCCCGACAGAGCAATGGTCATTTCTCTAATGGCCGACAATGATAAAAATAGCTGGCACGAATTAATAAAAAAAGTGGAAGACACCGGCGCTCATGGATTGGAATTGAATTTTGGTTGTCCGCATGGGATGACGGAACGTGGCATGGGAGCAGCAGTTGGACAAGATCCTGAAATTGCCTGCATGGTAGTGGAATGGGTGATGGAAGCAGCAACAATTCCGGTAATAACAAAACTAACGCCAAATGTACATTCGGTGGTACCCACAGGAAGATCGGTTGTTAAAGCCGGAACAAATGCATTGTCATTGATCAATACCATTCAATCTGTAACAGGAGTTGATCTGGATACATTAGTTCCCAATCCTTATGTGGCAGGTAAAAGTGTTTTTGGCGGCTACTGTGGACCGGCAGTAAAACCAATCGCATTAAAATTCTTAACTACAATAGCTCAGGATGAGTTAACTAAAAAAGTTCCCATCAGTGGTATTGGCGGAATTGAAACATGGAAAGATGCCGTAGAATTTATGTTGCTCGGTGCAAGTAATGTACAGGTTTGTACAGCGGCAATGAAAAATGGATTCCGGATTGTAGAAGATATGATTGAAGGATTGAATAACTGGATGGATGAAAAAGGGTTTAAAACACTCGATGATTTTATTGGTAAATCTGTTGATACCATCACCCATTGGGAAGACCTGGATATCAACTATCATCACATTGCAAAAATAAACCAGGATAAATGTATCCACTGCGGTTTATGTTATATCGCCTGCGAAGATACTTCTCATCAATCTATAAAATTAGAATACGGAAAACCTTACAATAAGTACACTGTTATTGATGAAGAATGTGTAGGTTGTAATTTGTGTAAATTAGTTTGCCCGGTTAATGATTGTATTACGATGGAAGAACACCGTGTGGCACCGGAATATTTAAACTGGAAACAATTCCAGGAAAAAGGGTTGCCATTGAATGATCATTAATTTTTTTCTTCAATAAGATTTACATTTTGTTATCGGGCATAGTTATACCTTGCAACCCAATATAAATGCATGATACAACTGGAATATTTTACCCAACATGATTTTAAGCAATTGATGGGATGGATAACAAATGAAGAAATATTAATGAACTGGTCAGGTTCGTTATTTAATTTTCCGCTTACGAAAGAAAGTTTGGATTGGTATATAGAAGATGTAAATGATGTCAACAGATCAGATGTATTTATTTACAAGGCTGTAGAAATTGCTACTGGCGAAGTGGTGGGCCATATATCTTTAGGCGGCATCAGTAAAAAAAATAAAGCAGGGCGAATAAGCAGGGTATTGATTGACCCCAATCACCAGGGCAAAGGCTATTGCAGGCAAATGGCAAGTGCTGTTTTAAAAATTGGTTTTAAGGAGCTGCATTTACACCGCATTTGTTTGGGAGTATATGATTTTAATAAAGCTGCAATCAGTTGTTATCAAAAAGCAGGATTCATAATTGAAGGTACCAACAGGGATTGCTTATTGTTTAAAGGCAACTGGTGGAGCCTTGTGGAAATGAGTATGCTGGAAGAGGAATGGAGAGATGAAGCGAAATAATTTTTTGCTTGCCCTGTGGGTAACGGTCATTTGTTTTTCATGGGTCATAGCCCCACCAATTTACGGGATTTCCTGAATGTTTTCGGGATACGGCATATTATTGGGGAATTTTAATTATGTTGTTTATTAATATTAAATAATAAGCCTGTATATCTTTAATTAACTAAATTAATAACCAATAATACCCTAAAAAAAATGAAAAAATCATTTGTACTACTTCTTGCAATATGCTTTATTAATATTGCATATTGTCAAAAAAAGAATAATACAATTTCAGCAGCTATTGCAGGATCATTTCATTCTAATAAGTATTATGAAACAGGTTTCGCTTTCCAATTAAACGATGCTTTGGAAATTGATAAAATAAATCAAATCACTTTTAGTATTAATTATCAAAAATGGAAGGATAAATATTCTTCTTTTCATCCTGAGTTATTAACCTTCTTTTTAGGGGATAAAATATGGGCAGTACCCAATAAATTATATGTCAATCCACAAATTGGTATTTCTCAGGGTATGGGTGATTACCCAAACTCGATAGGGCTTTCAGCAAATATCGAGGTAGGATATAAATTCAATAGAAAACAAAACGGGTTTTACACCTTACTAAATTTAAACTTTAGCAGAGATTATAGTGATAGTTGGATTAATGCAGGTTTAGGATATAGCTTTTCTACACGAAAGAAGTAAATTTTAATTTCAACACTTCTTCAGCGCCTGTATTATATCTTCTAAAATATCATCTACATGTTCCAATCCAACGGAAATACGAATTAATCCTGGTGTAATATTCACAGCTGCTCTTTCTGCTTCGCTCAATTTAGCATGTGTGGTACTTGCAGGATGAGAAGCAATGCTTCTGGTATCGCCAAGGTTAGCAGTTAATGACAACATTTTTAAATTATTTAAAAATGCACGGCCACTTTCCAAACCGCCACTTAAATTAAATGAAACCAATCCTCCACCATTTTTCATTTGCTTAATGGCAATAGCATATTGCGGATGACTTTGTAAAAAAGGATATTTTAACCAGCTGATCTTTGCATGTCCTTCCAGTGCTTTTGCAATATGCAATGCATTCGATGCATGGCGTTCCATACGTACATCTAATGTTTCCAAACTCTTGCTTAGCACCCACGCATTAAAAGGAGATAATGCGGGGCCGGTGCTGCGGCAGAATAAATAGATCTGTTGTATCAATTCTTTTTTACCAACAATAACACCGCCTAATACTCTTCCCTGTCCGTCAATCCATTTGGTGGCCGAATGAATAACAAGGTCGGCACCAAAATCAATCGGGCGTTGGTTTACCGGTGTGGCAAAACAATTATCTACATTTAATAAGATGTTATGTTTTTTTGCCAATGTATTTACAAACTCCAGGTCAATAATATCTAAGCCCGGATTGGTGGGAGTTTCTAAATAGATCATTTTGGTATTGGGTTTAATGGCTGCTTCCCAAGCTGCAGGGTCGCCTGCAGAAACATAGCTTACTTCAATACCATAATTGGGTAAGTATTTATTTAAAACTGTTATGGTGCTTCCAAAAACCGAACTGCACGAAATTAAATGATCGCCGCTTTTTAATAAGGCCATAAAAGATGCAAACACTGCTGCCATACCTGTTGCCGTAGCATAACCGGCTTCAGCACCTTCAAGCGCCACCATTTTATCGGTAAACTCCTGCACATTGGGGTTGCTGAAACGGCTGTAAATATTATCATTACTTTCGTCTGCAAATGCAGCCCTCATATCTTCTGCATCATCAAAACAAAAACTGCTGGTTAAAAATAAGGGAGTGCTATGCTCCATTTCATTTGTACGGTCAGTTTGTGCTCTTATAGCTTTTGTAATTGAGTTCATGATTAGTTAAAAGCCCCATCCCAACCCTTCCCCAAAGGGGAAGGCACTCGAAGGGGTATATTTAAATTGTTAATTGTAAAATATAAAACATTCCGTATAATTCAAATATCGAATTTGTTAGGATTACTTCTTAATCTTGTGAAAGATAAAACATAATCTTCGCTTAAATCTTTGGGATTTCTCTCCCCTTTGGGGAGGATAGGTGGGGCTGCTTTAATTCACCACTACTTCCCAGCTTAAATCAGTGCCGCTTTTTTTTAATGTTGCCGCCACACTACAGTATTTATCTATCGATAACTGGCAGGCACGTTCTGCTTTTTCTTTATCAATAGTGCCTTTGAGTATAAAAATAATTTTAGCATTTTGCCAAAGCGAAGGTTCTTTACCGGGCTCTCTTTCACCGGTTATCTTTATCGAAAAACCTTCAATGATTTGCCTTTGTTTTTTTAATATCATTACAATATCAATAGCACTGCAGCCACCCAGCCCCATCAGCAACATTTGCATAGGCCGAACCCCAAAGTTTTCACCGCCGCTTTCATCACTGGTGTCTATTCTAACCATATGCCCATTGGCATCTGAGGCTTCAAAACCAAAATCTCCATTTACCCGGTGTAAATTAATTTCAATCATTTTAAAATATTTTTACAAATATAAATATTGCAAGCCTTTACTTTGCATTTAAAAGGGGAGAATTTAAGCCCCCTGCCCCTAAAGGGGAGTTTAGAGCCAACAAATTAGATAGAAATAAATTTTTAAACCATCAGTATTTAACATTAATAAATACTGGCACAAACTAAGTTCCCCTTTAGGGGACAGGGGTAAAATAGCAGTATCAGATGAAGGTGTTTGAGTACAAAAATGAATTTAATTTAGAGAGTGGTAAATATCTGCCGGAAATAACGGTTACTTATTCTACCTATGGTAAACTGAATGCTGATAAAAGCAATGTGGTTTGGGTATGCCATGCACTTACAGCCAATTCCGATGCGGCAGACTGGTGGGATGGTGTAGTGGGTACCAACCATGTAATTGACCCTGAAAAATACTTCATTGTTTGTGCCAATATTTTGGGTTCCTGCTACGGAAGTAGCGGGCCGCTGAGTATTGATCTGGCCACACAACAACCTTACTACAACAGTTTTCCTCTGCTTACCATTCGGGATATGGTGAATGCTCATATTTTACTGCGTAAACATTTGGGCATAGATAAAATATTTTTGGTAATGGGCGGCAGCATGGGTGGTTACCAGGCAATGGAATGGTGTGTGATGGAAAAAAATGTGATTGAGAATTTATTATTATTGGCTACATCAGCCAGCGAAAGTGCCTGGGGTATTGCCACACATACTGCACAGCGGCTAAGCCTTGAGGCTGATGCCACATGGAATACTGCATCTGCAACCGCAGGTGCAAAAGGTTTAAAAGCTGCACGTGCCATTGGTATGCTTACCTATCGTAACTACGGTATTATGGTGCAGCAGCAAACTGATACCGACACTGAAAAGATGGATGATTATAAAGCATCATCCTATATTAATTACCAGGGCGATAAATTAGTACAGCGTTTTAATGGGTACAGTTACTGGCTGCTTACTAAAAGTATGGACAGTCACCATTTGGGTCGTGGCCGCGGCGGTAATTTAGAAGCAGTGCTAAAAACCATTACACAACGAACATTAATAATTGGTATCAGCAGCGATATTCTTTGCCCTTTAACTGAGCAACATTTTTTAGCCAAACATATTTCCAACTCCACTATTATTGAAATTGATTCTGATTATGGCCATGATGGTTTTATGGTGGAATCAAAGATCATATCACAACACCTGGCTGAGTGGCTGGGGGGTAATTTAGTATTGGGCTATGGTGCCACTATATAAAATTACCTGATACTATTATAACAAAAAGATGTTCCGGCATATTTCTTTTCCACCACAAACGTTTGCAGATTTCAAAGGCATGATGTTTTGATTACATTTGGTATCACTCTTCTAAACGATTGCTAATGAGTATACCAAAACCCAGACTTTCCTTTTGGCAGATTATAAATATGAATGTTGGGTTTTTTGGCATTCAGTACAGTTTTGGTTTGCAACAAAGCGCTGTTAACCCTATTTACGATTTTCTAGGGGCAAAGCCCGATGAAATTCCCTGGCTAAATTTAGCAGGCCCGTTAACAGGATTACTGATACAACCGGTAATTGGCGCATTAAGTGATAAAACATGGATACCAAAATTTGGAAGAAGAAAGCCTTTCTTTTTTATTGGCGCTATAGTATGCAGTATTGCATTATTCCTTTTTCCATTCAGCAGTTCTTTATGGATGGCTGCCGGTTTATTATGGATATTAGATGCCGGTAATAATACCGCCATGGAGCCTTACCGTGCATTTATTGCCGATAAATTAGATGCAACGCAGCAGCCAACGGGTTTCCAGGCACAAAGCTTTTTTACCGGCTTTGGCCAAACACTGGCAAATGTTTCTTTATTCTTCTTTCCAATGATATTTATTGGCACAACCGGAAAACTGCCCACCTGGGTTTTTGCTTCTTTTATTTTGGGTTCAATATGTTCTATCGGTTCAGTTTGGTGGAGTTCGAAAACAACACCGGAAATACCGCCAACAGATGAGGAACTTAAAAAAATGAAAGAAGAACCACTGAATGTTTTTTCGCCGTTTATTGACATTGCAAAAGCAATTAAATTCATGCCCAAAGTAATGTGGCAACTGGCATTGGTATATTTATTTCAGTGGTATGCATTATTCTGTTACTGGCAGAACTCATCAAAAAGTATTGCATTATCTGTTTGGCATACCACACCGCAGCAAAATTCTAAATTATATGAAACAGCAGTTGGCTGGACGGGTTTGGTAAATGGCTGGTACAATATTGTAACCTTTTTATGCGCTTTTGGATTAGTCTGGTTTGCAAAAAAATATTCACCAAAGCTGGTGCATTTTGGTTGCCTCGTTTTAGCTGGCATTGGCTTTCTTATTTTTCCTCACATTGAAAATAAATATTTCCTTTTTCCGGCCATTACTGGTTTTGGAATTGGTTGGGCAAGTATGATGGGCATTCCTTATTTAATGGTGGTAAGTAAAATTCCAAAAGAAAGATATGGGGTGTATATGGGCATCATCAACATGATGATCGTAATTCCCATGTTTATACAAACCACAACTTTTGGTTTTATTTTAAAACATTTTTTATATAATGATCCAAGAAATGCCATTTCATTTGCAGGCGTATTTTTATTAATAGCAGCATTATTAACGCTTTTAATAAAAGCAGGTAAACTATCAGGAGAAATAACCATGCCTGCAGGCGGAGGGCATTAATATTTTTGTATGAAAAAAATTCTTTGCATAGGGGAAGCGTTGATAGATATGATCTGCACTGACAAAGGCAGCTCACTTACTGACGGCAATAATTTTTTAAAAAAGGCCGGTGGGGCACCAACCAATGTGGCGGCAGCTATTGCGGCTTTAGGCGGACAGGTGGAACTGGCTGCAAAAATTGGTGTTGACCCTTTTGGAAATCATTTAATAAAAGTGATGAATGATTTTGGGGTATCTACAAAATGGATGCTGCAGGATGAAAATTATTTTACCACGTTTGCTTTTGTATCGCTGATGGAAAATGGCGAACGTGATTTTTATTTTAACCGAGGCGCCGATGGGCAACTCAGCAGGCAGGAAGTGGAAAATATTGACCTTGATGAATTTTCTATTATTCATTTTGGTTCGGCTACTGCATTTTTACCAGGGCCATTACAGGCAGCTTACCAGGGCTTATTGCAAAAGGCATTGCAGAAAGATATCTTCATCAGTTTCGACCCTAATTACAGGCATTTATTATTTCAAAATAATACACAAACTTTTATTGATCAATCGTGGAATTTTTTAGACTGCTGCCATTTTTTTAAAGTAAGTGATGAAGAAGCGATGCTGATTACCGGAGCTGCAACATTACATGATGCAGTAAATATTTTGCTGGAAAAAACCGACGGTATTTTTGCAATAACGCTGGGCAAAGAAGGTACAATGTTAGGCGTAGATAATAAAACAATCATTGTTCCAAGCATTGCTGTAACACCTGTAGATACAACAGGTGCAGGTGATGCATTTGTAGGTGCTGTATTGTACCAGCTTAGCGATAAAACATTGGCGCAGGTAAAAGCATTGTCATCTGAGCAATGGCAGGGAATAGTAATTAATGCCAATAAAGCCGGTGCCCGAACATGTGAATATATGGGTGCTATGGAAGCATTTAAACATTTAAACAATAGTATTTTTAATTAACGGATTAACAGATTAACCAATTAACGAATTAACCAAACAGTGTACGATTCTCAACTACATAAACAGATAAGTATCGGCCTCCGCAAAATGAAGATCGATATTGGAGACAGCGACAATATGTTTTTCACCCGGTTTGTTGCTAATGCCACTGCCATAAAATTTTTGTACTACGACTTATATAAAAATCATCCCCGTAAGGATGAGGTTTTTAACCAGCTGATAGATACTATGGCAAGGGCTTATACCGAAAGGCCGGTAGCATTAAAAGAACGGGATGAAGAAAAGGAAAAAAAAGGTAACTGGTATTTAAGTAATGAAATTACCGGAATGAGTTTATATGTTGACCGTTTTTGCGGCAAGCTGGAAACACTTGCTGATAAACTGGACTACTTTAAAAAACTGGGTGTAAACTTTTTACACCTCATGCCTGTAATGGAAAGTCCTGCAGGTGAAAGTGATGGCGGATATGCCGTTTCTGATTTTAGAAAAGTAGATGAACGTTTTGGTGCGTTAGCTGATTTGAAAACCGTACAGGGAAAAATAAGTAAGGAGAAAATGTACCTCATGCTCGACATTGTATTAAATCATACATCGCATAAACATGAGTGGGCACAAAAAGCAAAACAGGGCGATAAAAAATACCAGGACTATTTCTATATGTATGATGACAGGGTAATTCCTGATCAGTATGACAGAACAATGCCCGAAGTTTTTCCGGAAGCAGCTCCCGGAAATTTTACTTATGTAAAAGAATGCAATAAATGGGTGATGTCGGTTTTTCATAATTATCAATGGGATTTAAATTATACCAACCCAATGGTGTTTATTGAAATGCTGGATACCATTTTCTTTTATGCCAATTTGGGGATAGATGTGTTACGCATTGATGCACCTGCATTCATCTGGAAACAGTTGGGAACCGTATGCCAGAATTTACCACAGGCACACACCGTGTTACGTTTAATAAAACAATGTGTGCAGGTGGCTACCCCCGGCATGGCTTTGCTGGGAGAGGCGATTGTGGCGCCAAAAGAAATTATGAAATATTTCGGTACAGGTTTATATGCAGCAAAGGAATGTGATTTTGCATACAACGCCACACATATGGCATTGCAGTGGGATGCATTAGCAACTGGCGATATAAGAGTGATGATGGCAGCGCAACACGAATTATTGCAAAAACCTTACGGTACTTCGTGGATAACATACACACGTTGCCACGATGATATTGGCTTGGGCTATGATGATTACATGATACAATATGCAGGGTATAATGCTTATCAGCATCGCAGGTTTTTAAAAAATTACTACTCTGGGAAAGATAAAAATTCTCCTGCAAAAGGGGCATTATTTGCTGTAAATCCAAAAACACAGGATGCCCGTATCAGCGGATCTTTAGCATCGCTTTGTGGATTGGAAAAAGCCATTGACGATAATGATGAAACAGCAGTTGAACTTTCTATTAAAAAAATATTACTGATGCAGGCGCATGGTTTTTTTATTGGTGGTGTACCCATGCTGTTTTACGGAGACGAACTGGGCTATACCAATGATTATTCTTATTTGAACGATGCCGGAAAAGCCTATGATAACCGCTGGATGCACCGGCCAATTATTGATTGGGAAAAGAATAAAAAAATTGATGAAGCAGGTACAATAGAACAACAGATATTTTCAGGTACACAAAAGCTCATTAGCCTTCGTAGAAAACTGGAAGTGCTCAGCGATTACAAAAACCTTACATGGTTGCAGCCACACAATATTCATGTGGCCGGTTATTTACGTACACATATTGACAGTAAGTTGTATTGCCTTTTTAATTTTTGGGATAAACCGGCCTTCTTAACATGGTTTGCATTTAAACAACATGGGCAGGCTACAGAAAAATTGTTTGATCACTGGACTGGCAATGAATATAATATTGGATATGACCATGAATACTTTATCCTGGAACCATATAGTTTTTATGTGTTAGAGCCAGGATGAGTATTGTAAAATAAACGTTTTTGGCTGAGGGTGATAAATCTCAGCATTTCTCATATGCAGTTAGTTTTGGCAAAGGCCCTTGTTTCTACAGGGGCCTCTCTGTTTTAAATACCTGCTGCCGTTATGTATAAAACTATTTCTTTTGGCAGGGCAGCGCATGATAGTTATAAATCACTAAATTGTAAATTGATGTTTTAAAATTTGCAGAAAGATTGCATTGGCTTAACTATTCTTAAGTAATAATTTTCAAAAAAAGATTAAAAACTACAAACATCATAGTTTAGGTGTATAAAAAATAATGAAGATATTAGTTTGTACAAAACCGGGAGAGCTTAATTACAGACAAAAAGAAATGCCGCAATTACAAAAAGGCCATGCCATAATAAAAATAAAACGGATTGGAATTTGTGGAACAGATTTGCATGCCTATGAAGGCACACAACCTTTTTTTGAGTATCCCAGGATATTGGGCCACGAACTGGCTGGTGAATTGATTGAGTTTGATGATGCAGCCGGTTTTGAAAAAGGAGAAACCGTAAGTTTTATTCCTTATTTTAATTGTAGTAAATGTATCGCCTGCAGAAACGGACTTCCCAATTGCTGTGCTGCAATACAGGTTTGTGGCGTTCATGTTGACGGGGGCTTAGGAGAATATCTACAGGTACCTTCTTATGCTTTATTACATGGCGAAGGATTAGGTTTTGATGAGCTGGCATTGGTGGAGCCATTGGCAATTGGTGCACATAGCATAAGAAGAGCAGGTGTTACAAAAGACGAATTTGTACTGGTGGTTGGTGCTGGCCCCATTGGCTTAGGCATTGCAGAATTTGCAAGGATTGCAGGGGGAAATGTAATTGTGATGGATATAAATGATAACCGTTTGAATTTTTGTACATCGAAATTAAAAATAGCACACAGTATTAATCCATTACTGGAAGATGCACTGGAAAAATTAAAAACAATCACCAACGGCGATATGCCAACAGTTGTAATTGATGCCACCGGAAATCAAAAGGCAATTGTAAATGCATTTCAATACATGTCGCACGGAGCAAGATATGTATTGGTAGGATTACAGAAAGGAGAAATTAATTTCAGCCACCCGGAATTCCATAAACGGGAAGCTACATTAATGAGCAGCCGCAATGCAACAAGGGAAGATTTTGAACATGTAATTGCATCTATGAAAAAAAGCCTGGTACAACCGGAGAATTATATCACCCATCGTGTAAAATTCGGCGAAGTAAAAGATAATTTCCAAAGCTGGCTAAACCCGGCAACAGGTGTAATAAAAGCAATGGTGGAAATGGAGTAGGATAATTAAATGAACGATTGCAGTATGAAAAAATATTTTTTCACTTTATTGCTTTTTATTGTATCAAAAGGATATGCTCAACAACTCAGCATTACAAATCCTCAATGCGAAAGCAAAACTGATCCTGTTGGTATTGATATAGTAATGCCAAAATTCAGCTGGCAATTACAATCTGCACAACGTGGGATTATGCAAACGGCTTACAGGGTCTTAGTGGCAGATAAAATGGAACAGCTTCAAAAAAACCAGGGTAATATCTGGGATTCTAAAAAAATAAATTCAGGTCAATCAATACAGATTTTATTTAAGGGAAATGAATTAAAGTCTGCCACAACATATTTCTGGAAAGTGCAGGTGTGGGATAATAAAAATGCCATGGCATATAGCAATGTGGCAAATTTTACTACAGGTTTGTTTACAGCACAGGATTGGAGTAATGCCAATTGGATAGGCTACGGGGAAATACAAGACTCAATGGTAACTGTTCCTGGTGTGCATGCACCTGATACCAAAAGGGTATTGGGGCCGGATAAATTAAAGCAAAGGGTTATTGTGCCGATGTTTAGAAAATCATTCACCGTAAATAAAACCGTAACTAATGCCACCATCTTCATCAGCGGTTTAGGCCAATACGAAATGAGTATTAATGGCAAAAAAATTGGCAACAGTTTTTTAGCACCCGGCTGGACACATTATGATAAGCGTGTGCTATATAATACTTACGATGTTACATCTGATTTAAAAAAGGGAGAAAATGCTATTGGTGTAATGGTGGGCAATGGTTTTTTTAATATCAGCAGAGAACGTTATATCAAACTGGCCATTGCTTATGGTTATCCAAAAATGATCTGTAAAATGATTATTAAATATGCAGACGGAACATCAACAGAAATTATAAGTGACAATGATTGGAAAACTGCTCCTTCACCCATCACATTCAGCAGTATTTATGGCGGAGAAGATTACGATGCCAATTTGGAAAAACAGGGATGGGATAAAGGTGGGTATAATGATGTAGCATGGAAAACAGCTTTAATTGTAAAAGCGCCGAAAGGGGTATTAGAAGCAGAAGCAGATTACCCCGTAAAAATAAATGATGTCTTATCAGTAAAAGCCATCAGCAAACCTAAAGACAGTGTGTATGTATATGACTTTGGCCAAAACCTTTCGGGCATTGTGGAATTAAAAGTGAAAGGAAAGAAAGGGCAGGTGGTAAAATTATCTGCAGCAGAATTATTGAATGGTAACATGATGGCCAATCAAAATGCAACAGGCAGGCCCAATTATTTTTTATATACTTTAAAGGGTGATGGTATTGAAACCTGGCAACCACGTTTTACTTACACCGGTTTAAGGTATGTACAGGTAGAAGGTGCGGTGCCAGATACAGCAATTACTACAGGAGATTTTGCAACAATCATCAGTCTTACTTCATTACATACAGGTAACAGTGCGCCTGTTGCAGGATATTTTAATTGCTCAAATGAATTATTCAATAAAATTAATAAATTAATTAAATGGGCTATAAAAAGTAATTTACAAAGTGTGGTTACCGATTGTCCGCACCGGGAAAAATTAAGTTGGCTGGAGCAGGATTATTTAATGGGCGGCTCCATCAAATCGAATTACAATGTATACCACCTCTATAAAAAATTGGTACATGATATGATGGATGCACAAACCACGGAAGGATTGGTGCCGGATATTTCGCCGGAGTATGCCTTTTTTGATGCTGGTTTCAGGGATTCGCCGGAATGGGGAAGCGCTTCGGTGATTGTACCATGGCTGATATATAAATGGTATGGCGATATTGATATTGTTAAGGAAGCCTATCCCATGATGACAAAGTATATTGAATACCTGAAAAAAAAATCGAACAACAATATTTTAGATTATGGTTTGGGCGATTGGTATGATTATGGGCCAAAGCCTTCGGGTGTGGCACAGCTTACCCCAAAGGCATTAACAGCAACGGCCATTTATTTTTATGATGTACAACTGGTTTCAAACATTGCAAAATTACTCGGTAAAAAAGATGACGTTATAAAATACCAACACCTTACATCACAGATCAATGAAACTTTTAACACTCAATTTTTTAATACGCAAACAAAAGTGTACAGTACCGGAAGCCAGACTGCTATGGCAATGCCTTTAAGCGTTGGTCTTGTGGCAGAAAAAGATAAAGCTGCTGTAATGAAAAATATGGTGGACTCCATAACTGCATCAGGAAAAAAATTAACTGCTGGTGATATCGGTTTTCATTTTTTGATACAGGCTTTGCATGATGGCGGTGCTTCACAACTGATCTTTGATATGAATTATCGTGATGATGTGCCGGGATATGGTTACCAGTTGAAGAAAGGCGCTACTGCATTAACAGAATCCTGGCCTGCGTTGGCAGAAGTATCTAACAATCATTTAATGTTAGGGCATATAATGCAGTGGTTTTACGAAGGGTTGGGAGGTATCAATCAAGCTGGTAATTCTTATGGCTATAAAAAGATCATCATCAAACCGGAACTGGTTGGTGATATTAGTTTTGTAAATGCCAGTCAGCAAACAGTATATGGTACTGTTATAAGTCAATGGAAAAAAACAGTTGCTGAATTTTTTTTGACGTGAGTATACCCGGCAATACCACTGCTATAATTTATTTACCCACTGCAAATAGAAATGATATTTTTGAAAATGATAAATCACTATTGGTACAAAAAGAAGTTATTTTAAAAGGTGTAGAGAAAGGAAGAACAATAGTTGAAGTAGGTTCAGGCAATTACCACTTTGTAGTAAAGCAAAAGACAAATTAATTTTATAAAGAAATAAATTATGCAATTCAGAACTTTAGGAAAAACAGGAATTAATGTATCAGCTATCAGTATTGGTACCTGGCAGGTAGGAGGTAAATGGGGCAGCGATTTTGATAATGCTAATGCAGATACCATTTTAAATAAAGCGATTGATTCTGGTATTAATTTCATTGATACTGCAGATGTTTACAGCGATGGCGAAAGTGAAAAAGCTGTAGGCAGAATTGTAAAGAGTCGTAGCGAAAAAATTTATGTGGCTACCAAATGCGGCAGGCAAATTCAACCACATGTGAATGAAGGGTATCAACCGGCTGTATTAAGAAAACATGTGGAAGACAGTTTGAAACGTTTGCAATTAGAAACGATTGATCTGATCCAGTTACACTGCCCGCCAACTACTGTTTATTATCGGCCTGAAATTTTTGAATTGTTTGATCAGTTAAAAGCAGAAGGAAAGATTCAATACCTTGGTGTAAGTGTTGAAAAAGTGGAAGAAGCATTAAAAGCGATAGAATACGATAATGTAAGTACGGTACAAATTATTTTCAACATGTTCAGGCAAAGGCCTGCCGAATTATTTTTTAGTGAAGCAAAGAAAAAAAATGTAGGCATTATTGTACGGGTACCATTGGCCAGCGGTTTATTAACCGGAACCTTTAATACCAACACAAATTTTACCAGCGGCGATCACCGCCAGTTTAACCGCAATGGCGAAGCATTTGATAAGGGAGAAACTTTTGCTGGCATTGATTATGAAACCGGGCTTGCAGCAGTGGAAGCTTTAAAAGAAATTTTTCCGGGACAAACCAATTTGGCACCAATAGCATTAAAATGGATTTTACAATTTGATGCAGTAAGTTGTATCATTCCCGGTGCATCTAATATTAAACAGGTTGATTCAAATATCAGTGCTTTGCAAATTCCTGATTTTACAGCAGCGCAATTACAGGCAGTACAGGAAGTATATAAAAAATATATTAAAAGATCTGTTCACCATTTATGGTAAAATAAAATTGTATTCGTTTAATAAAACAATTGCGTATGAACCGTGGAATAATTGATACTCATATCCATGTATGGAATTTTGATAAAGCTGAATATGATTGGCTTAAAAATGATACATCCATTTTAAAAAGAACTTATCATATAGAAGAAATTGAAGCAGAAAGAAAAGCTATTGGCATTACCGGCGGTGTGTTAGTGCAGGCCACCAACAATGTACAGGATACCGACTGGATGCTGGAAGTAGCTGATAAAACAGCATGGATAAAAGGTGTGGTGTGTTGGCTGCCATTGATGGATCCGCAGGAAACAGCACGATTATTACAGGATGTGTATTTAAAAAATAATTATTACAAAGGCATTCGTCATTTGATACATGATGAACCCAATGCAGATTGGTTACTGCAGGAAACAGTGATTGAAAGTTTAAAGATGCTGGCTAAAAATAATTCACCTTTTGATGTGGTGGGAGTTTTGCCGGCACATATTGAAACTGTTTTAAAAGTTGCTGATATAGTACCGGAATTAAAAATGATATTCGATCATATGAATCAACCGCCAGTTGCAACAAGAGAAAAGTTTGGCAAATGGGGAGAACTGATAAAGGAAGCTGCTGCAAATAAAAATTTTTATGCAAAAATTTCTGGGCTGGGAACCACTACAAAAAATTTAACCGGGTGGACTGGCGATGATATTAAACCCTATGTTGAATTTGCACTGGAACATTTTGGAACTGACCGCTGCCTTTGCGGCGGAGACTGGCCGGTAGCTTTATTAGCCGGTAGTTACACCAAAACATGGACAAAGTATAAAGAAGTATTGGAAACTGTTTTAGATACATCGCAATTGGAAAAAGTATATGCACTAAATGCGAAACTATTTTATAAATTATAATTTCATTTTAAACAATAATAAAACACGCAAGCATGTCATTACCCAACACCGGATTAAACTTTACAGCTGCAGGAATTGAATCAGGGAAAAAAAATAAATACCTGGTGCCATTTATATTGGTGGCATTTTTATTTTTTCTGTGGGGGATGGTGCATAACCTTGATGGTATATTAATTCCGCATTTAAAAAAAGCATGCGAATTAAGTAATACCCAATCTACTTTAATTGATGTGGCCATATTTTTTGCCTACTTTTTGATGGCGATACCTGCAGGAATGATCTTAAAAAAATGGGGGTATAAAAATGGTATTATTGCAGGATTAATTTTAGCCGGCATCGGTGCATTTTTATTTGTACCGGCGGCAAACTCCAGAACTTATGAACTGTTTTTACTGGCATTATTTATAATTGGTTGCGGCATCTGTATTTTAGAAACAGCAGCAAACCCTTATGCAGCAATACTCGGCGATGAAAAAGGCGCAAGTACAAGATTGAATTTAGGAGCTTCTATAAATGGACTGGCAGTTTTTATTGCACCTGTAATTGGTGCAAAGTTTATTTTATCTGGTGTAGAACACACAAAAGATGAATTATTGAAAATGCCTGTTGCAGAAAAACTGGCTTATTTAAACATGGAGTCTGGATCAGTAAAAATACCTTACATAATTATAGCCTGTGGATTTTTATTGGTTGCAGTATTGTTTTATTTCTTTCATTTACCCGAAGTAAAGGATGATAATAAAACAGCTAAGTTATCTGAATTTATAAAAGCATTTCGTCATAAACATTTATCATGGGCTGTATTTGCACAGTTTGCTTATGTAGGTGCCCAGGTTTGCGTTACCAGTTTTTTTGTACGTATGGCGATAAAGGGCGGTGGCGTAGATGAAAAAACCGCAGGATATTATCTCGGTACTATTTATGGTGTGTTGTTTTTAGCAGGCCGTTTTATAGGAACACTGTTAACCAAATATATTGCTTCGCATAAACTGCTGACCATTTATGCAGTATTAGCAACCTTGCTTTGTTTGCTGGCTATATTCGGTAATGGCAGTATAGTAATTTATGCATTGGGAGCTATGGGATTTTTTATGTCCATTATGTTCCCTACAATTTTTGCGTTAGGTCTGGTGAACCTTGGACACGAAACAAAGATCGGCGGCTCACTTTTGGTAATGGCAATTGTAGGTGGTGCGGTTTTTCCGTTTATAATGGGCCGGATAATTGATATGTACAACGATAATATTCAGGCAGGGTATGTTGTACCGCTCGTTTGTTTTTTGGTCATCATATATTTTGGTATCCGGGGCTATAAAGTTCAGGAGCCTGAACAGCATGTGGAACTGGATTAAATTATAAATAGCTGTCTTAAAATTTATTTTTTCTTTCTGGCATCAAGGTTTTGAAAAAAGAATACCCTGGCTACATTGATATTCCTGTATTTATTTCCTGCGGCGGTTTGTACAAACACGTTTGAATAACCAAACTGCAAATTATTCTGCGTTGTCAACTGGTATTTCAGTCCCAGGAAAAAACGATTCTGATCGAAATAATTATTCACTACCTGTTTACCAAAGTTGATGTGTACCTCATCATTAACAACAAAAGACCAGGCTTTGGGTACAATGCCTTTTTTAGTTAAGGGTATATCATACCAGAAATTATAACGTAGCTTCCAGTTAAAACTGTACCCATCAGCTAAAGTGGAGTCATTTAATATTTTATGCCTGTAGCGTTCTTCTAATCTAAACCACTGCATCATCCTTTTTTTACCATATTTGGTATGCCATTGCAATTGCTGCCAGGGGCGGTGTTCCGGTTGTGATATCTTTTTATGGGCATCTGCAGGAAAATGATTTACATAAGCATAGCCCAATGTAAATTTGGTTACATCATTAATATGATAAGTTAAGCCCAGCCTTATAATGCCTGTAGAAAAATTAGTTGCAAAATCTTCTTTGGTACGCAGATGCACATCCGACCACATACCCAACTTATTAGTAAAACGGGTTTGATTAAAGTAACCCAGCCAAATTTGATTTACATTTTCAGTTTGTTTTACCTGGGCAATGCTGTTAGTATAATAAGATATTGCAACAAAGGCAAGAAGGATCTTAAGTACCGGCAACTTCTTTATCATCTGTATCTGTTGTTTATATTTTTGTTGCAAGTTATTTATTATTTGCCTCAGGGAAAATTTTTAGTGACGCCCCGGTTGGATTCGAACCAACGTACAGGATTTTGCAGATCCATACCTATCCACTCGGCCACAGGGCTGTAATAAGCGCCCCTATTCTTAGGGGCGCTTTCTGTTTAACGATTGATTGTTTACTTGTTTTAGTTTAAAGAAGTGAGTTGTTATTTATTTAGCAGGCCGTCGATGGTTATGGCTGCATAATATAATGCACCAATTGTTGGGCCACCTGCATATTGAATATGCCTGTTATTTAAAATATTGGTACCTCCGAATTTAATAGTTGATTTTACTTTAGGCAAACGGTAGGTAATCTGTGCATCTATATTGTTGATGGCATTTACAGCACCGGTTACCAGGGGGCTTTCCCATAAAAAACTGTCCTGCCATTTCCACACAATATTAAAACCAATGTTTCTTGTAACCGCTCTGTTACCAAAAGAAATATTGCTGGTAAATTTTGGCGTATTAAAACCGGTTACAAAAAGATCTGCTGTACTGTTTCCTTTAATGGAATTATAGTTCACATTACCCGAAACAGTAAATGTTTTATAAAAATTGTAGGTAATACCTAATGAAGAACCGTAAGTAGTGTATTTGTTTTTTGCATTGGTATAAACACGGTAACGCTCCTGTCCTTTACTTGCAGCATTTCCTCCACTTGCAATGGTAGCATCTCTGTTGCGGTCTATCATTGCAATGGCAGCAGCATCAGAACCAACAGTTTCTCTTATCGGCACATATACCTGCACCTGTCCCAGAAAACCATCATAAATATTTGCATAAGCATCTACATCAATAAAAACTTTGTTGTTGAACAATACACTTTTATAACCTACTTCATAAGAGTTTATGCCTTCCGGCCGGCCATCTGGTAAATTGGCAACCTGCAATAAATTTTTATTGTCTAATGCTGCTGCATCTGAATTACCGGCAGCTTTTACTGCGGCATTAAAGATGGCGACAGAAGATTGCGTATAACTATTTTCTCTATAACCTAAACCTTCATTTATAACTGGTAAAATACCTACACGTTTTACACGGCCATTGTTTACATAAGATAATGCTTCGAACAATGCAGGAAAGCGGTAACCTTGTTGAAAGGTAAACCTGAAATTATGTTTTTCGTTCGCAGTATATACTGCTGCCAAACGGGGTGTAAACTTTGCACTGAAATCTGGGTTATAATCCCCACGTAACGATCCCCACAATTTTAATTTTTCATTGAATAAAGTTTTTGTGGCCTGTACAAAACCACCAAATTTTTTATAGTGAGTATTGCTGCCAAAACTTCCGTCGGCTAAAGGCAGATTTCTTTCTGCAATAGGGCGGGAGAAATCAACAAAATTATTACCATCAGGAATTAAAGCATATACTCTTGCATCACCACCTATTAACAGACTAAAATACTTTACTTCTTTAGAAAGATCTAATTGGCCTTCTACATGATACAGGTTGCTTTTTTGAATTAAAGCAGCACCACCTGTTACTGGTGCATTGGGAATAGTACTTGATTTAATATCCCAGTTATTAATTTTTGTGATGGAGTCTTTTACAATATTGAATCTTTGTGTACCAGGTTCTGCACGGCCTGCATCTGCCTGTTGGCGAGCAAATGCAGTAGCAGCTGCAAGATTAGCAGCAGTTAAACTGCCTCCGTTATTGGTGGCATAAGTGTTTAATGCCGCTTTATATTTTGCACTCCATACATTGGCACTTCCACCAGTGTACAGATCTAAATTATCAGCCAATGGTTTTACATTGTATGAGTCACCGGTATTCTCGTTAGTGGTATAAGCTTTGATGGTAAAATTGCTGCCCTTTAATTCTACCTGGTGGTTTTGTACGATTACGTTATCCAGCTTTACTTTATTACCTCTTTGAAAAACACCATCCATTTTTCCGATGCGGTAAGTGTAAGTCAATTGTGTGTTCTTATTGAATTTGTATAAAAGTGCCACATCAAATTTTAAATTATCCACTTTAGGATCAACCAGGTCTTTTTCCCAATAGCCGGTACGTGCAACAGTTAATGTTTTGTTGCTGGCACCATCAATTGTTAAACCTGTTATTGAAACGGTATTGCTTCCTGCCAATGCATCATCACCGTATTTGTTCCAGCCATCAAAGGCAATATTGTTAGAGCCATTTAATGAAGTGTAAGCAGGGTTAGCTGTATTCCTGCTGTTGGGATTTTGATCAGTTTGCGTATTGGATATCCAGTCGGTAGCCTGTAAATAACTTCCGTTTATTTTAAAAGCAAACTTATCTTTAAAAGCTTTGGCATAACGGAAAGCTGTTTCCGTTAAGATACTTGCAGAATGATCGGTACCATCCACATGATTTACACCGGTACGTTGAAATAAACTTAAGCCCTGTGTTTTAAAAGGGTTTTTTGTAATAAGGTTAGCCATACCATTAATAGCATTCATGCCATATAAGGCAGATGCTGCACCAGGTGTAATTTCAATACTCTGTATATCCAGTTCTGTTGGGCCAATAGCATTGCCTAAGGGTACACCTAAGGTTGCCGCCTGCATATCAATACCATCTACCAATTGCATAAAGCGAAAGTTGTTGGGGATATTAAAACCACGGGTATTAGGCACTTTAAATGTGATAGATGATGTAGTTAACTGTACTCCTTTTACATTACCCAGCGCATCATAAAAAGATGCAGCAGGTGTTTCTTTCAAAGCACGTAAGTCTAATTTTTCAACACTTACCGGGCTCTTTAATATTTTTTCTGAAGTGCGGCTTGCAGTAACAACAACTTCATTGGCTAAAAAAGTCTGGCTGGTTAATTGAATAGCCAGTTTTGTATTCGAATTTTTTACTTCCAGCTCCTGTGGTGCAAAACCTATGGAGGAAATAACAATGGTAAAGGGTAATTTTTGATTTATGACTAAAGAAAATTTTCCGGTAGAGTCGCTGGTGGTGCCAATGGAGGTGCCTTTAATATAAACACTTGCAGCAGCAAGCCCCTCGTGGTTTTCACCAACCACACGGCCGCTTAAAATTAAGGCACCGTTTAGCTGTGCCAACGTAAATAATGGTAAAACTGCTAATAAAATTACAAAAATTCTTTTCATACTCTTGTTTTGATATGGTGTTGGTAATAAAGTCTATTATTTTAGTATACTAATAGGTTAAAAAAAATTAAATCCGGCAAAACCGCATTCGATTACAACATCGTTGCATGGGTGAGAAGAAATAAGATATACAGGTGTTCTGTTTCATCAGTGGTTATTTGTTTGCAAAGATAGAGGGTTTTAATTAGTCTACCAAAATTATAGACTTTTATTTTTAAAATATTTTTTTGATGAAAATGAGAATAAGAAACCTGGTTATTTAGTGAGTTTGATCGCTGTATCTAGACGCTGGGCAACATTATCCCAGTTAATGATGTTGAACAAGGCATCAACAAAGTCGGTACGTTTATTTTTGTATTTTAAATAGTAAGCATGCTCCCAAACATCAATTACCAATATAGGTATAGCACCCCACTGGGTTAGTTTTTCATGGTTTTCGCATTGTAAAACAGTAAGACTGTCGCTGTAAGGTTGATACGCTAAAATGCCCCAGCCGTTACCATCTACGTTTTTAGATGTTTCAGCAATAAGCGCTTTGAGCTTATCAAAACTGCCAAAGTTTTTTTCAATACGTTTTAATAATTCAGCTTTGGGGTCACTTCTTTTATTGGTAAGATTTGTCCAAAAAATAGAATGCAGTACATGAGAAGAAAAATGATAAGATAATTTTTTTGTCCAGTAGTCCACTGTCTGCAAATTATTTTCATCCAATGCTTTTTTTATCATCTGCAGATCGGTGTTGGCACCCTTTACTGCACCACCATGATGGAAAGTATAATGCAGGCGCATGGTTTCTGCATCCATATACGGTTCTAAAAATTTTTCGTTATAAGGAAGGGGCTGTAAAATATAATTGCCGCTGCCGTCAACTAATTTATCAATATCATTATCCACTAAATTTTTTGCAAAGGCATTTGTACTGCCCAATATAGTTGCCGCACCTGCTAAGCTGCCCGCTTTTAAAAAACTTTTCCTGTTCATATGGCTAATTTTATAAGTACACCAATAATTGCAGCTGCCAGAATAATGTAAGGCTCCTGCAGTTTCTTACTGTAAAGTAACGCTAATATTGAACAAACAGTAATTACTATTGCTGCAAAGTCAATAGAATTATTTGGAACAATAGTTCTTTTGGCTATGATAATAACAGCGCCAACCAAAGCACCAACTACTGCTGCAGTAATACCATCAACAAATGCTTTTACCGGTTTGTTCTTTGCAATTTTATGAAAATATGGTGCAGGTATAACAGTGAATAAATAACATGGTAAAAAAGTAGCCAGTGCTGCAACACAAGCGCCGGGAAAACCAGCTACCAAATAACCAATAAATCCAACGGTTATTACAACGGGCCCTGGAGTTATCATTGCAACTGCAACGGCATCTACAAATTGCTGTTCTGTTAACCAATGATACTCGTTTACCACACCGCTGTGTAAAAAAGGTACAATGGCAAGCCCGCTGCCAAAAACAAATGTACCGGCTTTGGTAAAGAAGATGGCAATTTTTTGCAGTGTAGAATATTGAAAATCCCAAAAGCCAATTTGTAATAAAATAAATGCACTGGCTAATTTTTTTTTTGAAAATTTGGGTGGAGCTTTTACTAACATGTATAAAATGCCTGCGCAAATAAAAAGCAATATATTTTCCTGCTGAGTGATAAATGTAATTACAGCAGCCACAATAAAAAATACCCACAATAACCAGTTTGTTTTAAATGATTGAATATTGAACTTGCCAATGGATTTAACAGTAAGTTTATAAGAGCTTATAATGATGATACCAATTACTGCAGCACCAACACCATAAAATATGGCCTGCATCCAGGGCAGGCCTCCAAATAATTTATAGGCAATGCCTAACAGCACCACCATAATAAAAGATGGTAAAATAAATGCAAGCCCGGCTAAGGTTGCTCCAATAATGCGGTGATGTACAAAGCCTAAATAAATACCTAATTGTGCTGCTAATGGGCCGGGTGCTAATTGTGCTAAAGCCAGGCCTTGCTTATATTCATCTTCGGAGATCCATTTTTTAGTTTCAACAAGATCTTTATGCATATAACCCACCAATGCAACAGGGCCGCCAAAACCGGTGCTGCCCAATTTTAAAAAATATTTTATTAATGCAGATAAGGAATATGTTGGTTTTGGTTCCATATTTTTATTTTAGTATTGCTTTAATCTACGCTTAGATAAAAGTTCACTATTGATATGCGTTACAAGAGTGGTTATTCTTTCTTTTTACAAAAAAGAAAGAATAACAGAACAAGTTCGCAACAATATCGGATGAAATTACTGAAGTCTGTTATAAAAATATTGCTCTGTAAATCGTAATTAAACTACAAAAGATAACCACAATACCAACAGCTATAAACATTTTTTTTGTAGCCATTTTTGTAGTGAGCATTGCAGAAAATGGAGCAGTGATAATGCCACCAATTAATAAGCCGGCCACAATATTCCAATGGTGAATGCCAATGGTAAAGATAAATGTTACTGCACTTGCAATGGTAAGTACGCATTTTGCAAAAGTAGAACTGCCAATTACATAACGTGGTGTGTGGCCGTTTTTAATAAATGTTCCTGTAACTAAAGGCCCCCAGCCACCACCACCAAATGAATCTATAAAACCACCAATTAAGCCTAAGGCTGTAATGTTTGTTGTTTGCTTTTTTTGATTGTTTTCTTTCTTTTTAAAAGCATTTTGCAAAATTCGAATACCAAGGTACATGGAGTATAGCGCAATAAAAGGTTTTGTCATTTTTGCATAGCGTTCACCTACATAAGTTAAAGCCAATGCGCCAATTATTGCACCTATTGTTGCAGGTATGGCAAGGGCTTTAACTAATTTTTTATTTACGTTACCTAACTGCCAGTGGCTGATAGTGCCTGCTGCACTTGTAAACGATTCGGCAGAGTGGATACTGGCACTAATTACAGGCGGCGGCACATTTAATATTAATAAGATGGTGGTACAGATTACGCCATAACCCATGCCCATTGAGCCTGCAACAATCTCTGCACTAAAACCTACCAGAAGCATCCAGTAAAATAAATAATTGTCTTTATGCAGGGAGGCTTGTAAATTGGTAAGCTGTTCGGCCGATAAAAAAAGATAAGTGAATAAAGCTATTAGTGCAACGATAGAAACAGCCACCATGTATTTGTTAAATACCTTTCTTCGGGATGAAGTTAGTTCAACCTCTGTTAATACCACATCATGCGAATGGGTTATTTCTTCTATGGTTTCTTCTGGTGTGGAATTCGACATGATATGTATTTGCAGCGTACAGCTGTGGAATATTAGTGAGCTGTAAAAATAGGTAAAATTATTAATCTACCAAAATAGTAGACTTTAAATCTCAGATTATTTTTCAGGACCTGTCAGCCCTTTAGTAAGCTCATTGAGTTGTTTTACTTTTTCAGCAAAATCGCCACTCATTTTTTTACGGATATTTTGCATGTTTCTGAGTAAAGTGTCTATTTCGTCGGGAAGGGTTTCATTCAATACTTCCTTTACTCTTTTTGCTATTGTGGGAGATTTACCATCGGTACTGATAGCAATTTTTAAACTTCCTTTTTGTACAATGCTGCCCAGATAAAAATCACATAACTCAGGTGTATCTGCAACATTTACCAGCAGGCCTTTTGCATTGGCCAGTTCTTTTATTTGTTTATGTAACTCCCTGTTATCAGTTGCACATACCACAATTTGTTTATTTTCCAAATGGGCTACTTCAAAATTTCTTTCAATTAATGTACATTTGGGAAAGTCTTTTATAAATTTTCTTAATTCTTCCCGTATAAATGGCGCTACAATTGTAATTGCTGCGGCGGGTGAATTACCTAACAGCGATTCTAATTTTTCGAGCCCTACATTGCCAGCACCTACCAATAGCACTTGCATATTTTCTAGTTTAAGAAAAACGGGGTATAATGTATTATTGCTTTGCATGAAGTGAGATAGCTTTTTGAAAACCTATTGTTAGAATATGCTGTGACGAATTTGCCGGCCAACGCAGCCACATGTAACCGGTTTGTAATTGAGTGGTTTTATTAAAAAAATAAACAGCATTTAAAATTAACCTGTTCTGATTGAAGTTCCATTTATTAAATGCATGTTGCTGCATATATTCATCTGCAAGTATCAACGTCCATTTATTAGACAATTTTTCCTGCAATTGTGTTCTTATCCTGTAGCGGAATGCATGATAGGGTGCTTTAGTACTTGTTGCTGCATAAGAGCGTTGTTCAATACGCACACGGGTAAGCCATTGTAAATTTTTAGCCACATCAGTTTTAAAATTTACTTCCTGCCAAAAACGGAACTCTTTACCAAACTCATTGTTTTGTTTATTAAAGGAGGTTCGGGAAAAAAAGAAAGCCACACCTGCCGCTGTATTCCAATGTTTACTTAGGGTATAACGGATGCCCGGCCTGTATAAATATTGCAATGCTGGAATAGTATTACCTAATGTACGGTATCCGCCTTCATTATGTATTTGCCATTTGTTGGTTAACTGTACAGGTAATTGCAGGTTAAGCCAGGTGCCCGTTGCAGGTCGTTGTGCAACAGCCACCGCTGAAAAAAATAAAAGTGATATAAATAATTTGAATTTCAATATTGTATTATAGAACATATTTCCCTGACGACTCCTCCGTGCTTTTAAAAAATAATTTTTTAAGAATATGATTGATAAAGGAGCAAAAATAAGGTTTTCTCTACTAAATTAGTGGACTAATAAAATGTTTTTTTGAATTGATAATATATGTATATTAAATATATTCTATAAAGGGGTATATGTTAAAGGATCTCTGACAGGCTTTCCTTTGTTTTACTGATGGTTTCGTCTAAATCAGTATAAGTGAGCGAATTATTTAAAAACCAGCTTTCAAAAGCAGATGGAGGAAGGTAAATGCCTTTTTTCAGCATGGCATGAAAATATTTTTTAAACAAATCATTATTAGCAGATGCAGCAGTTGCAAAATCTGTTACAGGGTGATCGCTGAAATGAATACTGATCATCGAACCCAGTTGATTGATCACATAATGATGGCCCCATGATTTTAAAACTTTATGTAATCCATTTTTCAGGTAGATAGTTTTTTCTTCCAGCTCTTTATAAATAGATGGATTATTTTTTAATTCAGTCAACATGGTAAATCCTGCGATCATTGCAATAGGATTACCACTTAAAGTTCCTGCCTGGTACACATTTCCTACAGGAGCAATTTGATTCATGATTTCCCTTTTTCCTCCAAAAGCACCAACAGGCATACCACCGCCGATTACTTTTCCATAAGTAACCAGGTCGGCATTGATGTTTAATTTTTCCTGTGCGCCACCTGCTGCCAGGCGGAATCCGGTCATAACTTCATCTAAAATGAATACAATATTTTCTTCAGTACAAATGGTTCGCAATGCTTCTAAAAATCCTGGTGCCGGTAAAATACAACCCATGTTACCTGCAACGGGTTCAACAATAATGGCAGCAATTTCATTTTTATGCTCTGCTACTAATTTTTTTACTGCATCTATATTATTGTAAGGTGCGGTTAAAGTATCGTTGGCAACTCCGGCAGTTACACCAGGAACAGTTTGAATATTAAATGTTGCAACGCCACTTCCTGCTTTTACTAAAAAAGAATCGGCATGTCCGTGGTAATGTCCTTCAAATTTGATGATCTTATTTTTTCCTGTATATCCTCTTGCCAAACGAACAGCACTCATGCAGGCTTCTGTTCCACTGCTCACCATTCTTATCAGGTCAACATTAGGCACCATGCTGATGATAAGTTCTGCCATGTCAATTTCCAATTCGGTTGGCGCACCAAATGATGTAGAGCCCAATGCTTTTTCCTGTATGGCTTTTAACACGGGTTCATAAGCATGGCCTAATATCATTGGCCCCCATGAAGCGATATAGTCAATGTATTTATTCCCATCTGCATCATATAAATAAGCGCCTTTTGCATTGTTCATAAATATTGGCGTACCTCCAACACTTTTAAATGCACGTACCGGGGAATTTACTCCACCCGGAATACTTTTTTGCGCTCTATCGAATAATTCTTTACTTTTCTCGTACATAGTTTTTTATATTAACCACAAAGACACAAGGGGTAAAAAGATTCTCTAAACAATCTTTGTGTTATTTTGCGCCATCGTGTTTTAGTGGTTCAAAATTCTTACAGCATCTTTTGCAAAATAAGTAGCTATCAAATCTGCACCTGCTCTTTTAAATGCCGTTAATGTTTCTAAAATCGCTTTGTCCTCATCAATCCAACCCATTTTTGCTGCTGCTTTTATCATGGCATATTCACCACTGATATTATACACACTTACCGGAACATTTACTGCATTTTTTACTTCACGAACAATATCTAAATAGGGTAGTCCTGGTTTTACCATTACAATATCAGCACCTTCTTCCACATCCATCAATGCTTCTTTCACCGCTTCTATTCTGTTGGAATAATCCATCTGGTAAGTCTTTTTATCACCAAAGCCCGGGGCACTATCCAATGCATCACGGAAGGGGCCATAAAAACAAGAGGCATACTTTGCACTGTATGCCATGATGCCGGTGTTGATAAAATTATTTTCTTCCAGTGCTTTTCTTATTGCTCCAATCCGGCCATCCATCATATCGCTGGGGGCAACAAAATCTGCACCCGCCTGTGCGTGGCTAACACTCATTTGTGCCAATACTTCTACAGTAGGATCATTTACAATTTGTCCGTTCTCTACAATACCATCATGGCCATAAGAAGAGAATGGATCCAATGCCACATCCGTCATGATCACCATTTCAGGTACAGCATCTTTAATGGCCCTGATACTTCTTTGCATTAAACCATTCGGATTTAATGCTTCAGTGCCTTTATTGTCTTTTAATTCATCTTTAGACTTTACAAAGAGTAACACACTTTTAATACCCATGCTCCACAATTCTTTTACTTCCTTAACAGTAAGATCAATAGAGCGGCGGTAATAGCCCGGCATCGAACTAATTTCTGATTGTTCATTGGTTCCTTCAACAATAAAAAGCGGAACAATAAAATCATTCGGGATAAGAATTGTTTCTGCAACCATTGAACGAATGGCAGGAGATTGTCTTAATATTCTATTTCTTCTTTGTAAATACATACAATTGATTTTTATTTTTTTAACAGGAATTGGAACGTGCTGCCCATGCATTTTTTTCTTCATCAGTGATACTGCTTAACCAATCTCTTGGATGCAAACATGCTTCCTGCATTTTATACTCTTCCGTTCCGGATGCCGGTTGATAGTTATACTCAAAACGTACGGTTGGAGGCAGGCTCATTAAAATACTTTCAATGCGGCCATTTGTTTTTAAGCCAAACAATGTGCCACGGTCATGTACTAAATTAAATTCCACATAACGGCCTCTTCTTATTTCCTGCCAATGTTTTTCTTTATCGGTAAAAGGTAATACTTTTCTTTTTTCTACAATAGGAATGTAAGCATCCATAAATGCATTGCCACAAGTCTTTGCAAAGTTGATCCAGAAATTCACATCTTTATTTTCATCCACTCTTTGATAATCATAAAAAATACCACCAATGCCCCGGCGTTCTTCATTTCTGTGCCAGTTCACAAAATAATTATCACAATCTTTTTTAAATTTCGGGTAGAAAGTAACATCAAATTCATCACAGGTATTTTTATAGGTTTGATGAAAATGAATGGCATCTTCTTCAAATAAATAATACGGGGTAAGATCGGTGCCACCACCAAACCAACGATCAATCACTTCATTATTTTCATTATACAATTCAAACATCCGGTAATTGCAATGCACTGTTGGTACAAATGGATTAACAGGATGGATAACCAAACTTAATCCGCAGGCAAACCATTTAGCACCATTGATCTTGAGTTGTGTTTTCATAGCATCTGTAACATCTCCAAAAACAATGGAAGTGTTTACACCACCTTTTTCAAACACATTCCCATTGGCAATTACTCTTGTTTTACCACCACCGCCTTCGGACCTTTCCCATTTATCTTCAAAAAACTTCGCTCTGCCATCGCACAACTCCAAGGTACTGCAAATGTTATTTTGCAGTGTGTAAATTTGTTCTATCCAAAGGTCTTTTATATTCATATTGTGAATAGTCAATTGTAGATAGTGAAAGGTGAATTGTGAATGGCAGCGAGGCAAATATTCTTATTCACCAATGACCATTCACCATTCACGCCCTGTATTCCTTTACTGCATCAACAAATGCTTTGGCATGATCTACCGGTACATTGGGTGTGATGCCATGGCCTAAGTTAGCAATGTAATTTTGAACACCAAATGCGTCGATCATTTCTTTCACTGCTTTTTTGATGTCTGGTATGGGAGCCAATAATTTTGCAGGATCGAAATTTCCCTGTAAGGTAATTTTATTTTGGGTTAATTCCCTGGCCATTTGCGGTGTTACACACCAGTCGATACCAACACCTGAAGCACTGCTTTCACTTAAATCTTTTAAAGCATACCAGCTGCCTTTGGGAAATAAAATCACAGGGGCATCATCTTTTAAGGCATCTGCAATTTGTATCAAATAAGGTTGTGCAAATAATTTAAAATCTGCGGAACTTAATGCACCCGACCAGCTATCAAAAACCTGCACTGTATCGGCTCCGGCCTTTACCTGTGCTTTTAAATAATTGATGGTGATATCGGTTATCTTTTGCAATAGAACATGTGCCAATGCAGTTTCGGTATAAGCAAATTGTTTTGCTTTATCCCATGTTTTACTACCCTTGCCTTCTATCATGTAACATAAAATGGTCCATGGTGCACCGGCAAAACCAATCAATGGCACTCGGCCATTCAATTCTTTTTTAGTTAAGCTTAAAGCATTCATCACATAACTTAAACTTTCTTCCACGCCGGTAGTTATCAATGCATCAATATCTGCTTTTGTTTTTATTGTTTTTGGAAGTGAAGGCCCTTTGCCTTCTTCCATCAATACTTCCAAACCCATGGCTTGTGGTATTACTAAAATATCGGAGAAGATGATCGCTGCATCCACACCCACCTGGTCAACAGGTTGTAAGGTGATAGCAGTTGCCAATTCCGGCGTTTGCACACGGGTAAAAAAATCATACTTGTCTCTCAACTTAATATAGTCGGGCAAATACCTTCCTGCCTGGCGCATCATCCATACCGGTGGACGTTCAACCCTTTCGTGTTTTAGTGCTCTTAATAGTAGATCGTTCTTTAGTTGTGCCATATTGTAAATTGTAAATAGTGAATAGTGAATGATAGCTGGGTGAAAGTTCTTATTCACCATTGACCATTCACTATTTACCAAAATATTCCATCATTGTCTTCACCAGGTTTTCTTTACCCGGTTGGTGGCTAATGATGATTTTATTAGTAGTATATTTTTTTATTGTTGTTGCTGTTGTATTACCAATGGCAAACAAAATAGTTCGCTCTGGTACTTTATTATTACAAAAAAAACTTTCTACAGCACTGGGACTGAAAAAAAGTATGCCATGATAAGGCTTAGTAATTTTATACGGCACTGCCATCGTTTGATACACTACAATTTCATTTACCTCAATTTCATTTTGCCTTAATATTTCAGGCAATTCATCTCTTCGCTGATCGCCACAAAAGAAAATGACGCTGTCAATAAATCTGTCTGCCGCAATTGCCTCCGCCAGTTCAGCAGCAGAGTTAGCTGTACCAGCAATGTTTTCTTCACCAAAATATTTTGCTACTAAAGTATTGGTAGTAGTGCCAATGCAATAGATATTCCAACCGGGCTTTTCTTCCAATAACCATTCTGCAACGGCTTCCACTGCATTCATGCTGGTAAAAACTACAGTGGTGGATAATAGCATTGCCTGCTCAATTTCCTGCTGTACTTCTATGGTTTGTATTGGAGTAGTGTCAATAAAAGATAATTCATCTATGGTAATGCCTGAAGCCTTAGCTTCTGTAACCATTAAATTATTTAATGGCCTGGTGCATAATATATCAATGTTATTTTGCTGCATTGCGAATACCGTCGGCAATTTTTTGCCCGCCGTTGGCTAATAAATTTACTGCTGCTATTTTGCCAAGATCAGCAGCTTCAGTAACAGAAACTATTTTTTCAACTTCCACTTTTTCTTTTCCATCAATAGATAAGATATTGCCTTTAAAAATTATTGAATCGTTTTTTACTTCGGCCAATGCACTGATGGGAGTGGAGCAACCGCCTAACAACAAGCGCAAAAAATCTCTTTCTGCTTTTGTACAAATAGCAGTATTGATATGATTAAAAAGATCACAGGCATCTAAACAAAAATCATCACTTTCTCTGCACACCACCATAATAGCACCTTGTGCCGGTGCAGGTAACATCCAATCCAATTCGATACTGTTTTCAGGACGAAGATTTATTCTTTCCAATCCTGCTGCAGCAAAGATGGCACCATGCCAATTGCTTTCTGCTACTTTTCTTAAACGGGTATTCACATTGCCTCGTAAATTCTCTAAGGTATGATTGGGAAAACGATTGAGCCATTGTGCTTTTCTTCTGATGCTGCTGGTTGCAATGGTGAATGGTGAATGGTGAATAGTGAATAATGCATTAAACTTTTCAGGCTCTTCATTCACCATTGACCATTCACCATTCACCATGTCAGCGTCTTTATAAACTAAAAGATCTTTGTAAGAAGCTCTTTCCAATACCGCAGCTTGAGTAAGACCTTTTGCTAATTGTGTTGGCACATCTTTCATGGAGTGTACCGCAATATCAATGGTGTTATTTAAGAGCGCAATATCTAAACTTTTGGTGAAGATGCCTTGCACACCCATTTCGTACAAAGGCGTTTGCAGATCAATATCGCCTTCGCTTTTGATATACACTAATTCCGATTGGAAATTATTTTGTGCCAATAATTCCTGCACCTTAGTGGCTTGCCAAACAGCCAGCTGGCTTTCCCTGGTTCCAATGCGTATTAGTTTGCCCATGTACTATCAGTTTGTGCCTGTGGCAATAAATTCATTAATGGCAGCAATATAACTGCAACCCCGTTGGTTATGACTACGCATTTGCAGTGCCATGCCATTAACCACTTTCTGAATTTTAAGATCGATGTTGGAGGCAGTGGAAACTGTTGCGTTTTGCCGGGCAATATAACTGACATACAATTCGCAGTTATGCATGGCGTGTAATTTGGTTTTTATGGATTTTAGAGCGGGAACATTTTTACGCATTTCATGCCATTCCAAAAATTCGAAGATCTGTTCATTGATGATGGCTTTTGCCTTGGGCACTTCAGCTTCTCTTTTATGTAAAGTGGCATCTTTAATTTTAGAAAGGTCATCTACATTTACAAAAGTGGTACTGTGTAATTTCTGTGCTGCAGCTTCTACATTACAGGGAATAGACAGATCAATAATGATCTTATTGCCGTGATTTAATAAATGTGATTCCAGGATAACCGGATCAACACTATTGGTAGCCACTAAAATGATATCTGCATCAGCTACGTTTTTTTTCAAATCTTCCACTGGTGCATATTCCAAACCTAATTCGGTAGCCAGTTCAACTGCTTTGGTTTCTGTGCGGTTGATTAAAGTAATATTTTTTGTTTCCAAATAATCTACTAAATTCTTACAGGTGTTACGACCAATTTTACCGGTACCAATCAATAATATTTTTTTATGTGGAATATCTACCACACGTTCTTTAATGAACTGTATGGCAGCAAAGGATACAGAAACCGTTCCGCCACTTAATCCGGTATTGGTTTTAATTAATTTAGAAGCCTGCAAAACCGCATTGATCATTCTGTCTAAATACACACCAATAAAACAACGTTCCCTTGCAAATTTAACAGCCAGCTTTAACTGGCCTAATATCTCGTAATCCCCCAATATTTGAGAATCCAGCCCTGCGGCAACATCAAAAAGATGGTGAATGGCATCTTTACCATTTTTTATATAAGCAATGCTTTTAAAAGTTTCAACAGACCCTTCAGTTTGTGTACATAATAATTGGCACAATTGAGCGGCGCTTTCTGTAAATCCATAGATTTCAGTACGGTTACAGGTAGAAATTACAAATAATTCATTCAGATTATAAGAAGGTGCAAGATTAAGAATATTGGCATATTGCCCGGTATTGATAGCAAACTGGCTCCGTAGTGCGGCGTCAGTTTTTTTGTAGTTGATACCTGCTACAAAAAACGTGGATATTTCTTTCTGTTGTATCTTTTCCGGCATTACTAAAATGATTGACTTTTTTAACACCACAAAAATACTTTGGCTTTGGCGTGTAAACTAATTTGTTTGTCATTGCATTGTCATTTTGTATTCTGATTCTTATCAGTTGAGGTGCTGAGGAAAATCATATGCTGGTATAATTAAGCAATGAATGACGGAATTGATTTTTTATGAAGATAATATTTTAAATACAATTTGAACTTTTACCATGGCGAGTGGTTATTTTTGATATATTTTTTATTATGGCAATCAAAAGAGGAATTGTTTTAATGAATCTTGGTTCACCTGATTCCACATCGGTAAAAGATGTGCGCCGTTATTTGAATGAATTTTTAATGGACGGAAAAGTAATTGATGTACCCTACCTGCTTCGGGTATTATTGGTAAAAGGGATCATTGTTCCATTCCGTGCACCCAAATCTGCCGAAGCTTATGCCACCATCTGGACAAAGGAAGGATCGCCATTGGTAGTGTTGACGAAGCACTTACAACAACAACTTCAACAGTATATCGCAGAGCCGATAGAAATTGCCATGCGTTATGGCAACCCAAATCCTGCACAGGCTTATGATAATTTAATGAAACGCCAACCGGACCTGGAAGAAGTAATAGCAGTTCCTTTGTATCCTCATTATGCAATGGCATCTTATGAGACAGCGGTGGATTATGCAAAACAAATTTATGCAATAAATAAATATCCATTCAAACTCAGTTTTATAAAACCATTCTTTGACGAAGCGGATTATATCAATGCCATGGCTGAAAATATCAGGCACTATCTCAATGAAGAATATGATCATATCTTATTCAGCTATCATGGTATTCCGGAAAGGCATTTGAAAAAAACAGATCCCACACATACACATTGCATGCAGGTGACTGATTGTTGTAATGCAGCATCGCCTGCACATAATACCTGTTACCGCCATCAATGTTTTGTTACCACCAAATTGGTAACCGATAAGTTAAATATTCCAAAAGAAAAACACAGCATCTCTTTTCAATCAAGATTAGGTAAAGGCTGGTTAACACCTTTTACTGATATCCGTTTGGAAGAAATGCCCAAGGAAGGTATCAAAAAATTACTGATCCTTTGCCCTGCTTTTGTAAGTGATTGCTTGGAAACACTGGAAGAAATTGAAGAACGTGGCAAAGAAAGTTTTATGAAAGCAGGTGGTACTTCTTACAAAATGATTCCTTGCTTAAATACACATCCTTTATGGGTGAAAACACTGGCGGATTGGGTGAATGAAATTGATGGAGGCAACAGGTCGATGATATTGTGAATGGTGAGACGTGAATTGTGAATGGTCATTGAGAGGCCGAAGACGCTTTTATTAACTATTCACCATTGGCTATTCACAAAATAAACTGTAACTATTTTAAAAGTACTTCACATGGCTTACAACTACATCAAAGCATTGCATATCATTTTTATTGTTACCTGGTTTAGCGGTATGTTTTATATTGTACGGTTATTTATTTACAATACAGAGGCAGGAGAAAAAGAAGGTGTCGAAAAAGAAATTTTACAAAAACAATTTTCCATTATGATAAAGCGGCTGTGGCTGGGCATTACCTGGCCATCGGCAATACTCACCATAATTTTTGGCGGATGGTTGGTATCATTGTATCCTGCAATTCCCCAATGGCTTTGGATCAAGCTCGGTTTTGTAGCGGGGTTATATGCCTATCATTTTACCTTACAAAAAATTTATGCCGATGAAATGAAAGGTATCTTCCTTTATTCTTCCAATCAACTAAGGGTGTGGAATGAAGTGGCCACCATTTTTTTAATTGCTATTGTAATGATCGTGACTGTAAAAGATAATATGAGTTGGTTATGGGGTATTATTGGATTGGCATTATTTACAGCAGCATTAATGAGCGCTATAAAAATTTATAAGATCATACGCACCAAAAAAGAAAGTAAGGTTTAAATTGCTTTGCTGAATCTGGGCGTTGCTGGTTCTTTTTGATTTCTTAAAAGGTGAAGGTCAAAAACTTTGCAGATATTCCGGATAAAATTATTTCCCAATTTGGTTACTGTTGCACCTTCATCATTCCATATTACTAATTGATCTGCTTCTAATTTTTCCAATTCAGGAAAACTGAATTGTTTCAACAAAGGCAAGTGTTCTTTTTTAAAACTGGTTTTTCCTTTGCAGCTGATATCGAGAATATATTGTTTAAAAGCCACATCTTCTTCATTCAAAAAATAACCACGTACCACAGGAATTTCATTACGTTCTATTGACGCATAATAATCATGTAATTTTTTTTCGTTTTGTGCAAAAGCCACGCCTGCATCACTAATGCTGGATACACCCAGCCCCAATAATAATTTAGTATGTTGAGTGGTATAGCCCATAAAATTCCTGTGTAGTCTTCCTTCTAATTTTGCAATGTACAGATCATCGGCAGGTAATGCAAAATGATCCATGCCAATATCGTGATAACCATTTTCAGTGAGCAATTTTTTTCCCAGCTGGTACAATTTCATTTTATCTTCGGTAGAAGGCAGGTCTTTTTCATCAAATAATCTTTGTCCGCGGCTGGTCCAGGGCACATGAGCATAACTGTAAAATGCAATGCGGTCGGGCTGCATGGCAATGGTTTGTTCAATGGTTTTTTGTAAAGTAGTTATGGTTTGTAAAGGAAGCCCGTAGATCAAATCATAATTCACCGATTTAAAACCAACTGCTCTGGCTGCATCGGTGGCACGTTGTACATTTTCAACCGGCTGAATGCGGTTGATGATGCGTTGCACTTCGGGGTCATTATCCTGAACGCCATAACTTACACGACGAAAACCCAAATCGTATAATGCCTGTAAATGTTCGGTAGTGGTATTGTTGGGATGTCCTTCAATACTAAATTCATGATCGGGAGATATAATTGATTTTTCAAAAATAATATTCAGTAAACGTTTGAGATTTTCTGGTGTAAAGAAAGTAGGTGTGCCACCACCTAAATGCAATTCTCTTATCACCGGTTTTTCATTCATTAACGCAAGGTACAATGCCCATTCTTTTGCAATGGCCTGCATGTACACTTCTTCCACGCTATGATTGGTGGTGATTTTTTTGTTACATCCGCAATACGTACATAAGGATTCACAAAAAGGAAGATGCAAATACAAACTGATACCTTCCCTGTTGTTTGCTGAATTGAATTGTTGTTGAAAAATATGTTGCCATTGTGCAACATCAATATTTTCTTTCCAGAAAGGTACTGTTGGATAACTGGTGTACCTGGGAACAGGAAGATTATACTTGTTCAATAATGATGTTTCAATAGTCATACTTGTCTTTTGTCTGCGCAAAACTATCATTTATCAAAAAATGCTGGCTGATATAAATCAGGCACGCTATTGAGTATTGTCATGTTTAAAAAAAATGCGCCAATAAAAAAGCATCCTTAACCAGGATGCTTTTTATTTAATATCATTGTTTTAGATTGTATTATACCAATTCCCTTCTTATAGCAAAATCCCCAAACTTTTCATTGCTGTTCTTTTCTTTTTTGAATGAACCAAACAATCCATCCAGTTCAGTTAATATTTCCGCTTCACCTAAATTTTCTTTATAAATTTTATTTAGTCTTTGGCCCTGGTTATCGCCGCCTAAATGTAAATTGTATTTACCGGGTGCAGTGCCAATAAAACCAATTTCAGCAACTGACGACCTGCCGCAACCATTGGGGCAACCTGTCATACGAAGTATAATGTCTTCATTGCTTAATTCATGTTTATCAAGCAAAAGTTCAATCTTACTAAGTAATTCAGGCAGATACCGTTGGGCTTCGGCTAATGCCAACGGGCATGTTGGTAATGCCACACAGGCAATAGAATTTTTGCGCAGCAGAGAAGCGTTTTCAGTATGCTCAATTAACTTAAAGTCCTGCAGTATTTTATTAATGGTTTCTTTATCTGCTTCTGCAATATCACTGATAATAATATTTTGACTTGACGTAAATAAAAAATTACATTTATTAGTCTTCGCAATTTCTAACAATGCAGTTTTCATTGCAACATGTTCATCATCCAGTACCCTTCCGTTTTCAACAAACAATGTATAATACCATAAGCCGTTAGAAGCTTTACGCCAGCCATAATAATCAACACGCTGGTCAAATGTGTATGGTCTTGCCGGCTCCAGTTTAAAGCCAATTCTTTTTTCCACTTCTTCTTTATACTTCTCCACACCTAATTTATCAACAGTATATTTTAACCGGGCTAATTTTCTATCGCTGCGGTTACCAAAATCCCGCTGAACAGTTACTACTTCGTAAATGGTTTTTAAAATCTTTTCTTCAGTATCAACAAAGCCAATTACAGTTGCTAATCTTGGGTAAGTTTCTGCATTGCCATGCGTTGCTGATAAACCGCCACCGATGGCAACGTTAAAACCTTTCAATTTTCCTTCTTCAATAATAGCGATCAATGCCAGATCATTTATTAAGACATCCACTTCATTATTGGGAGGAATACCAATACCGATCTTGAATTTTCTTGGTAAATATCTGTCCTGGTATAATGGATCAACCTCTTCATTTTTATCAGCAATCTTTTCATCATCGATCCATATTTCGTAATATGCCTTTGTTTTGGGAAACAACAGATCACTGATCTTGCTGGCATACGAAAATATTTCTGCATGCAATGGTGATTGCACCGGGTGAGAAGCACAGGTAACATTGCGGTTGATATCGCCACAGGTGGCAATGGAATCTAAATGGGCTTTATTAAAAGCACTTATTGTTGGCTTAATTTTCGACTTTACTATTCCATGCAATTGTATGGTTTGCCTTGTAGTTATTTTTATAACTCCTGTAGAATTTTCGTTTGCAATTGCATTGGCAGCAATCCATTTTTCTGCACTGATAAAACCACCGGGCAATCTTAAACGGATCATAAAGGAATATAAACGGTCAAGTTTTTTTTCGGCACGTTCTTCTCTTCTGTCACGGTCATCCTGCTGGTACATACCATGAAACTTTATCAGCGCCTGGTCATCTTCACGAATGGCGCCGGTAATTTCATCATGTAAGCTTTCAACAATAGTGCCTCTTAAACCATCACTTGAGGTTTTTATTTTTTCAATTGCTGATAAATTATTTTCTTTCATTTTATATTTTTGCCCCCATCCCCTAAAGGGGTGTTGCGGAGATTATGTTATTATCATTTTAGACCAATCAGTATTTCTTTGCTCAACTTCGTGGGCGTCGCACTCTTGTACTGAATATCTTTATTGAGCGGCCTCACCCTCGTTCCCTCTCCAAAAGAGAGGGAGGCCAAACATTTTATTAAAATGAACACTTGTAATTAAGCATTTCATCATTTACTTTTTCTTCGACTTTTATCTAAGCATATTTCCCTCCATTTCCCTCGCTACTGTCTTCTCCATAATTAGTTCCCCCTTCAGGGGGCGGAGGGGGCTTTAATACACATCCTTCTCATATCTGCCTTCTTCTTCCATCTGGTGCAAAAATTGTTTTGCTTCTTCGTGTGTTTTTTTTCCATGCTGTTCTATTATATGTAGTAAAGCATGTTCCACATCACCACTCATTGGATGTTTTTTACCACAAACAAAAAACGAAGCGCCTCCATTCAACCACTCATATAATTCGGCACCATGCTGCAACATTTTATGCTGCACATAAATTTTTTCTTTCTGGTCCCTGCTAAAAGCAAGATTCACTTTGTTAAGCACACCTGTTTCAAACCAATTTTGTATTTCTGTCTGGTATAAAAAATCGGATGCAAAATGTTGTTCGCCAAAAAACAGCCAATTTCTTCCTGTTGCGCCTGTGGCATCTCTTTCTGCAAGGAAACAGCGGAAGGCAGCAATACCGGTGCCGGGGCCAACCATAATAATATCTTTGTTTTCTGCAGGTAACCTGAATCTTTTATTAGGCTGTACAAAAAATTGCTGTTTACTGTTTAGTTTTAACTTACTTAAATAATCTGAGCATAAACCAAACCTTTTTTTATCGTCTACAATAAAAGTGTCTTTCACAACAACAATATGTACTTCGCCTTCATGTGCTGCAGGAGAGGAGGCAATAGTATATAATCTTGGCGAAATGCCATTTAGCCCCACCAATATTTCTTCAAACTGTGCAGCATTTTTAACAGGATAGGTTTTTAAAATATCCAGTAAATCTGCACGGCCATGCGGAATATCGTACCCGGTTATAGCAGCATATTGCTGAATTAATCTTTCCGTTAGATGAAAAATGTTGATCTTTCTTTTAAGCAGTTCGTAAATAGTATATTTTTCTTTTTTAAACTCCACACTTTTATTACCATCAACATTGGCGATGGCAATAATATCAGTAACCACCTGCGAATCATTTTCAGGAACGATACCAATAGAATCACCGCATTGATATTCCAAACCTTCTGCCTCAATTTCTACATGATAAGTTTCTTTATTAGACCCCCTGTCATTTAAATTTATTTTGGTCAATATTTTACCTGCATAAGTTTGTTTTCCTTTTTTTGCTGCAGGTGCAACAGCCGGAACCACTACAGGAGCAACAACGGCGTCCGTCGTTTTTTTTGCAGTCAGGTCTTTTAAAATTGTATTGAACCAGTTGTTGGCATCATCATCATAATCCACATCACATTTTTGCAATGGGGCAATGCGGTTGCCACCCAGTTTGTTTAATTGCTCATCCACTTCTTCACCGGTTTTGCAAAACAGGGGATAAGAAGTATCACCTAAAGCGAGGACACTGTATTTTAATTTTTCCAGTTTAAAACCATTGTTGTGAATATGATCGTAAAACTTTTTTGCAGCAGCAGGTGGTTCGCCTTCACCATGTGTACTGATGACTGCAAGCAGGTATTCTTCTTTTGGCAGATCGATTAAACGGTATTGATCCATGCCAACTACTTTTGCATGTACATGGTTTTGTTTTGCCCTGGCTGCAAAATCTGTTGCCAGTTTTTTTGAATTACCGGTTTCTGTGCCATAAACAATAGTAATTTTTCCGGCTGCCTTTTCAGCAACAGGTTCCTGTATAGTACTTTTATTTTTTACAATACCATTCAAATAACCATTCATCCAAAGCAATTCTTCATCGCTTGAATTTTTGATCAGTTCTTCCAGTATTTTTAATTTTACATCACCCAGCATTGCGCTATATTTTATTTTTTAAGTAACAGGTTTAAAGTAAAGTTCATTGGTGTTGACTGTTTTGTGCCAGGCAAATTTGTTATGTAATGCCACTACCTTTCCAATGATGACTAATGTTGGAGAAGCAAAAGCTTTTCCTTTCAACGTATTTTCATAATCATATAAACTGCTTACAGAAACATTTTGCATCGGGGTAGTAGCTTGCTCCACCACTGCCAATAATTTTGAAGCATCAATGTTATGAGCAGTAAGATTTTTAACCACATTATCCAGCGTTTCGCTGCTCATATAAAAAACCATGGTGTCTTTTGTTTCGGCCAGTTCTTTCCAGTATTCATCTGTAACAATTTCTTTTTTATAAGAAGTTAAAAAACGTACAGATGTGGCGTAGCCTCTTGCAGTGAGTGGAATGCCGGCATACGAGGCAGCACCTGATGCCGCAGTTACCCCGGGAATAATTTCAAAGGGAATATGGTTATCAACTAAAATTTGTAACTCATCAAGGATATTGCTGAAAAAAGAAACATCACCGCCTTTTAATCTTACTACTAATTTATTTTGCAGGGCATATTTCAAAAGCAGCTGGTTGATCTCCTGTTGTTGTAAAGATGCATCTTTGTTATATTGTTTACCCACACAAATGATCTCCACTCCGGGTTGTACGTATTGTTCTAAAATTTTTTCACTTACCAAACGATCAGTTAATACAATATCGGCCTGTTGTAAATAGCGTGCAGCTTTTACAGTAATTAATTCAGGATCGCCACAGCTTGCAGCAGCCAGAATTACTTTGCCAATATGTTGATTTGTATCTGCCATTATTTACTAATAAAATACCTCTTCAATTTTCGCCTTTATCTTCTCCATTTCCCCTTTTCTGCAGGATGCTGTGCAAGAGGAAAGGGGCTTTTAATATAATCCTTCAATACTTAAATATCTTTCGCCGGTATCATAATTAAATGTCAACACTTTTGAACCTGCCGGTATATCAGCTAATTTTTTTGCAACAGCAGCTAAAGAAGCACCGGTTGAAACACCAACAAAAATCCCTTCTTCTTTAGCAGCACGTTGGGCATAAGCAAATGCTTCATCTTTGCCAACCTGTATAATACCATCTAAAATTTCTGTATTTAAAATAGAAGGTACAAAGCCTGCGCCAATGCCCTGCAATGGATGAGGTGATGGACTACCCCCACTTAATACAGGAGATAATTCCGGTTCTACTGCAAATACTTTTAAGTTGGGCCATTTTGCTTTTAATACTTCAGCAACACCGGTTATGTGGCCGCCGGTACCAACACCTGTTATAATATAATCCAGCCCGTCAGGAAAATCATTTGCAATTTCCACAGCAGTTGTTTTGCGGTGTATCTCGCTGTTTGCAGGATTGTCAAACTGTTGCGGCACCCATGAATTTTTTGTTTCAGCAGCTAACTCATTTGCTTTTTCAATTGCACCCTTCATTCCTTTTTCTCTTGGCGTTAAAACAAATTCAGCACCATACAAACTCATCAGTCTGCGCCTTTCAATGCTCATACTTTCGGGCATTACTAAAATTATTTTATAGCCTTTTACAGCAGCTACTAATGCCAAACCAATGCCGGTATTACCACTTGTAGGTTCAATGATCACACTGTCTTTATTTAATAATCCTTTTTGTTCTGCATCTTCAATCATCGCTAATGCAATACGGTCTTTAATACTTGCGCCGGGATTATCTCTTTCTAATTTGATCCACACTTCATGTGTATTGCCATATAAACGGTTGATACGTACGTGCGGCGTGTTGCCAATGGTTTCTAAAATAGTATTTGCTTTCATTGTGATGTTTTTAAATAAAATAATTATAAGGTTCCAAAAATGTTTTTTTATCCTGTACTGTTACTTCGGCCTGGTGGTACACAATTGAAAAAGGCTGTACCGCTTTTGTAAGCCATACATTGCCGCCAATAACACTGTCATGGCCAACAACAGTTGCGCCACCCAAAATAGTTGCCCCTGAATAGATCACCACATTATCTTCAATAGTTGGATGTCTTTTTTCGCTGGCTTTTTCTTTTTGTACACTTAAAGCTCCTAAAGTAACACCTTGAAATATTTTTACGTGGCTGCCAATTACTGCAGTTTCACCAATAACAATGCCGGTGCCATGGTCAATGGCAAATGATTCACCAATAGTTGCGGCAGGGTGAATATCTATTCCTGTTTTGCTATGGGCATATTCACTGATGATACGTGGCAGCAAAGGGATTTTTTGTTGATGTAACTGGTGAGCAATTCGGTATGTTGCTATTGCAAAAACCCCCGGATAGGCTACCAATACTTCTTCAATATTTTTTGCAGCCGGATCGGCTTCATACAAAGCAGTTGCATCCAATAAAAGCTTTTGGTATAACGCCGGAATATTTTCAAAAAATATTGTGGTTTGCTTGTCGCCATATTCCTCATTATGTAAAACAGGGTATAATAATAATTGTAACTGCCTTTCTAATTTTTTAAGTTGCGATTGAATTTCAAATTCATTATTATCTGCTTCGCTTTTGCAAATAAATAATACTTCAAAAAGTTTACGTACAAAACGCCTTGCCCTTGCAGCATCGGGTAATGAGCAGCCCTGTTGCTTTTTAAAATTAACTATCGATTTATAAAATGTGTTTTCCATGATAATTATTATTGAAACAGCACTGCTGCTACAGTAGCATTACTGGTTTCGTCAATTAATATGGCAGCACCATTGCTGCGGTTCTTTTTGTAACTGTCAAATACAATTGGGGCTGCAGTTTTAATTGATGCCCTTACAATTTCATTTAATTTAACCTGCTGCACATCTTCAATATGCTCCAATGTATTTACATCAATTTTATAGGCCAGGTTTTTTATCACGGTTTTTACACTTCGGTTATTATGCTGCAGTAAATATTTATTGCCTGCCACCAATGGTTTGTCATCCAGCCAGCAAAACAATACATCTGCTTCATTTGAAGGGGTAATATTTTCTGTTGATGGTACAATAGAATCGCCACGGCTGATGTCAATATCGTCAGTTAATAAAAGCGTTACACTCTGCGGCGCAAATGCTTCTTCCACTTCTTTACCTGCAATTTCAATTTTATCAATAGTGGTTTCAATACCTGCTGGTAATACTTTTATCTTATCACCTTTTTTATAAATGCCGCTGGTGATTTTTCCTGCGTAACCTCTGTAATCATGCAACGCTTCTGTTTGCGGACGAATAACAAACTGCACCTGGAAACGGGCATCTGTATGATTGATCGCATTTTCAATTTCCACTTCTTCTAAAAATTCCAGTAAAGGTTTTCCTTCGTACCATGGCGTTAGTAAAGATTTCTCTACAATATTATCGCCATTTAATGCACTCAATGGAATATAAGTTACATTTTCCAGCCCAAGTTGCTGTGCCAGTTTGCTGTATTCAATAACTATATTGTTATAAATATCTTCTGAATAGTTAACCAGATCAATTTTGTTAATAGCAACCACCACATGCGGAATACCCAATAAAGATGAGATGATACTATGACGGCGGGTCTGTTCAACCACACCATGTCTTGCATCAATTAAAACAATTGCCAGCTCTACATTACTTGCGCCGGTGATCATGTTACGGGTGTATTGCACATGGCCGGGTGCATCAGCAATAATAAATTTTCTTTTATCAGTGCTAAAGTACCGGTACGCCACATCAATGGTAATGCCTTGTTCCCTTTCCGCTCTTAAACCATCGGTTAATAAAGCCAGATCAATTTCACCATTTTCTTTATTCTTGGTGCTTTTTTCAATCGCTTCCAAATGATCAGCTAAAATACTTTTGCTGTCATATAATAAGCGGCCGATCAAAGTGCTTTTTCCATCATCAACACTTCCTGCAGTTATAAATCTTAAAATATCCATTGGGTTATTATTTTTTTGTTACAAACATTTGTTCTTTAATCAATTTTATTGGCGTCGCACTCTTGTACAATATCTCTTTATTCAACTTTTACTAAGCGTATTTTTAATCTTCGCCGGTTCCCCCTTCAGGGGGCGGAGGGGGCTTTTAAAAATAGCCACCTTTTTTCCTGTCTTCCATAGCAGCCTCTGTTACCTTATCATCAATTCTTGTTTCGCCTCTTTCACTAATTCTTGTTATTTTAATTTCATTCACTACTTCATCCAGCGTTGCTGCCAGGCTTTCTACAGCTGCTGTACAAGTCATATCACCTACTGTTCTATACCGAACCTGTTTTTTTAGAATCACATCACCTTCATCAATTCTAATAAAAGGTGATACTGCTATCAACTGTCCTTCGTGTTCAATCACTTCACGTTCGTGAGTGAAATAAATAGAAGGTAAAGGGATTTTTTCGGCACGTATATAATTCCATACATCTAATTCCGTCCAGTTACTGATAGGAAATACCCTTACATTTTCTCCCTTATGAATTTTGCCATTGAAAATATTCCATAATTCCGGCCTTTGTAATTTGGGGTCCCATTGTCCAAATTCATCACGTACAGAAAATATTCTTTCTTTAGCTCTTGCTTTTTCTTCGTCACGCCTTGCACCACCAATGCAGGCATCAAATTTAAATTCTTCAATAGTGTCTAATAAAGTATAGGTCTGCAACCAGTTGCGGCTGGCAAATTTCCCTTTGGGTTCGGTTAAATTTTTTGCCTTAATGGTATCTTCTACTTTACGAACAATTAAAGTAGCACCTGCTTCATTGGCTAACCAATCACGGTAGGCTAGTGCTTCGGGAAAGTTGTGGCCTGTGTCAATATGTACTAACGGAAAAGGAATTTTTCCCGGTGCAAAAGCTTTTTTAGCCAATTGCACCAAGGTGATGGAATCTTTACCACCGCTGAATAATAATGCAGGCTTTTCAAACTGTGCAGCAATCTCTCTAAAGATGTGAATGCTTTCAGCTTCTAATTGTTCTAAATAATTTAAATGATGTTTGCTCATATTTTATTAGTCTATAAATTTAGTAGACTGCTGTTTAAAAAATTTTTAACTGTTTATTTTTATTTCTTCATGAATATGTAATCCACATTCTTTCTTATCAGCATCTTCCCACCACCAGCGGCCGGCCCTAAAATCTTCGCCTGGTTTAACGGCTCTTGTACATGGTGCACATCCAATGCTTACAAAACCTTTATCGTGTAAAGGGTTATATGGCACATGGTTTTTGCTGATGTATGTTTTTACCTCTTCTGTTGTCCAGTGTAAAATTGGATGATACTTTATTACCTGGTTGCTTTCATCCCATTCCAAAACCGGCAGATCTTTTCTGTCGCTGGAATGTTCGGCTCTTAAACCGGTGATCCATATCGTATTTCCAGCTAAAGCTCTTTTCAATGGCTCCACCTTACGGATAAAACAACATTGTTTGCGATTATCTACTGATTCATAAAATGAATTTGGTCCTTTTTCTTCAACAAATTCCTGCAGCGCATCTGCTTCAGGATAGTAAGCTTTTATTTTAGCAGTATACTTTTCGTTAGTGCTGTTCCAAACAGAATAAGTTTCTGCAAACATCCTTCCGGTATCCAGTGTAAATATTTTTACAGGTAACTCATTAGCCAGTATTTCGTTGGTAATTACCTGGTCTTCATAACTGAAACTTGTAGAGAAAGTAACCTGCCCGGGGAATTTTTTTACCAGTACATCGATAAATGCAGCAATGTTTAGTCCATTAGACTGATAGAGTAATTCTGTTATAATATTTTTATTGGTATTTGGCATTCAGTAATAAAGTATGATGAAATAGGTTGTTAGAAGAAATGGCTGGTATCAACAGCGGTACATCTTAATAATACAACAATTGCACTTACGCATTATGGAAGTTAAATTAAACATACAATAATCATGACTTGGTTAGTCTATTAAACAGATAGACAAAGTTAATGTACAATCTTCAAACTGACTAATATTTTTTATGTTAAAAGCCATACAGCAGAACACTGCAGCATTGTTTATGCTACCACTCCTGCCAGTTCAAGGCTTCTTTTACTTATTTTTTTATATTCCACATCCTCAATAATAGCTTCGGGATATAATATTAGTGATACACCTTCCTGTTTCCACCAGTCGGTGGTAAACAGTTTATTGGCATGTATCACCCCGGTTAACCAACTGAACTTAAACTCGTTGTGCCATTCTTCTATCCATTCAAAACTTTCTTTATTTAGTTTGTTTATATCATCCACACTTACAAAGACCTTCAGGTAATAATCTGTGGTCAATACTGTATCGGTTTGATGATGGATCTTTTTGTATTCATATTTATAATCATATCGTAAAGCAGAAATATCACTTAATATCGCCGATGCAGTAGGGAAGGCCCCGGCACCTTTTCCCTTAAAGAAATGCTTGTCTGCAAAAGTGCTTTCAGTGGTTAATGCATTAAATTCATTTTTTACATGGTACAAATCGTCAGCCTCTGTTACAAATTGTGGAAGTAGAAAAGCTGCTAATTTTCCATTGGCTAATTTTTGTGCATTGGCCACTAATTTAATAGCGAAATGTTTTTCTTTTGCCACCACTGCATCATTTAAAGAAATATTTTCAATGCCATTAAAAATAAAATCTTTTGTTTTAGCCACAACACCAAATGAATGTGCCAGTAAAATGGCTAATTTATTAGCGGCATCAAATCCTCCAATATCCAGCTTAGGATTGCTTTCGGCAAAGCCCAATTGCTGGGCTAATAATAATGCAGCATTGAATTCCAGTTGCTCATCAAAAATTTTGGTGAGGATGAAATTGGTAGAGCCATTGATAATACCTCTGATGGATTGCAGCAGGTCATTATCGTAATACTCTTCCAGGTTACGGATGATGGGCATACTGGCGCAGCAGGATGCTTCGTATAAAAATGGTGTTTGGTATTGTTCCTGTAACTGTAGTAATTCTTCAAAATGTTCGGCGATCATTTTTTTATTGGCACTTACAACAGCTTTACCATTTTGTATAGCAGTTTTTACAATTTCAAAAGCAGCATCTGCATCATCAATTACTTCCACTATCACATTAATGTCATCATCATTTAAAATTACAGTAGCATCAGTGGTAAAGTTTTCTGCCCCGATACTTCTTTTTTTATCGGTATTTTTTATGCAGATCTTTTTTATGGTGGACTGTAATGTGGGTGTACTGTGTAATACATCATATAAACCTTTACCTACCACACCAAAACCAAAAAGGCCGATATTTAATTGATTCGTTGACAAAATAAATTATTTTAGATATTAAAATTATTGCAATTCTTTTTCACCAATTTACCAGGAAGGGAAATTTTTACAGCCTAAAAACAAAAAAGCTCATCCGTAAATCAGATGAGCTTTTAATATTTTTTTATGAAGTATTTAAGGCTGTTGATCTGACTTATCTGTCCCGATAACCATCGGGGTGGAATTGGCACCTTTTCCCGATAATTACCGGGATAGGTTGTCAAGGCTTCATCGGGCCATTACCCTCTGCCTTTCTTGATAAGAGATGTATAAAGAACTTGCGCAAAGATATAATTATGGCCTTCAAACTTCCAAAAAAATGTAAAAATGTTGTAAATACTTGCTGGTAAAGCATTACAGACTAATATTTTTTAAAGGGTAGCAATGTCAACTATCACCAATTTAGTACTTAATATTTCTTTCCATCCATTCTGCCTGCGAATTAGCCGATTGTTCCAGTTCAACCTGTACTGCAATTTTATCCTGCTCTTTAATTATCGATTTTGTTACAAAGGAATGTTCAATGGCTTCATCTTCCTTCATGCCCAGCAGTTTTATTAGCGGCAACATCTTTTCGCTGCCAAAATGGAGGAACAAAACTTCGTCCATAGCGCTGTACACTATAATTTGTTGTTGCGGCCAATGTTCAATAAAGGCCAATTCCTTTGCATGTAAAGGATAATGTTCTGTAAAAACAGGCGTTTTATTATGCAGCATGGCACTGTGTATGTTTTTTACATCAACAACCTTCAATTCATCAAGCCCGTTTTGCTGAAAGGCTGCTTTAAATTTTTTAAGCGTATCTGCAAACCAGCAAATAAATAACGTATCAGGCTCTTCTCTTGCTAAAGCAAGGCAGGCATTCATTTTTGCAGTTGAGGTCATATAAGTCCTGTCAACAAAAATACGCTCCGGGGTAGCATTTTCCTTTTTCCCAAATAAACTAAACGACATAAATCAGTATTGAAACTGCAAATTAATAAAACAAAATTTTAGCCAACCAAACCACATCGGTTTTGTTTTATCTTTACAGTATTAGTAAGTACATATGGCCAAGGCAAAAAAGGTTTCACCGAAAGCACCCATCCTGAACGATTTTATAGAGGTATTTGGAGCAAGGGAGCACAATCTTAAAAACATTGATATTAAAATCCCTAAAAACCAGTTAGTGGTTTTTACAGGTGTAAGCGGCAGCGGTAAATCATCGCTGGCATTTGATACTATTTATAATGAGGGCCAGCGCCGTTATATGGAAAGTTTTAGTGCCTATGCCCGCCAGTTTGTGGGGGATATGGAACGGCCTGATGTTGATAAGATCACCGGGCTTTCTCCGGTAATTTCAATTGAACAAAAAACCACCAATAAAAATCCCAGAAGTACAGTTGGTACAGTTACAGAAATTTATGATTTCCTGCGCCTGCTGTTTGCCCGGGTGGGGGAAGCGTACAGTTACAATACTGGCAAAAAGATGGTTAAATTTAGTGAAGAAGAAATTGTGTCGGCCATCTTTGAAAAATATCAAAACAAAAAAATAAGTTTATTATCCCCATTGGTAAGAGGCAGAAAAGGCCATTACCGGGAATTGTTTGAAGAAGTGCGGAAAAAAGGGTTTTTAAAAGTAAGAGTTGACGGGGAGGTTAAAGATTTAGTAGCCAAAATGCAGGTTGACCGTTATAAGATTCATGATATAGAATTAGTGGTGGACAGGTTGCCGGTAAATGATGATATGAAACTGCGGCTGAGCCAAAGCGTTCAAAAAACTTTGCAGCTGGGTAAAGATTTACTTTTTTTATTAGTAGAGGGAAATGATAAAACAATTCAGTTCAGCAAGCAATTAATGTGTATTGATACCGGCATCAGTTACGAAGAACCATCACCCAATGCATTTTCATTCAACAGCCCTTACGGCGCATGCACTACCTGCAAAGGATTGGGCAATGTGTATACTATTGATATGGATGAAGTGTTGCCCGATAAAACAAAAAGTGTAAAGGATGGTGCTATTGTTCCGTTGGGAGAGGAGAGGGAAGCAAGTGTGTTTCAACAGGTGGTAGCGTTTGCAAAAAAACATAAAATTAATTTAGAGAAACCGATAAAAGATTTATTGCAGCCACAGGTTGACCTGCTTTTGTACGGAGACCAGAATATTAATGCTGATTTAAATCTTGATCTGAGTGACGAAACAGTGCCATTAGAATATACCGGCAGCTACGAAGGAATTATACCGATGCTGAAACGTTGGTTTTCTTCTCCAAACAGTAATGAGGCATTAAGAGCCTGGGTTGAAAAATATATGCAGCTGGCAGATTGTACTACCTGCAATGGTACAAGATTAAGAAAAGAAAGCCTTTGGTTTAAAATAGATAACAGGAATATTGCTGAGTTATCTTCTATGAATTTAGATAACCTGGCAGCTTGGTTTGATGGCGTTGAATTACGTTTAAATAATAAACAAAATGCCATTGCAAAAGATGTGTTGAAGGAAATACGGGAGCGGTTACAATTTTTATTAGATGTAGGGTTAGCGTATCTCTCCATAAGCCGTCCTTCCAGAACCTTGAGTGGCGGCGAAAGCCAGCGTATACGGCTGGCAACACAAATAGGTTCGCAATTACAAGGCATTACTTATATTTTGGATGAGCCAAGTATTGGTTTGCATCAAAGGGATAATCAGCGGTTGATTGTTGCATTAAAAAATTTACGTGATATTGGTAACAGCGTTTTGGTGGTTGAGCATGACAAGGATATTATGATGGCTGCAGATTACTTAGTTGACATTGGCCCCAAAGCCGGTAAGCATGGCGGACAAATTGTTACTGAAGGAACCCCGGAATTTGTATTGAAATCAAATTCAGATACTGCTCAATATTTAAATGGCAAAAAAACTATTGCATTACCAAAAGAGCGGCGGAAAGGCAATGGAAAATTTATTGAGCTTACTGGTGTAAAAGGGAATAATCTGCAAAACGTATCCACAAAATTTCCTTTAGGTAAATTAATAGTGGTAACCGGTGTTAGTGGCAGTGGCAAATCAACATTAATAAATGAAACACTATATCCGCTGCTGAATAAATTTTGTTATAATTCCAAGGCAAATCCCTTAGAATATAAAAGTATAAAAGGTATTGAGCAGATCGATAAAGTAATTGAAATAGATCAATCACCTATTGGCCGTACGCCAAGAAGTAACCCTGCAACATACTGCGGATTTTTTACAGATATCAGAACCTTATTTGCATTGGTGCCCGAAGCAAAGATCCGTGGCTACAATGCCGGCCGTTTTTCTTTCAATGTAAAAACAGGAAGGTGCGATGTTTGTGAAGGTGGCGGTATGAGAGTTATTGAAATGAATTTTTTACCGGACGTTTATGTGCATTGCGAAAAATGTAATGGCAGAAGATACAACCGGGAAACTTTGGAGATCCGTTACAAAGGAAAAAGCATCAGCGATGTGTTGGATATGACAGTTGATGAAGCCGTGGAATTTTTTCAACCTGTGCCATACATCTACCGTAAAATAAAAGTGCTGCAGGATGTTGGCCTGGGTTATATTACATTAGGGCAAAGCGCAGTAACACTTAGTGGCGGCGAGGCACAACGGGTTAAGCTTTCTACAGAGTTAGGGAAAAAAGATACCGGTAAAACATTTTATATTTTAGATGAACCCACTACAGGTTTGCATTTCCAGGATATTCAGCATCTGTTGGAAGTATTGTATAAATTGGTTGACCGTGGTAATACCGTATTGGTTATTGAGCATAATATGGATGTAATAAAAGTGGCCGATCATATTATTGATATTGGCCCCGAAGGTGGGGATGGCGGTGGAAGAATTTTATTTGAAGGCCTGCCGGAAGGTCTGGTAAAGGTGGCGGAAAGTTTTACCGGAAAATTTTTGCAGGCAGAATTACAATAAAATATTTTTTATGAGTGATAATATTGGCGGATTTTTCAGCTACAGAGACCTTGATGATGACGATGATAATAAAGGGGAAAACTGGAAACCCATTAAACAACACGGCAATGCCTTATTTAAAAAAGCCATCGATATTTTAAACCTTACCAAAACAATTTGTGATGTATTACCTGAAGATGAAGATGCTGAAATGACAAAGCAGCTGATGATGGAAAACGCCATGCTGGTGCCTGCAAAAATACGGGGTACAATGGCAATGGAATATTATAGTTTAATGATGAACAATGCAGTAATTATTAAAGTAAATATTTGCCATTTAAGGGAGCAGTTATGGTCCTGTAAAGAGTTTCATCAAATAGAGCAACGGTATATTGATGTATTGAGGGATGAGATTGAAGCCTTCCGTAAAATTTTTATAAGCTGGGTAACTTCTTTTGATAAAGAACATGACGTGCCGGATGAATGGCATTTGTTTAACGATCCGGCAAGCTTTCCTGGTGATGAGGAATAAAAAATCCACCTGCGAGCAAACAGATGGATTTATTTCAACTCGTAAAATTAGTTCAAAGGATAGTAACGAAATCTTTTTGAAATCTTGTGGTTTCAGGGGTAAACAACAAATATTAAAATATTCGTTGGATCCTCGGGGGCAGACTTCAGTTGTATCACTTTGTACTACATAAACGTCAAAATATTTTCTTTATTTCATGTAATGTAATATTAAAAACATACAGGTTGTAAAAACAAATGCTGCTTTTAATGTTGTCGGGTTAATTTGTAAATTATTATTCATGGTATTTGGATTTTACATAGTTTAATAAACCGATGGGCACCTTGTTTGACTTGCTGCCCTTCTTGCAAATGAACTTTCATAAATTGTGCCTAACCTAAAACCGATTTTTGCTATCACAGAAAAATAAGTATCCTTATCTTTTAAATCCCCACGCTGGGTTCCTGCCGGATACCTTGTCATTCCCGGGTAAATAATGCCAATTGCTTTATCAGATAATTTATATGCCAATGAAGCATCCTGTGCCGAAAGATATTTGGCGTAATCTTTAGGATCAATATATCTTTTACTTACATCATCAATATAATCAGTAAATGTTTTGCGGTATAAAACCTCCATGCTTACATTTACCCTGTCCGACACAAAATATTTTATACCGCCACCCATTGGTATATTTAATTGAGTTAATTGATAAGGTTCACTGTAAGAATATTCAGACATGCCTTCACCTTCGGTACGTAAGGGATGCAGGTAATACCAGCTTTTATTACCATTGGCATCTTTAAGTGAGCCTTGTGGATTAAAATGAAATACACCAATCCCTATTAAACCATAAGGCCTTAACCTTGGTTCATAATCCGAATTACTGAAAATCATTGTAGGAAAAACTTCAACACAGGCATTGGCTTCCCAAACATTGGTCCTGAAATCAAGGTTGCGTTGTTTACGCCATAATTCATTGATACCGTTTGTATTTATTATAGCATCGTCACCTTCTAAATATGTAAGGCTTGCAGCTAATCTCAGTCCAAAAACTTTGCTGGGGTAAACAGTAATATAGGCACCCTTCATCAGTTTGGTAAATTCCAGGTTAAGATCCTTTAAAAAATTAGTTCCTTTTCCTGCATTACCACCCAGGTCGCCTAAAAAAAAGCTTGGGCCAAAGTTTACACCGGCCTCCCATTTAATTTTTTCGTTGCCAAAAATAAATCCTTGTGAGTATGATTTGGATAGAAGTGAAAAACAAATCAAAAACAGCAGCAGGGTTTTACCAACAAAGTTGAGTAAACGTGGTTTCATCAGAATTCAGATTTATTGTTTTCTACAGAAATTGGATTGATACTATTGTGTTAAGCTATGAACTGATTACAATTAATAAGCAGAAATATTAATAACACAACAGTTTTAATAACGGAAGAGAATGTTAAATATTGTTTTTTAAGCCAATTATTTTGAAAGCATCATTTCAATATGAAGGATATTGTCTTCGGGATATTGGTCGCTGCATTGTACAAAGCCCAGGGCTTCGTAGAATTTTTTTAAATATAACTGGGCACCAATCTTTATTGAGGTACAGTTAAAAAGCCGGAAGGTATTATTGATACTCAATTGCATCAGTTCTCTTCCTGCCCCTGCACCCCTGTATTTTGGCGACGTAACAACACGGCCAATGTTGGCTTCAGTATAGGAAATTTCCTGCGGAATTATACGTGCATAGGCAACCAGCATTGCACCATCCCAACCCATAAAATGAAAACTTTTCCGGTCTTTACCGTCAGCATCCTGATACACACAGTTTTGCTCCACCACAAAAACTTCATTTCGCAATTGCATAATGGCATATAATTCTGTAGCTGTTAATTCGTCAAATTTTTTTAGTATCCAGTTTAATTGCATATAATATTTTTTTGTACCCGGCATTTGGTTCTTTGTTCGCCTTCATTGGCGTCGCACTCTTCAACTGAATTTTTTTGTTCAGCATTACAGAATTTTTTATTTTGCTGATGCCATCCCTTCGGGATTAGCATATAAATAAATTTTCGCTTTAATCTTCTACATTTCCCTCTCCTTTATCCGCAGCACTTTGTGAGGAGAGGATAGGGGAGGGCATATTCTCCATTTTAAACAGCATTACATCTGCAATGGACTTTGCCCTTGTTTTAGCCAGCGTTGCAATTTTACCCTCATATAATTCATCCAGCGTGGTAAAAAATAAATTCAACCAGCTTTCAAAGTGTTCTTTTTTAAGTGATATTTTTTTATTCAGATCGTAATGCACTTCCATCGCATTTTTTTTATACACAGGATTATCCAGTAAAACCATTTCCCAAAAATCCACGATCACGGGAATATGATGATCCCAGTTTATGGGCACTACTTCCGTAAAAATAAAACCAATAATTTTATCCTGCTTTACTTTTTCGTAAAACAAAAGAATCAGTTTTTCAATATCTGCCCTGTTGCTAATATCCGGTTTCATTTTTTTGTAGTTGCTTTTATGTAGGGTAATATATCGTTGATAGTTACTGGTTTTTGCTGATCGTCAATTTCAATTACAATTAAATAGCCATCAGCTCCACCGGCTTTTTTTACTGCATCCACTAATTTTTGCTCATCGCTTACTATACGTTTACCATCCTTATCACTCCATATTTCTTTGGTGCATAAGCAGCCTTGTGTGGGTGTGTGTGGGTAATAGATTTGTCCTTTGTAATACTCAGCATCAACCGTTGTACCATGGGCAATAATTTCGGTACGGCCTGCTTTGCCGGCATAGTATGATTCATAGGCAGGAAAATATTTTTTCCAGCTTACGGGCAACAATCTTTTATATAAATCTTCAGTCCATACAGAATCAGTTATTGAAGAATCCTTTAAAAAATATTGAGGACTGGTTTCAAGCGGCATCATTAACTGAATATTAATTGTTGGGCCAATTGCCATGCTTTTGCTTATATCAAATCCATTCATACGGAAAATGCCTTGCGGTGTATTACCATTAGTTAAATAAAATGGAAGATTGCTGATGCTTCTTGCTAATTGGGAAACGGCAATAATTTTACCTGAATCATCCGGTACAAAATTTCCATCTTTATCTCTTACAACAGCAATGCCGGGATAATTTCTGTTTTTTCTTTGAAAACTAAAAAGAAGAACATTGTTTTTAAAAAAGGCTTTTTTGCTAATTTCTTTTAATGCAGCTATTTTGTCTTTGTCAATAATTTTCCATTTAGATTTTACAAGAGGATTCAATAAACTGTCTTGTTCAAATAAAAAATATGCCTTCCTTGTAGTAATTGGTATTTCCAGTGAAGTGATTTTTTTAGCCTGGTAAAGGTATTCAATACATGTGGCGAAAGTTTTAGTGTAGGTGGTTTCTTTTAACAGCTTTTGTATCTGCGTAATGAAAGCAGCCGGATAATTGGCGTAACAAATTTCCAATAATGCCCTTTGAAAACCTCCACTTCTTTTTTCCACACCATCAAATGCGATTTTAATTTTTTCAGTTACCGATGGGGCTTTGTAATTGATCATTTCTATAGCATAAAATGCATCTTCCCAGTTTTCTTCAGTGCTATCGTTTAATGGTAACGATAGATTTTTGATAATGGAATTTTTAACGATGTTGTTATAAGTTTTTTCCCGGTTGGCTTTAACAGCGCCTTTAAATACAGGGACAGTATCTGTTTGTGCAACACAATGCAAAGTGAACAGCAGAAGAAAAATGCTAATAAATATTTTTAGTAGCCGTATTTGTTTTTCCATAAATTTTTTAAATGCTTTTTCATTTCTTCTTCCCTTGCATTTGCTCCTGGCTGGTAAAATGCCGTGCCTTTTATTTCATCCGGTAAATATTCCTGTGGCGAAAAATTATTTTCATAATTATGTGAGTATTCATATCCTTTTCCATAACCTTCCTGCTTCATTAATTTAGTAGGCGCATTGCGGATGTGTAAAGGGACAGCCAGATCGCCCTGTTGTTTTACAGTATTCATTGCTGCACCAATGGCAACAGTAGCGGAATTGCTCTTTGCGCTGCTTGCCAAATAAATAACGCACTGTGATAATATCAGTTGAGACTCGGGATAACCAATTTTATTCACCCCATCAAATGTGGCATTGGCCAATAGCAATGCATTGGGGTTGGCATTGCCAATATCTTCGCTGGCTAATATCAATAATCTTCGGGCAATAAATTTTACATCTTCTCCACCTTCAATCATTCTTGCTAAATAATATACTGCGGCGTTAGGGTCGCTGCCACGTATAGATTTTATAAATGCAGAAATGATATCGTAATGCTGTTCGCCTTTTTTGTCATACAAGGCAATGCGCTGCTGGGCAATTTCCATTACTGTGTTATCAGTAATAATTGCTTTATTCCCTAAAGTATCAGTTACCAATTCTAAAAGGTTTAATAATTTTCTGGCATCGCCACCGGAAATATTTATCAGTGCTTCAGTTTCCTTTAACTCAATGTTTTTTTTAGATAAGACTTCATCTTTTTTTATGGCATGATAAAGCAATGCTATCAGATCTTTTTCATCCAATGCTTTTAAAATATATACCTGCGTTCTGCTCAGTAAAGCACTGTTTACTTCAAAGGAAGGGTTTTCTGTAGTAGCACCAATTAATGTGATGATACCTTTTTCTACTGCACCCAGTAATGCATCTTGTTGCCCTTTATTGAAACGGTGAATTTCATCAATAAATAAAATAACATTCTGTTGTTTTTTAGCAAGGTCAATTACTTCCCTCACTTCTTTTACACCGCTGCTTATGGCACTTAAAGTATAAAAAGGAACTTGTAAAGTATGGGCAATAATATTGGCAATGGTTGTTTTGCCTACACCTGGTGGCCCCCATAAGATCATGCTGGGCACTTTGCCCTGTTCGATAGCTTTACGCAAAATGCTGCCCTTGCCGGTAAGGTGCTGCTGACCGGTTAATTCATCCAGCGTGGTGGGGCGTAAACGTTCGGCGAGTGGGGGAAGATTCATAGTTTACAAAGATATTTAGATTAACAACACTTCCGAAGTTTTTAAAAATTCGGAAGTCTCTATCAGGGTTAATCCTCTTCAAAATAATCTGAATCAATCTTTTTTATTTCGTAAGTGTTTTGCACCGAAACCCCCAGGTTATAATCAATCATGTATTGGGCTAATTTTTCTCCGTCTATCAAAACTATTTTAGTATCCATTTGTAAAGAGTACTCTACAGCTTCTTTTGTAAAATGAGAGGTGGTAATGAATACACCTTTCTTTGCCCGTTGTCCTGCCAATGCACCAACAAATTTTTGAATTTCCGGCCTGCCAATAACACTATCCCAACGTTTTGCTTGTATGTAAATAACATCCAGACCCAATTTGTCTTCTTTAATTATGCCATCAATTCCTTCATCCCCACTTTTGCCAATAGCTTTTCCTGCATCTTGTATTGAACCACCGTAACCCATTTTAACTAATAACTCAACAACTATTCTTTCAAAGAAATAAGGATCAACAGTTTTTAGTTTTGATAAAAGTTCCTGTTCTAAAGATTTGCGAATTTTTTGATAACCGCTTTCAATTTGTTCTTCGGGTGTTTCTTTTAGTTCTTCTTCTTTTTCATCATCAGATGATATATTAAGGTTGTCTTCTTTTTTCTTAAAACGAAAACCTTTAATTCTTTCTTCGTAATCCGGAAAAAGTGTCATTAAATATTTTACATTGACTGCATCAGGGTTTTGCTCAAGTACAAATTTACCTCTGTCAGTTATTTTGATATTCCCTTTGCTTATATTTTCAATACCACCAGACATTTTTAAATGTGCTTTTGCCCAACTAACCCTATTTGCAAATACTTTTTGTTGCCCACTTGGTACTAACTCATTTAATTCTTCTTCAGTTAGTTTGAACACTTTGGAAAGATGGCTAATAAGTTGCTGGGTGTTATGAGTTTGTCCATCACTAATAAAACTTAGTAATGGCAACATCAATATTTGATAATCTGGTATCATATTTGAAGTTTATTCTGCAAAAAAGCCTGACAAATTTCTATCAGGCTTCTAATATAATTATTATTTTCCGCTTCGTATTTTCCTTTGCAATATAAGGCCATCTTCTATATCGGGCAGCTTACCAAAAAAAGCGTCAAGTGTTTTTTTTATAGATTTTCTTTTTCCTCTCTTTTTGAGGATTGCTTTTACTTTTCTTTCGGAAGTACCTTTCGGAATTTCAATAACCATAGTTAACTTAGTGAATTGTAAGTTGGCCTTAATTATAAAGCCTTTGAGTATTCAACAGGCATAAGTTTCTCCAGATTAACATGTTTAGATGCATCCATAATTTCTATCCCAACAATTTTATCATCGCTTCCCATATCCAGTACAATATCTTCCGTTACTCTCTTGTTGGTAACTTCCTGTTGTTCGGGTGCAATCCGCAAATAAAGAAGGTCTGTTTTACTATCGTAGTGAATTGTCATGATTTAAAATTTTCCATAAAAAACATAAACTGTTATTGTAATTATAATGCTATTTTCAATTACATAGTAAACTTCTAATTTCTTTTCTTCAAAATATTTTCCATTTCTTTCAACAGCAAATGAAAATATCTTTGATTTACCCAATCTTCCTGATTTACCTAAAATATTCACCCCGGAATTTATGGTATCAGTAATTTCATTTTCAGTTGCTCCTCTTTCTATGGCTCTCTGTAATGTATGTGGCTCAATCTGAATATCCATTTCATTAAAGTTACACAATTATTTCAAATCCAGCTTTATCTGCAATTCCTCAAACTGCTTATCATCAATAGTACTAGGCGCATCAATCATCACATCTCTGCCGCTGTTATTTTTAGGGAAAGCAATAAAATCACGGATGCTTTCGCTGCCACCTAAAATGGCACATAATCTGTCGAAACCAAAAGCCAGGCCACCATGCGGCGGTGCACCAAATTCAAAAGCGCCGAGTAAGAAACCAAATTTATGTTGTTGCTCTGCTGCATCCATACCTAATGCTGCAAACATTTTTTCCTGCAATTCTCTTTGAAAAATACGGATAGAACCGCCACCAATTTCATTGCCATTCAATACCATATCGTAAGCATTGGCTTTAATACCGGCGTAAGGATGTTCCAAATATTTATCTAAGTTTTCTACCTTAGGATTATTGTTAATCATGGTATCCACATCGGCAGGTTTAGGGCTTGTAAACGGGTGATGCCTTGCCACCCAGCGGCCTGCGCCACCACCATCCTGGTCTTCCAACGCAAATTCAAACAACGGAAATTCCAGTACCCACAACAATTTAAATTCATCTTTTTTACGCATGCCTAATTTATCGGCCATGTACATTCTTAAATCGCTGATAGCTTTTCTTGTTCTTTCTTCTGCGCCAGCTAAAATTAAAATTAAATCGCCTGCTTGTGCATTGGCTGCCGTTGCAATGGCTTTTAATTTTTCTTCGCTGTAAAATTTATCTACGCTGCTTTTAAATGTACCATCTGCATTACCCTCCTTCGCTGGAGCTTCGGCGGGCAGGTACTTAATAAATACCAAACCTTTCATTCCAACCTGCGGACGCTTTACCCACTCAGTCAATTCATCGGTTTGTTTACGGGTATATTCGCTGCAGCCTGGAATTGAAATGGCTACTACAGTTTCTGCTTCATCAAAAACTTTAAAATCAACACCATCAATTAATGTTGATTGATTTTGTTTTGTTGGGAATGTATGCGCCGGAAACTTAAGGTTACATATTTTAATATCGAAACGGATATCGGGTTTATCGTTACCATAATTCCACATCGCTTCTTCCCAGGTCATGCGTTGTACGGTTTCGGTGTAATCAATATTCTTTACATCTTTAAAAATTCGTTTTACCAAACCTTCAAACATGTTTAAAATATCTTCCTGCTCCACAAAACACATTTCGCAATCTATTTGTGTAAACTCGGGCTGGCGGTCGGCACGTAAGTCTTCATCTCTAAAACATTTTACAATCTGATAGTAACGGTCGTAGCCACTTACCATTAATAATTGTTTAAATGTTTGCGGACTTTGTGGCAATGCATAAAACTGCCCGGCATTCATGCGGCTGGGCACCACAAAATCCCTTGCACCTTCAGGAGTGCTTTTAATTAAGAAAGGCGTTTCAATATCCATGAAATTATTTTCGTGTAAATAATTTCGGGTGCTGCGGCCAACAGCATAACGCAGTTCTAAATTTTTCTTTACAATATTTCTACGCAGATCTAAAAAGCGGTATTTCATTCTCAGCTCATCGCCACCATCGGTATCATCCTGTATAGAAAATGGTGGAACAGCCGATTTATTTAATATTTTAAATTCACTGATCACAATCTCAATTTCACCAGTGGGTATGTTGGCATTTTTGCTGCTGCGTTCATTTACTTTTCCGGTGGCCTGCAATACAAACTCTCTGCCCAACGGATTGGCTTCTAATAAACCATTCAGGCTTTCAGAAAATAATAATTGGGTAATACCGTAGCGGTCCCTCAGATCAACAAAAGTGATGCTGCCGAATTTACGAACGGTTTGTACCCATCCGGCAAGGGTAACTTGTTTGTTTGCATCGGTCAATCTTAATTCGCCGCAGGTGTGTGTACGATACATGCTGTGTTATAAGTTAGGTGTTTTTTATTTTGATTACCAGCCGCTAAGCCCTGGTGGGGCGACAGTGGCGACGCTCCGTTCAAAAGCGGTAACGCTATTTGACTTTTACCGAAGCGGCGGCAAATATACGGAAATGTAGGGGGGTTGACAACCTTAACTGGTTACCTGATATTATTAAATTCTATTTATTAGAATCTGCCGGCATAGGGGCAGTCTGAGCAGTTAAAAAATCGCAATTGCAATTTCTGGGTTTTAGCTTTTCAGCATTTTTTAACTGCTTATCAATAGCTTTTATTTCTTCAGCATTTTTGCTGTCTTTCACTTCAGCATCTACATTATCCAGTCTAAGTGCAGTTATTTCAGCTTTTAGCTGCTGTTTACTAATTGCACTAAAAACCAGTTCGATAGTTTGTTTGGTTTGGGTATTAAATTCTTTTTTTGCAAATATTAGTTGATCGTCTTTTTCAGCAAAGGCAATTATATATGCTTTGGTATTTTGGGGTAATTTTATTTTTCCATTGGTTTCATCAAAACCATATTGAATGCCATCTGTTAATTTACTGCCTTCTACAAAGGCTTTGTATTCGGGAATTATTAAATTAATATTTACATCCAGTTTGTAGTTACCCTGCAGCCTTACAAATAATTCGCTTTCCACACAATTGTTATACTCTTTCATCAGGCAATCTATATTATACCAGCCAACGGCTTTTATGTTGATGGAGTAATAAGTGGCTTTAACACTTGTGGGGCTAACTTTTGTATAATTTATTTGAGTTGTAGTATCTCCTTCTTCAAAAATTTGTGTTGCTGCAGGCGGTACATTTATAACCCTGTCGAGAGTAAAGAAATTACCATTTTCAGTTTTTAATTTTTCACGGTTCGTAAGTAATCCAACATCAGCTTGTATATAATCTACGCAACTGTCGCAACAATTGTGTGCAAATTTTTCTTTGAGCTCAGGCCGTTTATCACTTTCACTTTTTATATAGGCATAAATATTTTTCACATCATTTTCTGATAATGCAGGGAAAGATGTCATTTCTGCACCATACTTATTACGTAAGCATTTATGATATAAACATGCTCTTAGCATTTCTGGCAACTCGCTATTATGGTCACCCCAATTTTTAATATTTGTTGTGTCAGTAATTCTTCTCCAATAAGCATCTTCTCCTTCGCCTTCATTACAACCACCATCAAGAATTCGCCGGTCGTGTACAGTAAAAGCATACACCCATTCCCACGGCAATCGGTCCGTTATTCCATATAAAGCCGGTCCTACAAAATCTTCATAAACTTTATGGCAACTTGTACAACTACCTAAAAATAAAGTTTTGCCTGCATCTATTTTTGCAGTTGTAGAGTCTGTTAGTAATGCTTCTGGCTGCTGCCAGTCAATTTTTCCATTCACCGTATCACCAGTAAAAACCTGCATGTCGCTATTGTAATTTTTTGTTGGCACTAAAACTTCAATTTGCTTTTTTATTTCAATGCTGTAACCACTTGCTGCATTAAAATAAATCATGCCACCGCTGCTTAAATTTTGTTGGCCACTCATAGTAGTTAAACCAGCGAATACAATGTCCGTAATATTCAGGGCTTCTTTAATTTCAAGTTTTACATTGCTGCTGCTGCTTGTAATTGCACCTTTGGGTATCTTAACAACACACCCACTTTTTGTAAGCAGTGTAGTATCACTATCTATATTGATATTAAAAAACTGCGAGGGTAAATTCTTTTCGTTGAGTAAGCCGGATATGGCGGCTGGCTTTTCATTTGTACAACTGTACAGTAATGATGCAACAAAAAGCAAAAAAAGATTTTTTTTCATAAACAGCCGGTTTAGAGAATTATTTTTATACTAAAAGATAGTCTATAGTAATAACATCTTTTGATGTACTACATTTTAAAAAACTACATCGTTTCCACCACATTTTTATGCCGTGGTCGCCAGATCAAATAATAGTAGATTAAAAAAAGCAACCCAATGCAAAATGGTATCATGGCAGTTTGCTTGCCTGTTAAGCTAAAGAGTAAAACCGTTTCATCAAAATGAAAAAATTCGCTGATCATCCAAAAGCTGTTGGCACTTATCCAGAATACGATAGCAAAATTGTGGCAGACCTCACTCATAAAACTTTTGTTTTTAAAAGCGATCCAGATGGCGATTGCTAATGTGGGTACAATCATAATGAGGCCCAGCGGCCGCCATACCATGCACCAGCTGATATCTTTAAACAACCAGAATACAATATGCAGGTTCTCCATTTTACGGAAGCGGAGAGGGATAGCGTAGTTTTGTTCGTTGGGCATAGTTCACTAATTTTTCTAATCTGCCTGTCGGCAGGCAGGTTACACAAATTACAAGAATTGTGGTAAAAAAAACACGAACCAGTAACCTCACCCTCGTTCCCTCTCCAAAAGAGAGGGAGGCCAGGCATTGGATTTTATTTCAACATTTGCAATTAAGCATTTCAACTTTAATTCCCTATTCAACAGTAACCCGTATCCCTTCGCTGTGCGAAGTAAACTCCGGTGCATACATACATTGTATGGTAGTAATGCCATTGCTGAAATTACCTGCATGTGTAACAAACATGGGATATTCAAAAACATAAGTGCCGCGGCTTAACCACCCAAAGAAAAAATTGGTACTGGCATCTTTGGTACTTTCGTAATAACCAAGGCCACCCTGGTATTTGTATTGGCTGATAACATTCACGGGTTCCATACAGGCTGCTCTCATGTCTTTCATGTGTACATATTCCATATCCCTATCTACTTTTAATTCGATACGCACTTTTATTTTGTCGCCTATTTTTAATTTAGCGCCATCTGCCATTGCTTCCAGTACAGGACCTTTATCTGTGTTTCTTTCAATGAATAATTGTTTCTTCAGTTTTAATGGTGTTTCGGCTGAAGTGATTTTATCAAGGTCTTCAAAGTATTGCCAGTAAACACTTCCCCAACTTGTGGCAGATTGGTTTAGAGGTTTAGAGGTAGAAGAGTTTAGGGTTACAGCAATATTTCCCATTTCTGCTTTTACTTTTGCACCCTCAATTCTTTTTTTGAAATAACCGGTTCCTGCTTCGGTGGCATCATCTGTACTTTTTATAGTAGTGTTACCTAATTGAATGGTTACAGTTACCTCTTCATTTAATCTCCACGGTTCTGTTCCCCCGTTGGGGGTTAGGGGGCTTAGTAAAAGTGCATAACAGGCTTCGGCTGTGGCTTTGGTGGTTTTCCAGTTTTGTGTTTGCTTTTGTTTCAGCAACCAGGTTTTCAGATCATCAACTGTTGCGCTGTTTTTATCAATATCGCTGAATGCTTCAATCATCATGGCCTGGCTTTCTATTGGAGCCTGGTACCAGTAATATCCTCCGCCTCCGGCGGACCATTCTTTCCAGTACATACCCATCTCTTCTTTATTAATTGAATTTTCTTTTAGCGATTTAATGATGGCTATTGGTGTGGTTTCATCTTTGGTGCGGTGTAAGGTCAAAGCAATCATGGCCTGCATATATTTACTGTTGGCTAACCAATATTTTTGCGACTGTCCACGGTAATAATTATAAGCTGTTGCGGAAGCATCTGCAATTTTATATTCACTAAAAAAACTGCGCATGTATAAATACTGAATGGTGGTGCTGCTTAAATTATTATTTTTTAAAACAGATTTATAACGGATCAGATTATCGTAATCTTCTTTTATTTTTTTATCGAGATAAACAATGGCCTTATCAACAACAGGTTTTAGTTTTTGATAATTATCACTACTTAAAGCATTCAGTTTGCGCAAATGGCCAATGCCGGTAATGATGTATTGAGTAATATACCTGTCATCGGGCCCGCCTTTGAACCAAACAAATCCACCGTTACTGCTTTGCATTTCCTTAAGCTTGTTAAAGGCTTTATCCATTTCGCCGCTCATCTTTACCATATCAAACAACAAAGCAATATTTTTCTTTTGCTGATTTTCGTTTTGTGCATCCAGCACCCATGGCGTTTCCTGTAATAAAGCTGATTTTAATTCTTCTTTTTTTTGCAGGTTAGAAAGTAACGCTGCTACTTCACCCCCCGCCCTCTCCGAAGGAGAGGGAGCCTTCCACTTTTCAAAAACATTTTTAATTTTTGGAGTGCTGTTGCTGATATAAGTTGCCAATGCATTCGCATAGTATCTATTAAATGTTTGTTCTGCACATTCATAGGGATATTCCATTAAATAAGGCAATGCCTGTACAGCATACCATGCAGGATTGGAAGTATATTCAACAGTAAGTGCATGATTACTTAAACTGGTACCGCTGCCGCTATTCAATAATTTATCAAATTTAAAACTCTTTGTTGTTTGATTGCGGAGGTTGAGCGGCATACTTTCTGTAACCAGCATTCTGTTGGTTAAAACAGGGATGGCCATTTCTTCTCCATCGCTTGCGTTATTTGTTTTTGCAATGATCCGATAAGTCATTGCACTGTTAAAATTCAATGGAATTTCCATTGGGAATTTTACAGCAAAACTTTGCCCGGCTGCAACGCTGAAACTTTGAGTAGATGAAACATTTTTAAACCAGCCATCAACCGGTTTGTTGGTGGCAGCATCCAGTAATTCTAATTGAGCAGTACCGGTTATATTGCTGTCGCCAAGGTTTATAATTTTAGCGCTGAATTCCATCTTATCACCCTCACGTAAAAAGCGTGGTGCATTGGGTTGTACCATTAATGGCTTTTGTGTTACAATATTTTTTGTGCTGTAGCCGCTTGCCAGATCTTTGGTATGTGCCAATATCATTAGTTTCCATTGTGTTAATGCTTCCGGTAAAGTGGCGCTAAAACTTACACTGCCGTTTTCATCTGTTTTTAAATCGGGGAAGAAGAAAGCAGTTTCGTTAAAGTTTTTACGGATTTGAATACCTGCCTGTTCAGAATTTTTATTTTCTTCTTTTCCACCAGTTTTCATATCGAATTTAACCGAGTCAGAAACTGATATAAAATTTCCTTCAAGGAAATCAATTCCACCATTTTTTCTAGCTTTTTCTGAAGCTTTATTTGATGTTGACTTTTTTGCTTCTGGGGCCATCGCTGCTACAAGTGCTGCAAGCCTCACATCAGAGTTCATATCATGTTGTAAAAACATTTCGCCTCTTTTATAATTCCCCCTGTATTCATAATCCAAAAAGGCAAGCCTGTCATAAGATTTTGCTAACGCTTCAACATACTCTTGTTCTCTTTTATTATACTCCTCCGATTCTACTTTATTAAATCCATTCTCACTCCAGGTAACCCCATTGTATAAACCTGGCCAGATGTTTAACCTGCTCCAGCTATGTGGTTTAAACTGGTCTAATGATGCATCATACATTCCGGCTAACATTTCAGCAGCCACTTTTTCTCCTTTACTGCCGGTAATTTTTACGGTCCATTTTTCATTGGCGCCAGGTAATAATTTATCACGGAAGGTTTCGTAACTGATGTTTAATTCTTTATTGCTCCATGGAATATCAAAACTTTCACCTCCTTTATATATGCGGTTGTGTTGTACAAACGCATAACTCATTGCCATACCACCACGATAGTCTTCATACACCGGATAAGAATATTTGTGTGGCGAATAATTTAAAAGCTCATCATAAGTTGTTCCAGGTTTTTGGTTCATCATACTTACGGTATGTATCATCCATATTTTATTAAAGCCGGTAGTTATATTGTAGTTGATCTGTTCACCTGGTTCAGCTTTGCCTTTTATTACATCAACTGCAACAGCTTCATTAATTGGTTTGCCGGTTGATTGATCTGTTAACTGAATATACTTTTCTGCTTTTACTTCTTCTCCATACTTATCTTTTGTAGTAGCAACAATTTTGTACCAAAGACCTCCCCTATCCCCTCCAAAGGAGGGGGACATGGAGAAGATGGAAGCGATTTTATCGGTGGTTGATTTATTTAATTTTTCATTAGTCGAATCAGTAATATCAATTACTTTTTCGCCAAGTGGCCACTTGCTCCGCTGGTCTTCATCTTTATAAATATCATAAGGGAAGACGGTGTTGTATTCATCTTTACTCATTACAAACTGGTCGGGCATATCCCAATAGCGTTCCCTGAAAATCTTATCAGGAGATTTTACTTTGGTAATGGTGACATTTACGTTTGCTTTTTCAAAAATATCATTCAGGTTGGTGCTGCGGATGGTTAATGTTTTTAAACTGTCAGCCGCAATTTTTACCGGCATATCAATACTTAACTGCAGCATTTGATAAGCTACAGCTACTGAAGTATTACCGCTTCTGGTTTCACCGTTAATATCTGTAATGTCGGCGCTTATTTCATAATAAAATGTCGGCTGACTTTTTTTATCAACACTTTCATCGGGCAATACTTTAAAGGGTACTTTAAATTCGCCTTTGACATCGGTCATTGCTTCGCCATTGGTGATTTCCGTTTGTTCGTTTTGGCCATAGCCACCACGTTTAAAATAACCCCAACTCCACCAAATTGGATACTGCACTTTACGCACTACACGGTATTTTACTTTAGCGCCATCAATATTATTGCCGGCATACCCTTTTGCGGTGCCTGTAACTTTTATACTGTCATTTAAACGGTAAGTGCCTTTTGGTTTTTGTACCTCAACAAAAAATTTAGGCCGTTTGTATTCTTCCACACTAAAATATTGCTGGCTGTTGGCGTTGCTGTCTAATATACTGAACTGACCGTTCAACACGCCTTCGGGTAATTTAAAACTGCCTTTGTAGCTGCCATATTCATTTGTGATTACTGTAAGCTCTGCTGCTTTTTGATAGTTGGCATTGCGTAACAATATTTTTGTTTTGTAATTGGGTAATACTTCGCTTTTTTTAGTGGTTTTATTTTTTTGTATAACAATTCCTTTAAAGTAAATGGTTTGCCCGGGGCGATAAATACTGCGGTCGGTAAATAAAAATGCCTGTGGTTTTGTTTCGGTTGGTTCAATGCTGTTATAAGTATTATAGCCTTCGTTGTCGTCCATAAACAACTCATCGGTATTATTTTTTAACTGTAATAAAAAATTACGGTAGTCTTTACTGTCTTTCATTTTAAACATACCGTTTTTATCGGTAGTATATTTTTCAGCTTTGTTCTCTTCGTTATTGCCGCTTTGATAATTGTATTTGGTTTCCCATACCTGCACCTGTGTATTGACCAATGGCTGGCCATTATCACGGTGCAATACATAATATTCGTTATTGGTGTTATGTATATAGCTGATATTGCTTACATAAGTAATTTGCTTTGCTAAAATATTTTTGGTAAGAGAAAAATTTTCATCAATACTGGCAAGGATAAAATATATACCGTTGGCAAGGCCGTCTATTTTAATTTCGGTGCTGTGTTGCTGGTAATCTTTTGGATCAGGCAGCGATAAGCTCCAGCTTTTAACCGGTTTCATGGCAACATAAGCTGCCCAAAGTTTGTCATAATCCCTGCGGTCAAGTTTTTTTATTTCTTCTCTGGTTGTTTTAATAATGCGGAAATACAATTTGGGTACATTTTTATAATTCACCAATGTGCGGAAGGGATCATTAATGGTGTTTACTTTTTCTGTTTCAATACTTAAGCCGGGCTGGTTAATATTATTTATTAAATTTTGGCAGTTAATGCCGCCTTCGCTTTTTGAAAATTTCTTTACAATGGCTTCGCACAATTCTTTTGCTCTTTTTATTTCGTATTGATTTTCGGTTTTGGTAAAAGGTTCAAAATTGTCACCACGGGTTTTGTAGATGATGGCCCGTAAATATCCTGCCTGTGCAGCTGCAGAATTGTCGCTATATTTTTCTTCAATGTTCTTTAAGGCAGTTTCGTATAATTTTTCCTTGCTTTCAATAGTGCTGTATTGGTTCATAAAATTCAGGCGTATAAAATCAGCATCAATTAATGCATCGGGCTTAGTATCTGTCAAATGAAATTTTAAAATATCCTGCAAAAGTAAAATAGCTTTATGCTGCAACGATGCAGTGTCTTTTGTTTTAAACGAAGCATTCACAAATTCATAAGCAGGTGTAAAGGCTTTACTGTCATTTATATTAAATTGATAGGCAGGTTTAGTCAACTGGTTTTCATCAGTCATAAAATAAGCCAGTGCCCGGTGTACTAAAAAATCATATAATGTTGGCCTTAGTTTCCTGGTGTTTTCTCCTTTAATTATTATTGGAGCAAAACCATCTAACTTACTTGTTTTTAAAACAGCCTCATTTAATAAAGATGCTTTATATAGCTTTGAAATAACTGCATGTATCTTATCAATGCTCCAGGTAGTAATGTCTTTACTTTTTTCTTCTTTTAATTTAGTACGGTCGTAAAATTTCCAGCGGTTGTTTTGCAGGTATTGCCAAAACATTTCGGCCTGCATACTTTGTAAAATATTTTTTGCAGGCGCTTTGGCACCGTCAATTAAAGTGTCAACATAAAAAATATTGTTCTCATGACTATCTTCTTGCACCATATTGCGGTACTTAATTAAATACATACAGGCTTTTATCTGTTGGGCATCATTATTATCTTTTTGCGCCAGCTTGTAAATGGCAGTTACTGCTGCCGAGGCAGATTTAGTTAAACCTTTTTTCTCCAGGGCTTCAACTTTTGTCCAATTTTTTATATAATCGTTTTTTGTTTGCGCCGTAGCGGTAAATACCAGGCCGGAAAAAAACACCAGTAATAATTTTTTAAAAAACATAAGAAACTATTTTAATAACAAGATACAATTTGTTAGGAAGTGGTTGCGTATTAAAAAATACAATATTATAAAGAGATGTTGGTAATAGCCTAATTGCATAATTAAACCTGTTTTTTTTCTTTAACGTTTTATTAAGTGTTAGCCTGGCATGCGGCACAGCATTTGAATATTATACCCTGTGCAGTTAAAAATTAAAATAAACACTGCAAACAAAATTGTTCACGCTTTAAAAACAAACACAATGAAAAAGATCTTTACTACAATTATTTTAGCTGCAGGAATTATTTCTGTATTTGCACAGGGCCAACGCTACCCTCAAAATGGCGGGCCACAGCAAAATCAAAATTATCCCCAACAAAATAATAATTACAATCAAAACAGTTCATTAATTATAAACTCTGCATCTCAACGCCAGATGTCTGTTTCAGTTGATAATTATCAATATCAAAGTAATGGTAATAATGGCGATGTAAATGTTGGCCAGATAAGTTCCGGCAACCATACTGTGGTTATTACTGAATGGAAAAAGAATTTTTGGGGCAAGAGTGTACAGCAGGTAGTGTATAATTCCTCTCTTTATTTAAAGCCGGGTTTTGAAACCACCATTAACATCAACAGTTTTGGCCAGGTAAATATTACCGAACGCCAGTTGTATAATAACGGCAACAATGGTAACTACGGCAATGGCGATTATGGCAACAACGGCAATGGTGTTGGTAACGGATACGGAAGAAAAAAGAACAAACATAATAAGCATAACAAGCATAACAAACAACATTCCGATGATGATGATGACCAAAGGGGAAGAAATGACAACCGGAGAGAAAAAGACGATGATTAAAATACCTTTGGATTCTATATAAAAACAAAGCCCCGAAATTATCGGGGCTTATGTTTTATAAAAGGTTCAGCTTATTTTTTAATTGCTTCAGCCATTGTTTTACCAATATCTGCAGGGCTGGCCACCACATGAATACCGCATTCGGCCATAATTTTCATTTTAGCAGCAGCCGTATCATCGGCACCGCCAACAATTGCACCGGCATGGCCCATACGGCGGCCGGGAGGTGCGGTTTGACCGGCTATAAAACCAACCACCGGTTTTTTATTGCCGGTACTCTTAATATATTCGGCAGCTTCTGCTTCCATACCACCACCAATTTCGCCAATCATAACTATAGCATCGGTTTCAGGGTCATTCATAAATAATTCAACCGCTTCTTTAGTAGTGGTGCCAATGATCGGGTCGCCACCAATACCAATGGCAGTAGAAATACCCAGTCCGGCTTTTGCTACCTGGTCAGCCGCTTCGTAAGTAAGTGTGCCTGATTTTGAAACAATACCAATTCTTCCCTTCTTAAAAATAAAGCCCGGCATAATGCCCACTTTACATTCATTGGCAGTAATAACACCCGGACAGTTGGGGCCAATAAGCCTGGCCGGTTTGCCCTGCATATAGTTTTTAACCTTTACCATATCCTGTACCGGAATACCTTCGGTAATACAAACCACCAGGCCAATTCCGGCATCAACAGCTTCCATAATAGCATCGGCAGCAAAAGCCGGCGGCACAAAAATAATGCTCACATCAGCGGCAGTGCTTTTAACAGCATCGGCAACGGTATTAAATACCGGTTTATCTAAGTGGGTACTGCCACCTTTACCCGGTGTTACGCCACCAACAAGGTCGGTACCATATTCAATCATTTGAGTGGCGTGAAAAGTACCTTCGGTACCGGTAAAACCCTGTACTATTATTTTGGATTTTTTGTTAACGAGAACTGACATGTTCAATTAAGAATTAAATAATGAAGAATTAAAAAAGTGCCGCAAAGATAGGGCAGATGTGTTATTATAGAAAGGTATATTTTGCCTGCCCTGTGGGTTGCAGGCATTTAAGCCTTGATGGGGCTGAAGTGGCGACGCTCCGTTCATGTTCAGTTCGTTGATTGGGCTTTTATAGAAGCGGAGGTTGAGTAATAGATATGTATATTTGAGAGTTGGCGGGTACTTTTGTGAACAGCTTATAATAATTATAAAACAAAAATATATGGCTGAACTTTTTAGCTTTAAAAACAAAAAATTTACTTGGAGAGGTGTTGTATTCTTAGTTGGGCTTGTAGTTTTATTTATGATACTTCAAGCTATTTATAAAAAGCCTGGTTTTGATAATTCAATGGTTCTAGCTGCAAATGAAATCAATAAAAATTGCCCAATGATGATAGATAGTATAACTCGGTTGGACAATTCTGCGGCTCTTACTAATAAGATATTTCAATTTAACTATACTATACTTAACGCAGACAAATCAGATTATGACACTTCCGCATTAATAAATACGGTTAAGCCAAGAACTATAAATTTATTAAAGACAGACTCAAGGTATAAACTTTATCGTGACAAAAACATTACTTTATCTTATACTTATCACGATAAAATTGGTTCATATTTAAGCAATATTTCGATGACACCGAAAGAGTACAAATAATAATTTATGGATTATATAGACATTTTAATTCCATTAATTATAGGAATGGTATTTTTAATAGTACCAGGAAAATTGATAAATTCAAAGGATGGGGCCTACGAAAAGAAAAAATCTTTGATTAAAAAATGTGGCTACTTATTAGTTGGTGTTTCTACCCTTTCCTTTGTGATTAAAACATTCAGTGAAAAATAAAGAAAGAGCTACTTCCCTCACTTCAATAACTCATCCATATCCCTGTCGTTACTAATTTTTCCTTTGGCTTCCAGCATCCGCATGTCTTTGGCATCCTGTAAAAATTCGCTGGCAAAAATAAAGTCGTTCAGGCGTTCGTTTTTACTAAAGATAATTTCTTTGTTATTGCCTGCCCATTCTTTTTGGCCCATATATAAGTACAAAATGTTTTCGCCAATTTCCATAACACTGTTCATGTCGTGGGTGTTAATTACGGTGGTGATGTTAAACTCCTTGGTAATGTCTAAAATAAGTTTATCAATCACCATTGATGTCTGAGGGTCGAGGCCGGAATTAGGCTCATCGCAAAATAAATATTTTGGGTTTAATACAATGGCCCTTGCAATACCCACACGTTTTTTCATACCGCCGCTTAATTCAGCCGGGTATTTTTTATTTACATCTTTAAGGTTAACCCTTTCCAGTACTTCATTAACCCGTTGCAGTTTTTCGCTAAATTTTTTTTTGGTAAACATGTCTAAGGGAAACATAATGTTTTGCTCCACCGTCATACTGTCAAACAATGCCGATCCCTGGAACAGCATGCCAATTTCCTGCCGCAGTGTTTTTCTTTCATCGTCATTCATGTCGGTAAAGCTGTGGCCATCGTAAATGATTTCACCGGCATCGGGTTCAAATAAACCTACCAGGCATTTCTGTAAAACAGTTTTGCCACTGCCACTGGTACCAATAATAAGATTGGCCATGCCGGTTTGCATAACATGGCTTACATCTTCCAGCACCACTTTATCGCCAAAACTCTTTTTTATGTTTTTAAATTCAATCATATATCCCCCAATCCGCCAGCTGGCGGAGCTTTTAATCTCTAAATTTTCTTAGAGTATTTTTTAATTGTAAAAATATTTCAATTCAAAAGCCACCAGTTTTTCCCGTAATTTATCCCGATTTTTTCGGGAGGGGTGGAAGTGGTTACGCCAACAATATCTGCGCTAAAATATAATCCGAAAACAAAATCATAACACAACTAACTACTACGCTTTTTGTACTGCTGCGGCCAATTTCCAAAGCACCACCTTTTACATAATAACCATAGTAAGAAGGAATGCTGCTTATAATAAATGCAAAAGTGTAAGCCTTTACCAGTGCAAACTTTACGTTGTAAGGCATAAAATTTTCCAGAAGCCCTTTATCAAAAGTATCTGTTGATAAAATACCTGATGCAGCCCCGGCTAAACGGCCACCCCAAATACCCAGCCCCATTGATAACACTACTAACATTGGAATGGTAACCAGTGTGGCAACAATCTTTGGCATTATTAAATACGATTTGGTGTTGATGCCCATTATTTCCAATGCATCAATTTGTTCGCTTACTCTCATATTACCTAACTCACTGGCAATTTTACTGCCCACCACACCGGCCAGCACAATACAAACCACCGTAGGGGCAAACTCCAGTATCACGGTATCCCTTACAATTTGTGCAATGGTCGATTTTTGTATGAGCGGACTTACCAATTGATAGGCTGTTTGCACGGCACTAACTGCTCCCATGAAAACAGAGATAATTACTACAATGCCTAAGGAGCCAACACCAATTTCCACACATTGGTGCATAAATTCTTTCCAGTACATGCGCATGTTTTCCGGTTTGGTAAACATGCCCTTAAGCATTAAAAGGTAGCGGCCAAAATGGGTGAAAAAAATCATTGGTAGTTTACTGTTTTGTGTTTACTGTCTAAGGTTAACTTAAGCGAAGATAAATTTCATTTAAGCGATTTTCCAATTTTTCAATAAACTTACAAAATAAAAAAATGGAAAACCCCAAACCTGCGTATCGGGCAGGAAGGCTTTAAACCGAAAGCACTTATAAATCATGGCTGGTTTTTTTAAACCGTTTCCACCATTTACTTTTTTTAATCACTTCCTGTGTATCGGTTTTACATTTCATTTGTGCATCTACCACAGCAATTAATACCATATTGAATATACTGCGGATGCTGCTGCCCAATTGTAATACATGCACCGGTTTTTTTAAACCCAGTAAAACAGGGCCAATAGAATCTGCACCGCCAATTTCCTGTAACAGGTTATAAGCAATATTACCGGCAGCAAGATTTGGAAATACAAGTGTATTTGTTTCTCCATTAACCAATTCACTAAAAGGATAATTTTCTTTTAAGATGTCTTTATTAAATGCCATGATGCCTTGTACTTCACCATCGCAAACCAGATCGGGATCTTTTTGTTTTACAATTTCCCTGGCACGGCGTACCAATTTTGCTTCATCACCTTCGCTGCTGCCAAAGTTTGAATAAGAGAGCATGGCAATGCGTGGTTTAATATTAAACTGTTTTACTTCTTTGGCAACCAGTAAAGTTATTTCTGCCAGTTCTTCGGCAGTAGGGTTAAAGTTAATGGTGGTATCTGCTAAAAACAAAGGCCCACGTTTAGTGAGCATGATGTACATGCCTGCAATTTTTTTAACGCCCTCTTCTGTACCAATTACCTGTAATGCAGGTTTAATGGTATCGGGATAATTTCTGCTTAACCCGCTGATCATACAATCTGCTTCTCCGGTTTCCACCAGCATGCAACCAAAATAATTGCGGTCCTTCATGGCTTTGTAAGCCTCGTAATTATTTACCCCACGGCGCTGGCGTTTTGCAAAAAACAGTTCACCAAATTTTTTACGTAACTCTTCTGTGTTATCGGCCTTAGGGTTAATAATGGGCATACCATCCAGGTCAATTCCGTTTTCTTCTGCAATTTTATTTATCCTGCTTTCATCTCCCAATAAAATAGGATAGGCCACACCTTCTTCCTGAACCAGTTGTGCTACTTTTAATATTTTCAAATTTTCTGCATCTGCAAATACCACACGCTTGGGGTCTTTTCTTGCTTTATTACCAATAACACGGCTCAGTTGATTATCTAATCCTAACCGTTGATTCAATTGCAGTTCGTATGCATCCCAGTCGGTAATGGGGTTTTTTGCCACACCACTTTCCATGGCAGCTTTTGCAACTGCCGGAGCAACTGTTACCAGTAATCTTGGATCTACCGGTTTGGGAATGATATAATCGGGGCCAAATGAAATTGTTTTTTCATTGTAAGCAAGATTAACCATGTCGGGCACCGGTGTTTTTGCCAATTGTGCCAAAGCCTTTACTGCCGCCAGTTTCATGGCTTCATTAATTGTTGTGGCCCTTACATCCAAAGCGCCACGGAAAATATACGGGAAGCCCAATACATTATTTACCTGGTTGGGGTAATCACTTCTTCCGGTAGCCATTATTACATCTTTACGTGCAGCAGTAGCCGCTTCATATGTAATTTCCGGGTCGGGGTTGGCCATGGCAAAAATGATAGGGTTTTTTGCCATTGATTTTACCATTTCTGGTGTTACCACATTTCCTTTACTTAAACCAATAAACACATCTGCATCTTTCATGCCCTCAGCAAGTGTGAGGGCTTTTGAAGTGGAAATAAATTCTTTCTTTATGTCATCTAAATCGGTGCGGCCGGCATGTATTAATCCTTTACTATCATAAACCCTTATATTTTCTCTGTTTGCACCAAGACTGATATATAATTTCATACAGGAAATTGCAGCAGCACCTGCACCGTTTACAACAATTTGTATTTTACCAATCTTCTTTTTTTGTAATTCCACTGCATTTATTAATGCAGCAGCTGATATTATTGCAGTGCCATGCTGGTCATCATGCATGATGGGGATTTTGCAGCGCTTCTTCAATTCTGTTTCTATGTAAAAACATTCCGGCGCTTTAATATCTTCCAGGTTAATGCCACCAAATGTTGGTTCAAGTGCCTGAACGATCTGTACAAATTTTTCCGGGTCGGTTTCATTGATCTCAATATCAAACACATCTATATCTGCAAATATTTTGAATAGTACACCCTTGCCTTCCATTACCGGTTTACCTGCTTCAGGACCAATATTACCCAAACCTAAAACGGCAGTACCGTTACTGATAACACCAACCAGATTTCCCTTCGCTGTATATTTATAAACATCATCAGGATTAGCGAAAATTTCCAAACAAGGTACCGCCACACCCGGCGAATAGGCTAATGAAAGGTCTCTTTGTGTTTTGGCTTCTTTAGTGGGCACCACTTCAATTTTGCCCGGCCTTCCTTTGGAGTGATATTCTAAGGCCTGTTGTTTGTGTAGTTCTTCTTTTTGCATAATTATAGGTTAATGTTTCATCGCAAGATCTGTAGCTGTTTTTTGTGCCACATCTTACATTACTACTTCTCATTTGCCTAGCCTTTAGGCATATTTGTGGCAGCATTTACTTGAACCTGGAGGTGCAATTTAGGAAAATATGAGACAGTAATAGTTTGTTTATTTAAACTGCTGCAATGGGCTGGGGTTTAATAAAATAGATTACAGGCTTTACAAATGTGCTATATCTCATTTAAATAAATTAGCATTATTAATAGGAAAGAATTTGCCGATGTTTAAAATAAAAACAGGCGGATAATCTTGTAATCCGCCTGTTTATTAATTGAATTATCAGTTTTATTTTAACGATAAATTTAATCTTGCAAAAATAAACCTGCCATTAAAGCCAAATTGGGAAACGTTCCTTGAAAATTCAAATTGATTATTATTACTTAAATCAATCGTAGATGGAGTTGCTGCATATCCTCCGGCTGAAAGAGGTAAAACCGCAGATTGTGTTTTTAAATTTTTATCGGGATATAGATCAAAAATATTATTAGCACCTACGGTTACTCTTAATTTTTTGTTTATTTCATAACCTATCGAAAAGTCGGTGATTGTTCTGGCATCCCAAAATGGATGTTCTGCAGCAATAAATTGATTATTTATTAATCTGCCATCTACAATTCCATCTCCATTTACATCTGCTGTATTTGGGTCTTCAACCCTGCCAAAAAAAGTTTGGCGCATAAATATTTCAAACTTGCCTGTGCTTAAAGTATTTATTAATGCTAATTTAGTACGCGGCACTGCAGATTCTAAATAAACACGGCTGGCCTCATTAAAATAATTATTAAGGTTACCGGTGGTTTTTAAAATATCAGAAGCCTTAATATCGCCAATTCTATTTGTTTTAGAAACCGTTCCTGCAAGGTCTGTTTTTAGCACAGCGTTCTCAAATTTAAATTTGTTGGAAACAATAAAATCTATTCCTTTTGATTCGGTGTTGATGGCATTTGTAAAAAATGTTGCTGAAGTTGCATTAGCCTGATCAAATAATTGTTGTAAGGTTAATAAATCTCCGGTAGGAGTGCCTCCTGGCCTTGCAAACTGGCCAGTAATAATAATGCGGTTTTTTATTTTTACATAATAGCCATCAATAGTAAAAGTAAGATTGGTTTGGGGTACTTTATAAGTAAATCCAGCACTGTAACTATATGCATCTTCTTGCTTTAGCTCTGGAATACCTAGTAGTTTAGCAGCTTTAGAGTCATTGGTAAAAGTGCCTACTTCAAAAGGAATGCCGCCTAAAAATTGAGTAGCTGTAGAGTTAAAATACTTTTGTTGTAAAGATGGAGCTCTAAATCCTGTTGCAATAGCACCTCTAAAATTTAAACCTTTACCTAGTTTTATTCTTGTGGCTAATTTATAATTTAAAGTGCTGCCAAAATCCGAATAATTTTCAAATCGAAGTGCACCATTAATCAGCCATGCTTTTGTTGGATTTAATTCCACATCAACATATCCGGCAAAATTACTGCGGCTTTTGTTTAACGCATTCTCTGGCCTAAAGCCAGGAAAAACCTGTGAACCACCCGGTCTTGCAGCACCAAAGAAATCGGTGGGTAACATATTGGCAGCAGTGGTGGGTGTTGCGGCAGCACCGGTTATGTCGAACCTTTCGTAGGAGTTTTGATCGCCGGCTTTTATTTTATAATTCTCCACCCTAAACTCGGCACCAAAGGCTAAGTTTAATCCTTCTAAAACGTCATATCCTTTTGCAAGATCTAAGTTGGTTGTATTTTGAGTAAAACCTAGCTTACCTGCATTAAAAGTTGTAGCAGATGCAATGCCTTGGGTGGCATTTGCTGTATTTTTTATGGTATAGATAAACTGGTTGTTACCCAATGTGCTACTAAAATCATAATTCCATCCGCTAATTTTCCCTCTAACGCCTGCGGCTAACGACATATCTGTAATATCCGAGCCTATTTCTGGTAAAAAGCCATTAGGATAAATTTGTGTACTTGTTCTGGCTTGATTTGGCCTGCGATAAAAACCTGCAGAATTTCCTTTTCTAATACCCCAGCCACCAAATGTATAAAAGGTGTGATTTGTATTAATTGGAATTTGAGTGTTCATAAAAATTTGCCCGCTCTGTAGTTTAGACTGTCCAATCCTCATGTTAAAATCTCTTCTTACTAAACCCCGATAAGCTAATTCACTATTGGTAACATCGCCACTCAATAAACTTTGCAATCCCGCAATTGTAGTGGCATTTTGTATGTTAGTTTGTTGTGTTGCAGTTAAGTAGGTAACCTGTGGTGCATACTGCTTAATGGCACTTATAATTTGTGTTGTATTGGGAGTGTTGGTAATATTGCCAAATAACGAAGATAAGTTAGTGCCGCCTTTTAATGCCCTGTCTTCAATAGCATTATAGGTATTAAAAAGTGTGCCATTGAAATCGGTTGCCCTTCGGGTGTCCTGTCGGGTAAGCAAACTTGCAGTAAGATTAATAACGCCACCCTTTTTTCCAATACCAATACCATAATTAGCATCTACCTGAAATAATCCCCCATCAGTACCACCTCTAAAATCATTAGCTCCTCTGCTGGTGTTTGCACCGGTATATATCGATGCTGTAAATTTATTAATGTTTTTCTTCATTACTACGTTAATAACTCCTGCAATGGCATCAGAACCGTATTGTGCCGATGCGCCATCTCTTAAAACTTCAATTCTTTCAATTGAAAAAGCAGGTATAGCATTTAAATCTGTACCTACAGATCCGCGGCCCGGTGTGCCATTTATATTAACCAGCGAAGAAGTGTGCCTGCGTTTTCCATTTAATAAAACCAGTACTTGGTCTGGGCCAAGTCCACGTAATTGAGCCGGATCAATATGATCGGTACCATCGGCTACCGTTGTAGTATTGGATGTAAAAGATGGCGCAACGTAATTCAATATTTGTGTTAAGTTGGCTTGAGGTGCTGCTTTTGTAAGCTCACCTAAATTTAAAACATCAACAGGTACGGCTCTGTCCATATCAGTTCTGGGTTTACCACGTGATCCTATTACAGTTATCTGGTCAAGATTGGCATCTTTGACATTTAATTTTATAGCGATGTTTACATCTGTGCCAACAGTGATGTCTTGATTATCGTAACCCACAAAGGAAATAATTAACACATCGCCAGCTTTAGCATCTATGCTAAACTGCCCGTTGTTATCTGTGGTTGTTGATTTGTTTTTTCCTTTTACTGTAACAGTAGCACCTGCTAAAGGGTCACCTGTTTTGCTGTTGGTAATAACTCCTGTAATGGGAGCTTGTTTTTCAGCGTATGTATCAGCTAAACTAAATAATAATATTTGATCGTTCATTACTTTAAAGCCAATATTTATTGGCTGTAATAAATCAGTGAGAATATCGCCTAGTTTTCTTTCCGCGGCTTTTACAGACATTTTTCTACTACTTTCTATAGCAGTGGAACTGTAAACAAAATTTACAGCCGTTTTATTTTGTATTGCTGTAATGATATTTTTTATCTCTTCGTTTTTTAGATGGATACTCACCACCTTATCTAAAATGCCCTGTCCTTTTACTTCTTTTGCAAAGGCTGCAAAGGTAAAAAAGGCAGAGAGCGTAATTTGAATGGCAATCAATTTCATAGTAAAACCAATTACGTGAAATAATAGTTTTTTTTGCATAACTTGAATTGTTTATTTGTTTGTAATTAAGATGCAGACAGTAAACTGTTGACAATATTTGCCAACAGTAATGGCCGGTAATATTCGTAGTATTACCGGTTTTTTATTGCCTGTGTTTAAGCAGGAGAAATTTTAATTTGGATCATTAAGCAGTTGTTTTGGCAGTTAAAAATCTCATTTTTTATTCGTTACACCCTTTGCCTTTAATCAAAATTTTTGTTCCTTTTATTTCGTAAGTGTGGTTAGTACTAAGGCAAATCAATTCTAATTTATCATACAAGGTTAAAGCCGATAAATCACCTGTAAACCTGCACCCGTTAATGTTTTCATTTTCTGTTACAATTTCTATGGCGTACGCTGTCTCCAATGTGGTTAAAATATCCGAAAGCTTTACATCTTCACACAAAAAATTAAATGGCTTATGCAGTAAAGTGTCTTCAGTAATAATAGGTTCAGGATTTTCGGAAAGGGCAGTTACAAAATACCTGTCTTTAGTATTATATACACATTTTTGATTGGGGGTAATAATGGCACCATTATTTTTTTGCTGTGAATTGTTTAGATTTAACTGTTTGCCGTTTTCAAAAACGGTAACCTTGCCTGATTTTACTTCAACAATTACCTGCTTATTGTTTTTATCGGCTTTTACTGTAAAGCTGGTGCCTAATACCTGCGTTACTAAATTTTGATTGTAAACAAAAAATGGCCTGGCTGGATTTTTTGCTACTTTAAAAAACGCTTCACCCTCCATAAAAACTTCTCTTTTATCAGCAGCAAAATGTTTAGGGAAAGCAATTTTAGAATCTGGTTGCAATACTACATAGCTGCCATCTTCCAGTTTAATTTTAAGCGGTTCTTTTGTGGTATTTACAATTTCTTCTGATGCAGCAGTATTACTGTTTTTTTCAAATGCTATAGAAGAAGAAGATTTATCGGAGTATAACCAAAAACCACCCAAACTTATCATTGTAATAACAGCCGCAGCGGCTGACCAGCGAAAAATAATTTTACGTAATGGTGTTTTTACTGCAATTTGATGATGTGTTACCGCAGCTATATTTCCCTTGCTTACAATTTTACTCCACATCTCTTCTTCAATACTTTCCAGCTCACGTGCTGCAATTGGCGGCAGGCTTTCGTTATACAATAATTCATACCAACTGTCTATTAATGCAGTTTCATCTGCGTTGGCAGTACCGTCAGAATATTTTTTTAATAACAGTTTAAATGCAGTCCGGTTCATATATTTATAGCAATTGTATTATTAAAGACAGGGAAAGGAGCTTGACCCCTAAAGAAAATAAAAAAATATTTTAGTAAACCATTATACCACCCAAAAAAGCGAAATAACAATTTGAAAAGCAAGAAATTCTTTTAAATGCAGTCGCATTACTTTAAGCGATTGTGTAATATGGTACTCTACCGTTTTTTCTGAAATGTTTAAATGGGCAGCGATTTCTTTTACCGAAAAATGTTGAAAACGGCTCATACGAAAAACATCAGCCGTTTTTTCCGGTAAAAAATTAATGGCTTTTGCTATGGCATTTTTTAACTCGGTATAACTTGCCAGTGATTCTGGCGTAACCTGGTTAGCAGCAGTATGTTCAATAAACTGAGCATATTTTTTTTGAACAACAACAGATGCTAAATAATTAATAATACTGTTTTTTATTGCGCTGCGTAAATAGCCTTCTAAATTATTAATAGCAGATGACATTCTTTTTTCCCAAATGCGGAGAAAAAGTGATTGTACCAATTCTTTAGCGGTTTCTTTATTTGCAAGCCTATAGTAAGCAGTATTAAAAATTTCTTTCCAATACCTTTCATAAATTTCTTTAAAAGCATTTTCGTCATTTGCTTTTAATAATTTAACTAATATATCATCTGTTAATGATTGATAGCTCATACAAGTTTTATCATTATCAAAGATGAAGCAAATTATTTATTTTAAACAAAAACTTTGTACCCATCAATATTTACTCCATCCTTTCTGTTATCAATATTGCCGGCTTGTAAAAACCATGTAATAAAAATGCCTATGGATAAAGCAAAAGTGTTTACCGCTTAAAAATATACTAGTGCCTTGATACCCCACTATCTATTTTTTTTAAATAGCTATTGCTACCTAACGAAATGGTAAGAATAATTATGGGGCAATAAATATTTTAATATTGCTGATATTTTTTTAACGGTATGGTGAAATGATTTTGTAATTTATAGGCTATTTTTTTATCCTTACCTGCATAGCAAAATCATAGGTATCCAAGCTGGTAAAAATAATTTTATCGGTTTTTACAAAACCAAAATAGCGGTGCAACTTCTCTTTCGTAAATCGCTGGCTCCAGAATTTTTCTTTGGTGGCAGTAAATGTATCCTGTACATCTGTGATTACAGTCATGCCTAATTTTTTATAAAAGGCTTCTTGTTTTTTCCGGGTAGTATCATTGTCAATATAGCAGGCGCCAAGCACAATTTCGCCGCCGGGGTTTAAAAGAGTATAAGCATTCCCAAATATTCTTTCAAACCTCTCATTACTTGTTAAATCAAGTTTTACGGCAGATTCTTTATATGTTTCAAACGAAAAATTTTCGGGATAAAAATTCCCTGCGGTAAACCAGGTGGTTATTATCATATCATATTTTTCAGTCAGTGTATTTAAGTGATGGGCTTCTAAAAAACTAACCTTTGCTTTATCCTGAATATTTAAACCGATAATGACCTTGTTTGATATTGCAAGGCAGGCTTCGGCATTGTCTATACCATGATAAGAAGATATGCAATCCCAGATTTCCGGGATGACGCATAAATGTTTTACAACCCTTGCATCACCCACGCCAATATCTAAAATAGAAACAGGCCTTTGTTTTAAGGCAGAAAGTTCAGTAATTAGTTTTTCTAGTTCAATGAACTCAGCCCATTGCGTTTGCAATTGCTCTTCGGGTATAAAATTTTCATCAAATGATTTTTCGACTGATTTTTCTGTTTCATAAATAATACTCATCTTTTTAATTTTATTTCTATAGAATAGCCACCTTTGGCAGGTTTTGATTGAGAGTTTATATTTTGATATTTTTTTATCAACCCACTTGCTAAAACAAGTGCTAGCCCAACTATGTATGGTGTTTGCATTGGCTCACTAAAAAATACTACCAAATAAATTGCCGAAATTACCGGTGTTAGAAAACCAAATGGCGCCAGGTAAGATGCATTGGCTAACCTTAATCCCTTAACCCATGAAATGTAAGATATGCCATTTACAAAAATTCCGTTTATTAAAATTGGAATAATGTTTTGTGTAGTTGGCCATTTAAATGTTGAAAATACCAGTATAGAAATAAATGCTATTACACAACCAGCAATAAAGTAAATACTGTTTAAGATATACGGGTCTATTTTATTTTTTTACTTAATACAGAAATAAATCAATACAAAATGCAGCAGCAATAACTAACAAATCAATTTTTAAATTTTCAAAATGCAATGAGTTAAAGTCTCCTTTGGTTAAAACAACAAAAACATCTGCAAGCCCGAGAAATAAAGAAAGCCCGGCATCCCGGCTTAACTGAAATACCAGCGGGTATTTTTCGGGGAGTGCAGTTACTAATTTACCCAGCCTGCCTTTTAATTCCTGAAAACTTAACCATTGTTCGGTTGGATGATCTGTATCAGTGCTGTTTTTTTCTGCATGTGCGGAGTAACAGGAATGGTGGTTTATTTTTGCAAGCACATTAATTACCTTATACTTTACTGCTGTGGCAAGGTAGGCGTTTATACACGTGGTGATTTCTAATTCTTTTCTTCTCCTCCATAGATCTAAAAAAATATCCTATACCAATTCTTCAGCTTCGGATGGGTTGTTTAATTTAAGGCTGGCAACACTAAAAAGTTTGTTCCAATAGCGGTATATATTTCGGTAAAAGCAAGCTCATCACCTTTGGCTAAAAGTAACAGAAGTCCCTTCTCATCGTATGAAGATTTAGCAGGCAAAGCAGTTTATTTAACCATTGATCAGGCTAAAAGTAAGCAAATGCTTTTTTATAGAGTATCATTTTTTTGAAATAGCAAATGCCTTTATTATTTCATTTGTAAGTTATGGTTGTACCATTGGTTTTTATTACCTGGGGGCTGTATTTATTTCTTTGCTTTAAAGCTCCATGTTACTTCAAATGTTGCCACTACTTCGCCCTGTTGGTTAAGGCCGGTGCTTTTTGCTGTAATTGTTTTGCCCTGCCCATCGGTAATGGCATCTTCAATAGTTTGCCTGATTAATAAACCATCTTCGCATGTAAATGTGGTTTTGCCAATAGCTTTTTTTAAAAAATTACCATTGATATTAACCACCAACATACTTAGAGCAGGATTTCTTTTATAAATATGTGCAAGCCCTAAAACGCCGGTACTCATTTCGGCTGCCATACTAAGGCAGGCAAAATAAGTACTCTTGAAGGGGTTTTGGCTCAGCCATTTAAAAGGAACGGTAACCACACATTTATTTTCATTGGCCTGTTGCACCCTTACGCCACAAAAAAATGCACTGGGCAGCTTGGAAAATAAAAACAGGGTGAACTTAAAACGATTATTGATGAGCTGAAGAAACTTTGCAGCGTTATTCATTGAATTAATTTTTATCAATCTCTACCACACAACCTACAATATTTTTTTGTTCTCCTGCATTGGCTTTAAAATAAATATTTCCAGTACCGGTATTACTGAATTTTACACCGGTAATGGCATTGGCACTGATGGCTTCATTTAATTTACCTGCATAAGTACTTTGTGTACTTCTGTTTATTGACGCATTCAATGTAGCATAATCCAATGGTTGTTTACTTACTACAATGGCCATAAAATCGTTGCTGCCAATGCTATCTGCCATTAAAGATTCTTTGCGTGGAAATAAACGATAACCGGTTACACCAAAATAAGGCGAGTGTATGGGTTTGTATGGGAATAGAACATAACTGCTCTGGTCTGTTTCCTGTCCGAAAATGTACACATAACATTCCAGTGTATTCTTCAGTTCCAATTTAAATTTAGTACCTTTTTTTATTGGTGCTGTTGTGGTAAACACATTACCGGCACCGGCACGTAAAGGAATATATTGTTTTGCGTTGCCGGCATATACCAAACCAATGCTGCATTCAAAATCAACATTTAAAGCGGCTCCACTTTTAGGCAAGGCATCAAGGCCATAAGCTTCACGTACAAATCTTCTGAAATCTCCATAGCGTACATAACCAATTCCGTTCTGTCCCCAATCGGGTCCCCAGCTGTTCATTAGTTGAAAAGCACCACCTTCAATCCGGTCATCATAACCAATCACACACATGGCATGGCCGCCAAAGCCCTGCATGCTATAATCATCTTGTGTTGGATGCCAAACTTTTTGTCCCACCATATCCTGCATAAAACTTCCACCTACCATCATACCAATTACAACAGGTGCATCTTTTGCAAGGTGTTCTTTAATGGCCCGGAAATTTAAAACGCTTACACCATCATCGTCGGTAAGGCGGTTAAAGCCATGTATTTTATTATTGGCAGCCTGGTTAATTAAACTTTGATTGGCCTGGCGGGTGCAATCATTTTCATCGTAGGGAAATTGTTGTAATGATACAGCGCCGTTCTTTTGCATAAATTCCATGGCCTTAATAATATAAGAACCCTGGCATTCATCAAGACCAATATAATTATATAAAAAAGCAGGACTGAATGCAATGCTGTTAGGATCTTCATGCGTACTTACGCTTTGTAAAATAGTACGGGCTGCATAACCACTGCTCCAGGCCACGCAACTACCCTGGTGGCCCTGATTCTTTCTGTCAGGTGCATATTTTAATAATGAAACAGATTCGGGTAAAGGGTTTTTGCCATTATCATCAGACAAGCCTTCGTAAACACTTGCTTTTTTAAATTCTTCCGGATCTAATTTTCCGCCGGTTGCAAATTTTGAAACCACATCAGTTAAGCCCGAGCAGGAGCCATTGCGCATTAAAAAAAATGCAGCCCCGGCAATTACTAAAAGAAAAATTATTTTTTTACCGCCACCTCCACCCCCAAAGAGGCCTAATAACAAAGGCAAAAAGTTCAGCAACCCACCAGCTCCGCCGGGATTATTACCTCCACGGCCACCACCGCCACCGGAGTTATCATTTTGTGCATTATAATCACCTTGGTTTTCCGGGTCGTCCACCATTCGTATTGGCATAGTTATAAATTTTATTTTATTAAAAATAAGGAGAATTTTGATAACGGTTAAGTGATTTCTTTCCCCTTATTTTTAAACTGCTAATACAACTATTATTTGTTTTAAAGTTACTTATTGCAATACAAGGGTATTGTTTTTTGGATATTTTACGGAGTATTTAAATCCAACTTTCTTTTCTTTAGCAGGTTCCAGCTGAATGGTCCATTTTAATTTAGCTGTTTCATTATCCAGTTCTGCTTCTTTATTTTCTATTTTATCCACTTCCACCTCTTTCATGGTGCTGAGAGGGAATTGATCTTCTACAATTAAATTAATGGATTGTTTTTTATTATTGCGGATGCTGATCTCGAAAGTGCGGTAATCAATTTTGTTACTGCCTAAAAATTGTTTTTTACTGAATTCTTTTATGCTGGTTCTTTTTACCACAATGTTTTTATCACGGCCTAAAGAAATACTTAAAGTATCACCGGCAGTTTTAGGATTAATGAGCGCCTTGCCTAAATAAGTGCCTTCAAAAAATAGATTGCTTTCGCCTTCCAGTAAATTCAGCTCACCCCAGTCGGTAATTTTTGCAGTTAAAAAAACATCGGTTTCAATTTTAGGTGCACAATAGTATTCATACAATGCCGGCACTTCCATCGTTTTCATTTCTACAGTAGATGTTTTGCCGTCATTTAAAATGGTATAGGGTGTGTCGATGTCAAATGAAAAACTGGTCGTATTTTCTCTTTCCGAAACCGTTAAAGGAATACTGGCTTCTTTTCTGCCTTTTAAATAATTGTTAGTTTCATATTCATCGTCAGAACGTTTGGTGCCATAACCAACCACCACCACTTCCTGTAAATACTGGTTCATGGTTTGCATCGCAATATTCATGGTATTGGAAGAGATAAATAATTCTCTTTGCTGAAAGCCTACATAAGAAATCGCCAGTGTAGTGGCATTGTAAGGAATGTTGATATTGTAATAGCCATTTGCGCCAGTTGAAGTTCCGGTTGAAGTGCCTTTTATCGTTACAGCAACACCTGCTAATGGAGCCCCTTTTTCATCAGTTATCTGCCCGGCAACATTTCTCACATTAGGATTGTAAATGCTGCTATTATTATTTAATCCATAAGACTGTGGTGTAAAATAATGCAGGTACCAGGCATTCAAATTCGGTTTCTCTCCATTTTGTTTTGGATTGGCGGTTGACAAGGTAAGTTTAATGTCTTTCCAGTCTTCGCCTGAAGATTGATACACATTTGCTTTATAAGCCATGGTTATAGGATGGCTGATATCTGTTACTCTAATATCATAGGTTGGATACCAGCCTGCTTTATCAACAAAATAGCTCAACATAAAATTTGCACTCACCGTTTCTTTACTTTGTACGGTTACCACCACTTCACTTGTTGCAGTGGTGGCCTGTTTGCTCAACTCAACCTGTTGCTTATTTAGCTTCGCCATTTCTTCATAATATTTTTTTACTGTTTTATTGATCTCTGTTTCTTTAAACTTTAATTCTGTTAATCGCAGGCGGTGAAAATCTGCAGTCTCTTTTAAGTCAATAGTTTTTAAGCCAGCATTCTGTGCCACAATGGCCTGATTTTTTGAAAGAAGAGTTTCTTCATTCACATAAATACTCATCATATCTTTTTGGAGATTGATCTTATCCTGTAAATTTTCTTTTTGCTCTTCCACTTTCAACAATTCATTTTGTTTGGTTTGCTCTTCCAAATAATTTATTTTATGTACTACGGAAAGCACAGTAAAGTTGCCTTCGGCTTTTACCTGTATACTTTGTTTATTGATGTATGGAGAAATACCTTTAAAAATAATTTCGGAATTGCCGGGGCTGACAGTGGTTTTTCCGGAACGGTTAATCTGTGCACCATTTAAAAAAACGGTAGCTTTTTCAATTTTTGTTTCAATTGTTTTTTGCGCAGCGATGCTTTGTATAAACAGGATGCAGTTAAATACCAGCAGCAGCCTTGTAATGGTAACTTTCATGATAATTTTTTTATCATGATGCAGGCTTTAAAATATTTGCATAAATATTTTTAAAAGAAGATTATTTTTCTTTTTCCAGTATTTCAAACTGGCGGCTGATGCTGGTGCCATTTTCATCTGTTAAAGTAATAATATGTTTGCCTGGCGAAGGATTCAATGCCATTTGATGAAAATTTTGTGTGGTGCCGATAAAATTATCATCCAGGCTCCAGAAAATTTTGGTATCGTTCTTTCGATGAGCAGCAGTAAAAACTGTTTTACCTTTTTCGCCACTCACTTCCAGGGGTACATAAATTTTTGCATCGGGTTGGGGATAAATGATCTCCATTACTTTGCCGGTTTCGGCATAGTCACATCCGGGTTTAAAAGGAGGCAATATTTTATAATCAATATTTTTTTGCTTGTAATAATATTCCATGGCAGGCGATAAAATAAACCAGCTTTTGTGCTGCATGTTAGATGGGCTTTCGCATTGTGCTGTTACACGGAATATTCCTGTTGCATCTAAATGGATCATCTTATGATAAGGGCAAAGGGGAACTTTAGTAGCATTGGGCGGCATAAATAAGGTATCCACATCGGGACAATCAATATTTGCCCGGTAACCACTTTGCCTGCATACAGGAACAAATGAAAAATTATACTTTGGTTTTTCAAACCAGCTCACGTTTGGTAGGAGCCGAAAAATATCAAATAAGATTGGTGCAGCAGTTTGTATGCCCACTAAGCCGGGCCTTCCTTCACCATCTGTATTGCCTACCCAAACCGCAATTACATTTTTAGGCGTAACACCAATGGCCCATCCATCTCTAAAACCAAAACTGGTGCCGGTTTTCCAGGCAATTTTTTGTGAAGAAGTAAATTGTTGCCACAGACCTTCTTCACCGGGGCGCATTACATCCTGCATGGCCTGGAAGGTGAAGTAGATTGAGGTGGCATCAAAAGGAATGTTTGTGGTTTGTAGTTGGTGGTTTGTGGTTTGGTTCTCTTCTGTTGTCGTGTATTTTGCCTGATGAAAATCATTCAAATCAAGCTTACCATGATTTTTTGTTTGATGATTGAGCGTACGTGCCATACTTGCATATACACCTGCAATATCCCACATGGTTACTTCGCAACCACCAAGTATCAAACTCAATCCATAAGTATCTGCACTGCGGTTTAATGTTGTGAAACCAGATTGTTGTAGTGTTTCGTAAAATCGCTGATACTTGTATTGCTGTAATAATTTTACCGCAGGAATATTTAAACTTCTTGCCAATGCACGGTTAGCAGGCACAGCGCCATCAAATCCCAAATCAAAATTTTGCGGCGCATAACTTCCTATCTGCGTAGGAATATCGGGGATAATGGAGTTGGGTAAGATCAATCCATCGCTTAACATGGATGCGTATAAAATTGGTTTTAATGCACTGCCCGGACTGCGTGGTGCAGCAATTACATCTACATAGCTTTCCATATCTTTATTAACAGGGTCGTAAATATTTCCAACGTAGGCTAAGGTATTTCCTGTTTCCACATCCAATACTAATGCGCAGGCATTGTTGATGCCATTGCCTTTTAATATACTCTGGTGTTGCTGAATGATACGGGCTATATTTTTTTGCAGTGTACCATCTAATGTGGTTTTTATTTTTGTTCCGGTATTATTTTTTGCGAAGTCTTTTTTAAAACGCTGTAATAAATGCGGCGCAAACTGTGGTAACGGTAAAGGTTGGCCCGGTAAAGGTTCCAGCTTTGCCAGGTCGCAGCTGCTTTGAGTTATTTTCCCTGCATCCAGTAATTTATCTAATAAAATATTTCTTTTCTTAAATAAGGTTTCCCTGTTTTTACCGGGATGCACTAATGCAGGTGCGTTGGGTAATACTGCAAGTGTTGCCATTTCGCCCCAGCTCAATTTATCCGGACTTCTGCCATAGTATCGCCACGCAGCTGCATCTAATCCCACTACATTACTTCCAAATGGCGCATTGCTTGCATATAAAGCAATAATTTCTTTTTTTGAATAAGACATTTCCAGTCTTACTGCTAAAATGCTTTCTTTTAATTTGTTCCAGATGCTGCGCTTATCATCTTTTTTTGAAAGCCTTATTACCTGCATTGTGATTGTACTGCCGCCCTGTACCACGCCTTTGTTCTTTATATTTTTTACTACAGCTCTGCCAATAGAAACAGGATCCACGCCAGGATGTTTGAAAAAACGTTTGTCTTCAAAAGTGGTGATGCAATCGATAAATTTTTGTGGCACATTTTTGTTGTAGGGGAAACGCCATTGCCCATCGGCAGCAATAGTGGCGTTTAGTAAATTGCCATCTGTATCTTCAATAACATAACTGGTGGGGGCGTTGAATAATTTTTGGGGAAGAGAAAACCAGAACCATAATAATAAACCTAGCAGTACCACTATTTTTATTTTGGTGAGGGTGCGACGGAGATTAATTGATGGAACTATTGAAGAAAATTTTTTCAAAATAAATTTACGCTTTGGTAAAAGCTGAATAAAGGTATAACGTACAAGTGAGATTTCTTTTTGCTGTTATCAAAAGCAAAAAGAAACAGAACAAATTCACAACGATGTTGGGAAGAATTACAAATAATTGTTACAAAAAAATAGAACACTGATAAAACTGATTGGACTTATAAACACTTATTAAATCCGTGAAAATCTTTTTAATCAGCATCATTAGTGTTCTATCAAAATTATTTCACCACTTCCACCCATTTACCATTCACACCTGCGCTAATCGTATTATCATACATTGCTTCGGCGAAAGTGCCGGGAAGAAAATACCTTCCTAAATATGAAGCATTCAACTGCACATAATAAGTGAGTGTTTCATTGGCATTGATGTTGAAATAAGTGTACACACGGTCATCACGAATATCCTGGTAAGTGGAATTGGATGATTTGAATGCCCCTTCGCCACCTAACATACGGGCATTTAAAATTTCCCAGCCACTGGGGAAAATTTGCGATAATGCCATTTGTGTATAGTACCCACGGCCACCAGGATTTTTAATTATCACTTTGGCAACAAAATCACTGCCCTGCTTTAACCGGTTAACTTCAATGGCTTTGCCATCTTGTGTAAGATAGCTTACACTCATGCCCAGCATGGCGGGATTGTTATTTACTTTCAAACTATCTCCAGCCAATGGCTGACCTTTAGTGATGATGCGTACATATAAAGTATTACTGCCTTTATTGGCAATGTCAACATTACTGCTGCTTTGATCTTTAAAGACAACAGGTAACTGGCGGATATACGTGGCCGAATTAATATCAGTTTGTTTTCCTGCAATATTTGCAGATGAAATTATTTTTGCGCCACTTGGATTTTTACCACAGAATTTTGCAATGGCAATTAAGCTGTATGCCGTGGTTTGTGTACTGTACCAATAATCCTGCGACAATTTTGCTGCAATGCTTTTCATCAACTCTTCTGCTTTTGCTTTTTTACCCAGTAGTATTAATGTTTCCAGTACCATGGCTTCGTCTCTTGTATCAGAACCGTAAGTATAACCCCAACTTGTTCTTACGGGGAATGTTGTTGCCATACCACTAATTAAATCTAAAGCAATATTATCCTGCCCGGCTAATTTATAAGCTGCGGCCAAACGCCATTTTGCTTCGGCAGATAAATATTTGAATTCTTTCAAACGGTTCATTGCACCCAATTCGGGTGCTTTTGCCAATGCTAAAGTATACAGGCGATAAGATTGTGTGAGATCGCCACCATAAAAATTATTGGTAGTTGGCATCCAGCTGTTGGCTTTACCACGCTGGTAATTTTTCCATTGCTGCAACATATAATCACTTACCAAATAACCATTGCTTTGTGCTTCCACTAAAAAATGCCCGGCATAGTTGCTGCCCCATTCATCACTTTCGTTGCCGCCGGGCCAGTAACTAAAACCACCATCGGGGCGTTGAAAATTCTGTAGTTTTCCAATACCGGCTTTTATGTTTTTATCTACCTGTGCTTTTTTATAATCATCTAAATCGGTGAGTTGATTTAACACCAGCTGCGGAAAAACTGCAGAAGTGGTTTGCTCAATACAGCCATGTGGATATTCAATTAAATAATCCAAACGTTTTTGCAAATTCATAGAAGGTACGCTGGAAATTTCAATAGTTGCAGTGCTTGTAGCGGCTACGCCAATAGGCGCTGCAGTTGTTTTCCATTGTTGTCCGGGAGCTAAAGTAATTTCGCTGATACTGGTTACCGGCGGATTTGGATTACGGATATCCAGTTCCACTTCATAATCGGCGCTTTCATTGCCAGAAGATGCCAACAGTTTTACTTTACCAATTCCAATATTGGGTTTTACCCTAACATCATAATATACCATTTGCTCACCCTGTTGTGTAAAGCTGATGCTTTGTGAAGCGCTGCCCACAACTTCTAAAAATGGATTGGATTGCAGTGAGATATTTACCCTTCGGATATTATTCTCCATTGCAAAAACAGTTACCGGTAATTTAATGGTTTCGCCGGGGCCTAATACTCTTGGCATAGTTGCAAGCATCATCAATGGTTTTTTAACGGTGATGGTTTTTTCTGCAGCACCATAACTGCCACTATGAGCCGCTACCACCATCGCTCTTACAGAGCCAATGTATGAGGGTAAAGTGAAATTTTGTTTCTGCGTTTGGTTTTTATCTAAATGAAATGGGCCTAAAAATTTTACCACCGGTTTAAACCGGTTGGCAGTTTTTTGTTTGCCTAATGCTGCATCGGCATCACCACCAATGGTGAGTATTCTTTCTAAATCGCCACCCCATGCACCAATTACATAATCAAACATATCGAAGCTTTTTACACCCAATGCTTCCCTTGCATAAAATGCATCATGCGGATTGGGTGTTTTAAATCTTGTCAGGTCTAATAATCCATCATCAACAATGGCCACGCAGTAAGTCATTTCTTTTCCGCTTTGTTCACTTACCGTAAAAGAAACATTTTGCTCCGGACGAATAGTGGCGGGAATATTGATAACAGGATTTAACACAGTGTTTTTATCTTCTACAAAAATTGGAATAGAACCATACATTCTTATCGGCAGATCATTAATAGTTTGTGAATGCGGTTGCAATAAGCTTACTGTGGCATATACATTAGGTGCCATAGTACCATCGGCTTTAAATTTCACCACAGTTTGCCCTTGTGAAGTTTGTTGCCAGAATGATTTTATTACTTTACTGCCGTTTTCAATACTTACTAAAACTCTTCCGCCCTTACTACTGGGGATGGTCAATGCAACTTCATCGCCTGTATTATATTTTTCTTTGTTAGATGTAAAAGATAACATCGATGCTGCAGTCTGGTCATCGCCACCACCACGGCTTTGCCAGCCGGGTTCATCAATGTATAGGGTAGAGCCGGTAGTATGTCCGCTTTTTAAATCTTTTACTAAAATTAAGTAACGGCCCCATTCATTTTCTGATCTACTGAAAGTCCATTGGCCACGGCCATTAGAAAGATGAACAGTCTCTTTCTTCAGCAATTTATTGTATTCGTTTTGCGTAAAGTTGCTGAGGTGATCTCCATTATCATCCCACCACCAGCGCCATTGAATACGGTAGAATTCTACCTCCACATCATTGCTGCCGCCAATTAAATTCCCCTTACTGTCCACGTTCACAATTTGAGTAGTGTGATTTTTTCCTGCCAGTAAATAATCAAACGGCTTTTCACCATCAGGTAATTTTAATCCAACATAACTGCTGTACGGACTGTAAGGAATGCTCATATTATCAATACTGAAAGTTCCGCCGGGTTCAAAAACCTTTATCACCAGGTTTGCGGTTAACATGCCCGGTGCTGTTTCATCAATTTCAAAACCGGGTTTTAATTGTGCATTACCTGCAGTATCTAATATGCCTTCGTAAATTGTTTTTTGCTGGGTTTGATAATTGGTTGTTGGATTATCAAACGCAAAGCCTGCAAATTTGGGAAAGGAAGTTGTTTTTGCGTACAGGGAGGCATCAATTTTTGCTTTCAGATTTTTACCCGGGGTACCAAATAACCATTTAGCATTAATGATTCCCGCATTGGTACTGCCTTCTCCCAACAATGCATCTTTGCCAAAATCAACATTTATTTTCAAACGATTTGGCATTATGGTTTCTACCTTAATTCTTTTTTCAAAACTTGCACCGCCCACTTTTACTTTTGCCAGCCAGTTACCGGTTGGAGATGAAGCATCGGTATTGGTTTTAAATAAATAGAAACCATCGTCGGCATTTGTTTGTACAGTGTGTTTATACAATTGCCCTGTTGGTGTAAACAAACTAAACTCTACCGGAAGGTCTTTCGGTAATTTATTTTCTTTGTCTTCCACAATAAAATTCAAATACATAGTATCACCGGGGCGCCATACACCACGTTCGCCAAAGATGAATCCCTTTATGCCATTTTTCACTTCTTCACCACTTACATCAAAGCGGCTCAATGCAAGCGAATTGCCATCATCTAATTTTAAATAGCCTCTCTCATCTCCTTTTTTTGCAATTAATAAATAGGGCTTATGTTTCAGATCAATATTGGCAAAACCATCATCATCACTTTTTGTTTTGCTGATGATCATTTGCTGGTAATCCATAATTTCCAGGTCAACACCACTCATTGGTTCGGTAGTTAAAATATTACTTACTGCAATGCTGATGCTGTTATCGTTGCCACGTTTTGCAGTAAGGCCAATATTGCTGGCTAAAATATTTCTGGTAGCCCAGCGGTCTTTGTTATAATAAGATTTGCTTGCAGGGTCATCCTTTCTTTCCCAGTTATAACCGTAAGGATAATACTCATCGTACCTGCTCCAGAATTCATCATCATCATCCACACCATTCCTGTTGTATTCATCACTGTAACCTTCATCGTAACCTGCTTGTTCATCTTCAGTATCTTTTTTTGCGGAAGTATCCACACCCTGGTATAAAGAATAGTTAGGACGAAAACCAATGGTTACCCTGTAAATAGCACCCTGCTCTGTTTTTAAAAACTTATCAATGTCTAAAGAGAAGTGTTGTTTTTTGTGCAGGTCTAAAGTTTTGTCATCATCCAAACGCAAAGTTTTTTGTACAATGGGTTTGGCCACTCTTCGCAATTCATCATTACCACCAAGGTCATTTTGTTGCAGGAACTGTGGCACATTGCGTTCGTAAATTTTTATAATGCTGATGTCTACTGCATTCAGGTTGGTTGCTTCAAAAGGTAATACCAACCTGCCGCTGTTGGGTAAAATATTTCCTTTGCCATGAATTTTTACTGATGGCATTTTATTTTCGAAATTGATATTGGCGGTAAATCCTTTATCCAACACATCGCCCCAGGTATTTTTTATACCGGAATTGATGTTTACGGTGTAGTTGCCATCTAATTTTCCATTACCAAAAACTTTTACTTCGCTGCCATTGATGGTATAAGAAATATCCGATTGTCCACTGATGTTAATCATGCCTGTCAGATCCTGTCCAACCGCAATAGGGTCGCTGAACTGCACAGAAGCATATTGCTGTGCTTCGTTAACAGCAACAACATTCAATACTTTAAAATCGCCAACAGCAGGAACAGCAACTGATTTTTCGCCACTAATTTCCATGCTCACCGGTTTGCCATCCCAACGCATATCGATATTGCTTACATTTTTTCCCCTGTCAATATTATCAATTATAAAGCCGTATGTTTTTGTCGCTTCATTGGCCTGCCAGTTTATTTTTAGTGCTTTACCATTTTGAGTTGCGGTTAATAATTTTTCTACATCGGTACTTTTTTCCACATCGGCAGTTTCTATATCGCCACTAAAACTCATTTTATTTTTTACACCGCTGCTGCGTAAACCATTATCACTTATTTTAAAAGATGGTTTTACCGTTTGCATACTGAATTTAAAATTGTCATATTTCTCGGGCACTTTGGTTACTTTACCCAGTTTGAATTTTGCCGTATATAGTTGGTTTGTTTTTAACCAGCTGTCAGGTTTAAATTCAATGGTTCTTGCATCCAGCCAAAAAGCTTTTCCTTTTACAGATGGGGAGAAATCGAAGAGATCATCTTTTACTGCTTCACCCACTGCATGTGTGGTATTGGCTTCACCTGCCAATTGAATACGGATAGCAGATGTTTTGGAAATGATGCCGGTGGTATAGGCATCGATAAATTTGCTGAATGCAGGATCTACGTCAATCCATTTTTCTTTTTTGTTACAGGATGAGAACAGAGAAAGGATTACTGTAAGGCACAGCATGGTCCGCAAAAAAGTTGCACTGAACTTTTCAGGACGGGGAGCACGGTCGTGTTCCATAAATTTAAAGTTGTAATTTTTGTTGTTCAGCAAAACCAGGACGGTTTTACTGTTTTTGGTTTGTTACGTAAATGTTGTAAGAAAAATTGGATTCTGCAATAGGTAAGAGAATTTTTTTTAGTTAAAAGATTTGTAAAAGCATTTTTGATTTACAATTGAAGGATGGAGCTGTATAACTGATGTGATTAGCCCATTTCTCCGTCAGAGCTAAAATTTACTTTGCCTTTTGGGAAATAGAGGTGAGTATTAAATAAACTATAAAAGCCGAACCCAATACGATGAAAGAGCTGCCACTTCCCATAGGCCGGTTGGGATCACCGGTAGAAATATGTAGTATTTCTGAAATCATACCTCCGGCAATCAGGCTTATAATTATCCTTATCCAGGGTTTTTGCAGGTACTTCATTTGTATTGCGGTTAGCTTATAAAATCTGATTGGCGAGCAGGTCTTCAAACACATCTCTTTTACGGATGAGTTGCATGTTGCTATCTTTTATCATTACTTCAGCAGGTTTGTACCGGCTGTTAAAGTTAGAAGCCATTTCAAAACCATATGCACCGGCATTTTTAAAAACCAGCAAATCACCTTCACGTATTTCATTCATTTTCCTGTCCCAGGCAAAAGTGTCGGTTTCGCAAATATTACCAACAATAGTATATTCTTTTTCAGTTCCATCGGGGTTACTGATGTTTTCTATTGTGTGATAGGCGTCGTACATCATTGGGCGTATCAGGTGATTAAAACCGGTGTTCAATCCTACGAAAGTATTGGTGGCATTTTCTTTTATCACATTTACTTCTGCAACAAGGTACCCTGCTGCACTTACTAAAAATTTGCCCGGCTCAAACCAAACCTGCAAATGTTTGCCATTGGGGTTGGGATGATTGGCAAATGCTTCATGTACTTTTTGCGCAAGCAAAGGCATATTGGTTTCGACATCGCCTTTTTTATAAGGCACTTTAAAACCGCCGCCCAAATCTATTGAAGATAATTCTTTGAATTGTGGAATGATATCGAACAACACTTTAATGCCTTTTACAAAAACGTCGGCATCTTTGATATCGCTGCCGGTATGTATGTGTAAATTCTGGATTAATAAGTCATATTTATTTACCAATGCTACAACTTTGTCTAACTCATCGATGGGAATACCGAACTTACTTTTATCATGCCCGGTAGAAATTTTTATATTGCCACCCGCCATAATATTGGGGCGTAGCCTTATACCGACGGGGTAACTGTATCCGAATTTTTTACCAAATTTTTCCAGGTTACTCAGGCTGTCGATATTAATGTTTACGCCAAGGCTTTGGGCTTCTGCAATTTCACTAAAGTGAATGCCGTTTGAAGTGTATAAAATATTGACAGGCTCAAAACCGGCTAATAAAGCCAGTTTTACTTCGTTGATACTGCTGCAGTCCACATTGCAGCCAATACTTTTAATATGCTTTAAAATATTTATGTTGGTTAATGCCTTGCAGGCATAAAAAAACTTTGTGTCTGTTTTTGCAAAGGCAGAAGTTAGCTTTTGGTATTGTGCAGTAATATTATCGGCATCGTACACATACAATGGGGTTCCAAATTCTTTTGCTGCGGCAATTAACTGTTCTCTTGATAATGACATGCTGCGAATTTACGAAGGATGGGAATACGGATGACAATGAGGAGATGGATTATCTTATAAAATAAAAAAGAATGAAGTAGCTAATGTTACTTAAAAAGCCTTTTCCAAAACCTTTTTGCTTGTTTTTTGGAACTATCCATTTTTTCTGGTTTGATTTTTACGAAACGAAACATTTGTTCACTTTCTTCAATTTCATAGAAGTCTTTGCCAAGTAATGAACTTATTAATTTAAATATAATATTGAGGTCGTCATCCTCATCTTTTTCAACTGAAAGCATTTCGCCAAAATTCTCTGAACTATCTATGTTTTTGTCTGAATATGAAATCCATTTCTTTCTCAAATATTCTCCTTTCGAAAAATAGTCAAAGCAATATGTGCTTGTTGTTTCATTTACATAGAAAGCAACAATTTTGTAGTGAGTTGAAGCATTTCTTAGAAGTCGTTCATTTGTCATTAGTTCAACTCCTGTTGAGAAGAAAGTCCCATTTCCAAAAAAGCCGATAGAAAGAATATCGGTTTCCAAAATTTCAAATACCTCGTCTTCAAAAGTTGAATCCTTTTCTAATTCAAATTCGGTTATGTTTAACAAATCAAATAACCCAGCTAAATCCTTTTCAAAATTTTTGTCAATTACAATTCCGGCAAGTTTCCATCCCATAACGAACTGTTTAATTGCTGGTAATTTTTTTATGCTTCTGTAGTAGCATTCCCATTAGCATCAACCGTAGGTATATCTATAACCACAACTTCCTCAACCATCACTTCTTCAAGTGCTGTTTCTGCAGCAGTTTCGTTGTTGGCATTGTGTTCTGCCATTTCCTGTTGTGCTTCAATTACGTTGGTGGCATTTACCAGTTCTTCCATCATCACTTCGCTTATCTTAGGCAGATCATCGGGGCTGTTAATGCCAAAATAATCCATAAAAGATTTGGAAGTGGAATAAATTAAAGGTTGCCCAACAGCTTCTTCCTTTCTGCCGGATATGATCACTAAATCTTTCTCTAATAATTTCTGCACCGCATAATCACAGTTCACGCCACGGATGGCTTCCATTTCGCTTTTGGTAATGGGTTGCTTGTACGCAATGATGGCCAGTGTTTCCAAAGCTGCGGTAGATAAACGTTTTAAAAATTTATCGCCGTTGAGCAGGGCCACTGTTTTATAATATTCTTTTTTGGTAAGAAACTGCCACCCGCCACCACTTGCCTTTATTTCAAATGCATAAAATTCGGCGTTGTATTTTTCCTGAATGCCTTCAACAGCGGCTTCCACCTGTTCCAGTGTAGCCCTGTCTTCAATAAAGCCTAAAGCATTATTTACCAGTTCCACCAATTCAATATTGGTTAATGGTTTATCACTGGCAAAAACCAAAGCTTCTATGTGTGGTATAATTTGAGAAAGTTCCATGCCCCTATCCCCTAAAGGGGTATATGTTTTTTATTATAAAAAATTGTTCTCCTCCTTCCCTCCGCCAACTGGCGGAGATGGGGGCTTAACCGTTTAATGCGGCTGCACCACTTACAATTTCTGTTAACTCGGTTGTAATGGCGGCCTGTCTTGCCCTGTTGTAACTGATCTTTAATGATTTTAATAATTCGCTGGCGTTATCGCTGGCCTTATCCATTGCGGTCATTCTTGCGCCATGTTCGCTGGCATTAGCATCCAAAGTGGCTTTAAACAACTGGGTGTTTAAAATTTTAGGCATCAATTCGGTTATCAATACTTCCTTCCCGGGTTCAAAAATAAAATCAGCATTTTTTTGTCCTGCTGCTTTTTCTACTTTTTGTACCGGTAAAAAAGCTTCGGTTACAAAACGCTGGGTAGCGGCATTTTTAAATTCGCTGTAGATCAGTTCCACTGCATCCACTTCCTTATTGGCAAATGCATCCATGGCATATTTTGCAGCGGCCTGTACTTTATCAAAACTTAACCCGGTAAAAATATCCCAGAATTTATCCACTACTTTAAAGCCATTCTTTGTAAAATGCTCATAGCCTTTTTTACCAATGGGTAAAAGCTGCACATGGCCTTTTGCATGTTGTGCAGCATATTTTTCGCTGATCAGTAATTTGGCTGATTTAATAAGGTTACTGTTGTAACCGCCGCATAAACCCCTGTCGCTGGTAACAACAATTATCAATACATTTTCTACGGTTCTTTCTTCTGCCAAAGCAATTTTAATATCACCATCACTGTTGCTTACAATATTGCCCAGCATTTCCTGCAGCTTTTTGGAGTAGGGGCGCATTTGCGTAATTGCATCCTGAGCCCTCCGAAGCTTTGCTGCACTTACCATCTTCATGGCCTTGGTAATCTGCTGTGTGCTCTGCACACTTTTAATTCTGCTCCGTACCTCTTTTAATGCACCTGACATATTGAAAATATTATAGAATTAACGCTTGGTTTTAGGGTGGCAAAGGTAGGGCAAAAGCGTTTAAAATTCAAGGCTGATTATTAGTGATGGAAAACTGGGGCTTTTGGGCCACCGATTACACCAGCCCCTGTAAAAAAGAAGTAAATAGTTGTGTTAGTCTATAGCAAATTTAAAATGTCCTGATCTCCCTTGTGCCTCCCATTGTTCTCATATCCCCACCCTGTGCCTGTTGCCCTACAAATTTTTGAAGACGGTAGGTAAAAGTAAGTAAGAAATAACGGGTAAGGCGGTTGGTACGGGTGTCAATAATAGAGTTGGCATTTACAGTACGGTTAATATTGGTGTTTTGTTTAAACAGGTCAAAAGCAGAGAATTTAATAATACCGTTTTTCTTTTTAAATAACTGTTGTTCCAGGGATGCATTCATTAATACCGGATTTTGGCTTACGCTGCTGGCAAGGCCGTTATTAATAGTATAATCCACATCATATTTTAAAATGAGGCGCTTGGTTAAGTCCATATTAATATTGTTTGTAAATGTCCAGGCATTGCTTGATGTATTTTGAAACGTAGTAGATGAAGTATTACCTGCATTTTTGTATTTGTTATCGTTCATGCTGTAATTTACTCCTGTACCCAGTTGCAGCCAATCTTTTAAATTCACTTCAAAAACAAATCCCTGGCTGAATACCCAGTTATTACCTGATACTTTTTGAACATTCAGGTTTTGTTTTAAAGTACCGCCCGTTACAACAATGCTGTCGGTTAAGTTAATATTATGGTTGTAATTGACTGAGCCGTTAAAGGTTAAAACAAATTTCCTGTTTTTATATGGTTTTGAATACGTATAAAAACCCAGCAGGTTATAATAACCGTTTACATTTTGGGGAACAGAAACTGAAGCACCACCATTATTTAACCTGGACGTTTTATATATGATCTGATTTTTTATAGTGCTGAAGCTAAAGTTGGTAAATAATACCTTACCGGTTATAAAATTAAAATTGTTGAAAGATGCATTGATGTTATGATTAATAGAAGGTTTTAGATTCGGGTTACCCGAGCTGATGCTTTGTGGATTACTTTGGTCAACAACCGGCTGCAACTGGCTGAATGATGGTTGGTTGGCAGTACCACTGTAACTCATGTTCAGCGATTTTGTCCTGCTGAAATTATACGTCATTCTTGCAACAGGAAAAACATTTACCCTTTTTATAGGTTTATAAGTACTGTCTTTTGTAAGCGATTTTCCCTGCAGGTCAACCGGCTGTACACTAATACCTACGGTGTAATTATATTTTTTCATAGTGGTGCGTAAGGATACGCCAACACGGTCGTTGTAAAAATTATTTTCGTAATCGTTACTTAAAAAACTGTTCATGGTTTTTGCCTGTGTAAGCGAATCGACATTGTAAGTTTTTTTATTGTTACGGGCATAATTTAAATTGTGCGAAGCAGAAAAATCGAGGCTGCGGAATTTATTTATTGGCTCCGAATAAGTTACCCGTACGCCGTAATTATGATTATTGTTTTGCTGGTCGATGTATTGAAAGGTATTGCGTGGGCCAATATAAGGTGCCACATATTGATAACTCAGGTTGGTAACATCCTGATCCGAATTACTTTCGGAATTGCCTAAACTTGCACTTGCAGAAAAATTACGGCCACGTTTATGGAACTTATGATTGTATAAAACGTTAAGGCTTAAGTTAGGGGCAGTAGTGCCGGATACAGTTTTATTACTCCCATCGCTCGTTTTACCTGCACCGGTTTGGGTATAATCGAAAATAGTTCTATTGTTACCATCGCTATTGCTGTAACTTACGTTTGGGGTAACTTTTAAATAATTAAATGAATCAATCTGGTACTCTATATTAAATGTTGCCCGGTGATTAGCGCCAATAGAAACCGAATTTAGATCCTGGTTGTTAACAAAACTGCTGGTTTGATAAAAATTCTGTGACGACGTATTTTTTAACTGGCTGGTATTTCTGTGGCTGTAAGAATAACTGCCATAAACACTTACTCTTTTCCCCCATTGATCCCTGAAGTTGGTTCCAAGAGAATTAGTAGTAGTAATGCCCCCGGAATTACCACCACCGAACTGACTCATGTCACCGCTTTGCATCATGCTTCTCATATTGCCTGCACCTCCCATATCTGAAACTACATTCATGCCAGTACTCATCATACTGCTCATACCACGGTTACCGCCGCCGCCAAAATTAAATAGTGAGGCGTTGGTATTATTGCTGTTGGCAATAACGGAAATTTGTTTGTTGTCATTAAAGTAGTTGCCATTAAAAGATGCCTGGTACCGGTCTTCTGTACCTCCGCCAATTGTAGCCCTGCCAAAAAAACCTTTATTCATATCTTTCTTGGTAACGATATTCATCACTTTATCTGGGTCACCATCTTTAATGCCGCTAACTGTTGCCTGGTCGCCGTAATCATCTATTATTTGAATCTTGTCTACCATATTTGCAGGTAATTCTTTGGTGGCTGTTTTTACATCGCCGCCAAAAAAATCTTTACCATTTACTTTTACCCTGGTTACACTTTTGCCCTGGGCTTTTACATTGCCGTCTTTGTCTACATCAACTCCCGGCAATTTTTTTAACAGGTCTTCCACCACGGCACCTTCTTTTGTTTTAAACGCATCGGCACGGTATTCTACAGTATCTTCCTTAACTATAATGGGGGCAGATTGTACAATCACTTCATCAAGTAATTTGCCACGGGGAGCTATTATTACGGTGCCAATGTTGATGGTTTTTTCCTGCTGCTTTACCGGAACAAATTTGGCTACCGGGGCAAAACCGCTATTGGTAATTATTACAGAGAAATTTGATGCAGGAACCACATCAAAGTTAAACTCGCCTTTCTCATTGGTAAATGTATAAGCGGTATCAGTTGGGTTGGTTTTAATAACCAAACCCACTACTGCTTTGTCAATAGGCTTTTTATTTACAGAATCAATTACAGTTCCTTTTACCTGTGCATTTACAGTAATTGCTAAACCTAAAATGCCAAAGGCGAGTATAAATTTTCTCATAATGCGGCTTTGATATACGAAGTTGTTCGTGTAAAAATAAAGGAGCAAAATTTAATTATAGTATTTTTTTTATAAGTGGCGGGCAGTTTATAAAATGATTAACAAATTGCCACAGAAAAAGATGCCAGCCAATGGGTATTGCGGTTTTAAGTTAACAACACTACTTTCACTAAAATTTTTAATTATGAGATTAATTTTTTTAGATGTGGTGGAGACCCCCTGGGTAGCGGAACATGGCAGGGACATTATAATTTTATCAACAATGTCAATAGTAGCCATTGTTGCGGTTCTAGGAGTTTTTATATGGCGTAAAAAAAGAAAAACAGCAAAATGAAATTATTATTTATTTTACTCGACGGTGTAAGTGTTGGCGCATTGGTAGCCATATCTTTTTTGTATGTAATTCTTCCTTTGGCAGCATTAATATTTTTGATCTGGTTTTTTATTAAAAGAAAAAAGAAAAATAAACAATGAGCATTTGGGGTTATTTTATTTTAACGTTACTATTAGAACTGCCCGTTGTATTGCTCTTTTTTAAAGGTGAATGGAAATTTGCATTACTCATTGGCTTTTTATTAAACCTGTTTACCTGGCCGCTCCTGCATATTTTACTTTTTTATACCGGTATCAATATAAATGTTTTAGAAATTGCAGTAGCCATTACGGAAGGCATCGGTTACCGGTTATTAATGAATTGCAGCTGGAAAAAAGCAATGCTGCTGGGTTTTCTTGCAAACGGAATCAGTTATGGAATCGGATTACTACTAAATAATTTTCTATAATGCAGTCAACCCTAAACTCTAAACCTCTAAACCCTAAACTCCTCAACCTTCAACCTTTACTATGGGGCTTATTGCATGGGCTGAATGATTTTACCGCAGGCTTTATGTTAGCCAATTACACTTTCCACCACGACTATTCAAAAAGTTTTTTACTCATCGTTATTTATTCCATCATTGGTTTTGGCGGGCAGTTACCGGTTGGTTTTTGGGTAGATCATAAAAGACAGATAAAACCATTTGCTGTTGCTTCACTGGTTTTATTACCACTTGCCATTGGTATTTATTTTATTGATGCCGGTGCAGGAATAATTTGCTCCGGCATTGCATCGGCCTTTGTACATGTAACTGGTGGTACAGTTTGTCTGCTCACAGAGTCCTGCGGACAGGTACATGAAAATAAAACAGGACCGCTGGCTTTATTTACTGCACCGGGAGTGTTGGGGTTGACAATAGGTGGTTTATTAGGGATGTTCTCAATTTATAGTTTATGGTATGTATTCGTATCAGTTATTGTTGTTGCTTATTTCATTTTTAAAAATAATTTACCAGCGTATAAAACTCCGGAACAAAAACAAAGCGAACTGGATGCACACGACTGGCTGATGCTGGGCATTTTACTCATCATGTGTTTTCGCTCTTTTATTTTTGATGTTATTAATCACGTGGCACATCAATATCCCAATGGCATATTAATTATCGGCATCAGTGCCTTTGCCGGAAAAATAATCGGTGGTTTTGTGGCAGATAGAATTGGCTGGAAAAAATTTGTATATATAACCTTACCTATTGCATTATTACTATTTCAATTTGGTAAAGAAAATATTTATGCGCTTGCTTTTGGCATTGCCTGTTTGCAAAGCAGTGTACCCATTACATTATTGTTAATGAGCAGGAGTTTACCAATGTACCCGGCAACAGCAACAGCTTTAAGCGTTGGTACTTCAATTGCACTTGCAGGATTGCCAGTTTATTTAATTAGCGAAAAAAGAACCATAACCGATGGGTTTAATAATAGCTGGTTAACAGCTGTTGTATTTATGCTGTTATTTTTATGCTGGTGGCTGGCAACTAAATTTTTATTTAAAAAGAAAATTATTCAGTCAGTTTAATTTTTACAGGCTTTAAAGAATACCGGAGGTTGATTTTTCCACCTTCGGCGGTGGCTTGTTGTAAGGGAATGGTTCTGTAAACTGTTGCTTCCAGTATTAAGTCTTTTCCTTTTTGGCGTAGTAATTCTGCAGATGGTATGGTGATAAAATTTCCTTTATCTGATGTATTATGTGTAACACTAAAACTGCTGTCGGTATTGCTGGTTGACACTTCAATATAGTCATCAATTCGTAAAGAGGTTGTAGCTTCAAAGCTTAAATTTAAAGCTTGTTTTTTAGAAATACTTGCTGGCACATTTACCAATTTAAAACTGTCAAACGAAAAAGTGTTCTCTAATTTTTTATTATTTATATCTATAAAAATAAAGTGATGATTTCCATATAGAGTAGTGCCAGGGGCTTCTGAGTTGTAAAAGTAAAAAGAACCTCTACCGGTAGTGCTGTCAACTCTTAATATTTTGTTATCAAAACTAACTTGGCTTGGCTTATTTAATACTAAGGTCGTGCCGTTTGATCCGGCGAATCTAAATTGTGCAAATACTTCCAGTTGGTTGTCTTTTTCAAAACAATTAATATTATAGCTCTGGTAAATTTTGTCCTGGGCCACATCTTTACTTTCACCAATTTCGTTGCTGGAGCAGGCTGTAAATAGAGTTATACCTGCAACGAATAAGGCGGTTGTGATAAGTGATTTCATATTGTTGCTTTTTATTTAATACACAAATTGAATAATTGGTAGTTAATGAAAGCCTAAACATTCTAAACTCTTAAACCCTCTAAACTATTAAACCCAACTCCCAACTATTTGTTACCTTTGTCGCCCTGTCAATTTGGCTTTAAAACAATTTTAAGCATCATATTTGACAACCTAAAAGTCTTAATAATAATTTATTTAAAAAATACCCAATAACACTGAAGTTTATGTTAGGCATTATTTCAAAACTATTTGGCGGCAGTAAGAGTGAGAAGGATGTAAAAAAAATCAGCCCGCAGGTTGAAAAGATCAATCAGTTTTTTACACAATACCAGTCTTTAAGTAATGATGAATTACGCAATAAAACTGCGGAATTTCGCCAGCGTATTGCTACACATTTATCTGTAATTAACAAAGAGATTGCCGATAAAAAAGAAGCCGCAGAAGCATTGCCCATTGCAGAAATTAATGGCAGGGATGTTATCTATAAAGAGATAGACGAACTTAAAAAAACAAAGGATAAGCAAATTGAAGAAATACTGGAAGAATTATTGCCAGAAGCTTTTGCTGCCGTAAAAGAAACCAGCCGCAGGTTTAAAGAAAATGAAACCATTGTAAGTACTGCAACGGATCTTGATAAAGAATTAGCAGCAAAAAAAGATCATATCACCATTGATGGCGATACATCTGTTTATAAAAATACCTGGACTGCCGGCGGTGGTGCAGTAACCTGGAACATGGTGCATTACGATGTACAGTTAATTGGTGGTACAGTTTTGCACTCCGGTAAAATTGCCGAAATGGCAACCGGTGAAGGTAAAACACTGGTTAGTACTTTACCAGCTTATTTAAATGCATTGTCAGGAGAAGGTGTGCATATTGTAACGGTAAATGATTATTTGGCAAGAAGGGATAGTGAATGGAACGGGCCAATATTTGAATGGCTGGGTTTAAGAGTGGATTGTATTGATAAGCATGAACCCAATGGCGATGCCCGCCGCAATGCATACAATGCCGATATTACTTATGGTACCAATAACGAATTTGGTTTTGATTATTTAAGGGATAATATGGTGCATAGCCCGGATGAAATGGTACAGCGCAAACATCATTTTGCCATGGTGGATGAGGTGGATAGTGTATTGATTGATGATGCCCGTACGCCGTTAATAATAAGTGGGCCGGTTGGCCACAGCGATAACACACAGCAGTTTTTTGATTTAAAACCAAGGATAGAAAAACTATTAGATGCACAGCGAAAAGCAGTAAATCAATACCTGATTGAAGCAAAGAAAAAAATTGCAGAAGGTAATGACGATCCAAAAGATGGGGGACTGGCACTAATGAGAGCTCACCGTGGCTTACCCAAAAATGGCGCCTTAATTAAATTTTTAAGTGAGCCGGGTATAAGAGTAAAATTGCAGAAGAGCGAAAATTATTATTTAGCCGATCAGCAAAAGGAAATGCCAAAGGTTGATGCTGAACTGTATTTTAATATTGATGAAAAAAATAACCAGGTAGATCTTACCGATAAAGGGATACAATTAATTACAAGGGCAGGAGAAGATCCTAACTTTTTCATAGTCCCTGATATTTCAACCAAGCTTGCCGATATTGAGAAAGGCAGCTTAGGTGCAGATGAAAAATTACATGAAAAAGAAATTCTGTTAAACGATTATTCTTTAAAGGTTGACAGGATACATACCGTACAGCAATTATTAAAAGCCTATACTTTATTTGATAAAGATGTGGAGTATGTAATTATTGAAGGCGAAGTAAAAATTGTGGATGAACAAACAGGCCGTATCATGGAAGGCCGCCGTTACTCCGATGGATTGCACCAGGCTTTGGAGGCGAAAGAAAATGTAAAGATTGAAGCCACCACGCAAACTTATGCAACGGTTACTTTACAAAACTATTTTCGTATGTACCATAAGCTTTGCGGTATGACGGGTACTGCCGAAACAGAAGCAGCAGAGTTGTGGAGTATTTATAAACTGGATGTGGTAAATATCCCTACCAATGTAAAAGCCATACGTAAAGATGAACAGGACCTGGTGTATAAAACCAAACGTGAAAAGTATAAAGCAGTAATTGATGTTATTGAACAATTACGTATCGAAGGAAGGCCTTGCCTGGTTGGTACAACATCGGTTGAAGTAAGTGAATTGCTGGCAAGGATGCTAAAGCAAAAAAATATTCCGCATAATGTATTGAATGCAAAACAACATGCCAAGGAAGCTCAGGTAATTGCTGAGGCTGGGCTAGCCAGTGCTGTTACCATTGCTACTAATATGGCTGGTCGTGGTACCGATATTAAACTCGGGCCAGGTGTTAAAGAAGCAGGTGGTTTGGCCATCTTAGGTACAGAACGCCATGAAAGCCGCCGTGTGGACAGGCAGTTACGTGGCCGTGCCGGAAGGCAGGGGGATCCGGGAAGCAGCCAGTTTTTTGTAAGTTTAGAAGACGATTTGATGCGTATGTTTGGCAGCGAACGTATTGCAGGATTAATGGACAGGATGGGATACAAAGAAGGAGAAGTGATTCAGCACAGCATGATCTCAAAGTCTATTGAAAGAGCACAAAAGAAAGTTGAGGAAAATAACTTTGGAATAAGAAAACGTTTACTGGAGTATGATGATGTAATGAATAAACAACGTAACGTAGTTTACGGTAAACGTAATCATGCATTGTTTGGAGAAAGGCTGGCGTTAGATCTTGATAATGCTTTTTATTCTGTTGCAGATGGCCTGGTAAATTCTTATAAAGAAGGCAACGATCATGATGGATTTAAATTAGCAGCTATTGTAAATTTTGGAATTGATACAGCTATAACTGCCGAAGAGTTAGATAAAAATGACGCTGTTAGTTTAACGGAAAGATTGTACAACGAAGCGATAGCACAATACAGTCTTAAAACAACTGCAATGGTTAAGCAAACATTGCCCCTTATAAAAAACATCCGTAAAGAACAGGGCGATCATATTGTAAATGTTTCCGTACCATTTACCGATGGTAAAAAAGGCATCCAGGCTTTGGCTAATCTTGATAAATATATAGCCACTGATGGACGTGAACTGAATGATGCATTGGAACGCAGCATTACGCTGGCTTTAATTGATGATGCATGGAAAGAACATTTACGTGCAATGGACGATTTGCGCCAAAGTGTACAAACTGCAGGGTACGAACAAAAAGATCCGTTGGTAATTTATAAAATAGAAGCATTCAGTGCATTCAAACAAATGGATGATGAGGTAAATAAAAATATCGTAAGCTTCCTTTGCCATTGTGGTATACCCATGGAGCAAAGCAATGCAGGGCAGATAAAAGAAGGCAGGGAGCGTAAAACCGATATGAGCAAAATGCGTCAGCGTAAGGAAGAATATGCGACATCTTCAAGCGGAGGGCCGGAATATATGAGCCAGGAAAATGAGTATAACGATCCATCTGTGCCGGTTAAACAGGAGCCCATACGTGTAGAACCAAAGATTGGCAGAAACGATCAATGCCCTTGCGGCAGCGGGAAAAAATATAAGAACTGTCACGGTAAAGAAGCATAATTTTTTATCATAAAACATTTAAACCGTTTCAATATTTTTTGTTGAAACGTTTTTTTTATTAAAAAATAAATTTACCTGGTATTGTCATCAAACTATCACATATTTTTTAAGAAAATAATTACTCAACTAAATTTACTAATTTCACTCCCTGCTTTGCTATGATTATTTATCTAACCAAAACAATATTTTTTTATGAGAAAATTTTTGTTATCCTTAAGTTTAATTTTCAGCAGCTATCTCTTATTAGCACAACAAACATTCACCATTAAAGTAACTGATTCAAAAACAGGTAATCCTGTTACCAGTGCATCAGTTGTGGTAAGGGCCACGCAAAAAGGCGCTTCCACCAATAATGACGGGCTCTTTATTATCCAGGCCAAAGTAAATGATGTATTGGAAATAACCAGTATTGGTTACAAACCTCAAATAGTAAAACTTACCGGAGCTGCGGAAATTACAGTACAGTTAGAACCTTCAGCAGTTGACCTGGGAGATATTGTTGTTATAGGTACCCGTGGTGCAGCCAGAGTTAAAACAGAAACAGCGGTACCTATAGATGTAATTAAAATAAACCAGGTAGGATTACCCACTGCAAAAATGGACCTTACTTCAATATTAAATATGGCAGCGCCATCTTTTAATTATAATAAACAAAGTGGAGCTGATGGTGCCGATCATTTAGACCTTGGAACATTAAGAGGGCTTGGCCCCGATCAGACTTTGGTTTTAATAAATGGTAAACGCCGTCATCAAACTGCATTTGTGGCGCTGTTTGGCACAAGGGGCAGGGGAGCTTCCGGTACAGATATGAATGCCTTTCCACAAAGTGCTGTGGACAGGATTGAAATATTACGTGATGGTGCATCTGCACAATATGGTAGTGATGCTATGGCAGGTGTAATTAATATCAGGCTTAGAAAAGATATAAACCACTGGAGTATTAATACCGGGTGGAGTGGTTATTATGATACAAAATTCAATTCTCTGAAAAGTGTGGATCCAAGCCAATATTATACCGGCAAAAAGATAGATGGCGGAGCTTTTACTTTTTCTATTAACAACGGGCTTAAGCTGGGCAATAACGGTGGCTTTGTTAATTTTTCTTTTGATTATTTAAAACAGGGTAAAACACTGAGACAGGTACCCGATACAAATGCCTCAACAAATGCTGATGCTTTACCTTACTATAATGGTGGAAGAAGAGCATTTGGTGATGGGTCGGTTGAAACAGATGGTGCAATGTACAATATGGAGTTGCCAATTAAATCAACTAAAACTGTTTTCTATTCTTTTGGTAGTACCAACCATAAAGCATCTGATGCTTTTGCTTACACAAGAAATTTAAGTGCTAAACCAAAACGGTTTCCTACTGATGCTGGCGGTGTTGCTATTTTTGTGCCTTCAATCATGCGTAAAAGCAGCGATGGTGAAACTTATTACAATCCACATATCGGAACCAATATCGGCGATGCTTCTATTGCAATGGGTTTAAGAGGAGTTTCTAAAAAAGACTGGAACTGGGACCTGAGTTTTACCGACGGTAAAAACGATTTTCAATATTTTGGCGACCAGACATTTAATGCCTCTTTGTTAGGCAATATTACCAAAACACGTTTTGAAGATGGCGGATTCAGGTTCAGGCAGGCTACCATAAATACAGATTTCAGCAAACAATTTAAATCAGTAGCCAGCGGACTTAATATTGCTTACGGTGCAGAATTCAGAGGTGAAAAATACAGCATCAATATGGGAGAAGAAGCATCTTATGCAACATACACAAATCCTTATGACCTTGCAGGAGGCTCACAGGGTTTTCCCGGCTTTAGTCCTTCAGATACTGTAAATGCAACACGTAGTGTTTTTGGGGTTTACGGCGATGCGGAATTGAATATCAGCAGCAAGTGGCTGGTTGATGGAGCAGTTCGTTTAGAAAATTATTCCGACTTTGGTTCTGTAGCAACTTTTAAACTGGCCAGCCGCTATAAAATAACTGATGATTTTAATTTAAGAGGATCGGCAAGCACTGGTTTCAGGGCACCATCATTACAACAGATTTATTTCAGCAATACACTTACTTCTTTCAATGCAGGGCAATTGGTACAATCACGTATTGCCCGTAATAACGATGCCATTACCAAACTGGCAGGTATCCCTGATTTAAAAGAAGAAACATCAATTAACGGCAGCCTTGGTTTTTCGTGGAAACCGGCAAGAGGATTAACTTTTACAATGGATGGTTATATAGTAAAAGTAAAAGACAGGGTGGTGTTATCCGGCTTGTTCAGTGCTGATGATGCCACTTTACCTGTAGCACTTACCAACGCATTAAAAGCGCTTAACGTTTCTACCGCACAGTTTTTTGCCAATGCAGTTAATACGACCAATCATGGATTGGACGTAGTACTGGATTACTCAAAAAAAATTGGTAAAGGAAATTTTAAAGGATTGCTGGCTGGTAATGTTCAAAACATTACAATAGATAAAATAAAAGTGCCCAATGGTTTAAATACAAACACATTAAACCGTAAAACATTTTTCAGCGACAGGGAAGAGGCTTTCCTGAAAGCATCTGCACCTAAAACAAAAATCGGGTTAAGTTTAAATTATACATTGAAAGATTTAGGTTTTGGAACAAACCTGACTTACTATGGTAAGGTTCTTTTAAAAGGATTTGGTGATGCCACTCCTGAAAATCCAAATTATGCAGGTATCAATCCAATGGTACCATCTGATGCCAACGGAACTTATGTGCCGGAGAATTTTAATTATAATGGCAAATTAGTTACAGACGTATTTGTATCTTATAAATTAGGTAAAATTGCCACGTTATTCATAGGGGCCGATAATGTTTTTAATGCACATCCGGATCTTGGTGTGGTTCAGGCTGCAAGAGGATGGGCCGGCGATAATGAAAGCGGCGGGCCATGGGATAGTGTACAAATGGGTTTTAACGGAAGAAGATTATTTACCAAGTTATCTTTTAGTTTCTAAGCAGATAGGAAATATTTTAAGTATTTTAGAGAAGACATCTTTTAAAAGATGTCTTCTCTTTTTATAAATAAAATTTTTATGAAAAATAAATTGCGTCAGTTTTTCAGCTGTATTATTTTGATCTTTTTTTATGCTACTTCATCTGCCCAAAATAAAATTGTTGTCTTTCAATCAGATTTTGGTTTAAAAGATGGCGCTGTATCGGCAATGAAAGGAGTGGCGATGACAGTGGACAGCAGTTTAAAATTATTTGACCTTACACACGAAATTCCGGCGTATAATATTTGGGAAGCAGCTTATCGCCTGGAACAAACTGTGTCTTACTGGCCTTCAGGTACCGTATTTGTCTCTGTTGTAGATCCAGGCGTTGGTACCGATAGAAAATCGGTAGTATTAAAAACAAACAGTGGCCATTTTATTGTAACACCCGATAATGGTACGCTTACTTTAATTGCACAATCTTTAGGCATTGCAGAAATTCGTGAGATAGATGAAGTGGCCAACAGAAGAAAGGGTTCAGAAAAATCTTATACTTTTCATGGACGTGATGTATATGCATATACTGCTGCAAGATTAGCTTCAGGAAAAATTACTTACGAACTTGTGGGAAAGCAATTGCCAAAAGAAGTAGTGATGATCTCATATCAAAAACCAACAATAGCAAACAACACTTTAAAAGGTACGATTGCTATTTTAGATATTCAGTATGGAAATATCTGGACAAATATTACTGATGAACTGTTTAAACAACTGAATGTAAAAACTGGAGATAAACTTACTGTAATCATATTTAACAAGGGCAAAAAAATATATCAATCTGTAATGCCTTACTGTAATACATTTGGAGCAGTTGCAAAAGGAAAACCATTATTGTATTTAAACAGCTTAATGCAGGTTTCATTTGCATTGAATATGGATAATTTTTCTGCAGTAAATAAAGTGTATAGTGGTAGTGAGTGGACGGTAGAAGTGAGTAAGTAAACAGTGTAAATAAAGTGTGTGAAGTAATCAGGCTGTTTATTTACTTTTTATACTTTTTTCTTTTTACACTCTTCCCGGATATTGTTCCAACGCTTTTTCCAAACAATCCATTGCTGCATTAATAGCAGTAGTGTTTAATACATAAGCCAAACGTACTTCCTGTTTGCCTAAGCCGGGGGTACCATAAAATCCGGTTGCAGGTGCAAGCATTACAGTTTGGTTATTGTAACTGAATGATTCCAATAACCATTGGCAAAAAGTGTCACTGTCATCAATCGGTAATTTAGCCATGGCATAAAATGCGCCGCCGGGGTTAGGGCAAAACACACCGGGTATTTTATTCAATCTGGTTACAATAGTATCCCTGCGTAATTTATATTCAGCCTTGGTGGTATCAAAATAATTATCGGGTAAATCAATAGCAGCTTCGCCTAAAATTTGTGCAAATGATGGCGGGCTTAATCTTGCCTGTGCAAATTTCATGGTAGCGCCAAGCAATGTTTTATTCTTCGTAATAAATGCACCGATCCTTCCTCCGCAGGCACTGTAGCGTTTACTAATAGTATCCATCAAAATTACATTTTCATCAACGCCAGTTAAATGCATGGCACTGGTATGTTTGCCTTCGTAACAAAACTCACGGTAAGCTTCATCGGCAAATAAATATAAATTGTGTTTGATAATGATCTGCCGGAGGACTTCCATTTCTGCAGCGCTATATAAATAACCGGTTGGGTTATTGGGATTGCAGATAACAATGCCTTTTGTTTTTGGTGTAATTACTTTTTCAAAATCTTCAATGGGCGGTAAGGCGAAACCATTTTCAATAGAAGAAGTGATGGGTTTTACAATTACACCTGCTTCCACAGCAAAGCCATTGTAATTAGCATAAAAAGGTTCAGGAATTATTACTTCATCACCTGCATCCATACAGGCCATAAAACCAAAAATGATGGCTTCACTTCCTCCTGTTGTTATAATAATTTGTTCGGATGTAATATTGATGCCCACTTTTTTATAATACCCCACTAATTTTTTTCTATAGCTTTCGTTACCTGCACTGTGGCTGTACTCCAGCACTTTAAAATCAGAATGGCGCACTGCATCCAAACATTGTTTAGGTGTTTCGATATCGGGCTGGCCAATATTTAAATGATACACTTTGATGCCTTTTCTTTTTGCCGCTTCGGCATAAGGAACCAGTTTGCGAATGGGAGACGCAGGCATTTGTAAGCCGCGGTTACTGATGGTTAACATGGGGCAAATATAAGAAAAGTTATAGTTGACAGATGTTAGTTGATAGCTTTTAGATTTGTTAGTATTTCCGTTTTTATTGCCTGCTGCTTTTTTGCTCATTGCCAACTTGTACATGTACCTTTGTGCCATGCAAATTTTTGAAACAAGCAGCAGAATAATTATTACCTGTAGCAACCGCCTGTCGCCTTATTTGGAAAAAGAAGTTGTTGAATTGGGGTTTAAACCCGAGCGTATTTTTAAAACCGGTGTGGAGCTGAAAGGGACTTTACAGGATTGCATTAAATTAAATCTTAACCTGCGTTGTGCCAGCCAGGTATTATTTTCCGTAAAAGAATTTAAAGCATTTAATGCGGATGATTTATACAAAGTTTTGCTTGAAATGGAATGGGAAAATATTATTCCTGCCGAAGGTTATTTTTCAATTACCAGTAATGTAGATAATGAAACGATAAACAATTCTTTATTTGCTAATGTAAAAGTTAAAGATGCAATTGTGGACAGGTTCAGAAATAGAACAGGACAGCGCCCCAACTCAGGCCCCGAATTAAATCAAACGGTGATTCATTTATATTGGAAAGAAGCTATTGCAGAATTATTTATTGATACATCGGGAGAAACATTATCCAAACATGGGTACAGAAAAATTCCGGGTAAAGCGCCCATGCTGGAATCTTTAGCTGCAGCTACTTTGCTGGCCACCAACTGGAACACAAAATCAGCAGTTGTAAATCCAATGTGTGGCTCAGGTACTGTTGCTATTGAAGCGGCATTACTGGCAACAAATAGAAAGCCCGGTTTGTTACGCCATAATTATTCTTTTATGCATTTAGTGGGTTATGATGAACAACTATATCTGAATGAGTTTAAAATATTAGAGCAACAGGTTATTGATGTGCCGGGTTTAAAAATTATTGCAACAGATATCAGCGATGATGCCGTAAATATTTCAAAAATAAATGCAGGTATTGCCGGTGTGGAAGAACTGATTGAATTTAGTGTTTGTGATTTTGAGTCAACCGTAATGCCTGAGGAAAATAAAGGCATTGTATTTTTTAATCCCGAATACGGTGACAGGCTGGGTGTGGAGGCAGAACTGGAAGCTACTTATAAACGCATCGGCGATTTTTTAAAGAAAAAATGTAAAGGTTATACCGGTTATATTTTTACAGGTAATTTAGAACTGGCAAAAAAGATTGGCTTAAAACCAAAACGCCGCATTGAGTTTTTTACCAGTAAAATTGATTGCCGTTTACTGGAGTATGAATTGTATGATGGAACTAGGAAGGTGGAGAAGTGATTGCAGATTTATAAATAGATTCTAAAAAATGTTCTTCAGTAAAATGAAAGACATTTTTATTTAATATTACGTTTGAATTATGCTTATCGTATTTTTATGTAGACATATTTCCCCACAATATGAATCTGGCAACATTTAACAGAAACGATTTTTTATGATTTGGGTAAAAAGCATATAGAATTGGTAAATTTTTAAACAGGCATTCAATTTGAATAATTAAGATATAAATAACAAACTGATTTTTTATGAAAAAAAACATCCTGGCATTTGGTTTCATTTTGTCTGCAACGGTTATGAGTTGTACTTCTGGTGATTATGCAGGCAAAGACAATACAACCACTACTGCAGATTCATCAACAATGATGAAAGATAATACCATGACAGCTACTGCTCCGGGAGATACCAGTACAACAACAATGACAAAAGATGCCAATGGAAATGCTGCTATGGCCGCAAACCCTGAAATGGCAAAACCAGATCCATCTAAAAAAGGAAAGAAAGGAAAAGTTATTATAACGCTTCCTGTAATTGGCGAAGGGGAAATGCTAGCAGATAAAGAAGGCTTTTATACAAATACAGAAGTTTTACCCGGTTATCCCGGAGGAGAAAAAGCATTGGAACGTTTTTTTGAAAAGAACCTGCAATATCCTGCAGCTGCAGAAGATAATGGTGTGGAAGGTACAGTGAAATTAAATTTTGCAGTAGATGAAAACGGTAAAATATATGCACCAATAGTAACAAGCCCCAATATTGGTTATGGTGTAGAGCAGGAAACAATGAGGGTATTTGAAAAAATGCCTACGTGGACACCCGGACGCATAAAAGGTAAAAATGTAAAGACAAGATTTACATTACCTGTTACATTCAAACTCTATTAAATAACATTCAGGTAATTAAAGAATCTTAATTTTAAAACAATAAAATCTCAAAACATGTCACTAAAAAATTTTTTCAAAATCGCTTCGTTAACTATTTTAATTGGGCTGGCAGTACCAGCAAAATCCATTGCTGCCAATACACCTGTATCAGACAGTGCAGCAGATGCCCGTTTGTTTACAACAATTAGCAACCGTGTTGCTGAAATACAAAGTATGGATAAAACCAATCTTTCAACTGACGAAAGAAAGGCGTTAAAGACAGAGCTTAAACAAATGAAACACCAGGCAGATGGTTTAGGCAGGGGAGTTTATCTTTCTATCGGTGCAATTATCATTATCATTTTATTATTGATCCTTATTTTATAAGTAATACAACGCAGTTTTAGTTTTGCATTAAAAAACGCTTCATTTTGGTGAAGCGTTTTTCTTTTTATATTGATAACAGTAACCTGTTTGTTATTAATCCTTTTTATTCTGGAAAAGAATGTTAGTCGCCTGTTTTTGCAAAGTGAGTTTCATGAACGAATTTTATCAGAGCAATACAATGCCCGGATTCACAAGGAAGAACTCACAGCAAATCACTCAATCATTTCCACCACTTCAAATTCGTCATTCATCACCACCATTGAAGCAACAGCACCGGGTTGTATAACACCGTATTCATGTTCCAGGTGCATCAGTTTTGCAGGATAATAACTGCACATGCGCAGCGCTTCCTCAATTTCGATATTACAATGCGTAACTAAATTTTTTACTGCTTTACTCATAGTTAATGCAGAGCCACTGAGTATACCATTGCTGTCGTATTTATCACCGGCTAAACTATGTCGATAATAACCTTCATCAGTTTGTGTAACAGCATCGGTAATTGCAAACAGCCTTTCTTTCATCACCTGTTTTGCAATGCGTACTGCTGCAAAATCAACATGGTGCCCATCAGGAATAATACTGCTCATTACAGATGGATGATCAAGAATTGCACCCACAACACCCGGACTGTGGTGTTGTAATGGACTCATGGCATTGTATAAGTGAGTAGCTGTTGTTATACCGCTGTTAAAAGCATTAGAAGCTTCATTATAGGTTGCGTTGCTGTGCCCGGCAGAAACAATTATATTGTATGAAAGTATGGTATCAATAATTTCCTTACTGCAAACTTCCGGCGCCAGTGTTATTATTTTAATGATGCCTTTTCCATAATCCAGCAGATATTTTACCTGTTGTATGGTTGGTGTGTGAATGAACGATTCAATATGTGCCCCTCTTTTAGCCACACTTATCCACGGGCCTTCAATATGTAAACCTAAAACTCCGGTGCCGCCATCATTCCAGTAATCTCTTACAGCATCAATGCATTTATAAAATGTTTTGTACGGGTCTGTGGCCACTGTGGGCATACAATAAGCAGCGCCGCCGCTGCGGCAATAAGTCACTAATCTTTCCAATGCATCTTTTTCGGGATACACTGCAAATAATTTTTCACCTGCACCATAGATCTGCAGGTCGATAAATGCAGGAGCAATAAATGCGTTATTGAAATATTGTACCTGTCCGTTTATTGCTGTTGCAGGAATGATTTCTTTTATACGGTTATCTTCCACCACAACTGCATGGTTTTGTAACCATTCTTTTCCGGTGAATATTTTATCGGCGGAGAAAATTTGCATGCACAAACATACTGTTTCGTAAAATGACTTGTTCAAAAAATAATGCACTTCAAACCTGAAGTGCATTATTTTTTATTTAATTATCCATTTTCAATTAAAGCCCCATCTTCTTTTTTAAATTAGCATCAATAGCATCTAAAAATTCTTCGGTGTATAAATAATGATCACCGTGTTTTACTTTATTACCATGGATACAAACCGCTAAGTCTTTTGTCATCTTACCACTCTCTACCGTTTCAATACAAACTGCTTCCAATGCTAAACAAAAATCAATTAGTGGTTGGTTGTTATCTAATTTACCACGGAATGCAAGTCCTCTTGTCCATGCAAAGATTGATGCAATAGGATTGGTGGAAGTTGGTTTGCCTGCCTGGTGTTCCCTGTAGTGACGGGTTACCGTACCATGAGCGGCTTCTGCTTCCATTGTTGTTCCATCAGGAGTAACCAACACAGATGTCATTAAACCTAATGAACCGAACCCCTGTGCAACTGTATCGCTTTGTACATCACCATCATAATTCTTACAGGCCCATACAAAATTGCCATTCCATTTTAAAGCACTGGCTACCATGTCATCAATCAAACGGTGTTCGTAAGTGATGCCTGCTGCAGTGTAAGCTGCTTTAAATTCATTTTGATATACTTCTTCAAAAATATCTTTAAAACGGCCATCGTATTTTTTAAGGATGGTATTTTTTGTAGAAAGATATAAAGGCCATTTTTTGCTCAATGCCATATTGAAACAGCTTCTTGCAAAGCCATAGATACTTTCGTCGGTATTGTACATGCACATGGCAACACCATCGCCTTTGTAATTGTACACTTCAAAAGTTTGTGCTTCGCCACCACCTTCAGGTGTAAAGGTCATGGTTAATTTTCCCTTGCCTTTTATTAAGGTATCAGTAGCACGGTACTGATCACCAAAAGCATGACGGCCAACAATGATTGGCGCCGTCCAGTTGGTAACCAATCTTGGTACATTCTGCATTACGATGGGCTCACGAAAAACAGTGCCATCTAAAATATTCCGGATGGTGCCGTTAGGAGATTTCCACATTTGTTTCAGCTTAAATTCTTCCACCCTTTGTTCATCAGGTGTAATAGTAGCACATTTAATACCCACCCCACAGGCTTTAATGGCATTAGCTGCATCAATAGTTATCTGGTCATTGGTTTCATCACGGTATTCCATTCCCAGATCATAGTACTGAATAGGAACTTCTAAATAAGGAAGAATTAATTTGTCTTTAATGAATTTCCAGATGATACGGGTCATTTCATCGCCGTCCAGTTCTACTACGGGATTTGCTACTTGTATTTTTGCCATTGTTCGTTTTTTTGCAAATGTACATTAATCGGGATATTGTATTTTATAATTGCTTTAAGTTTTTAATTTTTGGTAGATTTTGTCAATTTTTTTCCAATAACTGTTAGAAAAAATGTGCCTAACGAATAAGGCAAGAGCAGGAAGTTTTTCATTTATCCTGTCGTAATTAACAATACGGGATGAAATTGTTGCCACAAGCCATTCTTCGTCAAAAGCAGACCAAACACCTGCAGCGGACTGTAAATTTGAAAATAGAACCGGCTTTACTTCATATGTATTTATTAGCCGTATTTCGTCAAGGGTATAATTACTTTTAAAAAAAATTAAAGCTATTCTTTCCAGGTCATCATTTTCCAAACCACAATCAAGATAAAATTCCGATAAAGCAATCCATATTGGTTTTCTCGATTCAATGATTCCCTGAGACATTGCTATTACAAATTTTTAATTGCCTTAAGTTCAGATTAGTTTTTTAATACTGAAGCATTACAAACTGCTGCTCTTCTTCAATTGTGCATCACCCACCACCACGCCCATATTGGCAATGATCTCTTCTCCAAATTCACTGGTCTTTAAAAGCGTGGCACCACTCATTAAATTATAAAAATCAATGGTCACTCTCTTACGCATAATGACAGCCTGCAGTGCAGAAGTGATCAAATCTGCAGCCTCATTCCAGCCCATATATTCCAGCATCATGCAGCCACTTAAAATTACCGAAGAAGGATTCATACTATCGGTGCCTGCAAATTTTGGAGCTGTGCCATGCGTGGCTTCAAATACGGCGTAACCGGTTTTGTAATTGATGTTTGCTCCCGGTGCAATGCCAATGCCGCCTACTTCTGCAGCCAGTGCATCAGAAATATAATCGCCATTCAAATTCAATGTGGCCACTACCGAATAATCTTTAGGTGCAATTAAAATCTGTTGTAAAAAATTATCTGCAATAACATCTTTTATCAGCAACTTGCCATCATGCAGGGCTTTACGCTGTACTTCGTTGGCATGTGCTTCGCCATGTTCTTTTTTCAGCTGATCCCATTCATCCCAGGTAAAAGTTTTATCGCCATATTCCAGGCGGGCCACTTCGTAAGCCCAGTTTTTAAAAGCACCTTCTGTAAATTTCATGATATTACCTTTGTGTACAATGGTAACAGAAGGCAGATCATTTTTTAATGCATGATCAATAGCGGCTCTCATTAAACGTTTGGTACCCTGCGATGAAACAGGCTTTACACCATAGCCCGAGTCGCCGGGGAAACGCACATTTTTTACACCCATTTCCTCAAACAAAAATTTTTCAAATTTTTGCGCTTCGGGGCTTCCTGCTTTCCATTCAATGCCTGCATAAATATCTTCGGTGTTTTCTCTAAAGATGATCATCTCTACATTTTCGGGATGCACCACCGGAGATGGCACGCCTTTAAACCATTTTACCGGCCTTACACAGGCAAATAGATCAAGGTCCTGACGCATAGCAACATTCAGCGAACGGATGCCACCACCAATAGGCGTAGTAAGCGGGCCTTTTATAGAAACGATATAATCTTTGGCAATTTGTAAAGTTTCGGCAGGCAGCCATTCACCGGTTTGGTTAAATGCTTTTTCGCCGGCCAGCATTTCTTTCCACTCAATTTTTTTGGTGCCGCCATAGGCTTTTGCCACAGCAGTATCAAAAACTTTCTGCGCCACTTTCCATATTTCAGGGCCAATGCCATCGCCTTCAATAAACGGAATAACTGGATTGTTGGAGACATTCAATTTTCCATTTGCACCCATTATAATTTTTTCTGCCATAACAAGTATTATTTTTTTTGAGCCCGACTTTTTGAATCACTGATGATCTTCATTGGCGTCGCACTCTTGTACTGTATTTCTTTATTGAACTTTTTTGAATTGTACAAAAATAAAGGTTTGCGCAATGCAATTTTATTTTAAAAATTTATACTACAATTCACCCACTCCCTATCAAAATTTACTCCCGGAATTTTTTTATAAAAATTAATCGCCGGTTCATTCCAGTCCAGCACCTGCCACATCATACCGCTGAATTGTTGTTGCTTACACTCTTCAATTAATGCATCAAATAATAATTTACCGAGCCCTTTGCCCCTCATTTTTTCTGTCACCAACAGGTCTTCCAAATACATACGTTGCCCTTTCCAGGTGCTGTAACGTACATACCACAAAGCAAAGCCTACCACTTTATTCTTCGCTTTGCTCTCCGCAACACCCTCTCCTTTTGGAGAGGGAAGGGGTGAGGTCGCAACAAAAGCCCACCATACAGGGTTATCTCCAAAACCACTTTTTACAAAATGATCAAAGTTTACCGTTACCTGCTCTGGTGCTTTTTCATATACCGCCAGTTCATGCACAAGTTCCATCATTCTTACACAATCTTCCTTTACTGCTTTTCTTATTATTGATGCCATGTATTTAAAATTTTATTACCGAAAATACAACCGTTAACTGTAAGGTAATTGCAACCGCCAAACAAAATATCCATCCCCAAAACCATTTATAGGATAAGCCGGATTTTTTAATATTCCCGAAATATAAAACGACCATAACTCCAACAGCTGCTAATAGTGATACAACGAAAAATGAAGCTGAATTGTAGTTGCTGAAAGTTGCCAATACAGCATAAGGCAATAATATTACTGAACCAATCATACAGGTACTTCCGATAGCTTTAATAAAATCCCATTTTTTATCTGTCAGAAAAAAATACGCAGCAGCAATCTGCAGGCTCCATTTGGCACCGGCGATACCAGTAGATAATAATTTTTGCTGCAAGCCTGAATATAGCGGGCATACATCAACAAACCACCAGGTGATGATTGTAGAAAGAAGAAAATAAATGACTGCCGGTAAAATTGTTTTTTGTTTGTTCATGCTGTTATCGTAATGCCTGTTCTAAGTCTGCCAAAATATCCTGCACATTTTCAATACCCACACTCATGCGAATGAGTCCATCTGTAATGCCATATAATTCCCGTTTCTCTTTCGGTACACTAAAATGTGTCATGCTTGCGGGGTGGCATAATAAAGTATCGCAGGTACCCAATGAAACTGCACGAATGCACATCTGCAATTTATCAATGAATCTTTTTGCTGCTTCCAGTCCATCCTTCATTTCAAAACTTAACATGGCACCGGGATGGCGCATTTGTTTTGCAGCAGTAAGGTAATCGGGATGCGAAGCCAATCCTAAATAATTTACTTTACTAATTGCGGGATGGCTTTCTAAAAAACCGGCCACTTCCATCGCATTATGGCAATGGCGTTCCATACGCACTTCCAAAGTTTTCATCCCAATGGTCAATAAAAAAGCATCAAAGGGATTACTGTTGCCACCCAACAGGCGATGTACTTTGGTAATATGGGTGCTCATCTTTTCAATATCTTTTCCAATCAACACTCCGCCAATTGCTGTACCATGCCCGTTTAAAAATTTGGTGGTGCTGTGAAAAACATAATCCACTCCATATTTAAATGGCTGTTGTAAATAGGGCGTTGCAAAAGTATTGTCGCAGCTAACAATTAAGTTATGCTGTTTTGCCATTTTGGTCAGCTCTTCAATATCCACACAATTTAATGTTGGGTTGGCGGGAGTTTCAAGGTGTAATAATTTTATTGCTTTGTCCGACCTCATCAACACTTCCGCTGCATTAAGATCTCTCAGGTCTGCAATGATCACTTCAATACCCAATGGCGGTAATACTTTTTCCAACAATTCCTGTGAGCCGCCATACAAAGAAAAATGCGATAAAATTTTATCACCTGCTTTTACATTGCTGATCATTAAAGTGCTTAAGGCTGCCATGCCACTGGCATGTAAAATGGCTTTTAACTGCAATGGATTTCCTGATGTATCCTGCAAACCAAAACTTTCCATAGCGGCGATTTTTTCTTCGGCTTCTGTAGTGGATGGGCTGCCCCAGCGGCCATAGATATACCCTTTTTCTTCACCATTAAAACGACGCATGCCCTGCGCTGCCTCATCAAACACATAAGTGCTGCTGGCATAAATGGGTGTAAGGTGTGCATAGTTGGGGTCATCAGTATGCCCGGCATGTATAGCTAATGAACTGAATCCGGTCAGCGGAAATTTTTTATCTGGCATGTTAATAGTTTATGGTTTGTTGTTTTTAGTTTGTGCTTATGTATGTTGTAGATTTGTTTTGTAAACAAAAGTAAAACTAAAATGAAAGCACTGCTGCAACAATATTCCGACTATAATATCTGGGCAAATAAAATTTTGTTTGACAGAATCGGTAAATTAAGCGAAGAACAATTGCAGAAGGAAATTGCCAGCAGTTTTCCTTCTGTATACAAAACTATTGTTCACATGTGGCAGGCAGAAGACATCTGGTGGCAGCGGCTTAAGCTGGTGGAAAATATTGCCGCATTAAGTGAAACCTTTAAAGGTGATTTTAATGAATTAACGACAGGACTGGCTAAACAAAGTACATTGTGGAAACAATGGGTGGATAATGCAAATGACTACCAACTCACTCATGTATTTGCCTATGTGCGTAATAAGGAACAGTATAAAATGAAGGTGAATGATATGTTGCTGCACCTGTTTAATCATGCCACTTTTCACAGGGGGCAACTGGTTACTTTGTTAAGGCAATTGGGAGAGGTGGATAAAATACCTTCTACAGATTTTTCCACTTACTGCAGGGTAAAAAAATAAAAAAGGGTTTCCAACCTTTAAAAGATTGGAAACCCTGGCCCGGAAAATTTACCTTAATAAAATAAAATACCCCTTTGCCATTTTTTGCACACCGCCATTAAACTTATAACTGCACTGGTAAATATAACCACCCATTGGCTGGCGGCTGCCTTTATAAGTACCATCCCAACCGCTTTGCTGGTTGTTACTTTCAAAAATGGTTTGCCCGTATCGGTTAAATATTTGTAAGCGGTACAATGCCAGCGGCTGGCTAATGGCAGGTTTAAAAATATCGTTTTTACTATCGTTATTAGGTGTAAAAGAATTAGGAATAAAAACTGTTTGCGGACAGGTTTTTATTACAACCATAGTTGTTTTTAAAATGCCGCAGGCAGGTAAACGCTCTGCAGTAATAGTATAAAGCGTTGTTTGCGGCGGGTAAAATAATAAAGTTTTATTAGTAAGGTAAGAGTTGGCAGTTGGCTGCCAGATAATATTATTTACATCGGCAGGTAAAGTAATAAATGCAGTATCGTAAAGGCAAATGGTTTGTGTTGTTGGCAGGGTTAAAGATGTATCGGCAATTGTTACCATTATGCTATCTGTTTTAAGCAGGCCGCAACTGTCTAAAGCGGTAACAGTATAAACACCAATTGCATTAACTGTAAACTGCTGCGCTGCCACACTGCCCTGCCACAGGTAATTGGTGTAACCGTTGTTGGCACTTAGCGTTAATGTTTTGCCGGGGCAAAGCAAACTGTCGGTGCGTTTTAGTAATGATGGCATAACAGGTACAACAGCTTTAACTAAAAAACTGTCTTTAACCACACAATCGGTTAATGCGGCACGTATATAACCGGTAAATGATTTTTTAAAGTTGATGGTAATGGCACTATCGCCTTCAAGATTTACAATGTTGGCAACGGCGGTGTCAACAAACCAGTCGGTATATTTAAGGCAGGTGTTGTTGCGGCGTATGGTATAGCGTACAGGTACACCAACACATACTGCGGCAGGGCCGTTGATTTTTACGGTATCGCAATAGCTTACAATTTTACAAACCACCTGTTTACTTACAACAGCAGTATCTAATATATAGGGTATATCGCTTGCAACCAGCACATCGCTGTTAAGCACATCCCAGGTAAAAGGTTGTGTGGTTATGTTAAAAGTAAAAGGAGTAAAAAAACTGGTATCCTTGCCAAAGCAGCCAACAGTGCCATTGGGGGCAAAATTGCTTATACGGGCATATTCGTTTATTAATGGCGAGCCAACGGAGCCTGTAGGGTATTGGTATAAAAAATGGAGGTTTTGTTTATCATCAAAATTTATTGGTGTCTGGTATAAAAAACTAAAATTAGATGTTAAAGAGAATTTACGGCTGCGGATAACATTATTGTCTTTATCAAATGTTAAAAAATATTTGTTATTAAAATTAAGGGCTTCATTATCTATAAGCGAATACTGAAAATTATTATTAAAACTATAAGCTGCATTATTACCTAATACATTATTATTTTGATATCCTTTAATGGTTAGAGGATTTATAGCAGTATCAAAAGCCGCACTGTACATATTACTTGTGATCCCCCCTGAATTATCAATTGTGTTGCCCGATATAACAAAACCTCCTGAATAAGATTGTTTAATAGACCTTATACCAAAAGTTTTTACAAGAGGATGGGGATTAACTTTTGATGCGGTACTCTTTATATGACTGCCATCGCTATCATTTAACTGAATTATTAAGGGGTAGCCTTCCGTAGTTCCGTTTGCCAAAATTGTTTCTCCCCGTCCTGCAATGTATAAAATACCATTTTTTAAAACCGGCCCGGAAGTAGGGCCACCGTATTTTGGTAAATTAACAGCTATAACCCTGTTCCACAAAATATTACCGTTTAAGTCTAACTTTAACACAAAGCCCCAGTTAAAGGTGTTAGCATAATCGGCCATACCCCCACATATATAAACAGCATTTGCAGTTACCAAAATATTATTTGCCCCAGCTCCACCAGTTGCTACAAGTGTACCAAAGTTTGCTTTGTAAGTTTTTAACCATACTATATTACCATTATCGTCAATTTTTGTAACCAACAGGGAGCCAATGCTGGCACCATTAATGCTCATGTAACCTGTGTGTATTTTTGTATTGCCAGGCGCTGGTACACTATTTATAAAATGAAAATCAATAGTACTGCTATGTAACTTTTTTGCCCACATAACACTGTCGCCAAAGTTTGTTTTCATTAATGCAGCATCCCACCTTAAAGTGATTTTGTTTGCATATTCACCAATAAAAAAGTTAAACCCGGCAGTATCTGCCAATGTGCTTGTAAACTCCGGACCGTTATTACTGAATATATATTTTATACGTATGCTACTATCGGCACAAAAATTTTGCTGTGCAGTAGCGGTTTGTAAAGAGAGTAGCAGAATTATGTAGAATATTTTTTTCATAAAAAAGCCATCAGCAGCTTAACTGCTGATGGATAAGGATTGTTTATAAATTAAAAATGCGGTATGCCCAATTACCTGGCCAATCGTTTGAAGGAAATGGTGGAGAGGTGGGGGGAGTAGCAGGAATAGATACGCAAGTTGGGCTTTTAATATTCCTAAAACGTACAATCCAGTTACCAGAACTAGGTACCATATTTCTTAATTCAACAAAACCAAGAGTGGAACTAAAAGTTGCTGTATAAGCTGGTGAAGAAGGCGGTTGACCATAATAGATCGTACTGCTTTGCGCCTCCCATGCTAAGTAGTTTGCATTATTAATAGCTCTGTATTCTAATTGTTGCAAATCCGGGTAAGCCCAACCAGATGGAGGTGGTACTGTTATATAATTTCCTGCGGCTATTATACAACCACCTGGTCCGCCGCCAGGTGTCCAAACATTATCGGTTCTGTCGCAAGGAGCCATCATGCCTGCCAATGTTGATGTAAACCCGCCAATGGTAACAAAATTACCCACCAGGCTGCAATCGTTGTACAAATCCAAATCAACATCTACCTGGTAGCCATTGGTAAAATTTATATCAGCTGTAACCCATGACCATGTGTAACTGATTTTGTATAAATTATTTGCAGAACATGCAGGGTCGGCACTAATATAGCTGATTGCAATTGGCGTTATATTGTTGTTGCCATAAGACGGCCCAAATGGGGGCGTAATTAAAATACTGCCATTGCTTAAATTAGCCGGGTTGCCGGGGTCGGCATTTAAAGGAGTGAAGGGCAGGCTTACTTCTAAATTTACAATTATATCATTTTTATAACCCAAACTGTTTGTTTGCACATAATAAGTGCGCTGTACACTTGTAAGTGTGGCGAAAATACGTAATTGGCCAGCACTTGTTGCATTAGTACAATTATACCAGCAGGGTGCTAAAATACCACCTGCCGAAGCTGCAGCATTAGAGCTCTTTAAATTAACCATACTGTTTGCATTTGCATCTCTGTACTTTATTTCCCCTGCCTCTTTATTTATGGGAATTATTACAGAACGGGATACATCACCATACTGCTCTTTTATTGCTTTTATTACATCTTGCCTGGTAAGTTCTGTTTTTTCAGCAATTGCTGTATCAGTGTTTATTTTTTTACAACTTTTTATTATTAGCATAAATGCTGCAATGGCAAGTATGGAAAATATAAACCTAAGGGAAGTTATTGTTTTCATTGTATGTGTATTTATCTGTTATTAATTAAAAGACCGAAATTCTCTCATGCTTAATTTACTGGTGAGGTTTTCCGGAGTTATAACAGAAATAAAAACACTATGGTGGTTGAAAATGCTGTTGCTGGTAACATTGCAAATGCAATGTGGTGCAATACTTATGGCAAATTAAAACAATATGGGGGGGGGTAATTTGCTTCATTATAACGGAATGTTACACTAATGTACTTTAATATACTGTAACACTAAAACATTTTTCGTAATATATTTATCCACCGTGTTTTTACTAAATCATTATATTTTTCTGATAAAGGTGGTGGCGGAAGTTTACGGGAGTTGAAAATCCTTATAAGAAAAAGCCTGTTAGTTGTGGTCAATCATTTTCATAATTATACCGTAAGATGCATCCGTATAAGTACCATTGGCATTGCCTTTATTCCAGTATAAAAAATTACGGTAAACCAGGCCAATACCTTTTGCATATTTCTCTTCGCTAAAAGTTTTATCTATTGCAGTTTGCTGATTTATCTGGGCCACTTTTATGGTGCTGTCAATAGTAAGTGTGCCAACTTTGGCAGCCACATTTATACTGTCGTAAGTATAATCCCAGTCGTCTAAATATTTAAGGGTGGAGCTGAGTGAACTTGTATTGATATAAGAATTACCCTTCCAGCTGTTATCCTGTTTTATAGTGCTTTTCAGTTTTATAAAACGCAGGTTATTTTCAATAAATTCTATACTCGTTTCGGAGGGCACTGCCATAAAAGTATTATCGGCAACCCATGCTGCAGTTGGTGTACTGCGGATGTACCTGATGATACGGTAAGCCGGCCTGCCAAGGGCATCAGTTATTTTTGCATCAACCACATGTTTTAGCTGGTAACTTTTTACAACGGCAGAAACACCAAAATTGGTATAATAAACAATGGAGTCTAAACTATAAGTAATATACTTACCTACCGTTAAAGGATAGTAATCGCTTAAAGGAGGGGTTACAAAATCTTCAGTACTTTTTTTACAGGCACTAAACATTAACAACCCAACAATTATTGTAACCAAAAATGATTTTCTCATAAGTTGTAAATTACAATTATAGATGCAATTAAAGGCCAAAAGGCTGCTCACTGCGTTGTATTACCCCGCCACCAATAACATCATCACCTTCATAAAAAACAGCACTCTGGCCCGGAGCTACACCTTTTACATCTTGATAAAAACGCACATTTATGCCATTTTCGTATGTGTACAGGTTGCTAAGCGCCCCTTTATCTTTATAACGGATCTTGGTTACGGCTTCCATTCCTTCAGTAATGCCATCGTATTTTATCCAGTTTAGTTTTGTTACTTTCATTTCTGTACGGTTCAGATCATCTTCATCACCCAGTACAACGGTATTCGTCTCTGGAATAATTTCGGTAACAAAAGCCGGTTTGCCCAGGGCAATATCAAGCCCTTTGCGCTGACCAATGGTATAAAAAGGATAGCCTTTGTGCTTGCCCAGGATGTTTCCGTTCTTATCAACAAAAGAACCGCCGTTCACTCTTTCTTCCAACCCTTCTACCTTGCGTTTTAAAAAACCACGGTAATCGTTATCGGGTACAAAACATATTTCGTAACTCTCGTTCTTTTTTGCCAATTCGGGATAGCCAAAATCATGCGCCATCTGGCGGATATCTTTTTTATGGTAAGTGCCCAATGGTAAAATGGTACGGCTCAGCAGATCCTGCTGCAATCCCCACAGGGCATAGCTTTGGTCTTTGGTATCATCAATACCTTTACGAATAAAATACCTGCCGTTGGTATGCTGGTGTACCTGTGCATAATGCCCGGTGCTGATAAAATCGCAGCCCAGTGCATCAGCTCTTTTCATTAATGCCCGCCACTTGATATGTGTATTGCACATCACACAGGGATTGGGGGTTCGGCCGGCAATATATTCATCTACAAAATTCTCAATTACAAAATCGCCAAACTCTTCCCGTATATCCAGAATAAAATGCGGAAATCCGTGTTGTACCGCTGCCTGCCGGGCATCATTAAAACTGTCCAGGTTACAGCAGCCTGTTTCTTTTTTGCCGCTGGTGCCAACGGCAGTGGCATAGTCCCATGTTTTCATAGTAATGCCTACCACTTCGTAGCCTTCTTTATGCAACATCAATGCAGCTACGGTACTGTCTATACCGCCGCTCATTGCCATTAAAACTTTTCCTTTTTTACTCATGATAATTTCTCCGGCGCAAAGATACGTGAAGTCAATAGTCAATGGTCATTGGTCAATAGCCGGGGTTTTCGATATCAGGAGTTTTTTAGTCTTAATAAGTTTTTACTTTTGAATTTTTACTTTTCGTTTACTTTGCAATCATGCAGCAATACTTAGATTTAGTTAAACATATTATTGAAACCGGCACCGATAAAAGTGACCGGACTGGTACAGGAACAAGAAGCGTTTTTGGGTATCAGATGAGGTTTGATCTTAGCCAGGGATTTCCTTTAGTTACCACAAAAAAATGTCATTTAAAAAGTATTATTTACGAACTGCTTTGGTTTTTAAAGGGAGATACCAATATTGCTTATTTAAAAGAGAATAATGTTAAAATTTGGGACGAATGGGCCGATGAAAACGGCGACCTGGGCCCGGTATATGGCAAGCAATGGCGCAGCTGGGCAGGTGCAGATGGAGTGGAAGTGGACCAGGTGAAAGACCTTATTCATCAAATAAAAAATAACTCCCACAGCAGGCGAATGATCATAAGCGCATGGAATGTCGCCGACTTGCCGAAGATGAGACTGATGCCCTGTCATTGTTTGTTTCAATTCTATGTGGCCAATGGTAAATTAAGTTGCCAACTATACCAACGCAGTGCCGATGTATTTTTAGGCGTGCCTTTCAACATAGCTTCATACGCTTTATTAACCATGATGATTGCGCAGGTTTGCGGATTGGAACCCGGAGAATTTGTACACAGTTTTGGCGATGTGCATTTGTACAGCAACCATTTTGAACAGGCTAACCTGCAATTAACACGTACCCCATTTTCTTTGTCAACCATGAAAATAAACCCTGCAGTAAAAGATATTTTCAGTTTTAAATATGAGGATTTTGAGCTGCTGAATTACCAATCTCACCCGGCAATAAAAGCGCCGGTGGCGGTGTAGTTACAGTAGTTTAAATTATCTCTTCTTTATTTATTATCTCACACATTATTTTGTGCTTTTTTTCGTTGTTACATAAGTTTAATCCATCTTATGAAAACAACCTTTACTCTTTTAGTATTTATTTTTGGTATTTCAATAGCAGCTGCACAGCCTACCATTGATACCTCTGTTAAATTTATAGAGCAGAAAGAAAAAGTCATCAAAGAAACCACCGTAATTAAAGTAGAAAATTTAGGAGAAGTTATTAATACCTATAACCCCGAAATGCGGCCCACCATTTCTGCAGATGGCAATTTATTATTTTTCATCCGCCAGAACGATCCTGCAAATATTCATTATCAAACCGTACCAAACTCACAGGATATCTGGTATTCTATGAGGGATACAGCAGGGAAATGGAGTAAAGCAAAACATTTAAGTGATAAAGTAAACGCTTCGCAATACAATGCTGTGTATTGGATATCTCCTGATTTGAACACCATTTTATTGAAGGGCTCTTTTATAGATGGACAATACTTGGGAATGGGAGTGAGTATGATTCACAAAAGAAGAGATAATAGCTGGACCAATGCAGAAATGCTGAAGATCAGGAATTTTGGAAAGTTCAGTATAACCTCACAAATCGGAGCGTCAATGGGGCATGATGGCAAGACCTTATTGTTTTATATGACAGATAAAAAAGGAAGTTTTGATAATGATATTTATGTTTCTTTTTTAGAAGGCCACGATATATGGACAGCACCAAAAAGCCTTGGAAAAAAGATCAATCTGCCTGATTATAATGAGATGAGCCCCTTTTTGGCAGCCGATGGTGTTACACTTTATTTTAGCAGCGACAGGCCGGGAGGTTTAGGCGAAAATGATATCTGGATGACGAAACGTTTGGATGAAAGTTGGACTAAATGGAGTGACCCGGTTAATCTGGGTGCGCCAATAAACACCGCAGGCTCCGAAGCATTTTTTACTTTAGATGCCGGAGGAGAATTTGCTTACCTCACATCAAGCGATGGTGCTTTTGGCGCCAGCGATATTGTAAGAGTAAAGTTATTGGAAAAAGAAATGCCTGATCCAGTAGTATTGGTTAGCGGTAATGTATATAATGCCAAAACAAAAGAACCATTGGAAGCGTCATTGATATACCAAACTCTACCCGATGGTGCTGATGCAGGAAATGGAGTAAGCAGCCCGGTGGATGGTTCGTTTAAAATTGTGTTGCCCTACGATAAAAATTACAGCATCATGGCATCGGCAGATAAATTTTTCGCCATCTCCGAAAATCTCGATCTGGATTCATTGATAAAAGCCGGCTATAAAGAAATTCATAAAGATTTGTATTTAGTGCCGATAGAAATATGGCAGATTTTCCGCCTGAATAATGTGTTTTTCGATTTTGATAAATATAATTTACGACCGGAATCATTTGTGGAATTGGACCGTGTGGTTAAATTCTTAAACGATTATCCTAATGTGGAGATTGAAATGAGTGCACATATCGATAGCAAAGGATCTGACGAATATAATTTTACATTGAGTGATAACAGGGCCAGATCAGTACGGGAATATATTTTATCTAAAGGCATTGTGGTATCAAGAATAATATCGCAGGGTTATGGCGAAACAAAACCTGTTTCCACTAATGATACCGACGATGGCCGTCAGTTGAACAGGCGTGTTGAATTTAAAATATTAAAGAACTAAAAAATCAGCCACGGATTACACAGATTTTCACGGATAAAATCAAATCCGTGTTAATTCGTGTAATCCGTCGCAAAAACCAATCGCTGCATATTCCTTATTTTTACGGCTTATTTATATAGCAGTATGATAGTTTCCCTTGTAGTAGCCGCCGCAGAAAATAATGTTATTGGTAAAGACAATCAACTAATCTGGCACTTACCCAACGATTTAAAATTTTTTAAAAACATCACCTGGGGCATGGTAGTGGTTATGGGCCGCAAAACTTTTGAAGCGGTAAATAAACCTTTGCCCGGCAGAATAAATATTGTAATTACCCGGCAGGCTGACTGGACAACCGAAGGCGTAATAACTGCAACAGATCTTAACGATGCTTTGAAAAAAGCTGCGGAAACAAACTGCAAAGAAGTATTTGTGATTGGTGGTGGCGAAATTTATAAACAGAGTATGGCCATCGCCAATAAAATTTATATTACCCGTGTACATGCTTCACCCGAGGGCGATACTTTTTTTCCTGTAATAGATGAAAGCCAATGGAAATTAACTTCCAATGAAGATTTTGAAGCAGATGCCAAACATGCGTATGCATATTCTTTTCAAATTTGGAAGAAAAAATAATAATTTACACTTGTACAGTTCACTTCAATTAGCAAAAAAATATCTTCATTACTACCTTACTGCAAGCAACGGTAAAGGCCATGGCATTCATTCGCCTTTTGTGTTTGATTTTATTACCAATGTGCTGAATGATAAAAATGAATATGAATGTTATGCCGCAATTGAAAATGAAAGAAAAGTGTTACTTGCAAATACAACGGTAATTGAAGTTGAAGATTTTGGTGCGGGTTCATCAGTTATTAAAACCGATAAGCGTGTTGTAAAAGATATTGCTGCATCTTCTTTAAAATCTAAAAAGTTTTCGCAACTCTTATTTCGCATTGTAAATTATTATCAACCCAAAACAATTCTTGAGCTGGGCACTTCGTTTGGCATTACCACTGCATATTTAGCATCAGGAAATACCAATGCAAAAATTATTACCTGCGAGGGAGCCAAAAATATTGCCGTTATTGCACAGCAAACCTTTACTGCTTTACAATTAAAAAATATCAATTTAAATGAGGGAGATTTTTCGGTAACATTACCACAAATTTTATCACAATTGCAAACAGTGGACCTGGCTTTTATAGATGGCAATCACCGCAAACAACCAACACTCGAATACCTTACTAAACTTCTAAAGTTTTCAAGCCTAAACTCTATATTAATTTTTGATGATATTCACTGGAGTGATGAAATGGAAGCAGCATGGGCCGAAATTCAGCAGCATCCACAGGTTACACTTACTATTGACCTGTTTTTTATAGGCATTGTTTGTATAAATAACAGCATTAAAGTAAAACAACACTTTACTATCAGGTTCTGATGTCTGTAAAGCAGGGATATTAAATAATGGAATGATTTTTAAAAACTACAATTCGCCCTTAGGGGTTAGTGGCATTTTTGTTACCTTTGCGGAATTATTTCTTACTTATGACAATTGGCGTTTTAAAAGAACAATTCCCCGAAACCAGAATCTCCCTTTTACCGGAACATGTAATTATCCTGAAAAGATGGAATGTAAATGTTTGCATTGAAAGCAATGCAGGAGCAACTGCTTTTGCAGATGATGATAAATATGTAGCCGCAGGTGTATTCATAAAATCAAGGAATGAGATTTTAAATGAAAGTGATATTGTATTAACTATAAATGCTCCACATCAATCGGAAATTGAACACCTGAAATCGAAAATATTTTTAGGAATATACCAACCTTTATTTGCCGCACAGCTAATGCAGCAATGGGCCACAAAAGATTTTACAGTTTTTAGTATGGATATGTTGCCACGTACCACAAGGGCGCAAAGTATGGATGTGCTGAGTAGCCAGGCCAATATTGCAGGTTATAAAGCAGTATTAACAGCAGCAAATTTATTTCCCAAATATTTTCCCATGTTTATGACAGCAGCAGGCAGTGTGCCTCCTGCAAAAATGATGATACTGGGCGCAGGTGTTGCAGGTTTACAAGCAATTGCAACAGCTAAACGTTTGGGCGCTGTGGTGGAAGTATTTGATACAAGGCCTGCAGTTAAAGAAGAAGTACAAAGTTTGGGCGCAAAATTTATTGAAGTGGAAGGCGCTGCTGATGCCAGTAAAGCCGGTGGTTATGCTGTGGAACAAACCACGGAATTTATGCAGCGCCAAAAAGCAAAAATTGCTGAGAGTGTAGCCAAAGCAGATATTGTAATTACCACTGCACAAATACCGGGTAAAAAAGCGCCAATATTAATTACAACAGAAATGATTGAAGCAATGAAAAATGGTTCGGTGATTATTGACCTGGCCGCTGCAACAGGTGGTAATACAGATAATACAAAGAATGATGAAACTGTTATTCATAATGGCGTAACCATTGTTGGTAATTCACGTTTGGCAGGCACAATGCCCAGTGATGCCAGTAAATTGTATGGTAAAAACATTTTAAACTTTTTACAATTGATGATCAATAAAGAAGGTCTATTCAATTTGAATTTTGAAGATGACCTGGTAAAGGGAACCTGTGTGGTGCATGGAGGAGAAATTACAAATGAAAGAGTGAAAGCTTTAATTAATAATTGATAATGATATAATGGATAATGTGGTGCCGTTTTACGAATTAAATAATTAACCAATAAACAAATTAACACAAGAGCATGGAAAATATATTACAATGGATATCTGAAAATCAACAGATCATTTACATAGTTATACTGATGGTCTTTGTTGGGATAGAAGTGATTGGCCGTGTGCCAAGTGTATTGCATACGCCGTTAATGAGTGGGGCCAATGCCATACATGGTGTGGTGATCATTGGTGCCATCATTGTAATGGGCAAGGCCGAATCAGATAATTATTTCGCACTGATATTAGGATTTTTAGCAGTGATATTAGGCACACTGAATGTAGTGGGTGGTTTTGTGGTAACAGACAGAATGCTGGAAATGTTTAAGAAGAAAAAATAGTGATTACACTAATTAAAACAAATTACACTAATTAAAAAAACTCAGTGGCCTCCGTACCTCTGCGTGAAAATAAATTAAGAATGGAACTCAATCTACTCACACTCTGCTACCTCATCGCTTCAGTAACCTTTATCCTTGGACTTAAAATGTTATCCAGCCCTGCATCCGCACGTAAAGGAAATTTAGTGGCTGCATTCGGTATGACAGTAGCCATCTTTGCTACTATCTTTTTGTATGAAGATAATGGAGAAAAGCTGCAAAATTATGCATGGATATTTGGCGGTTTATTAATTGGTACAATTGCAGGCACTCTCTCTGCAAAAAAAGTAAAGATGACGGCCATGCCAGAAATGGTGAGTTTGTTCAATGGAATGGGTGGCGCATGTGCGGCATTAATTTCTGCAGCAGAATTTTATCATATCTATAAATTACATGAGGCTTCTCCCGATACGCCATTTGCAGAACTGGCAACTGTTGGTCATTACCTAACCATTGTTGCAGGCGCTATCATTGGCACCATATCTTACACAGGCAGTATTATTGCATGGGGTAAATTAAACGGCAGGGTTAAAGATTTTTCTTTTAAAGGGCAGCATATTGTCAATATGATTGTGCTGGTTTTAACCATTACAGCTGCCGTATTTGCTTACCGTTCTACTATCGGAAATATTTATATTCCTTTTATACTCATTGGTTTTTTTGCCTTCATTTACGGAATATTATTTGTGTTGCCCATTGGTGGCGCCGATATGCCCGTGGTAATTTCTTTGCTCAATTCATTTACCGGTGTGGCAGCGGCATGTGGTGGCTTTTTGTACGATAATAAAGCAATGCTCACCGGTGGTATATTGGTTGGCGCTGCAGGAACACTGTTAACTATATTGATGTGCAAAGCCATGAATCGTTCTTTAACCAATGTATTGATTGGTTCGTTTGGCGGCGGTAATAAAAATGCTGTAGCAGGCGGGGTGGCAAAAGCACAGGGCAATTATAAAGAAATAAGTTTAGCCGATGCGGCAATGGTAATGAGTTATGCCAACAAAGTAATGATCGTTCCGGGCTACGGTTTGGCGGTAGCACAGGCGCAACATACCTGTCATGAGTTGGAAAAAATATTAAATGAAAAAGGTGTGGAAGTAACCTATGCCATTCACCCGGTGGCGGGCCGTATGCCCGGGCACATGAATGTGTTGCTTGCAGAAGCAGATGTGAGCTACGAAAAATTATTAGAGATGGAACAGGCCAATGACGAATTTAAAAGCTGCGATGTGGTACTGATACTTGGTGCCAACGATGTGGTAAACCCTGCTGCAAAAAATGATCCTGCTTCTCCAATATACGGCATGCCAATTTTAGAAGTGGAACAGGCCAAAACAGTTATCGTTAATAAACGCAGTATGAAACCCGGTTATGCCGGTATAGAAAATGATCTTTTTTTTCAACCTAAAACAAGTATGTTATTTGGCGATGCCAAAAAAGTATTGCAGGATTTGTGTGCAGAGGTAAAATCTGTATAAAACTTATCCCACTAAGAACACAGCGATAAATACTTTGTGATCTTTGCGTCTTTGTGGGAAATATAAAATAACTTTATTTTACCTCCCCCTGCCGCTCAATAATAAACTGCATCACAGTTTCCAGCTCCACTCCGGTACGTTGCACAGCATCAATAATTTCATCCCTGTTTACATTAGCTGCAAAACGGGCTTCCTTAAACCTTTTTTTAACGCCTTTTAATTCCATTCCTTCGTATCCTTCCGGCCGCATTAAGCTATAAGCATGTATCAGTCCGCTCAATTCATCAAATGCATACAACATCTTATCCATTTTTGTTATTGGCTCCACACCAAAATGATTAGGGCCGTGGCTGGCAATAGCCCTGATTATTTCCGGATCAATATTCCTTTCCTCCAGTTCTTCAATAATTTTTTTACAATGTAGTTCCGGCCATTGGTCCCAGTCGGCATCATGCAGCAGTCCCGCCATTTCCCAACGCCATACATCAGTTTCATTCAACCCTTCTTTTTCTGCAGCCCAGCATTTCATTACATATGCAACCTGTTTCATGTGTAATTGCAGCCTTTCATTTTTTACCCACTCATTTAATAGCTGGTAAGCTGCTTCTTTACTTAATACGTTGCCTGTATTTTTAATATCGCCAAAAACAGAACGGTTTAATAATAATGACATACTACTGGGTTTTAAATGTAAAGAAAAGAGATTTGGCTGATATAAATATTATGCGGAAATTTCGCCTCTGGTTTAAAAAAATCATATCAATATGAAGAAAATATTTTTACTGGTACTTTCCTGTTACGTTTTTGCCATGGTATTTAGTCAAACAAAAAATATTGCTGTTATTCCGGAACCTGTTCAACTGGTTCAAAAAACAGGTGTTTACCTTTTGCCAAAAGATATCGTCATTAGTGCAGCCAATAATACAGCTATACAATTTGCAGCTAATTATCTGCAAAAAAAAATAAGCACAGCTACCGGCTATTCTGTAAAGGTTTCAGATAATTCAACTGCTGCAAATATTCAGTTAATTCTCAATACAACTGCAAATACTGCCATTGGAAAAGAAGGATATGAATTATCTGTTACTCCTAAAAATATGATCATAAAAGCTAACCAGCCGGCAGGTTTGTTTTATGGGGTGCAAACATTATTGCAACTGCTGCCGACTGCCATTGCCGGTAAAGAGCTGGTAAAAAATATGGAATGGTCAGCACCCTGTGTAGAGATAACAGACTATCCCCGTTTTGGATGGCGGGGTTTAATGCTGGATGTAAGCCGCCATTTTTTTACTAAAGAAGAAGTAAAAATTTTTATTGATGAAATGGCTGCCTATAAATTCAATTTGTTTCACTGGCATTTAACTGACGACCAGGGATGGCGTGTAGAAATAAAAAGCCTGCCCAAACTAACATCTGTTGGTGCATGGAATGTAAAACGTACCGGCCGCTTCGGTAGCTTTTTGCCAATAAAAGATGATGAGCCACGAAACTATGGCGGCTTTTATACACAGGACGATATAAAAGAAATTGTGCAATATGCCGCCGCCCGTTTTGTAAATGTGCTGCCCGAAATTGATGTGCCCGGACATAGTCTTGCGGCCATTGCTGCTTATCCTGAATTAAGCTGCACGCCGGGAGCAGAAAAATATAAAGTAAGTTCCGGCGATAAATTTATTGAATGGCCTGCCAAGGGGCATTTTTATGGTTTGTTAGATAATACACTTTGTCCGGCTAATGAAAAAGTATATCCCTTTTTAGATAAAGTAATTACTGAACTGGCGCAATTATTTCCTTTTGAATATATCCATGTTGGCGGCGATGAATGCATTCATAATTATTGGGAGAATAATGATGCTGTAAAAGCACTGATGCAAAAAGAAGGTTTAAAAACAATGAATGAAGTACAGGGGTATTTTGAAAAGCGGTTGGAAAAAATTGTGCAAAGCAAAGGAAAGAAAATGATGGGCTGGGATGAGATACTGGAAGGAGGTGTATCACCAACAACAGCCATTATGAGCTGGCGTGGTACTAAAGGTGGTGTTGAAGCATCCAATAAAAAACATGAAGTGGTAATGAGTCCGACTACATTTGTCTATCTTGATTATATGCAGAGCGATGAGATAATGGAACCAAAAGTATATGCATCACTTCGGGTGAGTAAAACCTATTCGTATGAGCCGGTATCGGAAGGTATTGATGAAAAATATGTAAAAGGCATACAGGGTAATTTGTGGAGTGAACAAATGTATAACTATCGCCAGGTGCAATACATGACATGGCCACGGGCATTTGCCATCAGCGAAACGGCATGGAGCCCGGCCCGTAAAAAAAACTGGAACAGTTTTGTGGGTAAAATAGAAGATCATTTTAAACGCTTTGATGCGGCTGAAATAAAATATGGCCCAGGCATGTATGACCCCGATTTTAAAGTGAGTCAAAATGATAAAGGTGAATTGGCGGTTAGTTTAAAAACAGAAGTGGAGGGGCTGGATATTTACTACAGTTTCGATAATTCTTATCCTGATCGTTTTTATCCCAAATACGCCGGGCCGGTAACAGTACCAATAGATGCAACGCTGATGAGGGTGATCACTTACCGTGGTAAACAACCCGTAGGCAGAGTGAACAATATGCAGGTTGAAGAATTAAAAAAGAGAGCGGAGAAAAAATAATTAATTACCATAAAAATAAAAAATGAAGAACGTATTTATCCATCATGTTTTTTTCTGGCTTAAAAACCCCGATAGTATTGCTGATAAGCAACAGTTAGTGGCAGGCTTACAAAAATTATCTGCGGCCGTTTCTATACAATCTTTTCATATTGGTACGGCGGCTGCCACCAACAGGGAAGTAATCGACAGTTCTTACTCCGTATCGTGGATGCTCATCTTTGCAACCAAAGAAGCGCAGGACGATTACCAGACCGATCCCATTCATTTACAATTTGTAAAAGACTGTGCACAGCTTTGGCAAAAAGTGCTGGTGTATGATGCGGTGGATGTGTAGAAAATAGATAATGCAAGGGTTACTAATCTTTAGAAATTTTGTAACAATGCGAAAAATAAAATGGCAGTTCTAAAAGGGCTGCCATTTTATTAAGCTGCAAAAATCAATTAATATTTTTTCACTACATTATAAAAGAAGGAAGTTGGAGGGCCTTCTACTCCTGCAGCCATCATTTTATCTTTTAAATCTTTTGAAGTCATAAATGCTTTTGCTTTTGCCATATCGCTTACAGCGAAAGCCATTGTTACCAGGTGAGTATCTCCAAATTCATGACCTACAACCCTGTCAATAAGGCCGGCATCTATCCTTACCTGCTTGTGGCTGTCAAATTCTTTTTTCCATACATCCCAGTCTTTTACCTTATGTGTCATAATTAATCGTAAGGTTGAGGCATTGGTGGAAGAATCCATCATAACAGATTCCACATAGTTAAATGACGGCATACCCATTACACCAGCTTTTTGCAGGCGTGCTTTTAATTCAGGCGAGGTTGCCATTTTTTTTGCTTTATCTACATCAGCCATTTTCATTGCTACAAGTATTGTGTTGGAATCACTGCCAATTCCACGTCCAATAACATAACTGTTCAAGCCATTGGCAATCCGTGCAGAGTCATTTCCATCATACTCTGCTCTCCATTTGGTATAGCTGGATACTTTAAATTTACCTACTAAAAAATTATTCAGCTTGGCTACAGGAGGAGGCATTGGTTCAGTAGCTTTAGCGGTTGTAGTTTCAGGTTTTACTTCGGCAGTTTTATCTCCGTCGCCGGAACCATTGCACGAATAAAGAAAAAGGGACATACCTGCGGCAACCATTACAGTTGCCAAAAAATTGCGTTGCTTCATTTTTTGAAAAGGTTTAAATTATTAATAAATGGTTGATAAGGTGCAGACGGGTAAAACAGGGGAATTGAAAATCATCTTAAATGTAAAATTTATATAGCAATAATGCAAGAAGTAATTTTTTGCTGCTACTTTAGTTTATTAATTGCAGCTGATATTTGCATATTAATTAATAAATACATAACATTGTTACCACCGGCACTCATACAATCTTTACAAAACATAAAAGGCTTTAATGAAATTGCTTTTACAGAAGTGCATCATTCGGGTGAGCAGGTAACTTCTGTAAGGGTAAATCCTTTAAAAGAACAAGAAATAAATAACGGGTATAAAGTTCCCTGGTGCAAAAACGGATTTTATTTAGCAGAACGTCCCTCATTTACTCTCGACCCAACCTTTCATGCCGGGGTTTATTATGTGCAGGAAGCCAGCAGTATGTTTTTAGAGCAGGTCTTACAGCAAACGGTTGATTTATCACTGCCCTTAAAAGTGTTGGACCTGTGTGCAGCACCGGGTGGTAAATCCACTTTAATTCAATCGTTGATCAATAAAGAAAGTTTACTGGTGAGTAATGAGGTAATAAAAACAAGGGCAAATATCTTAACAGAAAATATTACCAAATGGGGTGCAGCAAATGTTATTGTTACCAATAACGATCCAAAAGACTTTCAGCGATTGGAAAATTATTTTGATGTGATTGTGGTGGATGCACCCTGCAGCGGCAGTGGCTTATTTCGTAAAGACCCTTCGGCAATTGAAGAATGGAGTGAAAATAATGTGCAGCTGTGCAGTCAGCGCCAGCAAAGGATTTTGGCTGATGTTTTTTCAGCACTTAAACATGGTGGTGTTTTAATTTATTCCACCTGTTCTTATTCAACAGATGAAGATGAAGCCATTGCAGACTGGTTAGTGAAAGAGATGTTAGTTGACAGTTGTATGTTGTCAGTAAAAGCAGAATGGAATATAGTTGAGACACAGTCAGCTCAGGAAAATGCATATGGCTATCGTTTTTATCCTGATAAGATAAAAGGCGAAGGTTTTTTTATTGCAGCATTTAAAAAAACTGTTGACGCAGGTAACTGGTTGGAGCAAAGGGTACAAAAAAGTAAATCAGAAAAATTATCTGCAAAAGAAATTGAAATTTTAAAACCCTGGCTTAAAGAGCCGGAGAATTTTTTCTTTATTAAACAAAAAGGAGACATTATTGCCATGCCTTTACATTTACAAAATGAGTTGGCGGTAATGCAAGCTGCGCTATATATAAAAAAAGCAGGTGTAAAAATGGGCGCCATCATCCGTGATGAATTAATTCCCGATCATGAACTGGCAGTAAGTACAATAATTTCCCCTTCGGTTTCAGCTATAAACGTTGGTGTAGAAACCGCCTTACAATACCTGCGCAGGCAGGAAATAAAAATTGCTACCATAATAAAAGGATGGGCTTTAATAAACTACGGGCAATTACCATTGGGCTGGGTAAAAATACTGCCCAACCGTATAAATAATTACTATCCTAAGGAATGGCGCATTGTTAACAAGTAATTGGGCTCAAAAACCAACTAATTTTTGCATATTTGCAATCACAATTTTTGGATATGAAGAAAATATTTGGCTTGTTCGCAGGATGCTGTGCACTGCTTTTGCTGCCTTTTTTTGTATTGGCGCAAAAAGATATTACACATACTGTTGGCCCTAAAGAAAGCCTTACCAGTATTGGCCGTTTGTATAATGTCAATGGCAGGGAACTGGCTAATTATAATAAGATTGATTATGAGAAAGGTTTAACGTTGGGGCAGGTATTAAAAATTCCCGGAAAAAATGCAACTGCCAAACCAGCCGTTCCTCTGCCTGCAAAAGTGGAAAAACCGGCAAAAAATGTTGTTGCCAAAACCGAAAACGGGAAGCCAATTTATCATACAGTTGGCAAAAAAGAAACACTGTACCACATTAGCACATTATATAACAAAGTACCTATTGAGGATATAAAAAAATGGAACAACCTTACAGGTAATGCGTTAAGCGAAGGGGCTAAAATTATTGTGGGATACACAGGTTCAAATAATGAAAAACCGGTTGTTGCAAAAAAACAGGAAGAAAAACTTGTAAAAGAAGTTGTGGCAGATGTGCCAAAGCCAAAGAAAGACGAGAGCCCCAGGATAAAAAATATTGAAGAAGAAAAACCTGCTGAAATTGTTAAAGAAGTAAAAAAAGAAACGCCATCGGTTGTTACAGGCAGGGCAGTAAATTTTAATGGCGGTATTTTTAAAAGTCTATATGAGTCTCAAACAAAAAGCAGCAGTGTTATAAACGAAACTGGAGCTGGTGGAATTTTTAAAAGTACCAGTGGCTGGGAAGATGGAAAATATTACTGCCTGCATAATACAGCACCGGCAGGCACTGTAATTAAAATAACCAACGCCGCCAATGGTAAATCGGTATACGCAAAAGTGCTGGATTTAATTCCTGATATTAAACAAAATACAGGACTAATAATACGCCTGAGTAATGCTGCCGCAGATGCTTTAGGTTCCGCAGAAAATAAACTAGATTGTACACTTAATTATTCAAAATAAAATTTATGAAGAAAGTTTTTTTGTTTGTAATTGCTGCTGCGGCATTTTTTATAACTTATGCACAAACAGATATAGAAGCAGCAAACCCTAAATTAAAAAAAGAAAAAGAACTTAACGACAAATTAAAAGCCGAAGAAGACAGAAAAAACGATACCAATTTTACAATACTAAAAAGTATTGCCGCCACGCCTGTTAAAGACCAGGGTATTACCGGAACCTGCTGGTGCTTTTCCACCACATCTTTAATTGAAAGCCAGTGTATAAAATATAATTTAGGCGAATTTGATTTAAGCGAAATGTTTTCTGTAAGAAATACTTATTTGGAAAAAGCTAAAAATTACGTAATGCGCCTGGGGCATACGCAATTTGGTGAAGGTGGCCTGGGACACGACCTGATAAATGCAATAGCTAAATATGGTGCTGTGCCTGATAGTGCATACAGTGGTTTAAGGCCGGGAGGTTATACTGTACATGATCACGGACGGCTGGTGCAAAAATTAAAAATATATTTAGACACTTTGCTGAAACATACACCAGTGAGGGAAGACTGGATTACAGGATATGAAAAAATATTGAATGATGAACTGGGTATACCTCCTGCTAAATTTTTGTATAATGAAAAAGAATATACACCCAAAACTTTTGCAGCCGAAGTGTTGAAGTTTAATGCTGATGATTATTTGTACATCACTTCATTTACCCATCACCCGTATTACGTACCATTTATTTTAGAAGTGCCCGATAATTTCAGCAGTGGTTTGTATTATAATGTGCCGCTTGAAGATATGATTGAATTAACAAAAGAAAGTATAAATAATGGGTACTCTGTATTGTGGGATGGAGATGTAAGTAATGATGGCTTTCAGCAAAAAATGGGCGCAGCAGTAAACTTTAATAATTTTGCCCCGGAATTAAAAAGAAAGGGCGATCTTATTACGGGACAGGCAAAAGAAGGTAAGTGGGATGTTGCGGTGCGTCAGAAATTATTTGAAAATCTTACCACCCAGGATGATCACCTGATGCATATTACAGGTCTTGCAAAGTCTAAAGGAGGTAATGATTTCTTTGTGGTAAAAAATTCGAAGGGAGATATTGGGCCAAAGCACGGATATATTTATGTATCGGAGGCTTATTTTGCAATTAATACAATAAGCCTGGTTGTTCCTAAAGCTGCAGTGAATAAAAAAATGCTGGAGAAAATAAAAATGAAATAATAATAAATAAAATATCAGTACAGCGCTGCAATTATTGCAGCGCTTTTTTTATAACGCAAATCTGTAGCCATGTAAAAAATCTTCCACAGTCATTTTCTTCTTTCCTTCCAGTTGTAATTCTTTCACATGAATATAGCCATCCATACAGGTGAACTTTAAAAAAGTTTTGCCATCTGTCTCATACATGCCTGTTACTGTTTTTATTTTTAGTGCAGTAATTTCTTTCTCACTTTTATAAATCTTCAACATTTTGCCATCAAGTATGGTAAAAGCACCTGGAAAAGGAGAGAGGCCACGGGTTAAATTATGGACCACTTCAGTTGGTTTATTAAAATCTATTTTACAGGTTTCGGTAAAAATTTTTGGAGCATGACGAAGCGACGACGGACCGCCGGCTACTGACGACTGCACATTACGCTCCGGTAACGGTGGTCTGTGGTCGGTGGTCTGTGGTTGTTCTTGTAACGTTCCATCTGCCAACCCTTTCACTGTTTTTACTAAAAGTTGTGCGCCAATTTCTTTCATGGTATCATGTACTTCGCCTGCAGTATCATTTTCTCCAATAGCAAAATTTTGTTGCAATAAAATATCGCCGGTATCAATTTCGTGTTGCAGTTTAAAGGTGGTTACACCGGTTTCTTTTTCGCCATTAATAACAGCCCAGTTAATAGGCGCTGCACCACGGTATTGTGGTAACAAACTTCCGTGCAGATTTACTGAACCCATTGGCGGCATATTCCAAACTACTTCGGGCAACATGCGAAAAGCCACTACAATTTGCAGGTCTGCCCGCAATGATTTTAATTGTTCTAAAAATTCAGGGTTCTTTAATTTTTCAGGTTGAAGTACAGCAAGATTATTTTCTACTGCATATTTTTTTATTGCACTTTGCTGTAATTGCATGCCACGGCCTGCTTGTTTACCGGGTGCGGTAATTACTGCAACAATATTACAACCGGCTCTTACCAATGCATCTAAAGAGGCAACAGCAAATTCCGGAGTACCCATAAAAATAATTCGCAGCTCTTTAAAATCTTTCATCGCTGCGAAGATAAGAAAACAGGTTTGTGTAAAATATTACTTATAGCAAAAAATAAATTGTATCGGGTAATTGAAGTACAGTTTTGTGAGTGGTTTATTATTTAAGTTTAATTTTTGGCAGGGCATACTTTTTTCCTTTTAAAGTTAAACCAACAGCTATATCTCTTGTAATAAAATAACCTTTAAAACCAGACCAATAAGGAGATGGTAAATAAAATTCATTACCCATTGTACCTATATTTACCCCGTATTTTTCAAGTGCCATCAGTAATGCCGTGCCTGCCATAGCTTTTTCTTTTTTGATGTTTTTATCAGGTGAAAAAATAAATTTAGCCGGCGCACCCCCATCCAGATGGCCAGCTACAATTGAACTGGAAGTTAAAAAAGTTGCATCGAGTGATACCAGGAAATTTTTTAAAACCATATCTTTTTGAATATTATACCCTTTAAGTTCACCCCATGGCACTTCACTAACTGCATCCATCAGTTTTTTTACCCAATCAACAGAGGCTCTCTCGGCAGCTTCAACAGCAACTTTGTTAAGGGGCCTTGTTGATATATCTTTATTTAAATCAGAATGATTGGGATGCCCCGGCATAGAACCATCGGGATAAACACCCGAACAAAGTTTTAGTTTTTTTCTTTCACCCTCGGTAATATCAAACCATGTTGGTATCGGGCTTTTACCCATCGAATCATAAATATTTACCCAGTTGGAATGAGAATAAAAATCCTGTACCACATGCAGGCTGGTACCAATGATATTAAATAATACAATTAAACGGAAACCGGGTTTTACAGTGTTTGGGCCGGAGAATTTTCTTAATGCTGCTACTGTATTATCAAAAAGTAATTTCCAGTTTTGTTCCATTTCGGTTTCTGATAATACACCGTCAAAATGTAAATAAGAATAAGAAGCGTCACCTCCTGTAAGGCGCAGGCTTTCCAATCCTTTTTTTTCAATTTCTTCGTTTGCTTTATCAAATGAACCAGCCATAAAATCTGCAATATAATTCGATACCTGAGCAGCCAGTCTTGCATCGCCGGAAAAACCATTTGCCACCATGGCTTTTCTTGTACATTCAGCATGCCACCAGGTATCAAAAGCCATGGCACTAAGTACATTAAAACAGGCTGCAAGCAGTAATACTTTTTTCATGGTTTAATTTTTATAGTATTGATTTTTTATTTCAGGAATTAATGCAGATAATTTTTTTATCCTTGTTTCATCACTTGGGTGTGTGGATAAAAACTGTGGTAATTTATTGCCAGTGTTGCTTGCTGCCATCCGCTGCCAGAAGGGAATGGCTTCTTCCGGATTATAACCCGCCATGCTCATAAAGATCAAACCTAATTTATCCGCTTCGTTTTCCTGCATTCGGCTGTTGGGTAATGCCAGTGCAAGATTAGATCCTATCATATACAACGCCAAAAATAATGTTTGTGTTTCCTGTTTTTTTTCTTTTAATGCTTCTTCCAGAACCATACCTCCTAAATTGATCAACAATCCTTCGCTCATTCTTTCGTTGCCATGCCTTGCAATAGCGTGAGCAATTTCGTGACCCATTACAACGGCCAATGCTGTTTCATTTTGAGTAACCGGTAATAAACCCGTATAAACAACTACTTTCCCACCGGGCATACACCAGGCATTTACAATATTTTCATTAATGGTATTGTATTCCCACTTAAAATTTTTAATGTCTTTACTCATATTGTTTTGCAGCATATAGGTCTCTACAGCCTGCTGAATTCTTGAACCAACTCTTGTTACCATTTGTGCCCGTTCGTCATTTTGTGAAAGGGTTGGGCTGGCTTTAACAACTGAATCATATTCTGTAAAAGCCATGGCCTGTATCATGACGTTGGGTACAAGATTGAGTTGCTTGCGGCCAGTTACAGGAACTGTTTTGCAGGCAGTAATGCCTGTGACTGACATTGTAACCGCTATAATATATTTTATTACCTGCTTCATAATTCAGGTTGATTTATGTAACAGCTAAGGTACAAGCAAGTATTCCAGGTGGCAATCCCCTGAAACTGGGATATTTCATTAATCACATCAAAAAAAGCCACAAAATTTGAAGAAATTTTGTGGCTTAAAAATTTGTCCATTCTTTTCCGGTATCTCCATCATATCCATATTTACGGGATACGGTTTGTTTTCCGGCTGCATCCGTTTGATAATAGGTCCAGCCAATTCGTGTAGCAACAATAGCTGTTGATGAGGTCATTACATTATTACATCCCATCGATTCACTGCAACTGCTTACGATGATGTTTTCCATTTTTACGGTGTACAATATAACGGGCCTTCCCATGGAAGGAGATAATTGTGTTACTGTCATAGTGCCGTTAAGTAATACTGCACCACTACCCATTGCTCTTTTTAAATCAGCAGAAGCTCCGCTTATATTCATGGTAAAATTTAATTGAGAATTATTTTTACCACTGGGGCTAAAGGATAATACATTAATACTCCTTTCAAATCCTTTTACAGTTGCATCACCTTTTATTTGCTGGCCGCTGGCATCTGTAAGGTTGATATATACATCTTGCCTTTGTGCAAATGTTGCTATTGGAAATAGCAGTAATAATAAAATAATTGTTCGCATTTTTTTAAATTTTAAGATTTATAATTAGTTATTTCGCCATTCCATATTGTGTAAAAATTCCTGAACCTGGTGATTGTGCATCAAGCAGGTTTAATATTCTTGCCCCTTTTATACAGGAGAAAAATGCATTGTAAGTCCTTGGCCTGTCTTCAATAATGGAAAACTGAATCTGCCAGTTGCCGGGCACACTAAAAGTACCTGCTGATTTTACCTGGTTAAATTTTGTATTACCTACCATGCCATTTACAACAAGTAATTTCCAGTTGTATGAATTGCCTGCTTTAAAATCAAATTCTTCATTCGATTGGTTCATATTCATACCTGCATATTGCCCTGTATAAACATGGTACATTTGCTGTATGCCTGTAAAGTCGCTTGTCCACCTGCCGTTAAAATCTGTAGCTGCTACAGCAAACCTGTTGTAACCCTGCATCTGTGCAAGCGGATTCATCAGTTCACTCTCGGTATCCCATCTCACTGTTTCAGGGTCTAATTTATACTGCTGCATAAATGTGTTTTTATCTGGTGTAATAAATTCTATCCAGCCTGTTTGACCCTGATGGAATAAAACAATAAACACTTCTTTACCGCTGCTGTTTTCTGTTGCATAACCCATGCCCAAATAAGGCCGGTTATAAGTGCTGATATAAGCAGTTTTATAATTCTTCAAATTGCTATAGCGGGGTGCCACTAAAATATTCCATGCAGCATTCGTCATTGGTTCAGGGTCAGCCGGAAATATCGTTCCTTCTTTTGGATAGTGTAGCAACACTTTAATATTTCCTTTTGTTACTTCCACCCAGTCTTCCTGTACAGTGCCTGTCCAGCCATCATCAAAGTTGGTAGTGGTAAATGCAAAGCCATCCTGTTTAGCAGCTGTGTTTGAAATATTTTGTATTGCCTGCTGATTATTTACCGGCACAGTATTAACCTGGTTTGTATTTTGCCCGTCCTGTTGAGGATCGGGTTGCTGTGTATTCTGCTGGCTATTGGTATTTTGATAACCGCCATTGTTATTTACATTTGCTCCATTTACCGGGGCATTGGCAACTTCACCAAAATACAGGTCGTTATCTTTTTTATTTAATGAAAAATAAGTAATGATATAGCGGTTATCTTTTTGTATCCAAACAAATTTATCATCACCCTCTACAGGTGTAATGGCCCAGCCCAATGCAGAAAGTTGCTGAACAATTGAATCTGCATTGGCGCCTGCAGCTGTTGCAGGCAGATAAAAGATCTCTGTTTTTGTTACGGTGGTATTTACTTTTTTAGTTTCTATTTCTAAAAGCGCTTTGCCTGATAATTCCATTAACAACCTACTGTCTTGTTTACTGCCTGCAGGCAATACAACACCTGTTAAGGAGGATTGTGAAACAGGTACTAATTTTTTTTGAGCCTGTACTGTAAAAAGTATCAGCATTGCAGTTGCAGTAAGTATTATTGCTTTTAACTTTTTTAATAATTTTATTTTCATCTGATTATTTTTATAAAAAATTTTATTCCGCTTTTGCAAAAGGCCTGTTATCAATCCATAATATTCTCAATCCTTTTATACAGGAGAAATAAACATCGTAGCTCCGTGGTTTACCTTCTATATCTGAAAAATTCACTTTCCAGTTTCCATTCATGGTAAACTTGCCGTTTGATTTTACACTTTGAAATTTAATATTGCCCACAGGCCCGCTGGCAACTGCCAAATCCCATTTATAAGTATTGCCGGAACTAAATTGATAATTTTCTGCGGATGCATGCGTGTCCATTCCGGCATCAAAACCGGTATAGGCATTTACATATTGAATAGCTCCTGAGAAATCACTTGTCCATTTACCATTAAGGTCTGTGGCGGCAACCGCAAACTTATTTAGGAAAGCCATATTTTCCATTTTCTCCCAACCAGAGGTTGTTTGATGATAAGCCCCAAATTCCAGTTCAAATGAATTTTTATCAGGGGTAATAAATTCTAAATACTTTCCACTGCCGTTACTATAATTCATTTTAAATAATACAACATGAACTGTTTTACCTGTCTTTTTTTTTACGGCATCCACTTCGGCAAATTCAATGGTTTGCCATCCGGTGATTGGCTTAAATTCAAAATTGGAAGCAGTGCTGTATTTGGGAGCCACTAAAACATCCCATGCATTTTTTAATCCATCCAGCACAACTGAATTATATGCATCAGCTTTTTTATTGGGATAGTGAATCAGAACTTTGCTCGTTCCTTTTGTTACCTGCACCCAATCTGCCTGTTCAGTTGCCACCCAGCCATCATCATAAGTGGTGGTGCTAAATGCAAACTTATTGTTACCTGCCGGTGTGTTAATTGTTTTAGTTACAGCAACATTTGTTGATGGTTTTTTCATTTCAACAGATTCAAGAAATTTTTGTATTGCAGGGATATAATCTTCGCTGTTGGTAACGGCTACAATACTTACGGCTTTGTTATAACCACTCATCGTGGTGAGCATGGCAGTAGATTTTCCATTATTAAATGTAAAAGGTGCAATGCCGCCCAGCACCTGCCAGCCGCCTTCTGTTGTGAGTTCAGTTAGCCGTGGAGTATCTGTAACGCCATATTGTTTTGCAACAAGGGTTTGCCAATCACTTTCAAAATCTTCTTTTATACTGCCTTTACTTGCAGTACTTAGCATAACAAAAATCTGGCAATACGTTTTCTTTTGTTTATTGATGATGCTGTAGCTGGTATGGGAGTTTGCTTTCAATTCTTTTTTCCATCCTGTGGGTGGAGCATAGCTGGTAAATTCGTAAGTTTCTTTTTGGGCAAATAAAATTGTCACGGTAGAACTTAATAGACAAAGGA